>DJVH01000104.1:0-3451 GCA_002440825.1 Bacteriovoracaceae bacterium UBA6261 | reverse complement strand
ACCCTGACGTCATCATGGTGGGTGAAACGCGCGACTTGGAAACAGCGGAGATGGCCGTTCAAGCGTCTCTTACCGGTCACTTTGTTCTTTCGACAATTCACACCAACGATGCTTCATCTGCGCCGAACCGACTTATCGATATGGGCGTTCAGCCCTTTTTGATTGCGTCTTCACTTGCAGCCGTTCTTGCTCAACGTTTGATCAGAACCCTTTGCAATGAATGTAAAGAACCTTATACTCCGACCGAATACGATTATCAGATGCTCGATGTGCATTCGATTCCCAAAGACACCACGCTTTACAGAGCAAAGGGATGTCCGAAATGCAATTACATCGGTTATGCCGGAGTCACTGTCGTTGCAGAACTTCTGGTCATTAGNNCATTACAGATGATATTCGCCCGCTCATCTTGAAAAAGGCCGATGCCGCCTCTGTTAAAAAGATGGCAATTAAAAATGGAATGAAATCTCTTCGTATGGATGCTCTTGAAAAAGTTTTCAAAGGAATTACGAGTGCTGAAGAAATGGCACGCGCAATCAACGAGGAAGAGGAAGAGCAACACTAATGGCAATCTACAGCTACAAAGGTCTCGATAAATCTGGCAAGGAAGTCAAAGGCACTTTAAATGCTGAAGGACTCACTCCGGCCAAGGCCCGCGCTAAAGCGATGGGCATCATGCTTATTGAGATCAATGAACAGACGTCGACATCGATGAAAAAAGGCGCAGCCGGAATTTCTTTTGGAAATTCAGTTTCTATCGCCGATTTATCTTTGATGACAAGACAGCTGGCCACTCTTTTGCGCGCAAAAATTCAGGTCGTCGAAGCCTTCGGGGCCCTGGTCGATCAGACAGAAAATCCGCGTCTTAAAATTACCCTTTCTGAAATCAGACAAAAGGTCAACGAAGGTTCTTCGCTGGCAAAAGCACTGGGTGATTATCCCAAAATTTTCGATAACGTTTACGTGAACATGGTCGACGCAGGTGAAACTTCAGGGACGCTCGAAATCGTTCTTCTTCGTCTCGCCGATTTTACAGAAAGCCAGCTCGCTCTTCGCAATAAAATAAAAGGTGCAATGACTTATCCGATCATTATGATGGTGGCCGGCGGAACAATGATTGGTATTATCTTCATGTTTGTTATTCCGAAGATTACCAAAATTTTTATTACTCAAAAACGCGAACTGCCGCTGCAGACAAAAATCTGTGTGTGGATTTCCAATTTTCTTATCAATTATTGGTGGGCGCTGCTGATTGCGGGCTTTGGTCTCTTCACTGTCGTTTCACGCTATATCAAAACAGAAAAAGGCCGTGCTCAATGGGATTCGATGGTTTTAAAGCTTCCGATCGTTGCTGAAATCGTCACGATGATCAACGTCAGCCGCTTTTGCTCAACGCTTGCCACACTACTTCAGTCAGGTGTTCCGATTCTGGCTTCAATGAAAATTGTTTCGAACCTTGTGGCCAATGTACATATGAAAAGGGCCGTTGATGAAGCAAGAACAAGTATATCCGAAGGGGCTTCGATCACCGGTCCCTTGATCAAATCGCAGCTCTTTCCTCCCATGGTAACTCACATGATCAAGCTGGGAGAAAAATCGGGTGAGCTCGAACCTATGCTAAAAATTGTATCAGAAAACTATGAAGACCAGGTGAACACAAAACTTAGTGGACTAACATCAGTGTTAGAACCTATAATGATGGTAGGAATGGGGATTGTTGTTGCGTTCATCCTCTTCTCGGTCGTTGTTCCTATGATGGAACTGAACCAGATTAAACACTAATCAAAACACTTTGCTTTTATTCTATAATTTTCGGAGAAAAAATGCGTAAAAACATGCAATTTCATTTTTTACAAAAAACATTAGCAGAAAACCAAAAAGGTTTCTCGCTGATTGAAATTTTGATCGCGCTGACACTTCTTGCTCTTGCAGGGACATTTGTCGTTGGTAAATTCCTGGACAACCTTCATGAAGGTCAAGTCAACTCAACTAAAATCCAAATGAGCAACCTCGAAGGTCGTTTAAAAGAATTCAGAAGAAAATGTGGATTCTACCCTACGACTGAGCAAGGTCTTGAGGCCCTGGTTACAAAACCATCGGGCGGCCGCGAATGTAAAGATTATCCACAAAACGGATTTATCGACGGCGACGCTGTTCCTAAGGATCCATGGGATCATGATTTCGTTTATGAATCTGACGGAAAAGTATTCAATATCTATTCTTACGGCCAGGACGGAGAAGCAGGTGGTGAAGGAACAGATGCAGACATTTACTTAAAAGCTGCGGGCAAAGGCGCACCAGCTGCAAAAGGCGGAGCTGAAACAGAAGCTCCAGCTCAAGGTAATAATGAGGCAGCACCTCAATAAATTTTTTCAAGCACAATCTCGCAACCAGGGCTTCACTTTAATTGAAATTTTAGTGGCCCTGGTTTTAATCGCTTTCATCCTCGGAATCAGTCTCAACAGTCCCTTTTCTTCCCGCAATGATTTAGACAAAGACGTCAACGCTATTGAGCGCGCGATTCGTTTTATGGGCGATGAAGCCGCTTTAAAAAATACCGTTGTACGCCTGCACTTGATGCTGGACAAGGAACCTCAGGAATACGCTGTGGAGTATGGGCCCAGCGATAATTTTATTCTTCCGCCTAAGGCCGAATTTGAAACNNCGCGATAATTTTATTCTTCCACCCAAAGCTGAATTTGAAACGAAGACGGAATCGAAGGAAGAGGAAGAAAAGCGCAAGAAAGAAACAAAAAATATCAATATGAAATTTACCCGCGTTTCCGAATTTCAGGAAAAGAATGGGGAAATGACCCAGGACATCCGCGTTGTCGCGGTGGCCACGCCACATTCTGAAAAACTGCAAACCGGTGGAGAAGTCTCCCTCTACGCTTTTCCCACAGGGGAAAAGGATGAAGCCCTGGTGCTAATCGCGAGCGATGAGGATATAATTTCTCTAAAGGTTAATGCTTTTACCGCGAAGATCGACAGGCAATCTTACCCGTTGGGGAAAAACACCAGCGCTGAAAAAGATCTCGCCGAACTTCAAAGAAAAAAAGCGCAGGAAATTTTTGAAAAATGGCAGCATGAAAAATAATTCTTTCCACAAGAATTTTTTAAAGCAGAATTTGAACAACAGCAGCGGCTTCACGCTTCTTGAAGTCATGATTGCCATCGCCATTTTTACTATTTTTGCGACAGTCTTCATTACTGGTCAGGGCTACAACCTGCTCGATTCCGGCAAACTCCGCGAAGATATGCTTTTAAAAGATCTGGCCGAAAACAAAATTAATGAAATCATCGTCAATCCACCTGAACTTCGCGATTCACTCACTCTGGCCAAAGACTCAAAAGATGCCGAAGGAAATTCCAATTACACTGTGACTGTTGAATACAAAAAGTTTTTTGTTCCGGATATGAACAAAATTACCGGCACACAGGAAGAAGGCAA
>DJVH01000073.1 GCA_002440825.1 Bacteriovoracaceae bacterium UBA6261 | reverse complement strand
ACGACTGTCGCAGCTAAAGATTTGAACCGCGCTCACAAGCGTACAGCTCAAGGAACTGAAGTTCCCAAACTGATTAATGAGATCGTCCTTGAAAAACAGTTTCGTGTTGTGACTGGCATGAGTGAATTTGATCGGGTTGTGGGGGGCGGAGTTGTTCCGGGATCTTTGATTTTAATCGGGGGAGAGCCGGGAATTGGCAAATCGACTTTGCTTACATCCATTATGGGAAAACTTTCTCAGCTGTATTCAGATCAAACCGTACTTTATGTAAGCGGTGAAGAATCGGTTAATCAGGTTGCGGAAAGAGCTAAACGTGTGGGAGTCAACAGCTCCAGTTTCTATATTTACAATGAAACAAACTGGCAGAAAATCCTTGAGCAGATTAACAAACTACAGCCAAGGTTTCTTGTTATTGATTCAATTCAAACAACCACATCATCAGAGATAGATAGTGCGCCAGGAACTGTTTCACAAATCCGCGAAGTCACCTATGAGTTAATGAATCATGTGAAGTCTAATGGAATTACTTGCTTTGTAATTGGCCATATCACTAAAGAAGGTTCTATTGCCGGCCCGAAAATTCTGGAGCACATGGTTGATACTGTCATTTACTTTGAGGGTGATCAGTTTGGACATTATCGTTTACTAAGGGCTATGAAAAATCGTTTTGGAAATACCAATGAAGTTGGGATTTTCGAAATGAAAGAAAGCGGTCTTGATGAGGTCAGAAATCCTTCACAATACTTTCTCGATGATCAATTGCAAGATTCATACGGCAGAACTTTAACCTGTATCATTGAAGGCTCAAGATCTTTGTTTGTTGAAATTCAAGCTTTGGTTGTTGAAAACAAATTTGGCAACGGACGAAGAACCACTCAAGGAATAGACAACAACAGAGTAGCCATGATGGTTGCAGTCATTGAAAAATATTTTGGAATCCCTTTAGGATTTAATGATATTTATCTTAATGTGGTTGGCGGAATGAAGCTGGCTACTCGCGAATCAGATCTATCTATTATCGCTTCTCTTTTATCATCCTTCCGATCAAGGCCTATTGATTCAAGTACGGTCTTTGTTGGTGAAGTTGGATTGACTGGAGAAGTGCGCTCAGTTCCGCAAATGGAAATGCGTATTAAAGAAATGGCCCAATTAAACTACAAACGAGTTATCACGTCTGAAAAAGCAGCCCGAGAATACAAAGGGAAATACGACATAGAGATAGTCGGCATTAAGAAAGCCCGCGACCTGGATAAACTCATCAACAGCTAAAGCAACTTAATTAGACATGTAAAACTGATTAAGGGTTTTGCTCCAAAGACTTTTCTTTTCTTTGGTATAAGCGTTTAACTTTTCATCGCCCACATATTCGCGATCTTTTTGCCAAAAGTTTTTAAGCTGGTCTATTTCAGTCATGCCTGCCCCAATGGCAGCAGCCAGGGCCGCACCAAAAGCTGTTGTTTCGATAACCTTTGGCTTAATAATTTTTGTTTCAGAAATGCTTGCCTGAAGTTGCATCAGTAAATTGTTTTCAACGGCGCCACCGTCTACTTTCAATGTAGAAATAGCAAGTCCAGTGTCTTTTCTCATTGCCATCAGAAGATCGTTGATCGAAAGCGCGATCCCTTCAAGGCAGGCATAAGCGATGTGAGAACGGCTTGAATCGCGTGTTAAACCTACAATCGAAGCTTTCGCATCGGCATTCCAATGTGGAGAACCAATCCCGGAAAAAAACGGAAAGAAGAGAATGTGTTTCAGCTCATCGAGGTTTTTAACTTCCATAGCAAGAGGTTCTACTTCAGAGCTTTTGGAAATGATTTTTAAATTATCGCGAAGCCACTGAACAGCGGCACCGGCTATATAACTAGATCCTTCCAGTGCATAAAACGTTTTACCTTTATGTCTGTATTCTACTGTCGTGAGTAATCCAGACTTTGAATAAACAAGATTCTCGCCAGTGTTAAGCAATACAAATGCACCAGTTCCGTAAGTGCACTTCATTTCTCCTTCATAGAAACCAGCTTGTCCAAAAAGGGCCGATTGTTGATCGCCAAGTATTCCTGTTACCGGTATACCATCAGGCAGGAAAGAAAGACCCTTGGTAACGCCAAAGGTACCAAAGGAATCCTCAATTGAAGGAAGAAATTCTTTTTTCACTCCAAAAAGTGAGAGCATTTCCGAATCCCAATCGCAGGTTTTTAAGTTCATCAACATTGTTCGTGAAGCATTTGATGCATCAGTCTTGTGAGAAACATTTCCCGATAATTTATAAAGCAAGAAAGTATCGATGGTTCCAAAAAATAAATCATTTTTCCCGGCAGCATCTTTAACGGAAGAATTGTTTTGAAGGAGCCACTGCATCTTCGATCCGGAGAAATAAGGATCCACCGTCAGACCAGTAACAGTCTTAATTTTTTCAGCATGGCCCGTTGATCGCAATTCATTACAAAATTCTGACGTTCTCCTGTCTTGCCACACGATTGCATTGGCAAGTGGTATTCCCGCTTTATTAAAAGCACAGGTCGTTTCACGTTGATTAGTAATACCTATTGCAACAATTTGCTTTCCTTGAACATTATGAGAGCGCAACAGTTCTTTTGTGGTGTTTTCTACAGACGACCAGATATCGTTTAGGTTGTGTTCAACCCATGACGGTTTGGGATAAATCTGAGGATATTCCTGGTTAACTTTTCCGATAAAAATAAACGTCTCGGCATCGATCAAACAAGCCGTTGTGCCAGTTGTTCCCTGGTCAATTGAAAGAATGTACTTCATAAGTCGCTCACTGATAATTAAGGAAACACAACTTCACTTTGATTGGGAGTAGCGATAATCTTCAGCATGTATTCCCAGCGTGTTCCAATATGATTACTAAATCCTCGCATAAAGCTAAATGAAATGGTAACAAGTAATACGAGCAAGAAAATAAATTCGATGAAAGTCTGACCGTTTTGGTTTTTAAGAATGTTTTCTTTTGGTGAAGTCATAGTATAATTTTATGACGAATAGGAGTGATCACAAATGAAGAAATTTTTACCATTGATCATCTTTGTAATGGCCTTTACTGCCGCAATAGTGGGACAGGTCGGCTATCAAACCCTGATTGCAGCAACAAAATCTGAAAATGAATACGCGATCTATGAAAAACATTTTCTTGGCGGGAAATTTGAGACCATAGACGGCAAGAAAATCGAAAATACAAAAATTAAAGCCCCGGTTGTTATTTATAATTTTTGGGCTTCCTGGTGTAACCCTTGTCTGGAAGAGATGCCGTCGTTGTTAGCGATGAAAAATAAATTCAAAGACGATGAAGTTCAGATTTTAGCATTCAACACAGATGAAGATGATCAAATGAAGAACATCCAGAAAATCGTAAAAAAATTAAATATTAAGCAAGAGCTCAACATTATTCCGGATAAAGGAACAAAAATTGCGGATGGTTTAAAGCTGACTGCTATACCGGTTACGATTATTTTTAACCGTGGCAAGGTCGTTCATTATAGCAATGGACCAATGGACTTTAATTCAGCAGAGACTATTGAAAAAATTAAAAAATGGATAAAAAATTAGGTTACATGTCTTTTACGTAACAAGGTGTGTATTTTACGATTTTTAACTTTTTAGCTTTGGCATCGCACTCGGAATAACTTAGACCATCTTCTGCACAAACCTGAACAGTATTAGCAGCACAATCACAATGACCCTCAAATTGCACTTCAGCTCCGAGGCATTCGGCGTACTCTTTGTTAAAATAATCATGAAGCATATTATCTTGAGGCAATAGTGCGCAAACCGGTGGTCCCAAATTGGTAAAGTTGCACTCTTTAGGAGCTGTCAAAGTAGCCGTGCTTTTTGTAGCAGATGAATTGAGCTTGTCTTTTCCACAAGAAACCAAAATTAATAGACAAAAAATCGCAGCGAACTTTTTCATAATCTTCTTTACGGTTAATTGCCGTAAAAACTTAGAGAGAAAAAGACCGACTAGTTTGCGAGGTTTTTGCCCCAGTTATAGGTAATTCTGTCTATTGAATTGGTGTTGAACACTGAAAATCGCGGTCTTAATCCGGCGATCAAGGCACCCTGATTTTTTAGCCCAATGGCAGTGGCCGCATTTAAAGTGATGGCCGTCCACATTTCAGCCTGATTCATTTTATACAAAGGTGCTGCGATTGAAGCCAACATAATAAGATTATCGCAATGGCACGAGCCGGGATTAAAGTCTGAAGCAATGGCCACTTTTGCTCCGGCATCAAGTAAAGCGCGCGCATTTGCCTGAGGTTTTCCTAAGAAAAGTCCCGTCCCTGGCAATAGAGTGGCAACCGTATTTGAAGAAGCCAAAGCAGCAATGCCGTCTTCAGTTGTACTGAGCAAATGATCCGCAGAAAGCGCCTCATACTTGGCAGCCAGAACGGCGCCTTTGTTATCATTGAATTCATCAGCATGAATTTTTACATTGATATTCCATCTTTTGGCGCGTTCAAAAAGAGCAACAACATCGTTATTGGAAAAATAATTTTGCTCATGAAAAATATCGACACAATCCAGGATTTGCTCTTCGCCAAGCTTATCTAATAAGGGCAGAACAACATCTCTCATATAATCGTAAGATGAAGCATATTCTTTCGGAACCGCATGAGCGGCCATAAATGTATTAATAATCTGAACATCTGGTCGGGCCAGATTTTTTAAATCATGAATGACGTGTGAAAGTTCATATTCCTTTTCGAAAGTAAGGCCGTAGCCCGATTTTATTTCAATGGCACCAACACCATAAGCTTTAATGGCCTTAACTCTTTGGTGTGCAGACTTCAATAATTCAACACGCGAAAGAGCATTGGTTCCTTTCATCGAATTCAAAATTCCGCCACCGGCCGCAGCGATTTCTTCGTAAGAAGCTCCGTTTAGTCTCATGGAATATTCATGAGCACGATCGCCACCAAAAACAAGATGTGTATGGGAATCCACAATTTCAGGAACACAGACTTTTCCGGAAACATCTATTTCGGGATAATCTTTTTCAAGATAATCATCCGGTAGTTGATTGTCCGGACCTATCCAGTGAATTTTTTCAGCATCAAAAACAATCGTGGCATTTTTCAAAAGGCCAAGATCTTCCGGTAAAACTTTGCGCCCATCTTTTTGATAAGCACCGGCAAGAGTGGCGACTTCAGAAAAATTTCGAAAAATTTTAATGCTCATTTATTTCCTTAGCAGTTTATTTTCAATGAAGGTAATTTCAGTTTGCTATTCTTTGCTGTTGCAATAGCTTGTTCATAACCAGCATCGGCGTGACGGGCCACTCCCATTCCTGGATCAGAATTTAGAACTCGCTTCAAACGTTTGTCCATATCTTCTGTTCCGTCACAACAAATAACCATACCGGCATGTTGTGAATATCCGATACCTACACCACCACCGTGGTGAAATGAAGTCCAAGAAGCACCGTTCATTGTATTGATCATTAGATTTAACAATGACCAGTCTGAAACTGCGTCAGTTCCATCTTTCATTCCTTCTGTTTCTCTGTTCGGAGAAGTCACTGATCCGCAATCCAAATGGTCGCGACCAATGACAATTGGAGCTTTTACTTTTCCTTCGCGAACGAGCTTATTGAAAAGAAGACCAGCTTTTTCTCTTTCACCGTAAGACAGCCAACAAATTCTTGATGGCAATCCCTGGAAGGCAATCATGTCCTGGGCTTTCTTCAGCCAGTTGTGAAGTTTTTTATTTTCTGGGAAAAGTTCCATCAGTGCATTGTCTGTTACGCGGATATCTTCCGGATCACCAGAAAGTGCAACCCATCTGAACGGACCGGATCCTTTGCAGAAAAGTGGACGAATGTAAGCAGGTACGAATCCTGGGAAGTCGTAGGCATTTGTAACGCCAACAATTTTTGCACCTTCACGTAAGTTGTTTCCGTAATCAAAAACATGTGAGCCTTTCTTCTGGAAAGCGAGCATTGCTTTCACGTGTTCACCCATTGTCTGGTAAGAAAGCTCTGTATATTTTTTCGGATCAGTCTGACGAAGCTTTAGTGCAACTTCTACAGGCATTCCATTTGGAACATAACCGTTTAGTGGATCGTGCGCAGACGTCTGGTCTGTAACAAGATCCGGAACAATTCCCTTGTCGTAAACATATTTGAAGAAATCAGCAGCATTGCCAACAACGCCGATAGAAATAGCTTTGTTTTCTTTTTTGGATTTAAGGGCCAGATCAATGGCTTCATCAAATGTTTCGCAAAGAACATCCAGATATTTTGTTTTCAGGCGTTTTTCAATTCTCCATTTCTCCACATCACACGCAAGACAAACACCGTTAGCCATTTTCACGGCCAGCGGCTGAGCTCCTCCCATACCACCAATACCAGCTGTTAAAACAAGTTTGCCGGTGAGATCTTTACCTTCGCCGTAATGTTTTTCAGCTGCGGCCATGAACGTCTCATATGTTCCCTGAAGAATTCCCTGTGAGCCGATATAGATCCATGATCCAGCTGTCATCTGGCCGTACATCATCAGACCTTCGTCTTTTAATTTGTTAAAATGTTCCCAGGTTGCCCAGTGGGGAACTAGATTTGAATTAGCGATCAGTACACGCGGACCATGCTCATGAGAAGGAAAGATAGCAACAGGTTTTCCTGATTGAATCATCAGCGTTTCATTGTTCTCAAGATTCTTTAGCGACTCAATAATATTGTAAAGAGCTTCGTGATTGCGTGCAGCCTGTCCATTGCCACCGTAGACAATGAGATTATCTCTGTCTTCTGCAACGTCAGGATGAAGGTTGTTAAGTAAGCAGCGAAGAGCTGCTTCCTGATGCCAGCCTTTGCATGTTAATTGTGAACCTGTCGGAGGTAGCGGGATTGTTTTTGTGTTCATTAGTTGAGCACTCCAATTTTAGATTCAACAGCTGCTACAATGTCACCGCTGTTGATAAGAGAAATAATATTGTTGATATCTTTGTAAAATATTCTGTCTTCGCCAATAGGTTCAACATGATGTCTAATTGTTGCATAAACGGCTTCAAGGGCAGGTGAAGTTGTAAGCGGTCTTTGAAGATCGAGCGCCTGAGTGTTGCAAAGAAGTTCGATACCAAGAACCGATTTAGCATTCGCCACAACTTCGTGAAGTTTTCGTCCAGCTGTAACGCCCATTGAAACGTGATCTTCTTTATCAGTTGATGTCGGAACGGAATCCACGCTCGCCGGATGACAAAGGTATTTGTTTTCCGAAACAAGTGCAGCTGCGGTTACGTGAGCAATCATGAGACCCGAATTGAGGCCGGAGTTTTTCGTTAAGAACGCAGGAAGTTCTGAAAAAACAGGGTTCATCATTTTTTCAATTCTTCTTTCACTGATGTTGCAAATTTCCGCTACACCCATGGCTAGATAATCCATTGCCAAGGCCAGAGCTTCTCCGTGGAAATTTCCGCCAGAAATAACTTCACCACTTTCTACAAAGATCAGCGGATTGTCTGTAACAGCGTTCAGTTCTGTTGTAATCACTTCTTCTGCATGCTGAAGTGTTTGTCTGCAGGCTCCATGCACTTGCGGAACACAACGAAGAGAATAAGGATCTTGAACTTTATGACAGTCAGGGTGTGAATCTTTTAAAGCAGAGCCTTTAACCAGTTTGTTTAAATTTTCCACCGAAGCAATTTGCCCTTTATGTGGCTTAAGCATTGTGATTTTTGGATTGTAAGCTTTATCTGTTCCTTTGACCGCATCCATCGTCAGCGTTGAAGCAATGTCAGCAAGCTTCATAATTGCTCTTGCTTCAAAAACAGCAAGGGCGCCAAGGGCAGCCATGCATGCAGTTCCATTGATCAAAGCAAGGCCATCTTTGGGCCCCAGTACAGCTGGCGTTTTACCGATTTTTGCGATGGCTTCTTTTGAAGGAATGACTTTTCCGTCTACCTCAACTTCGCCTTCACCAATCAAAGCAAGAGCAATGTGAGAGAGGGGAGCAAGGTCTCCGGAAGCACCCACAGAGCCCTTTTCAGGAACAACGGGAGTGATGTGTTCGTTGATGAAGTCGAGAAGAAGTTGAACAGTCGTTGGTTCGACTCCGGAAAAGCCAGAGATGAGACAATTTGCTCTCAAAAGCATAATGGCCCGAGTAATTTCTTTTGAAAAAGGTTTGCCCACACCTGTACAGTGAGAACGAATTAAGTTCACCTGTAATTGTGCCAGATCTTTTTCCTGAATATGCATGCTCGAAAGAGCCCCAAATCCAGTATTGATTCCGTAAACGGGTTTTCCTTTTTTGACGATATCAAAAACAAAAGCGCGTGAAGCTTTCATTTTTTCCATCGCCTTCGAATCGATAGATATTTTTAGCGCACCCTTTTTCGAATATGCGACTTGATAAACGTGATCAATAGATAAATTTTGTCCGTTAAGAACTAATTCCATAATAAAAATTCTCCCTAAAGATAAAGCCACCCTATCCTAGCCAAAAGAGCTGCGTTTGTAATGGCGTTTTGCGCGTTTTCCCTATGAAAAATCTAAAACTCAATTATTATCATTGGTAGAATCGAGAAGGTTCATAACGCATGCGTAAAGAGGGTGATGCAATGAAATTAATTCTGGCCTTAACTACTTTTTTATTACTTCAAACAAGTTTTGCTAGAGACGAATACCAGTTAGGTGTTGTGCTTGGAGCTCCTACCGGCATTTCCGGCAAAATTGGTCTTGGCGGCAATCGCTCAATCGACGGAGTTATTGCCTATTCGCTGGCAGATGATCTGTCGCTTGAATTTCACGCGGATTATCTGGTTGAAAATGCCTACGCTTTTCACATCAATGCAGCTAGCCCTTTAATGCTCTATTTCGGGATTGGAGCGAGAATGGCCGTCATTGATAAAGACCGTCATAAGCATGATGGAGATCTGGCCATTGGTCCTCGTGCCCCAATTGGATTAAATTACAAAATGGTGAATCCTAATCTGGAATTCTTTGGTGAGCTGGCGCTTTGTATGGACCTGGTCCCTGAAACCGATGCAGATCTTGAAGGCGGCCTTGGGTTGCGCTACCGCTTCTAAGCAGCGAGCGTCGCTCTTGGATGCTTTTGTTTAAGTTGTACGATGAGCTCTTGAGCCTTGGTGTTTTTGTAATAACGACACCAGGCCTCAAGAGATTTCCTCTGATATTCGCAATAAAGAATTT
>DJVH01000111.1 GCA_002440825.1 Bacteriovoracaceae bacterium UBA6261 | reverse complement strand
GCCTTTGCAGCTTGTCTTATATTTTTGTTTGCCTTGATGAATAAAAGGGCCCGAAAAATGTGATCTTTCTTTCATATATTTCTGATATATGTTAAGAATGACTTATGAAAAACACGATTCATTTTCCTGACAAGAATGAATGTATTGACGTCCATTCTGTTAAATTCAGTTTTCAAGACATCAACAATGTCGTAAATCTTTTTTATTCCCGGGTTCAAATCGACGATCATCTTCATGGTCCCTTTGGTGTCGTTGACGACTGGCCTTATCATATTGATAAGCTGACTCACTTCTGGTGGTTTCGCTTCGGTGGAAGACCCTATATGGATGTTCAGTACAATCCGGTTGAAAAACATTTTGAAACGGGCTTCAGCGGTCCCTTGCTGGAAGTCTGGTTGAATCTTTTTAAAGACGTCCTGGATGAAACACTCACGCCTGAGCAAGCACATCTTTGGTATCAGTTCGCTGTCGGTATCGGGGCCAATCTCAACCGCAACAACGAATACATGAAACAACTCGCCAAAAAATAAGTAATAAAGGTGCCAGCAGACTTTAGAGAATGGTTTTGACCANNTTGGACGGGCCACAACAGCTTTATCATTGTGAATGAAAATGGGACGTTCCAATAAAACGGGATGTTTCATGAGAACGTCGATCCATTCTTTTTCGCTCAATTTTTTATTGTCCAGTCCAAGTTCGCTATAAAGATCTTCTTTGGTGCGTACTAATTCTTCCAGTTTCAATCCGGTTAATTTCGGTAAATGAGAAAGAAGTTTTTCTTTTAAACCATCTTTCAAATAATCGATGACTTCAAATTCAACCCCGGCTTCTTCAAGAATTTCCTTGGCCCCTCTGGATTTCGAGCAGCGTGGATTGTGAATTAGAATAGATTTACTCATTGGTTTTCCTTTATTTTGAAGCGGGAGCACGGCCTTCGGTTTTAGCCTCGCTCTCTGCGATTTCTTTTTTCACTTCTTCAGCATTACCTTTCAGGAAAAAAGATTTTTGCATGGCCCGAAGAACGATGATGGCTTCGTTGACGGCCTTGAGACTTTTTTCACTCATGGTCGGCATATCTTTTGCCAAGTTTTTAATCAGCGGAGTTGTCTCCTGCAAATCGGCGATCAACTTATTTGTCCCTTGAATCGCCTGAACAGTCTCAATGGAAATTTTATCTGTCCTGGCGAAAATTTTCGGCAATTGTCCATTGACTTTGCCGGCGATCAAGTCGGTTTTTGTCAGAGTGGATTTCAAATGCGCAAGGATTGGACCAACATCTTTTAAATCGATGGATGAGAGTTTATTGATCAGATCCTCGCCTTCAACCACTGGCAAATAACTTCCGACGGCAGAAATTTTTGGACCAGGAACATATTTCAGTTCAACGACTTTATCTCCAATGACCATGGGGTTTATGATCTGCACTTGAGAGTCAGTTGTGAAAAATTTGTAGTATTCGCGGCTCACTTCAATCTGAGCAATGACTTCAGCCTTTTCATCCAGAGTCACTTTAGTGACGTTTCCGATGTTCATTCCTTTCAGCTGAACTTTTGATCCTTCCTGCAGTTGTCCTGCGGTTGAAAGTTTCAGGTTAAAATGAACTTTATCTTTCCAGAAAAGATTTTTAGCCAGCACTCCTGCTCCGATGGTGAACATTCCCACGAAACAGATAAGAAGAAAAAAGCCAACGGATCTTTCGATCGCGGTTAATTTATAATTCATGCGGACATCCTTTCATCTTCATAGACAAATTGCTTGTTTTGAATCCTGATTTTTACCGGATTCAGAAGTTCGAGTTGAGATTCGTCGTCGGAGATAATAAATACATGTTTCAGACCGTGTTTTTCTTTAAAGAGTGAAATCAAGGAAACAAATTTTTTACGATGACCTTCATCGAGATTGCTGAAAGGATTGATGAACATCATCATCTCAGGCTTCATGACGAAAGCGCGCAATAATAAAAAAATCTTCAAAACACTTTGAGCGACAAAGGCAGGTCTTTGATCTTTCAGGTTATAAACATCGAAAGTATCCATAAGCATTTTCAGCCATTCCTGGATTTCCTGCTCGCTCCAGTTCAGGTGGTAGCGAAGAGGAAGGGCCAGATTATTTTCGAGCGACTGATTCACGATTAAGCCGGTTCCGTCAAAGCCAAAGCCAATATCTTTGAGCACAGTTGCGTATTGTAAAAATCCAAGATCGTGAATGTCCTGATCATTCATCAGGATTTTTCCTTCTGTCGGGGCCACAGCGCCGGATAACAAACGGATAAAAACAGCTTTTCCGCTGGTAGAATTTCCCCGGATCCAGACTGTTTTTCCGAGTGGAAATTCAAAGTTCACATTTTTTAAAATGGGATGACTGGCATCGTAGCCAAAAGAAAGATTTTCAAATTTTAAATTTTCAAACTTCATACGTTTGTCCCCACATAGCTGATCAAGCTCATCATCAGGTTCCAGAACATAACGGAAGCCAGACACCATACCACTGCTCGACTTGTGACTTGCGGAACTTCATGAGAACTTTTTTTGACAG
This sequence comes from Bacteriovoracaceae bacterium UBA6261, assembly GCA_002440825.1. Lineage (GTDB taxonomy): Bacteria > Bdellovibrionota > Bacteriovoracia > Bacteriovoracales > Bacteriovoracaceae > Bacteriovorax. The sequence continues at coordinate 8,672 of DJVH01000111.1, read as the reverse complement.
AAAGTCCCCAGGAAATCGACAGGCTGAAAATTAAAAAAGCAGACCCGATGCATTTCATGACAGTCACAAGAATATCCAGAGGCATGAGATAGCTTGCCAGTGAATTGACATAACTTCCGAAAGCAAAGGGATGAATATAGTTGGCGACGAGATAACCGCCGCCGAGGCTCATNNTTCCCCAGCTCGCTGGCAATGGCCGTTCCTGAACGTGCGATAATAATAAATGCCGTAAAGAGCGGTGCAATCTCGCGCAGGATAACCGAGATAAGAATTTTCCCTACTAAATCAGCCTGTCCAAATAAAGAAAGTCCTGTGCTGATAGGAAGAACCGTCAAACTTCCGGTGATGACGGCGATAAAACTGACGAGTGAAATAGATTGAATCGCAGTGAAATAGATTTGCATGACCACCGTTTTCACGATCATGATTATTTTTCCCCGATTTTCCAGCGGGCTTGTGAAAAGCAAAAAGAAATTGCGGAAAGAAAGATAGGTCAACAGCAAAGTATTCATCAGAAACTTCAGGTTTCCAAAGAGACTCAGTGCGATTTCATCTGCTTTAATTTGAGTATAAGTTTTGATCTGCTCCATCAGAAAATCAGATCGTCTTATTTTCAATTAAACTAAAATGCTCGGTTGAATAGTAAACTTTTTTGTTCAAGGAAAAAACTTGCAGATAAAAACAATGAACGGAGTTCTAATCCTTCAGTGCATTTGTAATGAATTTGAAAAGCTCGGCGCGATTGACGGGTTTATAAAAAATTCCTTTCACTCCTGTCCCCTTGATGTCTTCCGGTGGAACGTGAGCTAACCCTGTCATCAGTATGCAAATGGGATTATGCTCAGAGGCTTTCACTCGCTTCATCAAAGCGATGCCGTCACAACCAGGCATCTGAATGTCTGATAAGAGCAAATCGATTTTTTCACTGTTTAAGACATTGAAAGCATCTTCTCCATTACTGGCAAAGAGAACATTGAAACCTTTATGTAAGAGTTCGTAACTAATCAGGTCCACAATATCTTCATTATCATCGACGACAAGAATGTTTTTTTTCATGACTTTTTTTGCTTTGTTGGCCAGTTACTTAGGTTTGTAAACTTATCGTGAATCAATTTCATTCACTTAACTTAAGAAAAACGTAATTAAAAACATTTTGAAGCTCGTCCAAACTCTTGAATTTTAAAAGACCACGGTATACAGTGCCCTCATGGCAGACCTTATCAGCGTTATTATTCCTACTTTCAACAGAGCGCCGGTTCTGCTTCGAGCAGTCGAGTCCGTTCTCAATCAGACTTACCGGAATGTTGAATTAATTATTGTCGACGATGGCTCGACGGATGATACGGAAAAAGTTCTCGAACCCTACAGACTGGCCGGTTCTCTTCTCTACCACAAAACAGAAAATGCAGGAGTGGCCGCTTCCCGAAATAAAGGAGCTGCCATCGCTAGTGGCAAGTGGCTTTCTTTTCTGGATTCCGATGACGAATGGCTCGAAGAAAAACTTGCAGAGCAGATGGAATTTCTCCGTCAAAATCCATCCATCACAATTGTCTACACTGACGAAATATGGATCAGGAATGACGTTCAGGTTAATAAGAAAAATCATCATCAAAAAAAAGGTGGGCGGATTTTCTCTGATTGCATCAAACAATGCCTGATTGCCCCCTCCTCTGTTTTGCTTTCAAAAAACTTATTCGAAAAAATGAAAGGTTTTGATGAATCATTTGTGGTTTGTGAAGATTACGATTTATGGCTTAAGATCTCATCGCAATATGAAATTGGTTTTCTTGAACAGTCATTAATAAAAAAATACGGCGGCCATTCTGATCAGCTTTCAACAAAATTTTTTGCTATGGACAGCTGGAGAATAAAATCTATGCAGAGTCTTTTGAAAAACACCGCTTTGTCTGCTGACGATAAATCAGCAGTGATTGAAACGATCAAAACTAAAGGACAAATTCTTCTCAACGGTTATCGCAAACACGGAAATCATCAGGCGGCAGACGATTTAGAATTAGTGCTTGCAGCGCTCTAATCAGCAGGTGTATACTCCCCCAATGACCAATAATGATTATCTCAGAAGTCTTCGCTACGCTTTAAATATCAGCGATTATAAAGTTGTCGACATCATCAAACTCGCAGGACTCACAGTTTCCATCGAAGAAGTTCGTGCTTATTTCAAGCACGAAGAAGAAGAGGGTTACGTAAAATGCAGTGATGAAGTTATGGCGCATTTTCTGGACGGCATGATTTATTTCAAAAGAGGCAGAGATGAAAGCAAAGCTCCGTTGCCTTTTGAATTCCCGATCACCAACAATCTGGTCCTGAAGAAAGTGAAAGTCGCTTTCAGTTTAAAGGAAGAAGATATGCATGAAATACTGGCGCTGGCAGGTTTTAAAATCGGCCGCTCAGAATTAAGTGCCCTTCTTCGTAAAAAAGGGCACGAAAATTATCGCGAATGCGGTGATCAGTTTTTGAGAAATTTTCTAAAGGGTCTTTCGCTTTCCGGAAAAAATTAATTCTTCAATTTGTGAGAAAATAGTTTTTGATAGTCAGTAAGGGCCGCATTGATTTTACTGCTGCCGTCTTCAAATTTCCCCTGCTTTAATTCTTCACTACCTTCTAAAACTTTTCCCAAGACTGGGTGAACAGCTGCGTCTGCCTCTTCTGGCAATTTGCATGTATTAAAAATATCGCTGACTACTGCAGAAATTTTATTGCCGTAGTCCTGCACTTCTTTTTGATTATCTTTTTTGCCGTTTAGTTCTTTCATTAAAGTGCTGATCTTTTCCATGCGGACTTTTAAATCTTTAGTGGCCGTAAATTTTTTTCCATCAGCATGCTTTGTCGCTTTTGCAGCAGAATGACCAGCGTGATGATTGTGGTCTTGAGCGAATGCCGCGTGAAGTGAGAAAACAAGAATGGCGATGATTGTGAGTTTCATAATTGCTCCTGAATGTATAACTTTATCCAATCAAAGCATGAATTTAATTTGAAATCAAATGACAAAAACGAAGCGCGCATTAGGGCAATCCAGATCAGCTTTTAGCTCACCATTATTACCCTTACCTGAACCGCTGTCTGTTACGGAAAGGTAACAATAGGCTTTGTCAGTAGTCAAAAAATACAACGTTTTTCCAATTTTGATAATAACAATAACCAATGTAAATCGCCCTCACGCATTGTCTGATGACGTCTCTCAGAAAATGAGTTTTAAATAAAGAGGGTGATTGTATGAAAACTCTTGAGGAAGTTTATCAGTTTCGTGCGCTTTTTCAGGGAATGACGGAAGCTCTCATCGTTCAGGATGAAAATGAAAATGTCATTCGCTTTAATGAGGCAGCGACTAAATTGCTCAGGGTTTCTCCAGCAGAAATCCTGAATCTGAAGTTTTATAGCGAAACGTTTCGTGCGATCAAAGAAGATCTCACTCCTTTGTCGAGAGAGCTGATGCCTACACAGCTTGCAAGAAAAAGTGGAACTCCCCAACTCAATAACGTCATTGGCATTTATTTGAAAGATGAACTTCGCTGGCTGAATGTAAATGCTGTTCCCATTTTTTATGAAAATGCCAAATCGCCCCGTCAGATTTTGGTCACTTTTAAAGACATCACTGAAGAAAAATTGGGAAGAGAAAGATTGATTCATCTGCAATACGAACTTGCTCAAAGAGAAAAATTCCTCAATACAATTTTAAATGCTCTACCGGTTTTAGTGAGTTACTTAAACAAGGAAGGAAAATATCAATATGTGAATTCTACATATGAAAGGTGGTTTAAGGTTGGCAAACAGGACGTATTGGGAAAACCCATCGATGAAATCGTGGGAAAAGAAGCTTTTGCTATTATTAAACCTTACGTTGAAAATGTTCTCAAAGGGGAAAGCCAGACTTTTACCTCCAAAATTCCCTATCAGGGGGCAGGGGAAAGAACTGTTGAAGTTTATTATGTCCCCGACATTGCGCCTGAAGGTGTACGTGGTTTTTTTGCCATCATTAATGACATCACGGCGCTTGTGACAATCAGTTTAAAAATTGAAAAACAAGAAAAAGAATTGCGACTGATTTTAGATGCCCTGCCTGCGCTTATTGGTCATTGGGATAAGAACCTGATGAACATTCAGGCGAATGTTGCCTATTCTGCCTATTTTGGAAAAACACCGGACGAGATACAGGGAAAACATATTAAAGAACTGCTCGGCGAGGAGCTTTTTCAAAAAAATCTACCTTACATGACTAAAGTCCTGGCAGGAGAAGTTCAAACTTTTGAACGGGATATTCCTCTGCCTGGAGGAGGCGTTAAACACACCCTTGCCACTTATCTTCCGGATATAACAGACGGACAGATCGAAGGATTTTTTGTCATCGTCACGGACATTTCTTCCATCAAAGAGCTTCTTAAGAAAGAACTTGAATCCAGAGAAAAAGCAGAGCGAGCAACGAAGTTGCGAGATGACATGGTCGCCGTTGTTTCGCATGATCTTCGCAATCCACTTTCTATCATCATGACTTCTTCTGAAATGCTTTTGAAGGACAAAGAGCTGCAAGAAAAGGCTCGAAAGAATGTTGAACGCATAAGAAAAACATCCAAAGTTATGATCACAATGCTAACTGATCTTCTGGATATCAATAAAATTGAACAAGGGCACTTCGAAGTTCACGAAGGAACGGAGTCTCAGGACATCACTGAGTTCATACAGGAAATTGTTGAGCTCCAGCGTCCACTGGCGGGCGATAAAAATATTCTTCTGTTTCTGGAAATTGAACCGGATTTGCCATTCATCTTTTTTGATGCCGATCAATTGCAGAGAGTTTTTCAAAACCTCATCGGCAACGCCATTAAATTTACTCCCGCAGGAGGAAGTATCTGGGTAAAGGCCAAGAAATCAGAAAACGGGATTTTGTTTCAAATTGAAGACAATGGCCCTGGTATAGACTCCGACTTGCTCCCTATCATCTTCGATCGCTACTCCCAGGGCAAAAAATTCGCTACCAAAGGCAGCGGCCTCGGTCTCGCGATCGCCAAAGGAATTATCGAATCACACAATGGAAAAATCTGGGTTGAAAGCAAGCTCGGAAAAGGAAGCACGTTCAACTTCGAGCTTCCCTATTCGGGTGCCAGCAGACCACTTGATTCGACAATTCAAAATCCGAGGTCTGCTGGCACCTAGAATTGGCACCTAGAATTTTTTCATTGTTTCGGCTTTTTCTTTCTGGTCAATATTCAGGTATTGATGGAAATCAAAAATAAAATCGCTGTCGTGATAATTCTTCACCCATTTCTGTTGAAGCATATAACTTTGAGTATGCACGGTAAAAATGGCCACGGCTTCGTTAGCCAGAAATTGATTGAGCTTTGTATAGAGCGCAGTTCTTTCCGGTGAATCCTGCATTTTGGAGACAATCTCGTATTGTTTATTAAACTCAGGATTGTTGTAGTTGGAACTGTTCGCGCCTGGTGAAGAATTCGGCCCGTAAAAAATCTGAAGAAAATTTTCTGTATCGGGATAGTCACCGATCCAACCGTAATCAATCATCATCGTTGACCGGCGTTTAATCTTTGCCTGCAGCTCAGGTGAAAGATTTGTCACAACTTTAATTTTCACTCCGATCTTTTCCATTTGCTTCTGAAAGAACTCCGCTTTTTGACGAGCGCTGGTTGAACTGAATGTATCGAGCGTGATCTCAGGCAGGCCTTTTCCCTCAGGATATCCGGCCATAGCGAGATATTTTTTCGCAAGATCAACATTGGGTCCACGCCATGGATTTTTGAACGCAGGATCGTTTCCTGCAATTCCCGGTGGAGCTACCGACTCCGCCGGAAATCCGGTGTTGTTGTAGAATAATTCATTGGCCTGTTTAGCATCAAAAGCAAGACTCATGGCCCGTCTTAAGTTTACGTTTTGAAAAATTTTATTCTCGAAATTAAAACCAATAAAATACACATCGAGACCTGGAGTCACTTTCAAAAACATTCCTTTGTCCTGCAGATCTTTGGCGAGTTTGTTGCCGACAATGGAAGCATTGTAATTATCCTTAGGAATATAAAGGTAATCTGTTTCGCCCTTGTTGAATTTCAACCATGAAGGTTGTGATTCCACCATGACATCCACGATAATTTTATCCACGAGCGGAAGTTTTTTTCCGGCATCGGCAAGCATGTCTTTATATTCTGGTGAAGCATCCGCAGGATAAAATTTTTCTCTGAAAGTCGGATTTTTTAAAAACACAAGATGCTTGCGGTTTTCAAAAGAAGGGAGCATATATGGCCCGGTTCCGACCGGATGATTGATAAATTCTTTGCCATATTTTTCGACAACTTCTTTTGCGACAACATAAGAAAACGGCATGGCAAGCGCATACATGAACTGAGGAAAAACTTTAGCAAGTTTCAATTGAAGTGTGTGTTTATCCAGCGCCTTTACGCCTTCAACTTCTTCATTGTAATTAGCGGCAGGAAGTTTTTCATATTTTGACCGCCATTCATTGAGGCCTTTAAGCTTGCCATCAAACACCCACCAGCCTGTCGACTGATTTTTTGTGTCTGCATGACGTTTAATGGAATAAACGAAATCATTAGCTTCAAGTTCTCTGCCTTTTCCACCTGGAAAAGCGGCGTCGTCCTGAAAATGAACGCCCTTTCTGATTTTGAATGTATAAGTCATACCGTCTTTTGAAATCTCAGGCATGGCCTCAGCAAGGTTCGGAACCAATTCAAAAGGGACTTTCAGCCAATGATAAGAAAGCAAACCTTCATACACTTTTGCAATCTGGGCGGCGGACCCCACATCACTTGCCATCATTGGATCGAATCCTTTGATATCGCTTGGAGCTGTTACACGCAAAACGCGTTCGCCGGCATCCTGATTTTTACTGCAAGAGGAAAACAAAATGAGAAAAGAGAGAGCAAGAATTGAAAACAATTTCATCGTTAGTCCTTATTGAAAAAAACTTTCTGATTCGAGATTTTCTTTAGCGAGCAAAATATTCAAAAGGCAGTGGCGATCGAGAACCAGGGCCATTGTCCGGTCAGCATTTGTTTCCTCTGGATTGGGATTATAAAGTATCATTCCATGGGTTTTTTCCGGAATTTTGCAGTCTTCAACATTGGCAAGCCACAGGACAAGCGGACTGCTGTCGGAAGCAAATTCGCGAATCGTCACTTTTTCTCCGGCCTTGAATTCAATTTCATCAGAAAATTTCAAATTTTGTGCAAGTTCGTAAGTTTTCTTAGTTTGAATCTCAGACCATAAAACAGGCCGGGCCTGAGCGACTGATGAAAAAAACAATAAGGCGAGTGTCATTTTTCTGAACATTGAAAATCCCATTTGTGAGTTTTTGTTTAAATAAGGTGCCACCAACCTTTTGGTTTCGCAATGGTAAAGGCGTCCCGCTCTGCCAAAGGGCATGTGAAAACCTTTTTTTCTCGACTTAGTGAGAAATTTTCTTTTAGAATTTAGCTTTCAACACACAACAAGGAATAAACAATGGCTGAAGGACTAAACAAACCTGTTAAATTAAAAGCGGACCTGGCTCAATTTTGTGGAACTGGCGAACTCTCAAGATCAGCGATCACTCAAAAATTCTGGGATTACATCAAAGCAAACAAGCTACAAGCAAAAACTGCAAACGGGACAGCTTCTGGCGAAGGTAAATTCATCGTTGCTGACGAAAAACTTCTTCCTATTTTCAAAGCGACTAACGTCACTACGAAATCAGGAAAAACAGTAGACTTCAGAAACATGCAAGTGGGCCAGACAATTGACATGCTTCAACTCGCTTCTGTTGTTGGCGCAAACATCGAATAATTTTTGATGGTGCCACTCAGGTGGCACCGTTTTTTTTTATGATTGAAACCTCTCGAGCCAGACTTCGACACTTTATTCCTTCTGATTACGATTTTCTTCGTTCTCTTGATACCGATCCTGACATTATGAAATTTACTCCGGCCAAAGTTGTTCAGACACCGGAACAAACACGCGCTCGCCTCGAACGCTACTCTCAAAATCCCGGCGTGTGGGCCGCTCTCGATAAACAGACTGATGACTTCATCGGATGGTTTATGCTCATTTCAACCGATCTTGAATTTCCGGAGATAGGTTTCATGCTGGTCAAAAAATTCTGGGGTCAGGGATTAGCTTCTGAAATCTCCAATGCGATCATTGAAAAAGCATTTGATCAGGAAGGTCACGCAGGCATCTGCGCTCGCACCACTCTCGATAATTTTGCTTCAATGCAGGTTCTGAAAAAATTGGGATTCGCTTTGAGTTCACAAAATACAGAAGTGAACTTTTTTGTTTTAAAAAATCCCACAGCTTCGCAATCTTGACTTTCATCATTTTCATTGCTAAAATCACTCTCTTTTCCCCTTAAATTTCAACCCAAATTTCAACAGTGAGCAGTCATCAAATGTCATATTATGCAATTGACTTCGGCACGTCTAATTCACTTCTGAGCTTCGTTAGTGACGATGGCAAAATCAGCGCTGTTCCGTTGGATCATTCATCGAATGTTTTTCGTTCACTCCTCTACACAGCTGAACAAAACTCCTGGCACTTCGGTCAGGATGCCATTAAAGAATATATTGCGACTGACGGAGAAGGACGCTTCTTCAGATCCGTAAAAAAGTTTTTACCAGAAGCTAATTACACCGGCACGACTGTTCACAATAAAA
>DJVH01000003.1 GCA_002440825.1 Bacteriovoracaceae bacterium UBA6261 | reverse complement strand
TCATAGAAATTGTGCTTCAGGAATGGAAGCTGTTTCTCAGGCGTACCTGAAAATCGCCAGCGGCCGCAGCGATGTGATTGTCGCCGGTGGTGTTGAGTCCATGTCGCAAATGCCGCTGATGTATAACAAAGAAATGACTGACTTGTTTGCCAAATTGATGAAAGCAAAATCAATGGGCGAAAAAATCGCAGCGCTTTCAAGCTTCAGACCGAATTACCTCACACCAGTGATCGCCATTGAGCAAGGTCTCACGGATCCTTTCTGTGGACTCAATATGGGACAGACAGCAGAGCTTCTTGCACGTGAATTAAAAATCACTCGTGAAATGCAGGATACATTTGCCAATAACTCTCACTTAAAGGCCATCGCAGCTACCAAAGAAGGAAGATTTAAAGATGAAATTCTTCCCATCACAATCGGTGGTAATTTAAATAAACTTCTCGTTGATGATTCAGGTCCGCGCGCCAACTCGACTGTTGAAGGCCTGGGAAAAATGAAGCCATACTTCGATAAAAAATCCGGAACTGTGACTGTTGGAAACAGCTGTCCGATTACAGACGGGGGATCGGCCCTTTTATTGGCCTCTGAAGAAGCCGTAAGAAAATACAATTTAAAACCAATCGCAAAAATGACTGACTATCACTTCCACGGTCTTGAGCCTGAAAGAATGGGAATGGGGCCTTTGCTGGCCATGGATGGAGTCATGAGAAGAGCGAATAAACAGCTTTCTGATTTCGACCTTTTCGAATTGAATGAAGCTTTTGCTGCGCAAATTCTTGCCGTCAGCATTGGTTTAAAAGATAAAGAAGTAGCGGCGCGCTTTGGTCTTGATAAAGCGTGGGGCGAGCTCGACTGGAGCAAAGTGAATGTCAACGGCGGAGGGATCGCTCTTGGTCACCCTGTCGGTTCAACTGGCTCGAGATTGATCGTTACGTTGATTCACGAATTGAAGAAAAGAAAAGGCCGCTTTGGTCTTGCTTCACTTTGTATCGGCGGCGGTCAAGGTGGCGCTGTCATCGTAGAAAACTTAATCAGATAATTAATATTTTATAAGTGAGATGAACATGAGCTTGAAGAGAATCAGTGTCGAATACAAAGACAATATCGCCTANNGGTTTGGGGTTAAACAATCCTAAATCAATGACCACTCTCGATTTTGATGTCATGAATGACTTTACGGCCGTCCTGGATGAACTTTATGCCAAGGCAGGTGAACTAAAAGGCGCCATCTTTTTTTCTCACGTGAAAGATTGTTTTATTGCGGGCGCAGACATTACTTTGATTGCTTCTCTTACAACTGAAGCAGAAGCTGCTGATAAAAGTGAGCAGGGACAATCTATCTTCAACAGAGTTGAAGATCTGCCTTTCCCGACTGTCGCGTGTGTTGACGGTGTTTGTCTTGGCGGCGGGCTTGAGTTTGCTCTTTCATGTAAAACAATCCTTGCTTCAAATTCTCCTAAAACCCAATTGGGATTACCTGAAGTGAAGCTCGGAATTATTCCTGGCTTTGGTGGAACATACCGCCTTCCAAGAAAGATCGGTCTTCCGAACTCTCTGGATATGATTTTGACTGGAAAAACTCTTCGCGCAGACAAAGCAAAACGCCTGGGTCTTGTAACCGAAGTTTATCCCAAGGAAAATTTAGTGGCGATGGCGCCGAAATTTTTTGTCAAACGAGAAGCTCATCAATCTTTGAAAGAATCGATGAAAGAACTCGCGACAGAAAATTTTGTCACCAGAAAAATTATTTTCCAGAAAGTCCGTGAATCTGTATTGAAAAAAACAAATGGATTCTACCAGGCCCCTCTGAAAATTCTCGACGTCATGGACTCGGGAATGATGAAGGGAAGAACGAGCTATCTCGCAGGAGAAGCGCAGGCCTTCGGTGAACTGGCGATCAGCGAACAAAGTAAAAATCTTCAGCATATTTACTTCATGTCGGAAGCAGCGAAGAAATACACAGGTCCAAAAGGAACAAAATCTCTACCTGAACTTCATCGCGGAGCTGCTCTGGGAGCAGGAACGATGGGAGGCGGGATTGCGTGGCTGATGGCCGAGGCAGGCATGCATCCGATTATGAAAGATCTTTCGTTTGATGCTCTCAATCTGGGATTGAAGCAATCATCGCAGAACTTTGCCGGCGCTTTAAAGCGCAAGAAAATTTCAGTTGATGAATTTGAAAGAAAGCAAAGATCAATTACAGCTCAGCTCGATTACAGCGGTTTCCAGAAAGTGGATCTTGTGATTGAAGCCGTTGTTGAAAACATGGACATCAAGAAAAAAGTTTTTGCTGAAGTGGAAAAGCAGGTTCATCCTGAGTGTCTTCTTACTTCCAACACTTCTTCTTTGTCTGTAGAAGAAATGAGTAAAGCGCTGGAAAAACCAGGTCGCTTTGCGGGCCTTCACTTTTTCAATCCGGTTCACCTGATGCCGTTAGTAGAAATCATCGTGCATTCAAAAGTGGATCCTGAAACAGTTGAAGCGCTTTATAAATGGGTTTTACGAGTGAAGAAAACTCCGGTTGTCGTTAAAGACGGTCCGGGCTTTCTTGTGAACAGAATCCTTATGCCTTATTTGAATGAAGCAGGATACCTTCTTGAAGAAGGTGTTTCTGTGAAAGACCTTGATCAGGCAGCGCTGAATTTTGGTATGCCGATGGGGCCTGCGAGACTGCTTGATGAAGTGGGGATCGATGTTGCCATTAAAGTCGCTAAAGTTATGTACGAAGGTTTAGGTGAGCGCGCTCATCCTTCGAAATTTTCGACAAAGCTTGCTGAGAAAAATTTCTTAGGGAAGAAAAACGGCAAAGGCTTTTACCTTTACGATGAGAAAGGAAAAGTGACAGGGCCGAATCCGGAAGTGGATGATCTTCTTCCGAAAGAGAAAAAGAAAATGAGCGAGACTGAACTTCAGCTTCGTTTGTTCCTTCCAATGATCAATGAGGCCGCGGCCATTTTAAAAGATGGAATTGTTGAAACGGCTGCTGACGTGGATCTCGGACTCATCTTCGGTATTGGGTTCCCTCCATTCAGAGGAGGACTTCTTCGTTATGCCGACAGTGAAGGACTGGATAAAATTCTTGCCGCTCTTAAAAATTTCAGCGAAACTGTGGACGCTGAAAGATACCGCCCGAGTGATTATTTAACCCAGCTTGTGGAGAGTAAGACGTCTTTCTATGAAAAGGCCCGTTAGTGTTTAAAACCTATCTCAAGTATTTTTTCTTTTTCATTATATCTGCAAAAAATAGACAACGACTGCTGATCCTGGCAGTCGTTGGTCTTTTTATCTCGAGCTTTGCCTTGATTGTTCTTCAAAGTACGATGGGGGGCCTGCAGAATAAATTGATGGAGAGATCAAAAGCGGTGATAGGGCGTGCGACGATCCTTTATAAAAGCGAAGCTGATAGTTCAAAGCTTAAAGACATCGAAAAACTTCTCACCGAAAAAAAACTCAATTACACCCGCGAATACGAAATCGAACTTCTTCTTCGCTACCAGACGTATATCACGCCGGTGATTGTTCACGGAATTGATTTAAAAGGCTTTATTCCGCCATTTTTAATGAATGATTCAAGTAAGGTGAAGTTCGAGGCGATGATGCCGATGGAACTCGCGTATAAAGTGGGTGTGGCGCCTCCTGAAACGCTGGAATTAATTTCGCCTTCGCACGTAGATGAACTCTTGGGAGATATTCCCCGCAGTCAATCGGTGCGCATTGACCGGACATTCAGTTCCGACGTTCCCGAAATCGACATGTATCACATGTGGGTGAGACTGCCGCTTATACAAAATCTCATCCAGAACAAAATGGTGAACCGCCTGCGTATTTATTCAGCAGGAGATTTTGAATCACTCAAATCTCTCCTTCCCAAAGAAGCACGCCTCATGACCTGGGAAGATGAAAACAAAACGCTGGTGTGGGCCCTCAATCTCGAGGCCACAGTTATGGTCTTCTTATTTGCAGCGATGAGCTTATTAGTCTCGCTGTGTATTTCTTCAGGCCTTCTTATCTTCTTCAACAAAATCAAAACCGATTTATCAAGCTTCTGGATTCTGGGAGCAAGCCACGACAAGATCAATCGCTCGACAAAATATTTTTTGCATCTGATGAGCTTGCTTTCAATTTTAAGTGGAGTGTTGGCGGGATTATTGTTTCTTTATCTCTTTGATCACTTCGCGCCGGAAATTATGCCGGATGTTTTTGTCGATCGGAAAATTCCGATTCTTATTACGATGAAAGGATTACTTGTGTCTTTCTTCGTCCCTTATCTGATTTCCTTTTTCTTTGTGAAGTTCGCTCTGGCGCAATTTAAACGCGAACACGATTTCCTTTCTCACGTTCGCAGCATCTCTTAAAAGGTTCCAACACACTTTTCAGTAAGCGATGCATACAGGAAAGTGTGTTGGAACCCATAAAGTTATTTTGTCTTTTCAGTTGTAGTCGCTTTCTTTTTCTTCTTTGTTTTTTTCACTGTCGTCTTTTCTTCTTTTTTCGTTTCAGGCGATGTTGAAGAAGTTGTAGTAGTTGAAGCGGCCGCAGACGAATTCGTCTCTGGCGTTTTCCATTTTTCAGTCGCTTTTTCAATTTGAGCACAAGAGGCCAGTGTCATCAGGCCTGCAAGACCAGCTAGTAGGATCACAGTTTTCATTTTACAAATTTCTCCTCAATTACAATTTTAAATTTTTTAAACCGGCAAACGCATTGTTTTTCAAATTCTGTTGCGCCGGTAATTTCACTTCTTTTTGTCCCTGGCCTTTGCCTGACGGGCGAGTTCCAGGTGCTGCCTGAGCTGCGCGGTTTGCCTGCTGGCCCTGTTTTGCTGTCAGGGAAATTCTTCCGCGATCGTAATCGATATCGAGAACCTGAACTTTGACTTCCTGACCGACTTTAAGAGCAGTCATGGCGTCGTCAACATAGTTGTCGGAAATTTGTGAAACGTGGAGAAGACCATTTTCCTTGATCCCGATATCCACGAAAGCGCCAAACTGAGTGATGTTTGTGACTAATCCTGGATACCATTCACCGATTTTAAGATCAGTAATTTTTGAAACGTCTTTTCTGTATTCGAATGATTTGAATTCAGTTCTCGGATCCTGTGAAGGAGCTTTCAACGATTTTACGATATCGTTAAAAGTAAACTCACCAACTTCAGCTTTGAAATCGTGATCGCGTTCCAATTTTGCAATCAGATCTTTACTCGCCAAAAGTTCTTTCACATTTGTATTATTCTTTTTTGCCCAGGCTGAAATGACATCGTAACGTTCAGGGTGAATGAACGTTCCATCAAGAGGTTCCTCTCCGTTATAAATACGAAGAAAGCCCGCCGCTTGTTCAAAAATTTTCGCCGAGAATCTTGGAATTTTTAAAATATCTTTTCTTGATTTAAACTGACCGTTTGTTTCTCTGAATTTTACAACGTTTCCGGCAAGAGCTGGACCGATGCCTGAAACGTATGCAAGAAGAGGAGCTGAAGCTGTATTCAAATCGACGCCAACAAAGTTAACACACGATTCGACAACGCCTTCCAGTGATTTTTTAAGTCTCGCCTGATTCACATCGTGCTGGTACTGACCAACACCGATAGATTTCGGATCAATTTTTACAAGTTCAGCAAGAGGATCCTGGAAACGTCTTGCAATGGAAACGGCCCCTCTGACTGTAACGTCTTTATCCGGGAATTCACTTGCAGCAAGCTCACTTGCCGAGTACACAGATGCTCCCGCTTCTGAAATAAGAGTCGCGTTTGTTTTTCCTGCTTTCACTGCCGGAACATTGTCCATGATGAATTGCAGAGTCTCGCGTCCGTAAGTTCCGGAACCGATTGCGATATGTTCAACTTTAAATTGCTCAATGATCGCCTGAAGAATGGAAGCTGATTCTTTCACCTGCATTCTTGGTTCGTGAGGATAGATAACACAATCGCCGAGAAGTTTTCCGGTATTATCGATGATAACAACTTTACAACCTGTACGAACCCCCGGATCCACACCGACAACAGCTTTTGGGCCTAAGTAAGGCTGAAGAAGAAGGTTTTTCAAGTTAACACCAAAAACGTTGATCGCGGTTTCATCAGAAAGTCTTTTAAGTTCTGATTTAATTTCGAGATCAAGACTTGGGTGAATATAGTTCAGGTAAGCTTTTTTAGCAGCGAGCTCGAGGTCTGTCTGACAGCCAAGACCGCCCTTATCAAAGAACTTTTTTCTGAGAAGACCTGTCGCCACTTCTTCCGGAAAGACAACATCGACCTTCAATGTTTTAGACGTCATTCCTCTTCTGATAGCTAAAAAGCGGTGAGACGCTTTTGGTTCTTTCAGATCAGAAGCTTTTTGAGAAAACTCAAAATAGTCTTTGTATTTCATCCAGTCTTTATCTTCTTCTTCCGCTTTATCACGTTTCGTTGACTTGATCAGAGCATCTGCCCAGTAGTCTTTACGAAGCTGTTCTTTCACTTCCGGATCGTGGGCCATTGTTTCGATGATGATATCGAAAGCACCGGCGTACGCATCTTCAAACGAATTGATTTTGAATTCCGGTTTATTGAATTTATCGCCGAACTGATCTTTCAGTTGTTGTTTGGTTGCAGGAGTTGTGAGAATCATTTCTGCCAATGGATCGAGTCCTGCTTCTTTGGCCATCATTCCTTTTGATTTCTTTTTTGCTTTGTATGGAGCGTATAAATCTTCCAGCTGGTTGATTGTATCAGCGGCCTTGATTTTCTTTTCAAGTTCCGGAGTCAGTTGTTCCATTTTTTTAATAGCATCAAGAATGTATTCTCTGCGTTTTTCGCGTTCTATATAATTTTCATACGATTCATGAATCGCTCTGATTTGAACTTCATCCATTCCACCTGTGACTTCTTTACGGTAACGGGCCACAAACGGAACAGTCGACTGCTCAGTGATAAGCAGGTTCAAAACGGCGAGAACTGATCTGGCATTCAGATTTGTTTCTTGTGCGGCAAAAATGACTGCATTTTGTTCGAGTGACATGAAGTGAATCTCCTTAAAAATCGTGTATCGTCGTAATTAGCTAATTGTGTGAAGGTAAAACGATAATCATTTTAAAAACTGTTGGCAATACGCTAGTATAGGTCTCGCCCAAGTTTTTCGAGGAGAAAACGTGATCTACGATTTAATAGTAGTGGGAAATGGTCTTGCTGCGCAGACATTTCTATTTGAATTATTTAACCAGAAAGCAGCTGTAATAAAAAATCAGAATTTTTCTGTTGGTCAGATTTATGCTGACGAAATTTCTCCTCCGTGCAGTGTGCGCACAACCGCGACAGTCGCGCTTTCGGGAATTGAAGAGGGGATTTCTCCTCTGGGAAATGAACTGCGCGAGTCTTATTTTTTATTTGAAGAATTTTTTAAAAAACATCATCCTTCAGGAATTGAGGAAGTTGTCCAATATATTCTTCACTCACATCCTGATGAAGAAGAAAAACTTCTCCGCAGATACAATCATCTTTCCTCAATTAAATCTGATTTACTCAAAAAAGAAATGACAGGCGTAGAAATGCCTTCCTATCAGATTTCACCAGCGACTTTTAAGTTATGGATGGAAGAAAAATTGAATTCTTTTGAACTGACTCGCACAAAGAATTTCGTGCGATCGTTTGAAATCAATGATCGAGGTCATGTGGAACTCACTCTTTTAAACGGTGAAGTTCACATGGCCAAAAAAATTCTTTTGGGAACAGGGGCCTATTCAAAAATCTTTTCCCATTTTTTCAAAACCGAAGAAATGGCCCCCACTGGAGTTCTCTCCGGCTCTTATCTTGAACGAACCATCGATTTGAATCGCCCTTCATTTTTTATCACGCTCGACGGTCAAAAATGCGTTTATCGCTCCAATGAAAAGCAATTGGTCATAGGGAGTGTCTCCCAAAAAGGTGCTTTTTTAAACGGCGATTTTGAAGGCTTAAAAGCTCTTATTTCTCTATTTAAAAATCACCTGGCCGTGGAAATCGGTGAACTGGACGATTTTAAAATGGTGACAGGTCTTCGCCATAAAGGCAGACAACGCCGCCCGATTTATAAAGCTCTTGATCCCGCAAAAAACATTTATATGATCAGCGGATTTTATAAAAATGGATTCACTTTTGCCCATCTCGCGGCCCGCGAAATTTTAAAAGATCTCAGTCTGTAAGATCTTTTTGACAGGAACCCTGCTTGTATTTTACGCCGGCGCATTCAGCAAAGCAGGAATTGGAATAGGTCTTTCCATTTTCACCACAGACAGGCATCCATAATTGAACACACGTGCATTTCTTTGGATCAATGGTCGGTTTAATCACACTAGGGTGCGGATTGCCCAGGGCCTCACTGCGGGCCTTAGACATTGACATAGGGGGAACATCGATATGCTCATCACCGATTTTGGCCGGTTCGGGTTTGTGAGCGCAGGCCTGAAAAACGAAGAGTGTGGAAAAAATGAATGCATTAAAAGTGTTCATGAAATGAGGATTTCACAAGTTTCGCAATTAATGAAGGTGATTTTTAAAGGGGAGATTTTGGTGGCTTGGGGCAGAATCGAACTGCC
>DJVH01000128.1 GCA_002440825.1 Bacteriovoracaceae bacterium UBA6261 | reverse complement strand
AAAATGGTGGACCACTTTTGGAAAGTACCATCCAGGAGCTTTTAAGAAATCCATCCATTGATCGAAAAAATATCAAAAAATATATCGCCAACCTGACCATTGGTTCAGCGGCGACAGCGCTTTTACTGACTCACAAATCACTCTCACATGATTCTCCTAAAATTTTAGGCGGAGCTGTGGAAACGGATTCGAGTGCCAATCACCTTTGCCGTGGCGACGGCAATACACATTCTCTTGTTATGGAAACGGACTCAGAAGAGTTACTCAAATACGGTGTGGCCCTGGCCAAAACAACATGGTCATCTTTGAAAGAAAATCTTTCCTGGACCAACGATACACCTGATCTGGTGCTCACTCATCAAGTGGGCACAGCTCATGAGAAACTTTCTTTTGAATCCCTGGAACTGACTCATAAAAAAACTTTTAAAACTTATCCTTTTTTAGGAAATACCGGATCGAGTGCTCTTCCGATTACGCTCATGATGGCCGCTGAAGAAAATGTTCTCCAAAAAGGAGACAAGGCGGCGCTTCTGGGAATCGGTTCAGGGCTTTCATCGATTATGTTAGGTGTAGAATGGTAACAGCAATTCCCCAAGAACTTAAAACAGAATACCCTTTTGAATCGCACTTCATGCCGATTCAAAATAACAAACTTCATTATGTCGATGAAGGATCGGGCGAAGTCATTCTTATGCTTCATGGAAATCCGACCTGGTCGTTTTTCTACCGCAATCTCGCCAAACATTTTTCCAAAACTCATCGGGTGATTGTTCCTGATCATATGGGCTGCGGGCTTTCTTCCAAACCTCAGGAATATGAATACACTCTAAAATCGCATATCGATAATGTCTGTCGTTTAGTTCAGGAATTGAAACTCAAAGACATCACATTGGTCGTGCACGATTGGGGTGGGGCCATCGGTATGGGGCTTGCGACCAGACATCCGGAACTCATTAAAAAAATGGTGGTGATGAATACAGCGGCGTTTAGATCTATTGAAATTCCGGCGCGAATTAATATTCTTCGCAACCCGGTTGGCGAATGGTTCATCAGACAATTTAACGGCTTTGCTGGTCCTGCCACTTTCATGGCCTCTAAAAAAGGACTCTCGCCTCTTGTTAAAAAAGGCTTTGTTCTCCCGTATGATAATTTTGAAACGAGAATTGCTACGGCAAAATTCGTTCAGGACATTCCGATGACGGAAGCGCATCCGACGTACAACACTCTTAAAGAGATCGAAGAAAAACTTTCGACAATCAAAGCTCCGGTTCTTCTTCTTTGGGGTGAAAAAGATTTTTGTTTCACGATGAATTTTCAGAAAAAATGGCTGGAATTTTTTCCCCAGGCAAAATCAGTCACATTTCCAAAGGCCGGCCACTATCTGATTGAAGATGAAAAAGAAGCTGTCATTCGCGAAATGGAAAAATTTTTAAAGGACTAAAAAAGTGAACATCGCCGAGAGACTTACATTAAATGCCAAAACATTTCCCGATAAGCCGGCCGTGCGATTTCCTGTTCGTCACAAGACACATGATCATTACGAATATGATGAACTCACGTTTAAAGAGCTCGAAGTTCTCTCTAATAAATACGCTGTTGCACTTGCAAAACTTGGCCTTAAAAAAGGTGACAAGACTCTTCTTTTTTTAAGACCGGGTTTAGATTTTCCTGCCATGACCTTTGCCCTTTTTAAATTGGGGGTCGTTCCTGTTTTTATCGATCCGGGAATGGGAAAAACCAATTTGCTCAAATGCATTAAGGAAGCTGGTCCTGTCGCTCTTATTTCAGAAGCAGAAATTCACTACATCAAACAATTCTATCGTGATGCTTTTAAGACAGTGAAGATGAATGTCACTACCGGGCGCTTGACCTGGGGAAAAATGATTTCACTTCGTAAAATGAAAAATGAGAAGGTTCAAAGCTTCACCCCTGTGGTGTGCGAAGCTTCTGATACGGCCGCTATATTATTTACGAGCGGTGGAACGGGAACTCCCAAGGGAGTTGTCTATACTCACGAAATTTTCAATCAACAGACGGATGTTCTGCAGGCCATGTTCAATCTCACAATGAACGATGTCGACATGCCGGGCTTTCCTCTCTTTTCTCTTTTTACCATTGCGATGGGAATGACCTCTTGTATTCCCGATATGGATCCGTCAAAGCCAGGGCTTTGTGATCCGGAAAAATTAATCGCCAACATCAATGACTGCAAACCTACATTTGTGGCCGGTTCGCCGGCAATCTGGGAACGCGTAGCGGATTATTGCATTGAAAAAGGGATCACACTTCCAACTATTAAATATGTCGTCATGTTCGGCGCTCCCGTTTCAACCAGACTTCATTTAAAATTCAGAGCGCTTCTTCCTCATGGAACAACTTATACTCCTTATGGAGCAACAGAGGCCCTACCTGTCTCCAACGTGTCTGGTGAATATATTTTAAAAAACACGGCCCATTTAAGTGATGAAGGCCGTGGGACTTGTATTGGAAAACCAGTTCCGGGAATTGAAGTTAAAATCATTCGTTCAACCAATGAAGTGATTGGCCACATCAAGGAAGCAGATGTTCTCATGGACGGAGAAGTGGGCGAAATTATCGTCAAAGGAAAACAGGTTACCAGAGAGTATTTTCAACTTCCTAAACAAACCAGCGAAGCCAAAATACTAGACGGAGACTCGTTCTGGCATCGAATGGGCGATGTCGGTTATCTCGACACCAACGGGCAACTTTGGTTTTGTGGAAGAAAAACGCATCAAGTTTTAGCCTCTTCAGAAATACTTTATCCGATTCCGGTCGAGGCCATTTTCAACAGACATCCGGCCGTTAAACGATCCGCTCTTGTCGGGCTTGGCAAGCCAGGAAAACAGATTCCCGCCATCGTCATTGAAAGAAAAGACGGACAATACCTTTCAGGTAAAGGCCGCTCCATTTTTGAAAGTGAACTGATTGCTATTGCAAAAAAATATTCACACACAAAAGACATTCAGAAAATTTATCTGTCGAGAAGTTTTCCGGTGGATGTCCGGCACAATATCAAAATTGACCGTTTGAAATTAAAAGAAGAAATTGAGCAATATGAAAACAACTAAAGTTTTGATTACCGGCGCAGGTGGTTTCCTCGGATCTTATATTGCAAAGAAACTCGCAGTTGAATCTGATTATGAACTTTTTAGTTTTTCTCGTTCTCACTACGCCAAACTCGAAGAGCTTGGAGTGCAGCAACGCCACGGTGATTTAAAAAACTTTCAGGATGTAAAAAAGGCTCTGGAAGGTATCGATGCTGTCATTCATACTGCTTCTCAAGTCGGTATGTGGGGACGCTATGAAGATTTTTACGCAACTAACGTGACAGGCACCGAAAACATTTTGCGTGCCATGAAAGAGCTGGGCATAAAAAAATTAGTCTATACCTCGACTCCTTCTGTGGCCTTTGGAAGCGAAGATCTTTGTGGAGTCGATGAAAAAACTCCTTACCCTGAAAAATATCTCACTGCTTATGCCGCCACTAAATCTATTGCTGAAAAATCTGTTCTGGCGGCCAATGGCCCCCTTCTCTCCACCGTTTCTTTGCGCCCTCATTTAATTTTTGGTCCGGGTGATTTGAATCTGGTTCCGAGGGTTATCGAAGCGAGACAAAAAGGTCGATTGAAGATTATCGGCGATGGAAATAATCTGGTGGACGTGACGTATGTTGAGAATGCGGCCGATGCACACATTCTTGCTTTAAAAAAACTTTCGCCGGAATCGGCCATTGCAGGTAAGGCCTATTTTCTTGGTCAGGGACCGGTTAAGCTTTGGGATTTTACGAATGAAATTTTACTCCATGCCGGGCTTCCGCCTGTGACAAAGAAAATTTCAGTCAGGGCCGCTTATACCGTTGGTTTTTTTATTGAAAGTGTTTTGAAACTTTTTGGCATTTATAATATCCATCCACCAATGACGAGATTTGTGGCCCTGCAACTAGGGAAATCACACTACTTCAGCCACCATAATCTTGAGCAGGATCTGGGCTTTAAACCAGCAGTCAGCATTGAAGATGGAATCAAGCGTCTTTTTTAAATCATTTTCTTCACTTTTTCCCACGCATCGAGATCAAAACTCTCCACGTGGACCGGGTTCTTTTCCAGAAAATATTTAAGAATCATTTTGGATTTCTTGTCGGCATGAGGACTGTCGCAATATTCAAGCATGTGCACAGCACTTGCGAGATTTCCGATAGAAAAAGCGAGGTCACGGGCCTTGCCTTCCATTATCACTTCACTTTCTTCACTGGCCTCTTTGACGATCGCCTTTAACTGATTGAGTGCAGATAAAAGGATTCTGACTTCGGCCTTGAGATCTGTGGAATGAATGCCTGCACATTTTTTTTCGATCATTTTAATCAAAATCGCAAACGACCCATCCTTCGTCATCGCCCGGAGCAGATCGAGGCTTAATACGTTGGTCGTGCCTTCCCATAAGGGAAAAACCTGATTGTCGCGCAAGAGTCGTGGAATACCTGTGTCTTCGATATAACCGGCGCCTCCAAAGACTTCCAGAAGTTCACTGCTCCAGTTGATTACTTTTTTTGCCGTATAAAGTTTAACGACCGGGGTGAGAAGACGGAGAAGTTTTTTAATCTCTTCGTGCGTGAGTGAAAAATGATTTTGTTCTTCAAAGCGTTCCTCAAAACCTGCGAGCTCTGAAACAAGAAAGGTCAGATGAAAAGACGCATGGAAGTCCGCTTTGGCGCGGGCAAAAATGAGCGCCGTCAATGGATGCTCATTGATTGTTTTTTTAAAAGCAATTCTTTTGGACGCATAATCTTCGGCGAGAACCAGAAAGCGCCGGAAGGCCGCCACACTCGTGACTGAATTATAGAGTCTGGTGACATTAAACATTGATGCAATATTTTTTACACCTTCTCCTTGATGTCCGACCATTTTGGCCTTAAGGCCTTTTAGTTTGACTTCAGCAGAAGGAAGAGCATTTGTTCCAAGCTTATCTTTCAGGCGGAGAATTTCGTAGTTCTCTTTTTCTTCCGGATTCTGCAATTCGACATAGAACAGAGAAAGACCTCTGCTTCCTTTGATTGTCTCACCTTTTTCATCTTCTACCCGGGCAAGAAGCATACACATCTGGGCATTCACCGCTGAACAAAACCATTTGGTTCCGTATAGTCTCCAGACTCCATTTTCTTGTCTGGCGATTGTTTCAGTGCCGGAAACATCAGAGCCCCCGCTTCTTTCCGTCATCCATTGAGCAGAAACCCAGAAAGTTTCCGGATGGGTTGAAACAAGATGCATGAAAGAGTTTTGTTTGAGTTCCTCGTCGCCGTATATTTCAATAAGTTTGGCCGCTCCGTCAGTCATGGCCAGCGGACAAGAATAAAAGGCACTGGACGGGTGAAATAGATAAAGTTTGGCAAATTGAACGGTTCTTGAATAATGCTGATAGCGTCTGGTGTATCCCAGCGAGACCAGTTCTTCTTCAGCGCTCACAGCGTGCAATTCCTGCCATCCTCGCGCTGTCTGGATTTCATCAATGCGTTTGCCCCAGGGATTATAAGGAACGTGCAGAGGAGGATGTTTCTCTGCTTCCTCCGCGCTTTTTAAAATATCGGTAACAACACGCTCGCCGAATCGGGAAAGATTCAAAAAGACATCGTTGAATATTTTTTCTGGCAAACGGAATTTGAGATAGCTTTTTAACAGCTCATCTTCGGTGAATTGATTTTTTAAGACGGGTCCGGTCTGAATAAATTCTTCCATATCTATTATGGATAAACCAGAACCCGCTTTTCTGACAATATAATTTTGTTATAAGACCTATTACTGATCCACGACAATCGAAGATGGTGCTCTTAGATTCTCCAGTCTCATGTAATGATCGACAACGCCAAATCCCTTGAAGTCTCCTTCATGAAAGCTGGTCGTAAAGTCTCTGCCGTCAGCTGTCACAGCATTGAAATTTCCATAGAAAAACACATTCTGAAGGCCGAAGAGATTGTAATAATGAACCTTGCTGTTGCAGTTGTTAACGATGTTATTGGTGAAGTTCTTCAGCGTCCAAAGAGGAATGTTCACCCAGTCTTCACGATCTCTGTAAGTGACTTCAGAAAGACATTGTTTCAGGTATGCCCGTTTTTTCGAAGCGGAGAAAATATATCTCGCTGACTTTCTCTCACAGGTATTAATGGCGTCTGACGTCACTTTATTATGAGTCAAATCTTTGTAATAGTTTATGTAATCGTTTTGTAGTGAGCGTCTGCAGTTATCAAAGAGATTTCTGAAATTAAAAAATTTCTTTTTCGGGTACTCATCACATAAACCGTCCAGGTGGTCGAACACGGTTCCCACGCTTTGTGAATTTAAATAACGGATACCTTCTGTATTGACCTGGTAGCGGCCGGAAATGACAAAAGGGGCCTTTAAATGTTCATCGCGAACCATGTTGACAGCAAGAGGGTCAATTCCTGAATAGCGTTCGAGAATGAAAATGGCGCGATCGCGATATTTTCTTCCACCAAAGCCACTGCTCTTTTTTGTCATGAATTCAGCATTAAATGTCATCGATAGTTTTTGAGTGTTGTCCTGAATATTGATGTCTTCTCTGTTTTCAAGAAGATTTCTTTCACTGTCATACTCAATGGTGACTTTGCGCGAGTCACTCGCCATTTTAGAAGCACTGACATCGCTGTTTGTCAGGGCATAAACAACGCTTGCAAATAAGCGCGACATAAAATCTTCTGTGTATTTAATTTTCTCATAGTAATGTCTGAAGAAGTTTTTTAAACGGCCCTGGCTTGTCACTTCTATCTGTTGAGTCTTCGAGCTTTTTGATCCGCCGAGAAGAAGGAAATTGTATTTGTGTTCAATGGTCTGCGCTTTTTTCTTTTCTTCTGAAATAAGGTAAGGAGCAAGAACGTCCAGGTCACCTTCACGATTTTTCAGAAGCTGACCGATTTCAACAGCGACCGCATCTCCTGGAATCATTTCGCGCAGATCAGTTTGCATGAAGTTCAGATAAATTTTATAAGATTCAGTCAGTTCGTAACTGAAGTCGTAAGAAAGCAAAGTCATTCTTAAAATTTTAAGAAAGTCTGCCTGAATCCCAATGGAAATGCCTGCTCCCACGGCCTTGGATTTTTCATACGATAGACGAACTTCATCTCCATTGCCTGATTTTGACGGTGCTGAAACAACTTCTACGCGAGAAAGTTTCTGGAATTTGGCAAGAACTCCCGCCATTCCCGTTACACCAGTGTAAAGCGGAGCCGACACAAGACCTCCGGCATGAAAAGACAAAGAGTCTTCTTTAAAGATCATTTCATTGGTTTGCATTCGGGAAATATTATTGAAGCTTAAAGCTGTGAAAGGTAGGAAAAGCTTTTCAAAATGGGTGGTCAATCCTTCGTTGTAGGAGTTGGCGTAATGAACCCATGTAAAAGTTCGTTTAAAGACAACTCCAGCAAAGGCGGCAAGATTTTTTTCGGTGATGTCGATGACTTCTTTATCTTTCAGGTTTGAGAGTACTTTTGAAGCATCAATATAAATATTGAAAGTGTCTGTGACTATCCATCGTTTGTCGTCAAATAAATCAGGCGCCAGATTGCGGTCTACGCTGATGGAAAAATCGATGAAGGGTCTTTTGTAGGTAAAACCAATGCTGTTGAGGCCGCCGGTTACCGTCGACTGATTGCCAGACAGAACTCTCGCCGCTTCCCGTTGACCGATGTGTTCATACTCGAGATTCATCTCATCTAAAATCTGCTGGTACAGATTGTTTTTTGTGGCAAATGGATCAATGGAATTTCCAACACCTGGTGTGGAGTAGTTTTTAGAAAGCCCATCGGCGTCCGTGACGCTAAGATAGTTAAAGTCCTGCGCGTAAGCGTGACTCCACATGATCCCAATGGCCAATCCAAGCAATCGAATGACAGATTTTGTTTTCATAAGTCCCGGCCCCTAGCCGCCATTGTATAGAGTCTTATCGGCTCGCCCTAAAGAAAACTTGACTGTTTTAGTTCTGGTGATTTAGCTATGGAGACCTGCTGAGAACTCCGCCAGTTTTTTTCCTCAGCTCGCCATAAACTGTTAGAATAAGAACTTATGAAAGGAACACGCTTAATCATTCTGGTTTCTTCGATTCTGCTTCTCACGATCAGCAGCGGGCTGCTTTTTTACAAGAATCTTTTTCTTATGGAAGGTCCGGGCCTGATCGGTAAAGTGGATTTTGAAGAACTTCGCTTAACTGATCTGCAGATCAATGCCACGGCCGCGATGATGAGAAGAAATCTCATCAATGATTCGCAAACGTTGGATGCGGAAGTCAACCGAGTGAAAGAACTTCTTAACATCATCACTGATGTGAATCGAAGCACAGAAGAACTTGTCAGTTCAATTAAAAAAATTCAGACCTATTTCAACCGCAAGCTTGCCGACACGGAAAAATTCCAGACGGCCTTAAAAGATCTGAAGCGTGCAGCGGATGATTTGAATCCCAACTACAATGAGTTGGTAAGAAATAAAATTACCTTCACTGTCGATAAGCGCGATTTTTATCGCGAATGTGTGGTGGATGCTCTCTTTTATATTTCTGCTCCTCATAAAGATAATGAAGCGCGATTGGCAGAAGACAGAAAGATCTTGAGTCAGATTTTAAGCTTTGCCAAAACACCTAATCCGATGGTGCAGAAATATTCAGATAATATTGAAGTCATTGCCAAACGGACAAAGGAAATTGAGCGCATTCTTGAGAATTTCAACCGCGACAACTCCGTGACAAATGAGATGACGACTGTCGGGAAATATTTCAAAGAGGCCCAGGCAGAAAGAGCGCGTGATGGTGAAATTTTTCTTTCGATGGTTTTCGGGGCCATCGTTCTCTACTTAATCTGTATTATTTTTATTATGAAACGTTTGACTTAAGTTCTTTTGGCAAAGGCAGAAACGACGTTTTCATCAAAATAATTTGCACTCATTCCGGCATCAACCAGCATATTGCTTGCATTGATTCCGCTGGAAGCTGAACTCAAAAGAAAGACAACTGAATTGGCGACTTCCTGAGTTTCCAGTGCTTTTTTTCTCATCGTGAGTTCTTCGGCATAAAGATAATTTTCAATATAACCGGGAATTCCTGCAGACGCAGAAGTCTTCAACGGTCCCGAACAGACAGCATTGAATCTGATGTGCGTGTCTTTTGAAAAGGATTTTGCCAAAAAGGCCACAACTGCATCCAGCGAAGCTTTTATCGGCCCCATGTAACCGTAGTTGGTTGCACGCGTGCTTGAGATAGAAATAGTGACAACTGAAGCATTGTCATCAAAAGAGTCCTTTAAAGCGTTGGCCAGTGAAATAAGTGAAAAGCAGGAAATCGTCGAAGCCTGCAGATAATCGCGAAGCTTTGTTTCATGAAAAGGTTTCATCCCTTCTGAATAATTGGCAAAAGCAATGGAGTGAAGAAAACCATTTAACTTGATTTGCTCTTTTTTGATTGTCTCACCGAATGTTTTTACACTCTCTTCATTTTCTACATCGAGAAGATAAACTTTTTTTCCCGGGAATAATTTTTCCACACGGTCTTTAATTTCTTCATTTTGAACTGTAAAGATTGCTTCTGCGCCATTCTCGATTAATGTTTTAGCCGAAAAATAAGCGACAGACTTTTTGTTTGCTACACCTGTAATGAGAAACGTTTTATTTTCCAGATTTAAAAATGACATTTAAACACTCGCTACTGCAAATTCAATGACGAGAACGGTTTTGCCGTTCACTTTAGTTGTGCCTTTCATATAATGGGCATTGGAAATGGATTCAGTCAATTCAACTTCCATTTGAAGTTCATCACCAGGACGAACCATATTCTTAAATTTCGCATTTTGAACTCTGGTGACTACGCCAAGTCCACCGCCTTCTTTTCCGGCCATCAAGGCAGCGCCGGATTGAAAGAGGGCTTCCTGTAAAAGGACTCCCGGCATGATAGGATTGCCCGGAAAATGTCCTTTGAAGAAATCTTCTTCGCCGGTGAGTTTCAGGGACGTCAAAATCTTGTTATCCATTCTGTCGACAATCTTGTCGACAAAGAGAAAAGGAGGTCTTTGCGGAATGAGATCGGTGATCGCTGGAAATGACATTAAAGTCCTCCGGAAATTTCTAGACTTGCCCCGGTGATATAGCTTGCTTCTTTACTCGCAAGAAATAAAACGGCTGCCGCAACTTCTTCTACTTTTCCAAATCGTTTCATCGGAACATCTTTCATATAGTCTTTTCGTTGCTCTTCAGGAAGATCGGCAAGAAGCTCAGTATCAATAAAGCCAGGAAGAACATTGTTCACAGTGATTCCACGTTTTGCCACTTCTTTTGACAAGGTTTTTGATATCGCCACCTGCCCTGCTTTGGAAGCAGCATAATTCGCCTGCCCTGGAAGGCCAAGTTGTCCGCCAATAGAAGACATGTTGACAATTCTGCCGTAGCGATTGCCCATCATTTTCAAAACCGCATGCTTGCTCATGAGAAATGTTCCCGTCAGATTTGTATTGATGACATCATTCCATTCAGCAAGAGTCATCATCGCTGTCACCTGATCTTTTCTGATTCCTGAATTATTCACCAGGACTTCAATCTTGGGATGAGATGTTTCAAGCTCATTGAAAAATGAGACAACCGCATTTTCATCGCGCACATCACATTTCTTCACGGTCAATTTTTCCGTGTTCATTTCTTCTTTAAATTTCAATGCGGCCTGATCATTCCCCGCATATGTCGCAATGACATGAGCTCCTTCTTTCAAAAAAGCCTCGCTGATCCCGCGTCCGATTCCGCGAGTCCCACCAGTGACAATCACCGTCTGGTTTTCAAATTTCATAAAAAATCCCCATTGATAAAGAACAGAGGAATTTTAGCGGTGCGAAGGGGGTTTGAGAAGAGAAATGGTGGACTTTGAGAGGAAAAATTACTGCACAATGCCTGCATAAAGTTTAGAAGCAATAAAAAGCATCAGGCCAAAAATCAGAATCATGACTGAGAAATCCAGGCCGATTCCAAAATGACTGACTCCACCTTCAAGCATTAAGGCCCGAAGAGAATCGACAAGATATGACATCGGGTTAATTTGCGAAATCACTTGAAGCCACTTGGGCATCATCTCAATTGGATAAATCGCGTTACTGGCAAAGAAGAGCGGCATCGTGAGAACCTGACCTATGCCCATGAATCGCTCACGGGTTTTCACCAGACAAGCGACAATAAGTGAGAATGTTGAAAAAATCGCAGAGCCCATAAATACGCTGAGAATCACAAGCAGCAAATGAACAGGATGAAAATTGAGTTTCACTCCCATGAGGTAAGCGACAATAAAAATAATAACGGCCTGAACAAGACCTCTGAATCCTGAAGAAACAGCTTTGGCGAGAACGAGCGCGCTTCTTGCTGTGGGAGTGACAAGAAGCTTGTGAACCACACCAAGATCTTTTTCCCAGATGATGGCGATACCGAAAAAAATAGCGCTGAAAAGAATACTTTGAGCGAGAATGCCCGGACTCATAAAGGCCAGATAACTGATTTCGCCAGTGGGAACAGCTTTTACTTTCGACATCACTTGTCCGAAAACAGTCAGCCATAAAATCGGCTGAACCGCCCGGGTGAAAAGTTCTGTGGGATCGCGAAAGAGTTTCTTGAACTCAATTTCACTGAGTGCATAGGTTTGCGCAAAATAATCTGAGAGAGAATTTTTTTTAGCCAAGTCTGTTTGCCGTTCTTCGCGTTTGTCGAACGTCTCCAAAGTTTCCGCTTTCTGTAATCGTAGCGCCGCTGAAATGAATAAAGACATCATCCAGATTCGCTTCAGGACCAACTTGCTTTTTTAACTCATCAGGGCCGCCTATCGCTGCAATAACTCCCTGGTGAAGAATCCCCAGCTCATCGCAAAGGAAATCGGCTTCTTCCATATCATGAGTCGTCATTAAAATGGTCATAGCAAAACGTTTGTTCATCTCTTTCAGTTTTTCCCAGACTGTTCTTCTGGCAACAGGATCGAGACCAATCGTTGGTTCGTCGAGAAATAAAACCAAGGGACGGTGGAGAACCGCTTGCGCGAGCTCAAGTCGCCTGATCATACCGCCGGAAAAAGTGCGTACGAGTTTTGAACGTACCCCTACCAATCCCATAAACGCCAGGGCCTCTTCTATTCGCAACTGTCTTTCGGAAGAAGGTATGCGATATAGTTTTGCGGACAATAGTAAATTTTCTTCAGCAGTAAGAGATCCATCAGAAGAAACCAACTGTGGAACGTAACCAATTTTTCTTCGTACATCCATCGCTTCATCTTCGACGTCAAATCCTGCTACATGGGCCCGCCCTTCGCTCGGAGGAAGAAGAGTTGTGAGCATTTTTATCGTTGTGCTTTTACCGGCGCCATTAGGGCCGAGCAAACCGAATATCTTTCCCTGCTCAATACTTAAATTGAGATGATCAACAACAGTGCGCTCACCGAATTTTTTGGTGAGATTAGAAGTTTGAATCGCCAGGGATGGTGTCATAAAAAAATGTTAGCACTCAATTTTCCTTAACACCACTACTCTGTTGACGATAAAGCGGAACTGTTGATTTACAACCTTCCTGATCGAGTGAACGAACAACTGTTTTTGTTGGCTCTGTCACGTGTTGAACGACTCTCGCCACATGCCTCTGGGCAATACAACTCTTGAACCATTTCTGAGAGAATTCTTTTCCTTTTTGATCTGAAAAAATAATAAATTCCGTTCCCTCTTTCCATTTTCCTCCCCAATGAAGGGCCTCTATCAACTCCTGCGGGGAAAGCAATGGAAACTGATTGTTTTGCACCTGAAAATAGTGACCGACCAGTTTAGCCTGCACAGGACCGGCATTATACATGGCCGTCGTTAAAAGCCATCCTGTGTGCAAAGGATAAACATCAACCGGATACGGATTTTTACAGAGGCGGGAAAACGTTTTTCCTTCTGTGTAATGTTCATTTAATTTAAGTGCGGAAGGAACAAAGTGATCATAAAGGTTCTTTAAGATGCGTGCCTTGAATGAAATAGAAAGAGTGAAATCCTGGCAATGAGAGAGATAAGAAGAGACGGCCTGAAAGACCGGTTCAGAAAGTGAAACATCAGACAGCTTAATCCAGGCATAATCTTCTGCTGTCATCTGATAGACCGGTTTAAGGCCGGCATTTTTTTTCAAAGCGAGCTCATAAAAAGATTTTACGCTTTCAACAGGAAGAACTGCAGTGTCACATTGAATCGAAGGCCAGCCAAGTTGCTTTTGCCTATCCACCGGCAATACATTCATGCTTTCACACCATTCACTGATATTGAGCTGAGCTATTCCACACGAATAATTTCCCCCATCGGGCTGAACTCCAATGGAAGACAATTGTGATTCCTGTTTTAAAGCGCCGATGAGAATTTGCGGGGGAATGCCAAACTCTCTGCTCGCCTTCTCTATTTCATTTAATTTTTCCTGTACATGAAGACTGCCATCGACGATCAGCCAGGCCGCTTTCAAAGTTCCCTCAGAAAAAGTTCCAGGCTTTTCAATTTCGCGACGTAAAACTTCCTGATTGCGGCACAAGCGCAGATCAGGACTGCGCACAGTGGTCCATTCATTGATTTCATCAATGGATAACGTTGAAGGAAATTCTGTATAAGGATCTGTGACAGAACTAAAATCCGGACAGACATAACCGCGAGGCATGACTTCCTCCGGGCACAGAACAGCTGGATTCTCCCAGGAGATTTCTGCGAATGCTTGTTGGAAAAAAAATGCGAGCGACAAAAAAAAGATCGTCTTCACCATAAGGCGAAGACGCTACAACTAGACTGTTTGTTTTTCAAGCCGTGAAAGATAATTATCTACATCGTGAGCGACGATAACACCGTAATTCGCGGCCCCTAACCAGCCGGACATGATAATGCCCACCGAACCAGCGTGGAAGAGACCTTCAATTTCTTTATGAATATTCATAGAAATTTCCAATCCTTCGAATTTAGTTCCGAAAGAAGCTCCACGTTCATGATGAGTGTAGCGCTCAACTGTAAGTGGTGTAGCAGCATCGACATAATCAATTTTTTTGCGAATCCCAGGAAGAATTTTCTCAAGCCCCGAAAGAGCGCGTTCGATAATGTACGCTTTTTGCTTTTCATATTCTTCTTCTGAAAGATTTTTCCAGTCTTCGTAGCGGGCATTCGAAGAAGAAACGATGGCGTATTGCGGAGGGAGATGCGGACGCGTTTCAGGATAATAAACCGAAAAAGTCTGCGATCCCACTTTGGGAGAAAGAATTAAATCTGTTTTAAAATCTTTATCATCGCTGGTGAAAATCAAATCGCCGATAAAAGGAATGCTCTCACCTGGTTTAAGTCCCATATAAACCTGGCATGAAGACGTGTTTAAACGGACTTTATCCGCCTTAGAAACAAATTCTTTGGAGAAATGCTCATCACCGACCATTTTATGAACGGTAGTCTTTAAATTCGAATTAGACACTACAGCTTTTGATTTAATCGTATGGCCTTTGACCACAACGCCTGCCGTTTTGCCGTTTTCGATCAGAACTTTTTCAACTTTTGCCTGCATCTGAATGTCGACACCATTTTTCAGCAACTCATCTTTCATCATATTGATCATGACGTCTGTTCCGCCTTGAAAAATATAAACGCCTTTACTCATAAAGTTTGAAAAAACGATTCCGTATGAAATGGCCGGATCTTCAAGATTGGATCCATTGGCGTAGACAATCGGCTCAAGAAGAAAACGGGTGATATCGTTTCTGCCTGGAAAATATTTCTCAAACAACTCTCCGTTAGTCATCGATGAGTTGTCGTAAAAATTCATCGTCGCTAGTTCATTGAAAAAACCTTGAACAGTAGCTTCCGGAACACCGAACTTTTCGACGAGGACTTTTGTAAAATGTTCTTTTGTAAAATCTGTTTCCACTTCAAACTGCGGATTGATATAGCGGACAGATTTGAGCTGATGAATGCGGTCGGCGATGTCTTTATTCCAGTATTTTCTGCAGGTCTTGATCATTCCAACAGGAAAGCCGTGCAAACTGACATCAAAAACATGTTGTCCGTCAGAGCCTTGCATCGGTCTTTTAAACCATGTCGCAAAACCACCAAGTTTATTGTGGGATTCGAGAAGAAGAACAGAACGACCGTCTTTTCCCATTTTATTTGCGAGAGTCATTCCCGCAAGACCAGCGCCTACGACGATCACGTCGTAGGACTTCTCAATTTTTTCTTTTGATGAATATAACATAGGAAGAGAGACTAGCGCACAGGAGACAATTTGAAAACTGCAGAGCCCAATTCTCTGTTGTCCGGATTGCTAACAATTAGACAATAAAAAACGATGTCGCCTTTTTCATTCATATGGACATCTCCACCAAATCCCGGGTAATTCGGATTGTGCAGAATTTTTGCCGGACCAACGTCCGTCATAATATCATCGCCTTCTCCGATCAGACGCTTTACGCCTTCTTCAGTCGCAATGTAGAGGCCACGTTTGCCTTCTGTATTCTTCGCGCGGAATAAAACAGTCCCGGAATCGTTGACGCGAGAACCGAACATTTCAATTTCTGAAATATCATTTTGTCCTTCAATCGCCACAGGCTTAAGGGCACCGTCNNCGGGCAATCGTCGCCACTTTATAGCCAGGAGCTTTAGGGTCAGCCGATTGAGTCAGCGTAAGAATAGAATCAGGATTGCTCTCATCCCACTGCCCTCTTTCTCCCATGCGCGATTTAAAAGCTATGACTCCGGAATCATTTACAGTAGGACGGAAAAGGTATGAGGATTTTATTCCTGAACTTTCCACTCCCTCAGAAATTATTTTGTTCAAATTTTTACCTGCAAATTCATAAAACATTCTGTCGTTGGAATCGTCAGTTGCTCTGAAATAAATTTTGCCGTTATTTTTTAATTGAGGGTAAGTGTAAAACTGAATCGGAAGATTATCTGGCGATAAAACCTGATCGACTTTTAACGTATTGATGTCGAGAATAAAAAGACCGTCAGTCACACCTTCATCGTAAAGATTGAACGCAATCTTTCCATTTTCGCTGATGGATTCCGGTTCAGTGAGAAATCGCTCATCCGGCGCAACGTAAATAATTTTTCCGTTTTCATCTTCGACGGATTTCACCCACAAGGCCTGATTGTTTTCACCTTCAACGGCCATCAGTTTAAAGGCCACGTCTCCACGATCGTTAATGATCGGACTGGTGTTATTTAAAAAACTGAGCGGTGGAAGATTATAGCCATCTCTGATATTGGCGCGTGCAAGGATCTCAGGCGCTTTGTAATCAGGAAGAGCTGCCAATGACATATTGGCCGAAAAGGCCATGGCAAGACAGAGAAGTGCTTGTCGAGAAGTTTGGTTTTTCATGGTTCAAATCCTTTTTCTTTTTTCAGCAGAGACATTGCTATTTTTACACCATCAACAGCTGCAGAGGTAATTCCTCCGGCGTGACCGGCGCCTTCACCACAGGGAAAAAGCCCCTGATGGCTGGTAGATTCCATCGTCTCTTTATCGCGCAATATTGTAATGGGAGCGCTCGTTCTGGTTTCCGGCGCAATCAAGAGCGCTTTATCAGACACGAAGCCTTTTAAACTTTCATCAAATTTTAACAGAGCATTGGACAAATGTAACGTTACAAATGACGGAAGAATTTCTCTCAGCGAAGTTCTCACAATTCCCGAAGGAGTCGATGTTTTGATCTTATCCAGATTGGGATTGAGTTTGTTTTCCATAAATTCTTTCAGTGTCTGGGCCGGAAGCTCACGCCCGCTGGCATTCTGAACGCTTGCTTCATAAGCCTTTTTCTCAATGCCGTGCTGGAATTCCATTCCCGCCAGAAGATTGTCCGAAGAAAAATCCTGACCTGCTTTGACACTGACAACAAGGGCCGCATTGGACCAGCGCGAATTTCGCGCGTAGTTGCTCATGCCATTGACAACGATCCCATCAGCTTCAGTTCCACTGGAGAGAACATAGCCGCCTGGACACATACAGAAACTGTATGTTCCTTTTTTTGTCTGGGCATCTTCATAGGAAAGCCTGTATCTCGCGGCCCCTAATTCAAGGCCTGCAAATTTTCCATACTGAATGGAATCAATCAGCTCGCGCGGATGTTCAATACGAACACCAACAGCGAAATCTTTTTGTTTCATCTCCACTTTGAGTTCGTGAAGGTGATAATACATTTCTTTAGCAGAATGACCTGTGGCCAGGACGACGTATTTGGAGAAAAGTTTTTCTCCATTGTTTAATTGCACGCCGACGATTTTTTGATTTTCAACAAGCAAGCGATCCACTCGGGTATTGTAGCGAACCTCAGTTCCGCGTCCGCGCAGGTAATCGGTCATCTGATTGATGAGTCCCCGGATTTTATTTGATCCTAAATGCGGGTTAGAAATATACGCTGTTTCTTTGGGCGCTCCGAAATCCACGAAGCGGTTCATGACGTATTGAACGTAAGGTGATTTAATTCTGGTGATGAGCTTTCCGTCGGAAAAAAGTCCTGCTCCACCTTCACCATAACAAACATTGTTTTCCGGATCGAACTCTCCGTAGCGCCAGAATTTTGCAATATGAATCATCCGGGCGTGAGCGCGGTCCCCGCGTTCAATAACAATGCTGGGAACTCCATAGTCGGCAAGCCTGAGAGCACAAAATAATCCGCCCGGGCCTGCTCCAATGATAATGGGTTTTTCGCTGAAAGCGCCAAGGTCTTTGAAATTTTCTCTGACAGCTTCAAATTGCTCGCCTGGTGAGAGAAGTTCGATATTGTAAGTGTAGCGCGGAACTTTTCCGCGATTGGCCCCTCTGGCATCAAGGGCCTGATTGAGAATGCGAAAGTCCACGGTCCCGGGAAAATGTTCTTCCAGGTATTGTTCGACATCTACGTTGTAATCGACGGTGAATTGGACTTTTTTTGTCATGACGTTGTCTCAATGTTCTAAGTTTTAAGTTTAACCAATTTATGCCAGAATTGCACGCATTGATCGTAAGTTTAAAGAGGAAAATATGTCTCAATTAAATGTATCCATGATTGTTATAGGTGATGAAATTCTGAATGGAAGAACGACTGATTTAAATGGATCCTTTCTCTCAAAATATCTCTTCAAAAAGGGTCTCACTTTTAAATCTCTTCGCTTTATCCACGATGATATTGAAGAAATCAACAAGGCCCTGACTGATTCCATGAATGAAAGCGATATTGTCATCACTTCCGGAGGAATAGGACCCACTCAGGATGATAAAACAAAAACGGTCCTCGCCAATTTCTTCGGAAAAAAAATCATTGAGCGCGATGATGTCGCTGATATCGTCACAAAGAACTATATTCGTTTCGGCAGAACGTGGCAGCCGGGTCACAATTACTACCATTTTTTTCCGGAAGATTTTACACCGGTAAGTAACCCGAAAGGACTCGCTCCTGGTATTGCCTACTATGAAGAAAGCCACAAGAAATTGATCATGGCGGGTCCAGGTGTGCCAAGAGAGTTCAGTGAAATGGTGGACCAGGAATTTTTTCCGCTGATTAAAAAATATTACAGCGAGCGCCTTGGTGAATTTCATCAGACAGTCATCCGAACGACTGGTGTTTCGGAAGAAAAAATTTTCTTTGAACTTTGTCCAACCCTGTGGAAAGATCTTGAGCGCTACGGAAAAGTCAGTTCACTTCCCCACACCATCGGTATCGATATCGTTGTAAGTTATACTGCCGATTCAAAAGAACACCAGAATAAATCAGATGATATTAAAAAATTGATAGATAGCACTCCGCTTGGCCCTCACGTCTGGCAGTATGGAAATACGCCCGTCAATGAACTTGTCTTTGCCAAGGCCCGCGAACTAAAAAACACTTTTTCTTTTGCCGAATCCTGCACAGGCGGTCTCACGTCTTCCAAAATCACAGATCTCTCGGGCTCAAGTGAAGTCTTCATGGGGGGAGTTGTCAGCTATGCCAATGAAGCAAAAGAGAATTTTCTTGATGTTCGTTCAGAAACATTGAAAAAATTTGGAGCTGTCAGTATTGAAACGGCCGAAGAAATGGCCAGAGGGGCCAGAGAAAAATTCAAAACCGATTTTGCTGTCTCTTTGACCGGCATTGCTGGTCCGTCAGGAGGAACAGCTGAAAAACCGGAAGGAACCTTAGTCATTGGTTATGCCGGAAAAAATTTTTCAGGAGCACGGAAATTTTTATTTCCCGGAGACCGCATAAGAAGAAAAGAGCGTTTTTCAGATATGGCCCTTTTGATTCTTCTGCATTTAATGGAAGGAAAAATCAATCAGTGATCGAGCAGACGTTTGTCTTTGACTTCGGCAATGGCCTTGTTTTTTAAATTTTCAAGGTCATTGTCATTCATGCTGGCGAGTTCTCTTTTTGCTTTGGCCGCATCTTCTGCATTAATTCTTCCACTGGCCACCATCTTATCGACCATACTTTCCACCTGCTTTTTCTCAAGGCGAATGGCCCCCATCATCTGCTCCATGTTTTTGTATTCAGCATCCAGTTGATCCGTGGCAAATGTAGAAGAAGACACGATCAGGAGTGAAGCACAAAAAACTTTTAGGGAGCTCTGAAATTTCATTTTCATTCCTCTGAAGGTTTGAAGTTGGATGGTAAGAATATTATCGGCCAACTTCGCCAAAAACCTGAGCACTTCGATCGGAAATTAAACAAATCCATGACTTCTCAATAAGTTTTAAAGGCAAGCTCTTCCTATCTGCCCTTTGGAGTCGCCACGAAGTATTGGCACTCCCCTCGAAAAAGCGTTTTAAAAACAAGGAGCTAAGCACATGAAAGAGCGCCAAGCTCAAATATTCTCTAAAGTCATTTAGTCCAGACGTTAAAATAAAATCAATAAGAAGGCCGAGTTGCCGAAAAGAAATTGTCCCTTATTAAACGAGAATTTCAGGGAAATGAAAACCGGGACAATTGAAAGGATGCTAGTGAGTTTGAAACTAAAATTGAATTCAATTTTTTTCAAATCTTTACCATTGGTAATGGGGCTGGCCCTCGTCCTCTCTTCATGTATCCAGGCTCCTTCTGGTTCCAGAAAATCTCTCATCACTTCAAACACCACAACCACAGCAGGATCTGGCACAAAACTTCCAACCTTCACTGAAGGAAACAATTTTATTCAAAACGGCGGATCTGTTTTTACGACAACAGTTAATATTGATCTGAGTTTTGCAGACACACTTCAATTGCGCGGAAAAGATGTCGACAGCTATATTCGCAACAGCGGCACGACAACCATCTCTTGTCTCACTGGTCGCTTTACTTTATCCACAGTCAATCAGGTTGTTGTTCTCGCGGCCGTTCCAAAATCTGTCTATAATTTCACGACCAACACTCTTGAGTACTATTACAATCTCACTCCGGCCGATGAATCAACCAATAAAAACTTCTGCCAAAAAACTGGTTTGATCAATAAGCTCAATTTGCTGTACTCGACACTGACACCAACGTACAAAATCGGTGCTCTTTGTCCAGGAGGTACATGTCTCGCATCAGTTTACACTTCACAACCGCTTGAACTTTACGCTCAAAATGGAACCGCGCTCACCAACATTGCAACTCGACAATTGAGTTATACAATTACTAACAATCCGAACATCTCGACACCATCCGGAAACGTATGTGTGACCAATACAGAATGTAAATCGCAGGGATATGACTGCTGCAGTCTTGGAATTTGTGTCAAGGATCTCGCACTTAAGCCTGGAGTTGTGACGACATCCACTGATTATATTCAGGCCCTCGCTGATATTTTGAACAATCCGAATCATATCTACAATTATCCAAATTACTATTATCTCTGTTCAAGCGCTGTCTCGAATCCGACATCGCCCACCACTCCAACAAATCCGACGAATGAAGCAGCGACAAGAATCAGAAATTTGACAGACCTCTACAACTGTACGACTAAAATCGAAGGTGAAATGGGGATATGTACAAAGACTTTTGCCAATGCGGCCGTCGGATCAGTTTATTCTTCCGGTAAAGATGACCGGACTTTCGCAGGGACATACACGAACTCAGATACGGCCTCAACCGCCAAAGAAGATCTGATCAGCATTCAGGAAATTATTTACGGAGAAGTGACGCTCTTTAACTATGATCAGCTCACTTCTGATTCGGCGATGCACGGAGAACCGTACGTTCCGACACCGAATTATTTTACAATGATTGGCCATCATAATGATGATCACACAACAGGTGCGGCCATCACATTGACAGCGGCACCAACCAGCGCTGCTTCAAAAGAATTAATCATTCGCTACAAAAACGATGCAAGCTGCGTGCAGCTCAATACGACTCTTGCGAAATGTGAGAAGTATTATATTCAGGGACAAAAATCCAGCGGTGATACGTTAGCTTCAAAACGCCGCGGCCGTGTAACGGATCATTATCCTGCTTCGAATACATTTAAACTTCCTTATTATGCCAACACCGGAAAAACTATTGCCATTTCCGTCGACGGTATCACTCAGAAGCAGGACGTCGACTGGCAGTTGAATGCAACTCCACCGGCCAGCATTGTATTTCTTCCAACAAGCGGCGGTGGTTTGAGAGTCAACGATACCCAAAAAGTGAAAATAACTTTCTTCGTCGACTTGTCAGTTTACAAAGTCATGGATTCAAAGCTTGAAGCACTTTCTCAAATCAAAACTCTTTGTCATTGTGCTGATTTAAACTGTGCTCTTGCTCCAATAAAAAATACATCAGGACAATTGGTCGATTACTCTTGTGTCTATCCTGATCCGTCTCCCGTAGTTCCTCCGGTTTCTCAAACAATTTACCTGAGCTCAAAAACAGTTCCAGTGAGATACTTTGACAGTTCGGGTGTTTCTCAGTCTGCACTTACAGGCAGTACCGCTGCTCAGGAAGGTATTCCATTTTCATATAGAAAAGATAATCTTCTCAACCCAAACAATATGCCGGACATTACCAATCCAGTGGCAGGCGACAACTACGTCGGCTTCAATGAAATTTACGGCTCTCTTTCATACGCTGCAGGCTCAGCTAAACCAGCAAAAGAAATTCCGGTGACCAAAGGAAAGATTTACGACATCTACGTTGACGGCGGGACCTATTCTAATTGTGTTCAGTGTGGAAACGATTATTATTCTTCTCTCAACAGATTATTCCCTCTTACACAATTCGGCAGCGGACTTCTTCCACTCCAGGCCCGCACTGACCGGACACAGGCCAATGGAATCCGCGCCGATGAAATGGCCTTTGGCCGTGCTTGTTTTGTTCCGGCCGCAATGATTCCATGGTCGCATTCTATTTCGTCAGATTCTCAGACACAACGTTTGAACAGACTGCGCGCTCAGCATTTTTACTATGCCAACGGCTATCAACACGACTGGTATGGTTTCGATTATGGCGCGGTCATCGGTTCTTTTGACGGCGTGAAATGGTTTGCCATCGGAACCAACAGAAGAATTAAGGCAGATACGAACAAAATGTTTATTGCGGTCAATGGTCCATTCGGTGACTTGACTCTTGAAAATACTTTCACTGTGACTATCAATGATGGTTCATTAAACCCCGTCGGTACAAATATGG
This sequence comes from Bacteriovoracaceae bacterium UBA6261, assembly GCA_002440825.1. Lineage (GTDB taxonomy): Bacteria > Bdellovibrionota > Bacteriovoracia > Bacteriovoracales > Bacteriovoracaceae > Bacteriovorax. The sequence goes on along the minus strand of DJVH01000128.1, from coordinate 13,760 downwards.
TCACTTCAGATTATGAATCTGACGGGGCCCAATGTCAGAAGTTCCACCAGTGTTCGACTGACAATGATTGTGCGACAACTCTTGGCTGGGATTATGTTTGTTCAACTGTCAATGACACCACTACGTCGTGGCCGGTCTTTGATGACAACGCAAAAGAAATTCCCGATTCATCAAGAGATGACAATAAACTTGTTAATATTCTCGGTCTTTCTTCTGTCGGAAAACGTTGCGTCTACAGAGGACGTGGGTCAGCGTGTACTCAAAATTACCTGGAAACGGCCATCAATCTGAATTCAGCATGGAATCAGACGCAAAATCAATCTATGCACACATGTAGTGCAAACAACTACTGTCAGACCATCTCAAGCAACAATACACTGGCGGCAAAATTCAACAATCGCATAGCCCGTTATGGGAAAGTTCGCACTGATTCCTTGTCAGATACGTTCGGTATGGGAGCAAAAGTTCCCGGTCGTCCGATGGAATACATCGGCAATGAAACGATGAGAGCTGAAACATCGAAAAGTTTTTCAAGCAATAAAGTTGTGTCAATGTGTGTTCCGGGGCGTTCGCCGGAATACAATACATTCGTGGCCTCGCATTCCAATGAGCCTTCCAGCGATTACCAGGGTGATAAAGTGCTTGGCATTGGTATGACGTATAGAAAGAACTCCACTCCAGTTACCGGCGTTTCGACTTATCTTGCCGGTTGTTCGGTTATGGATGCCACCAACAATTACTACTATGCTAAATCTAATCCGAGTTCATCAATCTCGGCCAATACTGAGTTGATCCGCCAGTCGGCCACTCAATCTATTTCAACAAACGCGCTTGCTATTTTTACTTCGATCTTTAATACAAAAGGAATTTCCTTCCCTCTCTTCACGAGCAACTCAACTGTTCTAAACTCAATGACGTTTACAGAAAACAGATGTATGCGCGCACCTGGAGCAAGCTGTTTTTCTGATCTTGACTGCGCTCCGTCTAAAGTCATTGCAGATAAAATGAAAACCATTTCTGCAGAAGATACATCTGTCACTGCCATTATCAATAAATATGAAGTTAAATTCTGGCAGGAAGAACTCGTCTGTTCTCAGGCCACTGCGAAGAGCGACCCAGCTTACAGCGCCTTCAACAATCGTTGTTGCCGTGAAGTCGGAAAAACTATTTCTCTTCCAAGCCACGATTCAACCAATCTCCTCGATATGTACAGCGCTCCGGGTGTAGACATCAAAATGTCTTCTTCAATTCGTTACTCAAGAGTCGCCACTGTTTACGCTGATCAGACCAAGACAACAAATAGTTTGCCAATGCTTGATGTTGCCGCCAAAGATGAATGTAGTTCAGGATGTAAGTCGACTACTGGTCTCACAAATCAGTTCCTCACTTTTTCTGCTTACGCTGAACGAACCAGCTGCTCTGGCGACTGGATCAGAAATTTTGCTGATGGAAAACACAAATGGGATAAGACAAGATTCCAGGCGTTCTCTCCATCAATGTTCCGTTGCTTTAACTGGTTGCCATCGGCAGACAATGCACCTTACACATGTAAAGATTTTGAAAAAGACGATCCAGGATGCAATCTCATACAGACATCCCCATACTCTGGAAAAGCTAAGGCCGTCATGACATTCCTTGGAAAACTTGAATTGATGGGTATTCCACAAATAGCGATTGAAACCGGTGAATTCTTCAATACCGGCACTGAAGGAGACATGTCCTGCCGTTCAAAACCAAACGCGGTCACAGATGATACTTATCCAGGCGGCGCTAACATGAGTACGAATTATACCTACCCGCTTGGCCTTTACACTGACACATTAAATGGGAATGCGGGCGCTGAGTATATTGATGCCAGCAATAAAAAACTTTATTCTGCCATTGATGCCACAAATTTTGTCGGCATGAAACAAGTTTTCAAGGCCGATGAAGTCGCAAGTTGTCTTCCTGCCGGCACGACCATGGCCGTTGGAGCAGATGCGAATTTATGTTGTACAGGTTTTATCAATGCTAAAAATAACAAATGCCAGCTTCCGGATTTTGTGGACGTCAGTATTTACACAAATAGATACGTTTCCTCTGAAGCTAAAAAATTAAGTATGAACCTTTTCGATCAAAACGGTTATATTAAAGATCCTTCATATGTTGCTCAACTTGCCTGTGAAAAGAGCATTTGTGCATCCGGGACTCTGGCCTATGGTGTCCTCGTCTCAAAATTAAAAACTCCTGGACAGGAAGATCTTGAAGACAAACATTACAGATTCCTTGAAGGCAATGTAAATGCAGACGATGCCAATGGTATTCTTTCTATTTACAATCAAGGGATGAAACTCAATACACACGCATACTGTTATCCGTCTGGCTCGACAAGCAATCAGGACATCACGATTATTTCTTGCGGACAATAAAAAGAATCGCTCTCTTTACAATCACAAATCATGCTTTCATAATATTTTGATACACCGGCGTTTGCGGTTTCAAAAAGGAATGTATGGAAGCATTATTTACGGCAGTTATTTTAGGTATTGTTGAAGGTCTGACAGAATTTCTTCCCATCTCCTCCACTGGTCACTTGATTATTGCCTCGGATCTGCTGCATCTCGATCAGGAAAAATATGCTTCATTCAATATCATCATCCAGCTGGGCGCTATATTAGCGGTTGTCTTTCTTTACCATACCCGTTTTCAGGATTTCATTAATCCGGAAAAATGGATGGAATTGAAAAATAATCTTCATGTCCGCGGACTCAACGCTCTTCATATCATCGTGGCCATTATTCCAACGCTCGCCATCGGTTATGCTTCCAGAAAATTTATCAAAACTCATTTGTTTAATCCCTATGTCGTTGTCGGGTCACTTGTTGTTGTCGGTGTGATCATGCTGATCGTAGAAAAAATTAAGCCTCAACCTGAAATTAAAACTGTTGATGATATTTCCTATAGTGACGCTTTTATCATAGGTCTTTCTCAAGTCTTTGCTCTCATTCCCGGTGTCTCCCGCTCCGGCGCAACGATGCTGACAGCGATGATCAGAAAAATAGATGTAAAAACTGCTGCGGATTTTTCCTTCCTTATTTCAGTGCCGGTCATCACAGTTGCAACTGTCTATGAATTCCTCAAATCGCTTTCGGCCTTTAATGCCGGAGACGCCTTTCAACTCGGTGTTGGTTTCATTGTTTCGTTTATTGTCGCCATTGCGGCCATTAAGGGCTTCCTGGCGGTTTTAAAGAAATTGTCGCTTGCTCCATTCGCTTTTTATAGAATTGCGCTGGGACTGGCCTATTACTTTTTCAGACTCTGAAAACTGCCAACATTCTCTGCCAGTTCTGCATTTTCATTGTGATGAAAGAGACGCCGCTTTAACCTTCACAACTCTTTGATTTAAGAGCAAGCCTGCTCAAACCTTAAGTTCCTGCCCCTGCCGGTCGGCAAAAAGAGCATGATTAATTTAATCAGGCATTAAAATAGGGAGAACTCCTCACAGATTTTCGGAATCTACCGAAAAGACTAGGGAATCATCCTAACCTTTAATGGAATGTTCTTATGATGAAAATGCAAACGTTTTTAAAAGTAATGAAAGTTGGTGTGGTCAATTCACTCATCTTTTCTCTTTTACAAAATCCATTCATTACAAATGCAATGGCCGCTGAAAAAAGTCCGGTCGATGTTCAGGACATCTTAAAGATTGCCGGCGGTGCTGTTGATTTGTATGGAAAATACCTTGGCCAAAAACAATCCATGATTCAGGCGCAGATTGCCTCTGCCAGAAACCAGCAGCTCATGTCGCAACTGAGTCCTAATTGCCGCAAACCGGACGGAACAGCTTGTTACGTGACTCAGGCAAAATTTTTTCCTGAATGTAATCTTCCGGCCTCCATGTCGAATATGCCTGAAAACGTCTGTAGCGCAAATACACAGGATCCCAATGCCATTGCTTCAATGATTACTTATGAATCAATCGCAAAAGGATGGAAAAATTATTACGAACAAATGTCCAATAGAAATTCAAATGCAACTTATCCGACAGGACTTCGCTGTTTGATGGATAAGCAAAAGGCGATGGATTCTCAGTTAACTGAGATGATGAACAATCTTCAGCGACTTCAGGACAAATTAAATCAGGACAAACAAGTTTTCCGCGACAACAACAAAAAACTTCTTGAAGAAATGAATACGACAAATGAAGAGCTTTTTGGAAGTACTTCAAAAAACCTTGCCTTGAAAACAAGAGACTTTGCTAAATATTTTTCTCAAAGCTGTCAGGCCGTTTTGGTAAAAGATCTTGCTGCCGGAAGTTCAAAAGGCCTGAACGGAATGTTGCAAGGCTTAAGTGTTTCCAATAAATCCGCTGCAGATTTTCAGTTGAACAAAGGGTCAATTGAAAATGATATTCGCCGTGAAGCTGAAAAGATCGCTTCATCAATCAAAACGAATGGAGTTGATGATTTTAACGAGCTTGCAAAAAATAATAAGCTTGACCCTGAAAACTTTTCAACTATGGGTGTTTATGGAGCATCCATTTTTTCTCAAGTTGGCAAAAACGTCAAAGAATTTGAAGTGGCCAAGGCCAGAATCAAAAAAGATCTCGGCGGTGTCAAAAATTACGATCTTCCTCCACTCGATTCACGTTTTTCATCAAACATGGATGAATTTCTTTCAAGTGCCAATGAAACATTTAAAAGATCTTTTATCAGCGACTGTGTGACAGGCGCCGACAAGGGAATCGCTATTCCTGTTGATGATATTCTTCGTTCACTTGAACAAAGAGCGACAAACAGCGAAGGAACTGCAAGAAACGATTATAGAATTGCTCTTCAAAGAATTTTAAAATCAGGAGACTCTCCTGAATCTATTCTGGCGCAGATTAAAGATCTCGACAGCAACTATCCTGGTATGACTGTCACTTATAAAGATGCCAATCAGAACAGAGTGATCGAATCACCCTATTCTCTCTTCATGAAGACGGCCGAAAAATGTGAACAGAAATACGTTCAAGGCGACAACAAAAAAGTTGAACGCGCCAGAGCAGCTCTCGCTGAACTGAAAACATTGAATGACAGCTACGCTTCAAAAGTTTCAAACGCTGTTTTAAGCCAGCTTCTGACTTGTAATGGATCTTCGATGAAATCAGGTTCATGCAATGAAGACTCTCTTTCAGGACAAAACAATCCGAACTTCTGCGTGGCCCATGCCAGCCAGTGTGCCAATGAAATCCAGGGTTGTTATGGCGAAGTAAACACTCACGTTCAGACTCGTAAAGCAAAGATGGACAACCTGGCCAAAAAATTCAACGACAACGTCTCTGCTATGATCGCAAGATCAAATGCTCTTTATGAGCAGCAGAAGGCCGCCGTCACCAACATGACCAAATTGATTCAGCAAAGATTCCCTGGAACAAATTTTGATATTCCACAAAATATGTTCGTTTCTATGCCTGAGTTGAAAAAAGATCAATTTGGCGTTGAAATGGCCGGCGACGGTAAAATGGAATCGTTTCTGGAAGGTCCGACTTCTATGCCGGATAAAATTTCACTTCTCAAAGAAATGTTCAAACGTCAGAAAGAAACAGTTAACAAAGAACTCACTGAGTACATCAGCGGCCAGGAAACTGCCATGAAAGACAATATCGGGAAGTGGGAAACGCTTGCTGATACTTGTAAGAGTGCCATCGATGGAGTAACTGCAAACATCAATAAGGCCAATGCTGAAAATGCGAAGAGACAAGGTGAAATAGACAATCTGGTTTCTAAATATTGTACGAAATATGCAAATCTCAGAGAAAATCCAAACGGTGGTTGCAGTCAGGCAAAAGAGCTTACTGACATCATGGATAAAATTATGGACAAAGGTGGCGATGGTCGAATTGTTGCTAGAAGTGGCGCTCTCGCTTCTCAATACGATGATGCTTGTAGAGCATCAAACAACGAGGCCGTTGAAATTCCTGCCGACTGTGAAGGCGATATCAAATCTGAAAATAAAAAATACTGTGAAGCTGTTAAGAAAAAATTCGCCAGCTCCGTAAACAGCTCAGGTTCATCTGTCGAAGGTGTTCCTCTCTTCAGACTTTGCGACGCAAATACAGATGCCAAAAAGTTTATTGCCAATCTTTCATCAAAAGTTATCTCTGCTGACAAAGAAAAAGTTGCCAAGGCGAGCAGCTTTAAAGATCTGTTCAAAATGAAAGATGAACTTGATGACAGTACTCTCCGTTTTATTTCATCCGTTGATTCTCTTACCAACATAAGCCAGGGCGGAGAAGAGAAAGTTTGTGAAAAACTTCTGTCTGCTTCAAGAATCGACACTGTTGGAATTGAATCAAAATACAGCACTGATGGGCTAGACGAAAAGAGCAAAGAATACAAAGCCGCTGTTGCCGCCAAAGACAGAGATATGAATGCGGCAAAAGAAAAGAAAAAAATTCTTGATGATGCTCTCGTTTCTCTCGCGAAGGCCAGTGCCGCTCCGGATGGAACAAGTACTTCGGCCCAAAAGATGAGATTAACTAAACTTGGCGAGAAATTTGACGAAGAAACAGCGTGTGATGCTCAAAACAGCACAGGCACAATGGCGAAGTCGAACTTCCCTTGGATGACAGATCCAAGTTCATTCGACTCAAAAGTTTTAGGAAGTAACAGTACCCGATGAAAAAAACGACTCTGACCACTTTAACACTTTCGACAATAGCACTGGCCTCGCTGGTGCTTTCGTCGTGTGTACCCAACAGTACAAGTGGAGTCAGAACACGCGATTCTTCAAGTGTTGTCACTTCAACAACCGTGGGGCTCAACCAGGGAAGAATTCTCGCAGACAACCCGATTATCCTTTCAAGAAATACGAATCTTGCCGATTCATATGACCTCAATAAATTATTGAGCGTTGCTGACATTACCAGCAATTCATTTCTCACAGGTAATAATTCCTGCAACGGACTCACCTATTGTTTTGAAGTCCGCGAGAATAAAGACGCGCCTTCCGCTCTTCAGACTTCCAATGGCAAATGGGCCTATGGAGCGACGACTCCGGAATTTCTCGAAGTCAATACGTACTACCATCTCAACAAAGTGATGGACACTTTCTTCAGCAACCTGATCGGCGGCTATGATCTTGCTTACACCGGATCAACGCCCAATTATAAAACGGCCCTTCCTCTCGCTCTGAGAAATGGTCTTGATCAATTCAATGTTCTCCAGAATCCTCTTATCGCCTACGCTGATTGCGATGCTGCCGATAACGCTTATTTCGATCGCGCGCTCGGAACTTTATGTTTTGGGTATCTCACTGAACACGCTTCAGTAAAATGGGCCCAGGACAGCACTGTCGTTTATCACGAGGCAGGCCACTTTTTCCAGAGACTACAACTCAATATCCGCAACCCGCTTGCTTATGCAAAAGCAGACATGGGTAATATTTTTTACGACGAGGCCGGAGCTCTTGGAGAAGGTCTGTCGGATTTCTACAGTTATTTTGTCAATGGTCGTCCACACTTTGCGGAATGGGCAGCAGGCCGTTTCCTCGCAGCTTCAAGACCCATGACAGAAGATGATCCTCTCCATATTTCTGCCGTTTCCTCTGATCCGGATCAACGACTCGCGTATCCGGATTATTTAACGTACAACCCGAATTATTCAACAGTTCCGAATGAAGATATTCACACGGCCGGTATGATTATTTCACATTACCTTGTAGCGCTGACAACAGACCTGCAGGACAAATGTGCCATGACAAAAACTGAAGCTGTTAATAGTGTCATGAACCTGGTCACTGAAACACTCGCTGAACATGGCGATCTTTCCGGAAAAGGTGTTGAAGGTGGTTCAAGCAACAGAATCAACCTGTCATCGGCCTACCCGACAGATCCTGATTCGACTTTATCCAGAGACTGGTTCAGTCTGGTGAATCCGATCAACTATCGTTCCTTCATGCAGACATTTGCAAAAAACTTATTGAAGACTCTCGGCAACTCTTCACTCAACAAATGCCAGGGAAGTATTTACACGAGAGATCAGATCGAATCATTGATCGATCAATACGGGCTGCTTCTTTTCAGAACATACAATGAAAACAGAAATCAATCCTATACGGCAGGTGGTGTTGTCGATGCCGCAAAAACACCTACACCTGTCAATTCAAACAATAGAAAAAAATCTGTTCTTATCAGCAAAGATCTTCTCATTTTTGATCCGACAACAAACGCAAGTTCTGCTTATGTCATCGACAACAGAACGACAATGCTTGCAGGAATCACCGCTCTTCAATCGGCCGGTGTAATGACGAGTTCACTTTCGTCTCAAACACCAAGTGATCTTGGCTTCAACAACAACAACGGAAAAATCAGCCGCGGTGAAGTTGTGGCGATTGCCCTCAACCTTTACAACAATTCAAACTCAACAATGGGTGGTATCCAGGTTCTGGCCAATGACTGGAATCATGCGGATGCGACAGGCAAGCCTTGCAAATTTTCAACTTCTGAATCAAAAGACAACTGGCCGCAGACTTCTGAAGGCGGTGTGAGCTGTACTCTGCCAACACCAAACGCCACTTTAACCAATGATAATTTTGCTCCGGTGTGTTTCATGCAATTGAATGAAACATCATCGACAAGATGGGTTTCTCAAAGTGAGTTCAAAACAAAAATCGCACTTGATTCTTCAATGTGTTTAAATCCATCCAATCCGAAAGATTGTTTCATCAGGGCCGTTAAAGGTGCCGATCAGGCGCACTACTCTAAACTTGATCCGAAATCGACCTGGGGTAATACCATGGCCGATCCGACGACCGGAAAAGCACCGGGACTGGATTGGGGCAACGTTCTTATGTTTGAAGTTTCGAAACACATTCCTCCTGGAACAGTCATTGACTGTCGTATGAGAGTGAGATTCACAAATTGTGATGACTGTTATCATAAACAGAAAAATGACAATACAAAAACAAATTATACTGCTGACCCAAGTGCTGATGGATATGACTTTACAGATGTGGAGATGAATGGTCCTCGCCCTTATAAAATATTACACCTTCAGATACCGATAGTTGATTAACGATGAAAAAGTTTTGGTTATTCCTTTTTTCTTCATTGATCGCTCTGGGCATTGCTTATCATAGCAAAAAGGCCCCTGCTGGTTTTGCTTCAAGCAGACCGGGATGGAATACCTTTGTCAAAAAAGCAACTCGTAACATTTCCGCTCATCCTTCGACAAAAGTTGAACTGGAACAAGCGCGCATTCCTTCACCTCGCAGAGAAATCGCTCAGGTGAAAACAGAACCGGCCAAAGGTCTTACGCTTCCTAAAGATCACGCTTATCAGATTCGCGAGAATCGTTTATTGATTGGCGATATTGAACGACATGATTATCAGGATGAAAGAACCGAACTTGTGATGATCAACAAAATCAATCCTGACTGGAAAACCATTTTAGGAAATGATCTTCTTCGCTTTCAGGAAGAAGAAACAAAAGTCATGATCAAAGAAGAGTTTCCTGTCATTAAAGTTCAAAACGGTAAAGGACTTTACATGGAACAAGTGGTTGTCACTTATGTTTTTAAAAACGGAAATTTCTCAAGCTTTCACGCGCTCGTCGATTCTGATACTGGATTTGTGACTGAAACATGGGACAGAACAGTTCATGAAAAAGTGAGACCAAAACGGGCAGAGATTACTCTGCCCGAAATCAATAATAGCGGAATTATAGCAAGGTAAACGGCGCACTCACGCTAAGAAGAAACTCTTTTGTTTTCATCTTAGGATTTAGTGCTCCAGATTCATCTTTATCTTCAGTTGACGTACGATATGAGAGGTTCAGGTTGACGATTGGAAGACCTGTGAAGCCTACACCCAACTCCATCCCTTTTCCTTTTGTAAAGTCACCGGCAGTTGTCGAACTAGTTGTTTCAGTTGCCGTTGTTTTTCCAGAGAAAAAGTAAGTTGCCCATGCTCTTAAAAGAACCGGAAATTTATAACCAACGAAGGCACCAAGAAGATCGCGCTTATGGGCCGACTTTGCCGTGATTCCAAACGCAGAAGCTTCCGTATCAAAAGTTGAATGAGCGTAATCAAGACCAGCTTGAAAACCTAACCACTGACCGCCCAGACGAGCGCCGTAATCAGGACCATTCCATTTAATCTCTGCGCCGCTGTAATCAGACTTTCCACCAACGATATAACCCAAGTGTGGCTCGATTAATAAACTTGCGTTGGCAGCGCTGGTAAAGACCGTTAAAGCGATCACTGTTGATAGGGCGAGAATAGAATTCTTTACAAACCCCATGATTCCTCCTTGAAAAAGATGTTTGTTAGGTTCATTATCAAGCCGTTTTAAAAAAATGCAATAAAAAGAGTTCATATGATCAGGTCCGCTCTATTGCCAGCTTTCACCTTAACAACACTCGTTCTTTCTTTGAACGCCAGCGCTGTCAGTTATGAAGTCATAGGACCTTGTTCAGAAAAACCCGTTCACAGCGGTTCAATTCAGATCAACGATCTGAAACAAAGTGTGGGCAAAGTCAGTGTAGATCTTTTTGATCAAAATAAAATTCCTTACGACGGCGGAGATTATGGTTTTCGTTCCATTCTAGGCACCCCGGTTGGACTCGATTCCATTGAAGTTTTAAGTGATAAAAAAATGCGCGCTCACGGCTGGTGTTACACTGTCAATAATGTGGGCCCCGATGTTCTTCCGAGTGACTATTTTTTTGGCAGTAATGAAGACAAACTTGTCTGGTTTTATGGCTATTCGACTTACGATAATGGCGAATGGGTGGATTACTGTATCCCATCCTGGCGAGTTCACGCGGATCAGTTCTGTTCTAAATAACGTTTAATTTTTTAACATTTTTATTCGCAAAAATATTTTATTCCTGAGTCCGAAACTCCGATATGATAAGGCTGGTTAATGCCCGGGAGGAATTCTGACTCGCCCTTTTAAACTCTACATTTCAGCATTGATTCTCGTTGCACTGTTTGGATTCAAACAAATGAAAGTCCAAATGCCTGCAAGAGAAATCGCTTCAATTCAGTCGCACGACTGTAACGATCTTGTAATCTCAATCCTCTCCAAAGATAAGTCCGCAATCAAAAAGAGTTCTCCGGAAAAAAAATGGGCCGACACTCCGGAACTCCGCCATTTTCGTTTTCAAAAGTCCATCTGGAATAAACTCTTAAACACACGAGACTTCAATTCATTTGATGCAAACGAATATTTCAGGTTGCTTGAAATATTCAAGGATGAGCGCCAGACGCCTGATCTCCTGAAGATGAATCCGGTGACAATTGAACAGAAACTGGCCTTGATTGAATCCATACAAATTCGCATAATGATGACAGCAGAACATCCTGGAATTTTACAAGAGATTGAAACTCTCAATGCCTACAAATTAAAAAAACTGCAAAAGCTTTTAAAAAAATTCGATCTTTCCAAACGAACGACCAGAGAAAATCTGGAAGAATTTTCCACTGAATTTTTCCTCATTATCAGGGGAGCTCCGGTTTCAGTACTCGACTATTTCTCAGTCAACAAAACCAAAACAATGAATGAAAGGCTCTTCCGCGCTCTTGAAGAAGATATGCTGGTCAGAGGTTTGAAAGATACATTGGAAAGAATTCCGGAAAATGAACTGGAAACCTCATTCGCGAAGGCCCAGGTTTTCATTAAAAAAGTTCGCAAATACAAAGCGTGGCGCCTGCTTGTTCTTCCCTACGATTTACCTTGGATTGACCGGGTGAGAATTTCCGATGATCTCCTGGAAAAAATTCTTCTCGATGGTCTCGATGCCCATCAAAGCGAATTGATTGTTGAATTAAAAAATCAAAATGCCATCGATCATTACGATCGGTTTAGAAAAGTGTACCGTCCAGTCGCCTACGGGACAGGTCTCGTTTTTTATTACAAAAAATACCAGAATCTGAAAGAAGAGGCAGAAGAGAAAAGCGACGAGGAAAATGAGGAAGCCAAGGCCCGTTTTCTGGACGAATTTAAAAAGCTTTCTGATGCCATTCAGGCCGGTGAAGCCAGAGAAAAAACAGATGAGGACATTAAAGAAGAACAATTTCAGCGCGTCTTAAACTCCTTCAAAGAAAAATATCACGGCGATCCTACTCCGGAAGAATACCAGGAACTCAGAAAAAAAATCTTTGGTTCTTAAGACTATTGATCGCACTCTACGGGAGTGCCGCCTTGTTCAAGACAAAGAAGACGGACTTCACGATCCAGATTTCTCTTTTCAATTTCAATCTTGCCTTCAAGATCTTTGACACTCATTTGAAGTTTTATCACTTCCTCGCGGCTGAACCTTATCGTTTTATTTTCCATCCAGGCAAAAGTTACAGACAGGGCCGCCAGACCATATCCGCCGGCGAGAATGATTTTTGACGGGTTCATTCCTTTTGATTGATAAAGAATAGTACCGGCCAGACCGACGGCCGCTGCTGCCGCTCCAGCGTTTCTCAGAAACACCTTAACGGGTCTGGTGCTGTTGTCCCGGGCCACGGCCTCATCCAGAGTGGCCTTCACTTTTTTGAGCTCGGCCAGGGATTCATTCAAGTGAACAGAAAGTTCATTAATTCTGGCAATGCGATCATTGATATCGGTTCTTAAAAGCCCGTCGAGATCTCTCATTTCAGCATGAGCTTCATGAGTCATAAGTTTTAATGTGATCATGACGAGAAATAAAACACGCTTTAGCATGACGACAGGCCCCTTCTTTTTTTTAAACGCCAGGAAATTACCACATCCAAAAAAAATGGGGAAAATCAGGTAGAATTTTCACACTCTAAACAAAACGTTCGTATTCTTTGAGTGATTCGGGATTGGCGAGGGCCTCAATATTCGTCACAGGCTTTCCGTGAATAATTTTGGAAACGGCAAGCTCGACCTTTTTTCCGGACCGGGTATAGGGAATGTCTTGAACGACATGAATCTCTCTGGGAACATGCCGTGGAGTTGTGTTCTTTTTAATTTGTTCTTTGATTTGTTTTTTTCTCTCGGGAGTGAGCTCCTCCCCTTCTTTTAATTTTACAAAGAGAAGAACATCAACATCACCGTTAGTATTTTTTCCCACACAGAGAGAATCGAGGATAAAAGGAAGTGTTTCGGTTTGACGATAAATTTCCGCCGTTCCGATTCTGACTCCGCCGGGATTTAACGTCGCATCTGATCGTCCATAAACAATCACTCCACCATGTGATGTGATTTTGACAAAATCACCATGCGTCCAGACACCGGGATTCTGCTCAAAATAGGCCGCATTGATTTTTTCATTTTGAGGGTCATCTAAAAAAGAAACAGGACGATTGGGAAAAGTCTGGCAGCAGACAAGTTCGCCTTCCTGTTCAATCAGCGATTCCCCTCTTTCGTTAATGGCCGCGACGTCGAGACCGAGACCCAGGCATTGAATTTCTCCCCGATAAACGGGCAGAACGGGATTTCCCAGCATAAAGCACCCAATAATATCTGTGCCGCCGGAAATGCTCGAGAGCTGAAGATTCTTTTTCACTTTGTTATAAACGAAATCGTATTGTTCCGGTAAAAGCGGTGAGCCAGTGGAAAGCATCACTTCCAGCGATGAAAAATCTGAATTTAAATTGGCATTCGTATCTTCAAGGGCCTTCAAAAATTTCGGCGAAGTTCCAAAAACAGAAATTCCCACCCTGTCGATCATTTTAAAATAGTGTTCAGGAGAAGGAAATGCCGGTGATCCTTCATACAAAACAACTTCGCAGCCAAAAAAGAGTGAACTCACTAGCCAGTTCCACATCATCCAGCCGC
>DJVH01000078.1 GCA_002440825.1 Bacteriovoracaceae bacterium UBA6261 | reverse complement strand
AGAGTCTTTCATATATTTATTCCAGTTTTCCCCCCCAAAATCCTCCAAGGAAAAAACCCTGGAGGAGGGGATTAAAACAGAAGTTACTTTTCTATTTAATAAAGGGGAGGATTACTCCCCTTTAAGCTTTATTTAATCAATTAAGAGATTAGTCTTAGTGCTGCGTTTGGAATCCCGTTAGCTTGAGCTAATGTAGAAACCGCTGCGTTTTTCACTACGTTGTTAGATGCAAGTGAAGCTGAAGCTTCTGCAACATCCACGTCCTGGATAACCGATCTAGCAGAGTCCTGGTTGATTGTTTGAGTTTCAAGGTTCTTCACTGTTGAAGTTAGTCTTGATTGAATCGAACCAAGGTTTGCACGTTGTCCTGATACTTTTTCAATCGCAGCATCTACGTTAGAGATGGCAGAAAGAGCATCATCTTTATTACTGATTCCAGATCCACCGATACCGATTGAGCTTGCCGAAGCATCTGTCTCACCAGAGTCGAAGGTAATTTTATTTTGTTCACCGGCGAAAGCACCAACCTGGAAGTCCATTGAGCCTTTACCTTTACCATTTAACAGCTGTGAACCGTTGAATGTTGTTGATTCAGAAATACGGTCAACTTCTGTTGAGAGCTGTTGATATTCCTTGTTCAGGAATCCTCTTTCAGCGTCACCTACAGTGTCAGATGCAGCCTGGATTGTTAACTCTCTAAGTCTCACTAGGATGTTAGATGTTTCTGCCAAACCACCTTCTGCTGTCTGAACAAGCGAGATACCGTCATTCGCGTTTCTTGTTGCTTGTCTTAAACCTTTTGTCTGTGCTTCCAAGTTAGTAGAGATCGCAAGTCCGGCAGCATCGTCAGCTGCTTTTGTGATTCTCTTACCAGATGAAAGTTTTTCAAGTGAGCTGTTCCCAGCGTTTGAAACTTCCTTCAAGTTTTTCTGAACTGATTGAGAAGCGATGTTAGTTGCAATTCTTAAACCCATAGTAATCTCCTGTTTTTCGAGAGTCCCCACTCTCTTTTTGTTTTTATGTGACTGCTTTTGTCAGTCAAACAACCTATCGAACGACTCAGGAAAATACTTAAGTAAAATGTTCTGCTCGGATTAAAAAAAGTTTTGGAATCGAGGAATCTCGACAACTTAGGCATGAAAAAAATCTGATAAAAACAGTTTTCTCCGATAACCCCAACACCCGTCCTAGGCTAAAAAGGAACCTTCCACCTATAATTGCGGGGAAGTGGAAGGCCCTCGGGTTTAAGTATAGAGTAAATTGCTTATCACTCTATAGAGATCACTTAAAAATAATATTCTAAAATAGTCAGCTCTATTCAGAGTTAAACTCTTTTTTAAAAGAGAGCTCTGCCACACACACTAAGCAGAGCTCATCTTTTAAAAAGCTTCAGGGGATCCCTGAAGGTCTCTTAACCAATCAATCTCATTGCTGACATTGGGATTGCATTAGCTTGAGAAAGAGTTGATACAGCTGCATTCTTAACAACATTGTTTGAAGCAAGAGAAGCAGAAGCTTCGGCAACATCTACGTCCTGGATCACTGATCTTGCAGCATCCTGGTTGATTGTTTGAGTTTCAAGATTTTTTACTGTTGAAGTAAGTCTTGATTGAATCGAACCGAGATCCGCACGCTGGCCTGAAACTTTTTCAATGGCAGAGTCGATGTTTGAAATTGCATCAAGTGCATCGCCCTTATCTGTAATAGAGAGACCAGAGACACCAATAGATGAAGCAGAAGAGTCTGTAGCACCTGAATCGAATTGAATTTTATTTTGTTCACCGGCGAATGCACCAACCTGGAAATCCATTGTGCCTTTGCCTTTACCATTTAACAGCTGAGCTCCGTTGAAAGTAGTCGACTCTGAAATACGATCAACTTCTTTCGTTAATTCACCGAACTCTTTATTTAAAAAGCCACGCTCAGTATCACCAACAGTGTCTGAGGCAGCCTGGATTGTTAATTCTCTTAGACGAACAAGAATGTTTGATGTTTCTGCCAAACCACCTTCCGCAGTTTGAACAAGTGAGATACCATCATTAGCGTTTCTTGTAGCTTGTCTCAAACCTTTCGTTTGAGCTTCAAGGTTAGTAGAGATCGCAAGCCCGGCAGCATCGTCTGCGGCCTTTGTGATTCTCTTACCTGACGAAAGTTTCTCTAATTCAGAGTTTCCTGCATTAGATACCTCTTTCAAGTTTTTCTGGACGGACTGTGAAGCAATGTTGGTAGCAATTCTTAAACCCATGAGATACTCCTATAATCGAAAAACGCCCCCGCGTTTCTCCGGTTATTATTCCCGACTGAATTTGTCGGTTGAATATCTGATCGGATCGCTCAACTAAAAACTTTAGTAAATTGGTCGGACATATTCTTCTTCTCCATTATAATTAACAACTTAGGGCTTATTTTTTTATCTTTATTCTTATGATTACCTTTAAAACCGCAACAATTGATCATGCCTCTTCTTTAGTTGAACTTGTAAATTCCGCTTATCGTGGCAATCAATCCAAGCTCGGCTGGACCACCGAAGCTGAATTATTAGATGGCCAGAGAACCGATTCCACATCGCTTACAGAGATTATCCAACAGCCTTTCAATCAAATTGAGATGGCTTTTGAAGCAGACAGGCTCATAGGCTGTGTTCATATAAAAATTCAGGACTCTGAAACACTTTATTTTGGAATGTTGACAGTTTCACCAGCGCTACAAGCTCGCGGCCTGGGTAAAGAAATTATCAAGCACGTTGAAAAAATCGCACGCGAACATAATCTGAAAAAAATTAAAATCACAGTCATTCAACACCGTCATGAACTTATCTCTTTCTATGAAAGAAGAGGGTTTCATCCGACGGGCCGATATGAAGAATTTCCTTCCCATGATCCCAGATTTGGTCTTCCGAAGGTTCCGGATTTAAAATTATTGGAATATGAAAAAAATCTGTAACTGAGGATCTATGAATTTTACTAAAACGGTTGATGTATTTTTCCAGTTTATCAAAGATGCCATTCGGGAAGTTGAAAACAATTTTGGGATTTATTCTTTATACGTTTTAATTTTAACCTTGAGCACCGCCATACCAAATTTTCTCAATTTTTATTTTAAGATTGAAGATGTTGCTCTTCCGATTGTTTCAAAACTTGTTTTCTCAATCGTTCCGCTTTTAATTGTCAGTAAAATTATCTACGTTTTAAAAATCAGAACAACCGGTATCGGCGATTACACAAAAACTTTTTTTTCTTATTTTATTTTCAGCATTCTTTATTTTATTATTTTCCTTGTCTGTGCCCTTTTCTTTTCACTTCCAGCCTATATGTCGACCTTGATGAATTCCGTTCCAATGCTGGCCGTTTCCGCATTCGGTTTAATTCCCATTGTGTATTTAATTGTTTTTTATTCTCTCACACCAGTTGTGGCAGCCATTGAAAATGACAGCGAAGAAGAGCGGAATTACTTTAAACAAAGCAAAAAGCTGACAAAGAAAAATGTCTGGCTTGTTGTCATGAATCAGTTCTTTGCGATCCTGATTTTTTTTATGACGACATCTGTGTTTTTAATTAAAGATCCGGGAGTGAAAATAGCCGTTTCGATTGCTGTCGCACTATTAGACGCTATTTTCACGGTCGTTCTCACACTGACTTCTGTAAAAATTTATTTTTATTTGAATGAGCTTGAGTGATTACTGCCAGATTCCGTTGATAGCCGGCGCGGTCATGTCTTCACGCCCCAGGTTGCCCAATCCAAATTCATCTTCAATCATTTTAAGCAGGGCCGGATGATTCAAGAGCTGTGAATTTTGAGTTCCTGGTTTAATCTTTGCCCCAAGAAGAACTGTGAAAATTTGATTTTTAATTGAAACGCCGCTCTCATCAAATGTCACAACAAACAACGTCTCAGAAAGTTTCGCTGAATCTTTTAAAATAGCTCCAAATGTTTTTTCAAACCACTTACCGGCATAATCAACACCTGTATCGTGTCCGTCGCTTTTCAAGTTCGGAATATACATTGAATACTCTGGCAGAGTTCCATTATTAAAATCTTCTGTAAACTTTGTCTCGTCCTCGATATTGAGGCATCTCGCACTGTTTTGGTTGACACTTATAAAGCTCATGAAGGGAACATGTTTTCTAACGTAGCTGCCTGATTGTTTTCCGGTAAAACAATTTCCTGGATAACTTTCAGCATACACTTTCCATCTCATACCGGCCTTTTCAAGCAGGTCGCCAACATGCGACTCTTTTAGATCAACAACATTGTCATTTTTAACACTGAGTTTTGAACCAGCAATCATCGCAATATAATTACCTTGAGAAGGATGATCTTCGGCCATCAGGTTGGTGAAGAGTGCGCCCTGTTTAGAAATTTTATTGAAGTAAGGTTGAGCAAGAGCTTTTGAATAATTTGTATTCTCAAAAACTATCCATACGACCTTTTTAAAATGGGTATTTGTTTGTGCAAAAACGGTCTGGCTTGCCAGTAAAAAACCAATGAAAAAAAGCTGCTTCATAATGCTCTCCCGGGAGGTAACTTAAACCTGTTCATACCGCGGTTCAGCTAATAAGCCAAAAAGAAATTTACTGACATAAATTTGTAATTATTAAATAAAAAGGGCCCGGTTTCCCGGGCCCCTTTTTTGAGAAGGCGTTTTATACAAACGTATTAGCCAATAAGTTTTAGAGCTGCAGATCCAGAGTTGTTCGCCTGAGACAGAACTGACGTAGCTGCCGCAGATAGAATGTTCCCTTTAGTCATTTCAGCTGACTCCAGCGCAATATCAGTATCTCTGATACGAGAGTTTGCAGCAGACAAGTTCTCAGTTCTTACTTCAAGGTTTGAGATTGTTGATTGCAATCTGTTTTGAAGCGCACCAAGAGATGCTCTGTTTGCGTTGACTCCGTTGATAGCTTTATCAATAGCTTCAAGGTTACCTTGCGCACTTTCTTTCGATAATACGCCAAGACCGTCGATTCCAAGATCACTTACTCTGGCTGAAGTATCAGCTGGTCTGTATGAAAGTCTGTCATTTTTCTCGTCGTTCATAATACCGATCTGGAAATCCATTGAGTCACCTTCACCAGACAACAGGTTTTTCCCGTTGAACTGAGTAGATGTTGCAATTCTTTCCATTTCGTTTTTCAACTGTTGGAACTCGAGATCAGAAAACTTTCTTTCCTGGTCACCGATAGTATCTGAAGCGGCCTGTACTGATAGCTCTCTTAATCTGATTAAGATATTTGAGCTTTCATTTAATCCACCTTCAGCGGTTTGAATCATTGAAATACCATCTCCGGCGTTTCTACTTGCCTGTTGAGTACCACGAATATTCGCTTTTAATTTTTCAGAGATCGCCAAACCTGCAGCATCATCACCGGCCTTGTTAATTCTTGAACCTGATGAAAGTTTTGCAAGTGTGTTCGATTTGTTCTCTTCAACCTTTGAAAGCGAGTTCTGTGCCTTTAATGATTGAACGTTTGTACTAATTCTTAATCCCATACTAATCTCCTAGAATCATGCCTTCCTCCTTAAAATTAAAAGTTCACTCAACCTTGTGTGAACCCTTGTTTTTTTACTGCCGTCCCATCAGCAGTTGAGAAAAGTATCGGAGTTAAAAAATCATACTTAAGAGCTTTCTAATGAATCTCTAAAGTTTTCACCGTATGAATTAGGTCAGATAATAAATTACTTTTTTAGAATGTTATTGAGAAAATCCCGTATCTCTTCAAAACTTTGAAGAGTCTGAGCAGCGTGCTCAGCTTTCAATGAATTCCTGACTGAAAAATTCAGGAAGATAAAATCATTTTCAATCGTGAAATGAGTGCTTTTGAGAGCGGTAAAATCAAAAGTTCTCTCATGTTTGGAGATGATCACAAACTTCAACTGATCAAGAGAGCCCTGAAGAAAGTAAAGTAAATCCTGAAAAGAAATTGATGCTGGAAGAAGAATTTTATTTTCGTCGGCAAGTGTACAACAGAAATAATAATCGCATTGCGCTGTAGATCTGACTGCAATGTTCATTTTATTTTTTGCCTTGTACGGCCTTAATGAGATTGCTTGTTGAATAGCCTTGCTTGAACATGAGGCTTTTAACTTCTCCACCGTGGGAAAGAACAAAATCTGAACCAACGATTTGTTCAGGTTTCCAGTCGCCGCCTTTTACAAGCACATTGGGCTTTATCAGTTTGATAATTTCCAAAGGCGTCTGCTCAGTAAAAACCTGGACACAATCGACGGCTTTAAGATTGAGAAGCATCTGAGCGCGATCGTGTTCATTGTTGACCGGACGATCAGGGCCTTTAAGTTCTCTTACGCTTGTATCGGAATTGATGGCAACAATCAAAACATCTCCCTGAGCTTTCGCTTCATTGAGATACTCGACATGGCCGAGGTGAAGAATATCAAAGCATCCATTGGTAAAAACAATTTTTTTACCGCGGTTTTTTTCAAGAAAAGCAATTGTCTCTTTTGACAGTTGTTCCACTTATTTTACCACTTTGGTATCTGACAAGCGCCCTTGAAAATCCAGAAGCATCGGCAAAAAGAGGGCTACGACAGACAGAAGAGAAACAAGAGCACGCGTGAAAGTGTTTTTTACTGAAACATTTGTATTGTCGGTTTTCAGTAATCTGATCCCCATGATTGTTTTGCCCGGACTTGCAGACAAATCAAGAATCGTAAAATAAAGAAGATAATAAATTGAAAAAATCGCTGCTGTAAAAGCAATCAGATCCTGCTGTGAAATTAAACGTGCAAACATTTCAAACTGAATGCCTGAAGCAAACACTAAAAGTGCACCGGTGACTGCAACAAAACTTGCAATAACCAAAACATCAATGGCCCAGGCCGTGAATTGAGTCGCTCCGGCCGCTGTTTTAAACTGAGGTTTTGTCTCAATCAGTTTATCCGCCAGATCTTCCATTTTTTTGTCGAGAATATTCGTTTGCGGACCAGTTGAACCCTTTGCTCCGTAAAAAGCTTCAAGTCCAGTCGGTGCATGTGCAGAAGCCGTCGCTTCATTTTGAGCAGACATCGGCTTTAAAAGCGTTGAAGCCTTTGGTTGCGACTTCGCAGTTGTACCGAAAGGCTTAATTTCTTTGGGGGCCGGTTTAAACGCAGAACGTTTCTGTTCATGATGAAAGCCAAGGCCTTTCGTCATCGGTTTAAAACTGTCTTCGCTGATATCAAAATCGTCCATGTTCACTTTGAAAGGTGCTGGAGTCGTTGATGACGTTGGGTTTGAAAATGAATGGTTTTCCGTATTCATATTCTTCCTCGAATAAAAAGGATTTAGCTCTCAACCTAGGTTCTCATAATGAAAACGAAGCATCAATCACATTTTTAACTTCAAGCGCTACTCGCTCGCCTTGCCAAGCAAATAACCTATGGATGATGCGACGGCGGTAGGGGCACGCTGAATGGGCGTTGGCATATGAATAGAAAAAATCTTTGGAAAAGACAAAATCAGTTCCGCTTCTTTTTCTGAAAAACCGCCCTCTGGTCCTATGAGAACCACTATTTCTTCCTCGCCGCCAGCCTGGCCTTTATTAGGGTTGGGACGTGAATCAAAAAAATAAAGAGCATGCTGATTTTCGGCCAGAAATGTTTCCAGTTTTTTTTGTGGATAGATTTCAGGCAGAAATGAATTGTTGGATTGGATCAGAGCGCTTTCCAGAATTCTATTAAATCGATCGCCAGGAACAAATTCATATTGAGAAAATTCAGAAGTAAGCGGTTGAATGCTTTCTACTCCCATCTCGACAGCGATTTTGAGAATATCTTCAAACGCGTCTTTCTTTGGAACAGCGACAGCAAGATGAATGTGGTGCTGATGAACGGCAGACTCGACTTTGGATATCAAAAGCTCTACTGAGTTTTTTGTAATATTTCCCACTTTGGCGTAAGCTTTTTTACCTTTGCCGTTTAATACGAGGATTTCTTCGCCTGTTTTGATTCTTACCACTTGCAAATGTTTAGCCTGCTCATCTTCCACAAGCAGGTAATCGGTGATGTGATCAAAGGGATGAAAGATTGCCCGCATGGATTAAACCGCCTGAAACAAAATGGCACTCCAGTCGTTTTTCGAAAGGACTTCAATTTTTTTTAATGGGTAATTCTGAACGATATTTTCTACCTGATGATTTAACAATCCAGACACGATCAGATAACCACCTTTCTCCACTGAATTGAGAATTGTGTTTTTCTCCAAAAGCAAAACGTGTTCCAGGATGTTGGCAAAAACAACTTTGTATTTTCTATCAGCTTTAAACCGGTCGCGAATAACAAGTTGTGTTCCTTCCAGGTTTTTTCCTTCAAAATTGAGCACGAGATTCTGAACACAATTATCCAGAGCGCTTTTATCAATATCACAGAATAATGTCGGCATTTCTTTCACTTTCAGAGCGGCTATCCCTAAAATCCCGGAGCCGCAACCAAAGTCCAGACAAGCAGAGCCTGTTTCTACCAGATCACTGATTTTATCAAAGAGTGCCAGACATAAATAAGTTGTTTCATGTGTTCCGGTTCCAAACCCCATGCCGGGATAAATATAGACTTTCGTGGCAGGACTTTCTTCACGCGTTTCTTTCAGCCATTCAGGAATGATTTCAAGTCTGGAAGAAACAAGAATAGGAGTATAAAACTTTTTCCATTCGGCATTCCAATCTTCAAAATCTTTTTGTGCTTCATAAAGAGGAAGAGCCGAAAAGTTTTGCTTTAAGAAAGAAACAAAATCGCGCGCATTATCTTCAAAATCATTTTGGTAAAAGAAATATTTATAAGTAACAGTGTCTTGATTTAATGTAGCGGCTTGAACTTCATCAATTAAACTTTCAGGAATATCTCCACCAGAGTAGGCGCGCTCTCCAAGGATCTCATCGACTCTTGCTTCTTCGAGTGCAAATTCTTCAATGCCATCGCATTCAAATTCTTCAATTGCATAGGCATTGATTTGCTCTGCAAGCTCGACATTGTCGCGTGTGTATTGAACCAGAACAAAATTAAATTTTTTAGCTTCGTTATTTTTTTCCACAATTTCCCTCATGGCTTTTTTGCATAGTCAGCAACGGATAGAATCCACCTGTCGGCTCAAGCGAAAGATTCTTCAAGCAGCGGCTCCCAACCCAGATGATATTCGGATGCCATAGATTTATATAAGCGTAGTCCTGATTTATAATGGCCAGGGCCTTCTTGTATAGTTGTTTTCTTTTCGCTGAATTTGTTTCTGTCACAGCAGAGTCAATGACCTTATCAAACTCAGGATTACTATAACTTGTACGGTTTCCTCCTGTAGGTGGCGTACTTTTTGAATGAAAGACAAATTTCATCATGTCCGGGCCGGTAAACCCAATCCATTGACCGACGACAATATCAAAATTTCCACTTTTAAAGGAACTCATAAAAGTTCCCCATTCCTGAATGCTGATGCTGACTTTAAAACCGGCCTTTTGCAGGTAGTGTTGCATGACTTCTGCAACTTCGATGCTCGATTTATTATTGCTCACTTTCCAGTCGATATCGAATTCAGCTCCGTTTTTCTGCAGAATCCCTTTTGAATTGCGCGTCCATCCGGCAGCTGTTAATAATTTCTGCGCAAGCTGCGGATCGTATGAATCAATCGTTCCCGGTTCATACAATTCGGCAAAGGCAGGAGAAAACATACCGCTGGAAAGAACGGCCGTATTTTTCAATTTGTATTTCAGCAGATCCTCTCTGGGAACCAGATGAGAGATGGCTTTTCTCACATTCAGGTCATCGAATTTTTCGCGCTTAAAGTTCAATCCCATGTATTGGTAATTTCCGCTGGGAAGTTCCCACACCTGAAGCTGATCAGCCTTTTCCCGAAGCCAGTTTATTTTTCTGGGTGACATGTTTGCCACAGATAAATCAATTTCTTTATTGATCAGTTTGAGTGCCAATGTAGTCTCATCTTTGACAACCTTGAAGACAAACGTATTTTTAGACTGATCTCTTGGAGAGACAACAATCTCAAGGGGAGAAATGCTGTTTAAAACATAATCTCCACATCCTACGACATCTGATGGTTCTAGGTTTTCTCCTGAAGGTTTTTTCAGCTTCATAATTTTCAAAAGTCCGAGATTGGATGCGTTTTCCAGAGAAAAAGGCGAGAAGACGATTTCGATTGTATGCTTATCCAGGACATTCATCTCTTTCAAATTTTCAAATGAGTCTGAAAAAGTAGAAGCGATAGCCTTGTTTTTTGCATAGTATTCCCAGGAGCGCACAACATCTGTCGCCTCTACAGGACTTCCGTCATGAAAGGTAAGATCCTTTTTCAAATGAAATTTCAAAATTTGTTTATCGCCTTCAAAGCGTTCTTCAAAAGAACTGCAGGCCCTGCATTGAAACTGCATTTTTTCATTAAAATCGATGAGCGCTTTATGGACTAGTCGATTAATGTTCTGGGAATTGGCATCTGTTGAGTAAAAAGGGACCAGATTATTGGGCGCAGAAGAAATAGCTATGGTTATTTTATCTCCAGCATGAGCGCTTAATAATGCAGATAGAAACACTCCGATGATAAATCTATACACACGCCTTCCTTCTTTCTTTTATAGTCTCTTTAATCTATCATTTTACTAGTAAAATACCAATGGAGGAAGGTTCCGTTATGTACATGATCGCGATTTGCGGCGGCTCCGGTTCCGGAAAGACAACATTCACTGACAAGGTTCGTAAAGAAGTAGCTGAAGATATTTCAGTTGTTCACATGGATTCCTATTATCTTCACAAACTGCCCGAAGATTTAAAGACATCCAACGGCCAGCCCAACTTTGACCATCCCGATGCTTTTGACTGGAAACTTCTGAGAAAGCATCTTCAAGTTTTAAAAAGCGGCAAGCCCATCGAAGCTCCACTTTATGATTTCAAAAAAAGTGCCCGATTGAAAAAGACAATGACAGTGAAGCCTTCGAGAGTTGTATTGTTCGAAGGAATTTTCTCACTTTATGACGAAAATATTAGAAAGCTGTGTGACATCACCGCTTTTCTTCACGTGGAAGCAGATATTCGTTTTATCCGAAGATTGCACAGAGACGTTGAAGAAAGAGGACGCTCTCTTGATTCCGTCATTACTCAATACTATGAAACGGTAAGGCCCATGTATCAAAAGTACCTCGATCCTCAGAGGCAATTTGCTGACTTTATCGTTGGCGAAGAAACCGATATTGCTGCAGGAATTCTGGCAGCTAAAGTTAATCAACTCCAAAATCTCGTAAAAAAAGGAAAAAGATGAAAAATCCTTTCTTGAAAGTTAAGCCCGTCGGAGGAATCGGCCAGATCGGTTCCAACATGACTCTTATTCAAAGTGAGAACGATACCATTTTGATTGATGCCGGCATCCTTTTTCCCTATGAAGATTTCTTTGAAATTGATTATCTCATTCCGGATCTTTCGACAATTCCCAAGCCTTCTCATCTCGTTATTACTCACGGACACGAAGATCATATCGGTGCCATTTTTCATGTGATCAAACAGTTTCCAGAGATTAAAATTCTGGCTACGGCTTTCACCGCCGGGGTCATCAGAAAAAAACTCGAAGCCCTTCACAATCCTTATCCTATTACAGAGTACCGAACATTTGACCAATTGGGCTTTCATGATTTCACGATAGATCCTATCCACGTCAACCATTCAATTCCTGAAACAGTTGGCTTGCTTTTGCGCGACCACAAAGAAGAATTCAGCCTTTTCTTCATTTCGGATTTTAAAATTGATTTCAAAACAAAATACGAACGACCTTTTGATTTTGAAAAGCTTCAAAAACTCACAAAGAAAAGTACGAGAAGAATACTTCTGGTGGATAGTACAAACATTACAAGCTCCACCAGAGAAACTCCTTCTGAGGCAGATCTCGTCCCGGTCATCGATGATATTTTCGAAAGCGCGGAAAAGCGAATTTTCATAACATGCTTTGCTTCAAACATTCATAGACTGATGACCTTTATTTCTCTGTGTAAAAAACATGGCCGGAAACTGGTTCCACATGGCAGATCGATGATCGGTTATCTCAACACGGCCAATGAGCTTGGAATGATTCCGGAATATTCGTCTGTTGTAAAAATGCCTGACTCCGTTACCGGTGATCAGGAAAATGTTGTCGTTCTACTATCCGGGTGTCAGGGAGACTTCCGGGGAACTTTCCGGCGGTTTTGCATTGGTGAAGATTCAACTTTTAAACCACGCCCGGATGATTTGGTCTTATTAAGTTCAAAGGCTATTCCTGGAAATGAAAAGAAAATCGGAATGCTCGTCAACAAGCTGTCTGAAATCGGATGCACTGTTATTACAGCAGCCGATAAACTGATACACGTTTCTGGGCACCCAGGAAGAAATGATCTTCACATGCTCTATGAAAAATTCAATGCAACAGATATCGTTCCTATTCATGGTGAAACCTATTTTATCAGAGAGCATATCGATTATATTAAACAGAGTTTTCCACAATCCGTTCCTCATTATTTTTTAAATTTTGATGAAATGCACATTGGAAAAGATTTTAAGGTCGAAATGGTTGAAGGCGAAAAGCATGATCCTGTCATAATCCACGGCCGGCAATTGGTTCTGGAGCGTGAGAAAATCAGTGAACGCCGAAAACTGGCAGGCAATGGAGCAGTTTTTCTTTCCTTAAAGCTCTCAAAAAATTTGGCCGATGTGGAATCGCATTCTTTCACTTTCCAGGGATTGCCTCTTCTGGTGAGTCAAAACGAAGAAAAGTTCAGACGTTTTCTTGAAAATTATTTTGTTCAGGTTAAATTTAAAGACATGGACAGGGCCACTGAAGAGTTGAGAATTGCGATCAGAAAATATTTTGATCAGATTCTCGGCTACAAGCCTCAAACTTTTGTACACGTGCTATGAATCAGTTTATACAAGAAAATTCGATTGCAATCATTGGCGTCCTGTTTTTCATCATTTTTTTGATGATGGGTGGAATGATTTTTATTTTGTACAAGCTGTTGCTTGCCAATAAACAAGTCTCCGCTCCGGTGGCTCCGATCGAACCACAAGTTGTTCAATCAACAGATAAATTTGCACATATCAAAAGACCGGAAAAGATTGTTGAAAAGTTCCACTGTCACAATCACCCCGAGCAGGAATCAGTGGGGTCTTGCCTTATCTGTGAGGATGTCTTTTGCGAAAACTGTCTGGTTGAGCATGAAAGCATGCATTTTTGCCGTGACCACTTCCGCCTTTTTGCCAATAGTAAATGGAAGCAAATTACAGATGTGCGGACAACTCCAGACACTCCCGAAGAAGGCTTGTTCATTTATAATTTCAAAAGAGACATGTGGAAAGAGAAGGCCATTCCAAGTTTCGTCATTACCCATTATAAAATCAATGTTGAGGAAGATTACATTGAATCCTTTATCCAGTTGAATGTCAGAGAAGAAGATGTAGATGAACTATCTAAAGAACTTGAAAAATTCAAACATCTCGAGCTTTCGCACTAAAGTCAAATCAGCTGCCACTTAGGATAAACGCAGCTTTGATAAAACAAAAACTTCAATTTCTTCTCTGTGAAATAATAGTCTTTTATTCCCTTCAAATTTTCATTCGTCCGGACTTCATCAATTTTAAAATTTGGATCAAAAAGAGATTCTATTCTTTGAACATAGCTTTCATTGATTGAATCGAATTCGCCGGCGCGTTTCTTGGCAAACTGAAATGTATGGTCATTTTCAACTAAAGCGCGACAGGTTTTGATCATCAAAGCTTCGCGCATAAGGCTTGGCTTGGCATGGACAGGATAATTGAACTCCTGCTTTCCTCTAAAACATCTTGTAGTTTCAGGATTGGCAAACTCATTCTTGCCCACTCTGATCTGCTCATAGACATCGCACGGTCCACCAAAAACATTTCCATTCATTAAAATATTCTGTGTAATGACTTTTTTTGCTTGAGGACCGAACACATACTCGAGTACAGAAGATAAATAATAGCGATCAGCGAAAACATGAGTCCTGGCCTGGACACTGGAGACGAAAAAAAAGATTAACAGAAAGGTCTTCATGAAACCCCTTCAATGTTTTGAGCTCGCTCTACGACAGATCTGTATGTTTTTTCATCAATAAGGGGTGGATCTCTTTTAACAATTGGCTTAACTCTGAGTAGAGTTGATAAGGTTGAAGAAATATTTCCGATTTTAATCGGTGTACCCAACTCTTTAACCGGTGCGCCCACACCAATGGTTCCATAATATTCATCATCATTCTTTTTCAATGTTCCGGCATAAATGTTTCCAATGAGAGATGGACCTTTCAGACAGCCGGAAAAAATGCTTGTCGGATTAGAGTTGTGCAAATGGCTGGAGCCATATCCATCCGTAGAAGGATTCCTGTCGAATTCACTCGCGAGATGGATAATCGTTTCATCAAAAAGGGTTTTGTCCCCAATCTTCGTTTTCTTCAATTGAGAAATCAGTTCATAAAGACAAGTAGAAATGGCTCTGAAAAATTGCTTCGTCGTCAATATATCAAAAACAATTCCAGTGTCATGAGCATCCATTGGAAAAGTCTGATTAAGTTTTTCCAGCTCAGAGCCTGCTTTTAATTTCAGTGATGTCACGTTTGCTTTTGCATCAAACATTTCTTCAATGTGCTGGAAGTGATACGCCTTTCCTGATACGCAGCTGGTAATTAAATCGCCCGTTTCTCTTGGCGGACAGATGAGCACAGATTGACAGATATTATTTACCAGCAAAAATTCACAAAGTGCAAACTCCTGTGCCCAATAATTAAATTCGCCGCTTTTAATAAAAGCCTGCATGTCCAGGTCGGGAAAGAATTTTTCTTCAATTGAAAATGGACCCAATATATCCTTTATCGATTTTTTTCCTGAAACTTGAAGGGGAAAGGCTGGAGATTGAATATTGTATGTTGTATTCGTTTCGATCGCCAGATGGATCAATTCTGTGTACTTTGCCTGCAGTTGAGCAAACTCATGAGTAAACTTATCAATATTCTTTTGAAAGTATTTCAACGACTGTTTTCGTAACTCGACAATGTCCTTAAATTCGGAAGGATATGTTTTGGCAATTTCGTCGAAAGCAGCCGGCAAGCGCCCGTCTGAAAAAAGTGAATCTACATCTTCAAGAAGAAATGGCTTTAAAATATATTCGGCATAATTGCTTTCGCCTGGAGGAACCTCAAGTAATAAACTTTTCTCTGATCTAAAGGCCCGGGCCACAGGATTACTGCCAACACTTACTGAAGAAATAAAGGATTTAGATTGATCCCCAATTAAGCCATTAAGAGAAAGACCTCCTTGCACAGGAGAAATCTGCTGAATGCCGTTTAACGGATGACCTTCAAAATCAAGCCGGCAGCCTCGAATGAATAAAGAATTTTCTAGCAATTCAGAAAGTCGGTGAGTGTTTCCATTGACTCCGGGAATGGTTTCACCCCACAAGTAAGGTAGATTCAGGCCATTAATTTTTTCTGTCCCATATTCAAGCTTAACCTTTGTGAAATCGTAACGATCCTGTGAGGAAATTCTATTGGCGACAAAAGGGTGGGAAACAAAAAGAGAATCGTCAAAAGGCTTTAGTATTGAATCGAAGGACAGTCTGGAAGGTGCCCCATAAAAATTGATCTGGACATAATTTCTTGTCTCATGAAGCTGTGGACGGAATAAATCATTCCGGACATTATCGTGAACAATTTTTTCAAGGAAGCGGCGACCAGGCGATGACAACGCCGTTAAAGCGCCTGCCCCTGCCATCATTCCAATCCATTTTCTTCTTGTGATCATCTTGTTTTGTAATAATCCGATTCAATAATTTCGCTAACGAGCTGCTTTGCTGACTGATGCTTTTTCAGGTTTAGACCAAGTCTTACAACAAAATCTCTCTCTTCACCTGTTTTCATCAAGTCTACGTCTATTCCAGTAAGAAACGAAAAGTACTTTTTAGCTGAACAAGCATAAAAATCATCAAGCGAACTTATCCATGTACCTACATCAGCTATTCCCGAAAACTTAGCGTCTATCAATTCATCTCGATAATTGCGAAAAAGAACTCGTCCGGTTGTGGACTGATTAAAATATTTTTTTGAGCCTGATTCGATTTTATGAACAAAGGCTCCGCGCAAAGTGTTTCTCAAGAATCCGTCTTTATCAGTGTTGTAAAGTTCAACATTTCTGATCACCCCTGCCATGTTGTCCATGGAAACATGACATTGCATGCATTCTACTTTTCTTCTGAACGCAATCGGACTGCTCTTGTCTACAGATGAAAGAGCATCTTCTTTTTTTACAACAGGAAGATCTCTGCAAAGCAGGTCACTGATTATGGATTTTGACCAGCGTCGATGAACTTTTAGTCCACCGTCCATTACTTTTTCACCCTGGCCGCTATTCATAAGAATGTAGGGAATTGTGCCGATCACACCGGCCCCAAGCGATTTATTGGCATCGTGTTCAGTTTTATTTTTAACAAGAAAATTTTTACCACCACTATTTGACGACAGAGAAATCAGCGTGCCAAATTCGACCAGCTTCGGTTTCCATAAACTATTTTCATCACCGCGATTCCAAATTCTGGCGCCGAATCGTTCATAGGTTGTAGCAAGACCATCTTCAAACAAATACTTTGGTTGAAGGCCAGCTTCTCGCACACCAGAAAAGCTTTCTGGGTTCGTCACGACAAAAGAAAAAGGTGTGTGAGAATTAAAAAGAGCATTTGTCAGATGATAGCCCATCTCATTCACATCATAAAAATCTGTTGCCGTGTAATCTTGAGTGGCGATATTTAAATCATACGACGGGAACCACTGTCGATGAAAGCTTTGAAAAGTTTTCAGCACTTTTTTATTTTGAAAGCTGATAAGAGAAAGACACGCTTCCTTGCCAGACATTTGTTTGGCTTCGATGGATTTTAACAAGCGATCATTATCTGGAATTCGTTCTCTGATAAATTGTGAATAACATCTTTTGTATTGAAAAAGATCTTCTCTCATTTCAGCTGAAATGGATTTAGACAATAGCCCTGCCATGAGAAGAAAAAGAAATTTCATCTCTAAAATCTAGCATATCTCCTGAAATAAAAAAGGCCCCGGTTGTTAACCGAGGCCATCTCTGTCAGTAGGAAAAATTTTTAAAACTAAAGATCTAGATTTTTGAAATCGCGGTGAGCTGGGCGAGCTGGCTCAGCTTTTTCTTCTTTGCGAAGGTAAGATGGAGTATCAAATTCATCTTCGTCAAAGTTGATAAATCCCAGCTTTTCAGCAATAGATTTTGCTCTGCTATTTAGTTCCGGCTCTGCTTTTGGAGCTGGTGCATTTGAAGACATTGGGCGAGCAGATGATTCATAGCGGTTTGCTGCATCTCTGATTGATTGAATCAAGCGAGAAGGTCTTTCTTCTGATTGAGAAGCGTTATTTGTGTGAGTTACTGCATCGTCATCAGTTGTTTTTGCAGCAGCGTATGCTTGTCTGTCATTCATAAAACGATCAAAGTCAGAACGATCATCTTCAACTGCTGCTGGCGTTGCAGCTGGAGCGACTGGAGCTCTTCTTGGAGCGAAGATGTCTCTTTCTTCCTGAACAGGTGCAGTTGGTGCTGCTTGAACAGGTTGAACTGGTGCTGAGTAAACTGGTTCTGGTTGAGCTACAGAAGCTGTATGCACTGGCTCAGGTTGAGCAACTGGAGCTGCTTGTACTGGAGCTGCCTGCATAGTTTGTTGAGCTGTCTGAGCTGAAGCCGTTGAAGCAGAAGCAGTCGAGAAGTGAGAAGCGCTCGCGCGAATCTGTCCACCAAGTCCAGTTGCAATAACTGTAACTTTAACATCGTCGCCGCAGTTGTTGTCGATAACAGTACCAAAAATGATTTCAGCATTTTCATCAGCAGCTTCCATAATAAGAGTAACTGCTTCGTTTGTTTCGTGCATAGTAAGAGTATCAGATCCAGTAATGTTGATGATGATACCTGTTGCACCGTTAATTGAAATGTCTTCAAGAAGCGGAGAAGAAATCGCTTCTGTAGCTGCTTTGATCGCGCGGCCAGCACCAGCTGCTGAACCTGTACCCATAAGAGCAAGGCCTTTGTTCGCCATAACTGTAGAAACGTCAGCAAAGTCAGCGTTGATATGACCAGTGTTGTTGATAAGATCAGAAATACCGCGAACAGCGTTCAGAAGAACTTCGTCAGCTTTCTTGAAAGTATCTACTAGTGAAAGGTTTTCACCAGCAAGGTAAAGAAGTCTTTGGTTAGGAATCGTGATAAGTGAGTCTACACTTTCTTCAAGATTTCTGATCCCTTCTTCGGCTTGTTTAAATCTTTTCTTTCCTTCGAAAACGAATGGTTTCGTTACTACACCAACAGTAAGAGCACCAAGTTCTTTTGCAAGTTTTGCAATTACTGGAGCAGCTCCTGTTCCTGTACCACCGCCCATACCAGCAGTGATGAAAACCATATCTGCACCTTTAAGAACTTCTGAAATTTTTTCGTAGTCTTCAAGGGCAGCTTTCTTTCCGATTTCAGGGTTTGCACCAGCACCAAGTCCCTTAGTGACGTTACCGCCAAGCTGGATCTTTGTAGGAGCAAGTGAGATGTTAAGAGCTTGAGCATCTGTGTTTGCTACGATGTACTCTACGCCTGAGAGTCCTGAGCGAATCATTGTGTTTACAGCATTGCAACCGCCGCCGCCGACACCAACAACTTTAATGCGAGCGCCGTTTAATCTTGTATTTTCAGCATCAGTAATTTCGAACATAGGAGCCTCCGTAAGCGTTTTTCTTAAAAATTAAAAAATTTCTTTGAAGACAGACTTCAGCGATTCACTCAATTTACCAATGAGATCATTGTTTGAATGAGACGAGTCTTTGTCTTGTTTATTATTGTTATTGTTAAATGTGACACGGTGATTTGTCGCTGCTTGAGTTGTTGTCGGCTGATAAGGCTTTCTTTTTGAAGCTTCAATCAACAATCCAAGAACAGTTGAAAATTTCGGGTTCTGCATAATGTTTGTCATGCCACCAAATGGAATAGGATATCCGATTTTGCAAGATCTCATTAGAATGTACTCGCCGAGTTCGGGCATACCTTTAATAAGAGCACCACCGCCAGTCAGAACGAATCCGCCAGCGATATCATCGTGAAGTTTTTTATCTTCAATCATTACGCGAATCACTTCGAAAAGCTCTTCAGCGCGGGCGCCAAGGACTTCAGCAACAACTGAAAGTTGAACTTCGCGAGGCTTAGTTCCGGATAACCCCTGAACTGTAATGTGAGCAGATTGATTCAACTGCTCAGCCAGTACAGATCCGTGATTGATTTTAATTCTTTCTGCTTCGTTGTGAGGAATTTTCAAAGCAACCGCAAGGTCGTTTGTGAAATGGTTCCCGCCGATTGGGATAATTTGTGAGTGGATAAGCGAGCCATCTTTCCAGACGGCAATATCTGTTGTTCCACCGCCAATATCGATAAGAACTACACCGAGCTCTTTTTCTTCGTAAGACAAAACTGCTTCTGAAGAAGCAAGCGGCTGAAGCGTAATATGTTCAGCATCGATTCCCGTCTGCTCAACACATTTAACCAGGTTTTGGATAAGAGGGATTGATCCGGTAACAATGTGAACATGAGCTTCGAGCCTCACACCACACATACCGATTGGATTTTTAATTCCAGTGGTATTATCGACACGGAATTCCTGTGGAATAACGTGAAGAATTTCTCTGTCTGAAGGAATCACCACTGCTTTAGCAGCTTCAAGAACGCGATCAACGTCATCCTGAGTGATCTCTTTACCTTTAATCGCTACAACGCCAGAAGAGTTGAAGCTGTAAATATGGCTTCCGGCAATCCCGATGGTCGCCTGGCTGATATTCACTCCCGCCATCAGTCTTGCTTCTTCAAGCGAGTTCTGAATAGAGCGAACCGTCTTATCAATATTAACAACCGACCCTTTCTTCAAACCGTATGAAGGGTGAGTTCCGATACCGATAATTTCAATTTCCTGATTTGGGTGCTGGAGACCAACAATAGTACAGACTTTTGTTGTTCCGACATCGAGACCTACGATGATGTTTTTTTCGTTCATTGGAGAATCCTTTCTCTATAATAACGATGCTGACAGAGTCATTCTGTCACATAAAATGTTAGAATTTGTCCTTAAACTTGACAACAACTTTTTTGCTGTTTGTAAGATTGATAATCGCAGGAATTTTTTCTTTTAATTCCATGTAGCTAACTATCTTATCCAGCTTACCCATTTTTTCCCCCCATTCATCTGGTCCCAAAAAGACACTTGATGGATGACCGTTCACCGAGAGGATAATTGTGAGTTCTTTATTGTCGTTTAGGATGACTTCTGAAAGCTTCGCGCGCAACCCAGGTCTCATCTCTTTTACGAGAGAAGTTACGTCGCTTTGAACTTTATCTTCCATTTCACCGACCGGAAGGGCGAGATAAGGAAGATCGTGCGTGAGTTTTTTCTCAGCCTTAAGAAGGGCTTCATAAGTCGGATCATATAATTGGCCGTTATCCACAAGGATTGCCTCATAAGAATCCGCACTTCCATTTTTATAGATCTGAACTTTCATGAGAGGTTCAGGACAGTTGAAATTCAAATCAAGAACTTTTGAAAAAGGATCGTATG
Source organism: Bacteriovoracaceae bacterium UBA6261 (assembly GCA_002440825.1). Lineage (GTDB taxonomy): Bacteria > Bdellovibrionota > Bacteriovoracia > Bacteriovoracales > Bacteriovoracaceae > Bacteriovorax. The sequence goes on along the minus strand of DJVH01000078.1, from coordinate 31,761 downwards.
AAATTTTGTAATCAGAGACAAAGTATTTGTCAGACCATTTCTCATTCACGATTTTCATTTTTACATCGCGAAGAGAGTGAGACTGTTCAAACGTTTTCACAGCTTGCAAGGCCATCGTTCCAGCTGGACGAGTAGGGCACTTCCCTAAATTGGATCTGTAAGAAAGTTCATCGCTAAATTTATTTGCTTCTCCCGAGGTCGGGCCAAGTGATGATGTCACGATGTTAGTAACAACTAGAATCGCTACAACAAGTGCGCTGATGATAAATTTTTTGGACTTGAAAAATGTCATCCTGACTTTTCCTAAAAAACTAGTACTCAACTTCTGTTGCGAATGAAACCCCGGTTTGAAGTTTCAGCTCTTTTTGAAGAAGCCCGATCATTGTGAGCACATCTTCGTAAGAGCTTTCGCCACTGTTTTCCATGAAGTTGGCGTGTTTTGGACTTATCCGTAAATTTTTGTACGTAAATCCTTTCAGGCCCATTATATCTATAAATTGTCCCGCTCGACAAGTGACGCCGCGATCAAGATCGTGATGATTTTGAAAAACACATCCGCACGTCCACTCTTTGAGAGGCTGAGTGCGAGTTCTCATCTCTAAGTACTCGCGAATTTTCTTTGAAATGGCTGGATCTAATCCAGAGTGAACTAGTCGGGCTTGATAAATGACATCACCCTGTTGCACGAAATGGTTGTGACGATAGGAAAAAGATTTCCCGTCTATTTTAATCAACTTCTCTTCACCATTTTTTGTGATCAACCAAACTTCTTTAACGATGGATCCGATTTCGCCAAGGTTGGTTCCTGCATTCATAAAGATAGCGCCGCCAAGAGAAGCGGGAATGCCGGTGAAGACTTCCCATCCTTTAAGGCCAAACTTATTCGCATGCGAAGTTAATGTCGCCAGAGAAACAGAAGCAGGAAGAATGTATTCGTCCTGAGGATTGTCCAGGACAGACCGTTCAAAATCGAAGTCCAGTTGAAGATACGGCTTAGTCGCCGTTGCTGGCAACAGCATGTTGGCACCCCAGCCGAGTACCCGGTATTCCACATTGTTGGTAGTTAATGTTTTGGTGACAGCCTTGAGAGCTTCTACGTTTTTTACGGTAATGAGGTCGCCGACTGCATCCAATCTCATTGTTGAAAACTTTTTTAAGTCTTTATTCAGTTCGACAAGCACACCTGGAACGGAATTTAAATCATTGAGTGCTTCTCTCATTCAAGCCCTGCCCATTTACGGGCAGTCTTTCCAATAGAGCCCGCGCCTAAAGTGATGACAATTGTTTTATCATTTTTTTGAGATTCAATCAGTGCATGCAGATGATCGATGCTCTCAATCTTTTTAGCGAATTTCGGGTGAAGGCGATTGATGTCTTCTAAAAGACGATCAGTCGTGATTCCGTCAATTGGTGTTTCGCTCGCGGCGTAGATGGGCAGAAGATACAATTCATCTGCATCATTGAAGCAATGAAGAAACTGATCCCAGCAGTCGCGAGTTCTTGTGAAACGGTGAGGTTCAAAGATAACAATTTTTTTATAATCAGGACGAGTGTCCTTAACAATTCTAAGAGTAGAAGCAATTTCGGTCGGATGATGTCCGTAATCATCAACCACTTCAAAACCTTTTTCTTTAAAAAGAAGTTGAAAACGTCTGCCGACTCCCTCAAGTTTGCTCGCAGCTCTTGCGATGTCTTTAAAAGGTAATCCCATATGGAAGGCGAGAACTGTTGCGCCCATGCAGTTTAAAACGTTGTGACGGCCTGGAAGATTGATGTGAAATCGTTCCTGCATTTCACCTTTGTAATAGAGATCAAATTTCGTTTCAAAGTGTCCGTACTCGACATTCTTTGCAGTGAAGTCAGCTGGAATATCAATGCCGAAAGATACAGCAGGACGTTTCATTTCAGATTTTAATTGGATCAATTTATCGTCATGGCCGTTAAGGGCCACAACACCATAGAACGGAATTTTGTTGGCAAATTCAACAAACGCCTTAAAAAGATTTTCTTCTGTGCCGTAGTGATCCATATGATCGTTGTCGATATTTGTGATGACGGACATGACTGGAGTGAGAAGGAGAAATGAACCGTCAGATTCATCGGCTTCCGCGACAAGGAAATCACCTTTACCAACTTTTGCGTGACCGTTGAGATTTTTTACAATTCCACCAATAACATATGTCGGATCGAGATCGCATTCTTCAAGGATTGTTGCAAGAAAGGAAGTCGTTGTTGTTTTACCGTGAGTTCCCGCTACTGCAAGCGAGTACTTTAGTCTCATCAATTCCGCCAGCATTTCAGCTCTTCTGATAACCGGAATACTTTCGCGTTTTGCGCGAGCGACTTCTGGATTACTGTCATTGACAGCGGAAGAATAAACAACAGCTGTTACTTCATTTAAATTTTCTTCTTTATGGCCGAGATAAATTTCAGCTCCAAGACTTTTTAATTTTTTTACATTAGGTGATTCAGCAACATCTGATCCCGACACCCGGTAGCCAGAAGCGAGAAGAACTTCAGCAATACCCGACATACCGATACCGCCTATTCCGACGAAGTGAATTTTTACATGCTTGTTTTGCAGCGCTTTGTTGTTTCGAAACATTTCTTCTCCTTAAACTAAGGGAGACTAAACGTACGCTTCTTCAGAGTGATGGCAACGTCGTCTTCTTGATCTTGATGCTGATTTCGAGATGACGGAGCCTGGTAACGGAGGTCTCCCAACAGTTGATCACGATATCCTTTTACCACCGAAAGGAGAAGACCAATGCCGAAAAAATTACAAATTAATGACGAACCACCATAGCTGATAAAAGGAAGGTTGAGCCCTTTAGTTGGAAGAAGTCCGAGTACAACTCCCATATTAAGCAGGGCCTGGAGTCCAAGGACAAACACGATAGCTGAACCGAGAATAATTCCGATTCTGTCTTTCACTTGAAGGATCAGTTTGAAGCCAAAATAGATAAAAGCTATGAATAAGCAGATTATGAAAAAAACACCTATGAATCCGAGCTCCTCTCCAATAACTGAAAAGATGAAATCGTTGTGAGCTTCCGGAAGATAGAACAACTTTTCATTGCTGTTGCCCAGACCCTGGCCAAATGCTGAACCGTTGGCGAATGCCATGTATGACTGGATAATCTGAAAACCTGAGCCTTGTGGATTTTTCCACGGATCGAGATAAGTTAAAAGACGTTTTACTCTGTACGCTTGAGAAAAAAGAATGAATACACCACCGATTCCGCCACCCATGAGGGAGTAGTAAAAATACTTACGCGGAAAAGAGCTCATGAAGCAGACAAAAGCGATAACAATAAAGCAAATTGAAAAAGATCCGAAGTCTGGCTGTTTAATCAAAAGGGCCAAGGGAAGAAACAATGACCCGCCATGCTTCACGCGCTCTTTCAAATCCATCTTGTTCCAGTTTTCAAAAAAAGTAAGAGCTGAAAGAATGACTGTGAATTTTACAATCTCGCCTGGCTGAACACTCATTCCGCCAAAAGTTAACCAGCGGCTTGCTCCTTTGGCTGCACTACCGACACCTTTTATAATTGTCAGGGCGACAATTCCAGAAGCAGCGATATTGATCAAATAACCGTACTTCAACCAGAAAGTATATTTTGTTTTTGAGACAGTGAAGGCCACTCCGATTGCCATAACGAAATAGACGAGCTGACGAACAATATAATGAGTTGAGCTTCCGAATTTTTCTGAAGCAAGGATGAAACTTGCGGACCATACCATGATTAAACCAATCGTGATGATGATCGCGAGAATAGATAAAAATGTTTTTGTTAGTCTGTCGACGTTTAAAAGATTCTCTTCCATGAATCCATTCTAACTAATTTTGGTCAGACTTAAAGAATTTATTACCTGAGCATTTTGTTTTTCGCTACTTTGCTCTAGTCACAATAAACGTAATCATTCTTTTTTAAATGATCATAGGCTTCGATAAGATGTTCACCGAAAGTCTTTCGCGGCTGCGAGCAATCGAAAGGATAAAAAGTTGAGAAGGTCGTGCCTTTAAACTGAATCGAGCGACAGCCATTCTGTTCTATTTTGGGTTGATGTAAAACGGCTGAGTGAGTGAAGCCCATCCAGTTTTTATATTTTACTTCGTCGCCATTAAAAGATTTGATTGAACCATCATCCGAATCTTCTTTGAAAAAGAGTCCCCAGCTTTCATCTATTTTGTATTTAATGTTTCCATCGCATCCAATGTACAAAAACCCGTCCTCAACAGGCTTTTCACTTTTGTTGCCGAAAGTATTTTTGAAATGCGAATAACGGCCGGCAATTCCTTTTGATTGAATTGCCGTCATTGTTTCAGGCGGTGTTGATCCACAAGAGGCCAGCACCAAAAGAAAAAGGCTCCACACGGGAGCCTTTTTAATATTAAAGTTGGTAAACAAGTTTCTTAAAATAATTTCCTCTCTCTTCGTAGTCGCGGAAGAAGTCCGAAGCAGGGTTCCCAGGAGAAAGAAGAATGACGTCACCAGTTCTCGACTTTTGGTAAGCGAAGAGAACAGACTCTTCAAACGAACCAACGATATAAGTTTGATTGTGATCACCTAGGGCACGGTTCAATCTTTCCTTACACTCGCCAACCAGAACAAGAACGCGGGCATTGTTGATCATTTCTTTAGCGAATGGTTCGAAGTTCAAATCTTCATTATCTTTACCACCGGCAATTAAAATGACTGGCTCTTTAAACGATTTAAGTGAAGCGAGCATTTCCGGCATGGTTTCAGCTTTAGAATCGTTGTAGAAACAAACGCCGTTCTTCTCCATAACAAATTCCATTCGGTTTGGAATACCTGGGAATTTTTCGATACAAGTTTGAATCGCTTCATCACCAACATCAAGAGCTTTACAGGCAGTCACTGCGGCCATGAGGTTCTCGCGGTTGTTTTGTCCCACGATTCTCATTTTCATAACTTTGAATTCTGAGTGATAGTTGATGTTCGAGTGAATTCTTCTGTCGTGGAAGTGAGTTCCCTGAATTTCGTTCATCACTCCTAACGTTACGTATGAACGGCGAGAATACCAGTAAACCTGGCAGTTCGCGTTTCTGACTGAAGCATTGTTCGCAAGTGAATCGTAGTTTGCGATAAGAACATCTTCAGGAGAAAGTTTTTTAATGATGGAAAGTTTTGTTTCCATGTATTCGCTGACAGAAGAGAAATGTGCTTTTGAAAAGTTTTCGCCAATGTTTGGAATGATAACGATTTTCGGATGGAAATCCTGAAGAGATTTCATTTGAAGTGCTGACACTTCAACAACCACGTAATCAATTTCATTCATGTTCGGCAGAAGACAATATTCAATAAATGGATTTTCAGAAGTTCCACCAACGAAAACATTTTTGCCATCAACTTTAAGTGTGAACCCGATCATCGCTGCAATTGTTGTGCGTCCGTAAGAACCACAAACAGCAATCACTGGTTTTTTACAAAGTTTGTAAGCAAGAGCGAAGTCAGAATAAACTTCTTTTCCATTTTTGCGAGCTAGTTCAAGCTGGGGAAGATTTGGATTGATTGCGGCTGAATAAACAACAACGTCTGCATCCAGAAAGTCTTCGTCCTTATGTTCACCGAAAGTCATTTCTGGAGTTGGTTCAATTTTCTTTAACTTCTTAACTGATTTGTTAAGGTCGAAGATAGGTTTGATATCTGTCACCCGAATTTCGCATTCAAGTTTATTGAAAAAATTGATAAGAGAAAAACCAGTTTTCCCGATACCAACGATAAGAACCTTTTTACCTTTGAATCTTTCCATTTCCATTTAGACTACCTCGTTTTGAGCGTTGATAGAGCGAGAATCGCCAGACATACGCTGATGATCCAGAAGCGAACTGTAACTTTCGTTTCAGGCCAGCCAAGTTTTTCGAAGTGGTGATGAATCGGGGCCATTTTAAAAACGCGCACTCCGCGTGTTTTAAAAGAAGCGACTTGAATCACAACAGACAGAGCTTCGATAACAAAAATTCCTCCGATCAAAACAAAGAGAAATTCTGATTTCGCAAGGACTGCAATTGTTCCTAAAGTTCCGCCTAGTGAAAGCGAACCAACATCACCCATGAAAATCTGTGCCGGGTACGAGTTATACCACAAAAAGCCGATTCCTGCACCAATAATAGCCGAAGTTAACACGGTGATCTCACCGATTCCTTCGATGTAAGGGATGTAGAGATATTGAGAAAATTCTTTGTGACCTGTAACGTAAGTTAGAAATCCTAGAGTCACTGCGCTAATCATAATCGGTCCAATCGCCAGACCGTCTAGTCCATCAGTGAGATTAACCGCGTTACTGAAACCAACTATGACGAAAGCGCCGAAGAAAATATAGCCGTAACCCAAATCAATAACCGGATTTTTAATAAACGGCAGGTAAAGTTCTGTGTTGATTACTTTAAAATGCACAACGACAAACATGGCCACCAATGCCGTGAGAAATTGCCACAACAGTTTTCCTTTCGCCGAAACCCCTTTGGTGTCCTTCTTCAAAACCTTGAGATAGTCATCGCGAAATCCAAGTAGAAAATAGGAAAAGGTTACACCCATCGTTACTTGCAAAGGAATGGAAATGAAATTTCCGCAGATGAGAATTGTTGCAAAAATACTTCCCAGCATAAAAACGCCACCCATCGTCGGCGTACCTTTCTTTTTAAAGTGCGATTCCGGTCCATCGTCACGGATAATTTGGCCGAATTGCATACGTTTCATGTAGCCGATAAAAGCCTTGCCCCAAAACACTGAAATAATGGTCGCCAGCAAAAACGCCAGAAAAGATCTGAACGTAATGTACTTGAAGAGATTGAACGAACGGACAATGTGACTGAGCGGATAGAGTAAATGGTAAAGCATCCTGTCTTTCCTATGTGAGATTAAAAATTTAAACCAACTTTAAACTATACTTAACAGGGTCTCTAATTGTAAAGAGCGCGAAGCCTTCACGAAGACATATTTGTAGTTCTTGCGGATCGCCTTCCATTCATCGTGGAATTCTTCCTTTTTCAAATGTGCACTTTTAGGATTGTTGAAACCGGACAGGTAAAAGTCTTTGTAGCGGCCAATGAAGCTGACGTTTTTGATGCCCAGGATCTGAAGATGCTGAGCAATTTCCTTATGAAGTTCTTCGGCAAAAACCCCAAGCTCGTTCATGTCGCCTAAAACGAAATAACACTCGTCCAGGTTGATGTTCTTCTTTTTCATGACATTGACGAAAGAATCCAGCGAAGTTCGCATTGAGCTGGGGTTGGCATTATAAGCATCCAGAAAAAGATTATCGATCCATTGAGACCTGTTCATATTTGGTTGCTCATATTCGCTCGCCGATTTGACGACATCGTAGAAGCGATCTGGAAAAAGCTTCATCGCTAAAATGGCAGTTCCGGCAAGATTTTTAAGATTGTGATGCTCGAGAATATTATTGTTGGTTATCAACGCTTCTTTGCCGGCAAAGTTGAAAGTCATTTTGTGACCTTCAATATTCACTCTGACCTCGCCATTCTTCTCACCATAGGTCGTAAGACCTTTCGAAGGTTCAAGCTTTGCAAGGAAAACGTCATCCGCATTGACCACGAACATTCCTTCGCCACCGGCATTGGAAAGAACTGAGCGGTATAAAGACGTCTTTTCTTTGAAAATATTGTCAATCGAATGCATAAATTCGATATGGGCAGAGCCAATATTGGTAATCATTCCGTGCTCTGGGTGAGCAATGGCACAAAGCTCTCCAATCTCTCCCGGATGATTCATCCCCATTTCAATGATAGCGATATCGTGCTCATCGGTAATTTTAAAAATGGTCAGCGGCACACCTATGTGGTTGTTCAAGTTTCCTTTGGTGGCCAGAACCTTTCCCGGGAAGAGCGATGTAAGCAAATAGGAAATCATCTCTTTGTGAGTTGTTTTACCATTTGAACCTGTAATCCCGATGATTTTTCTGGAAGGCTTTTTTTGTCGCCAATCCTGAATGTAGGCAGAAGCCAGTTGCTGAATAAATGTTAAAGAGTCAGTCGTTTCTATAAATAAAACGTGAGGATAATCTGCAGCCAATTTTTTAACTACTTCATCTCGTCCTGTCTTGGTGGTATAAACAACCGCCTTGGCGCCACTTTTTAAAACTTGTTCTGCATAATTAAATCCATCAAAATTCTCACCGTGAAGAGCAACAAATGTTTCACCGGGCTTAAATGTTCTGGAGTCAGTATTGATAATGAGGTCGACATGATGAGGACCAATCATGGATTTGATCGAGGGAACCTTAGAGAAAAAATGTAATCCTTGCATTAATGACCAGCCTTAAAATCCTTAACGATATTGAAATCGCTGAATGGATGCTTTACACCTTTTATTTCCTGATATTCTTCATGGCCTTTGCCGGCAATGAGAACTATTTCTTTTTTCCCAAGACTTTCCAGAGCAGCATGAATGGCTTTTTTTCTGTCGACCACCGCTTCATACCCGGTTTTAATTCCTGCGAGAATATCAATGATGATATCTTCCGGAGCTTCATCCCGCGGATTATCTGAGGTCACAATAATTTTATCTGCAAAATCGGAAACTGCTTTTCCCATAAGAGGCCGTTTAGTTTTATCTCTATTGCCGCCACAACCGAAAACAACGGTAAGAGAATGCTGTGGGAAAGCGCTCTTGATGGCCTGGCCGATATTAACCAGCGCATCCGGAGTGTGAGCATAATCCACAATGGCCATATTATCATCGGCGAGTTCAATTACTGAAAATCTTCCCAGTGGAGTTTTAATATCTTTCAGTTTTATATTTTTAACTGATTCTTCGCCGTACACATCAGCGTTTAACTGCAAAGCAATCTCTGCATTGCTTTGGTTATAACTTGAACGATAAAAAAGCGGTCTTTCTTCAAGAGACTGTCCGTAACCTCTTTCATCAAGTGTGCGCGCTATTTGGACTCTTGCGGTAGGGGCCAGTTCAGACATCATTGTCTGAAGTTCTTTTTCCTGCGCAGGCAACAATAAGGCGGCATTGGCTTTTAAATATTTTTTTTCAATCAAAAGCTTGGCCTTGAAATATTCTTCCATGGTTCGGTGGTAATCGAGATGGTCTTGAGAAAAGCTAGTCCACGCGGCTGCATCGAGACGGACATCAAAAAGACGATCCTGAACAAGAGCGTGTGAACTTACTTCCATAAAAACGGCTTCGTATTTATCTTGAAAACGATGGATAATTTTTCTTAATTCAACGTATGAAGGCGTAGTCGATTCTATATCTTCAATCAATGCGCCGTTGACATCCTGAACGCCAATCGTTCCGATGGAAATAGCGGGATGACCTATCATTGAGGAAATCTGCATACCCAGGTTAACAGTCGTGGTTTTGCCATTTGTTCCTGTTACGCCGATAATTTTCATTTTCTTTTTATCTGGAAACAATTCATCCAAAAGGATTTTTTGAACCGGGAGAAATTCGTCTGCCTTGATAAATACGGCATTATCTATTTTCACACCAGCATCAGCATTCAAGACAACAAGACCCGGTCTAGCTCCCGCCATTCGCTTGTTGAAGTTCTCGACTGACTTCGGATCTGAGGAATTTACTTTGTAAAACACAACATCTGTTTCTTTGGCATACTGAAGATTCGTCGTGACATTGGTGATTGGTTCACTCAATCCATTAACTGTGTTCTTGTTAACGATGAATCCGGCAATTTTAGAGAGGAGTGTTTCTTTATTCATAAGCAGGTGGTGAATATTCAAGTTTAATAACAGTTTCTGGAGTTAATGGTGTTCCCGGCGCAGGCATTTGTCCTGATACAACTCCCATCCCTTTGTGAATCAATTGAAGATTCATTTTTGTTCCCACGTTGGTAGTTGAAATTTTATCAAGACCAATGAGATTAGGAACCAGGTTGGGATCATATGTTCTTGTCGCTGCCGTTTTTTCCTGAACGATATCGATATTGTTTTTAATTTTTTTCAAGTCGATATCTTTCAATTCTTTATCTTCGGAATCAGCAAGTTTGCTGATGTCTTTATTCTTGTACAGCATATATTGCGCGAGATTTTTAAAAACCGGTCCCGCTACTGCAGCTCCGTAATAGCCGCCCTGCTTTGGATTGTCGATGTAAACGTAAATGACAAAACGTTTATCTACGTTGACCGGAAATCCGATAAAGCCGGCAATGTATCCGTGGTAGCCACCGTTTCTATCCACTCTTTGAGCTGTGGCAGTTTTCCCCGCAATTTTAAAATGGGGAATCTGTACCGGTACTCCTGTCCCGTTTTCAACAACGCCAACAAGTGCTTTCGTTAAATCTTCACTTGTTTTAGGAGAAAAAACTCTCGATCGCTTTTTCAACTGGTGATCATTTTCAGGCTCGAGTTCCGCTACCTGAGACTGATCTTTTTTTATTATTGTCGGTCGGATATATTCTCCACCATTGGCAATAGCACCGTAGGCGGCGAGCATTTGAACGCCAGTGACTGCAATTCCCTGGCCAAAGCTCATGTTTGAAAGACTAAGTGGAGTGACGTTTTCTGCCTCGGTAAAAATGCCTCGTGATTCTCCGGGAATTTCAACTCCGGTTTTCTCGCCGAAGTTTAATTTCTTTAAAGTCTCTCTGAATTTCGGAAAAGTTAGATCAAACGCTATCTTTGTTGTTCCTACATTTGAAGAAAATTTCACAATATCCGCAACTGATAGCCATTCATATCTTTCATGTGATTCCGCCTCGGAAATCACGTGACCATCAACGATCAACTTTCCTTGTTCACAGTAATAATTTGAATCCAGTTTTGCGACTTTGTGTTCGAATGCAGAAGCGACAGTAAAAAGCTTGAAAGCAGAACCTGGTTCAAAAGGATCAGTTGCAAAGGCAAGTTTGCGATGTTCCGGAGCTGATCCTTTCAAATCATTTGGATCAAAAGCAGGGTAGTTGGCAATGGCGAGAATTTCTCCGGTAGCGGCATCGATAACACCAACACCACCCTTATCGGCATTGTGCTTAACGACCGCTTCTTTTAAATATTTTTCGGCCATACCCTGAATATCTTTGTCGATGGTAAGATAAATATCTTTAGCCTGCGCAGTAACATCCGGATGACTTTCAAACTTTATCGGACGACCTTTGTTATCGATCGTATATTTTAAAGTTATAGGATTACCTTTTAATTCTTTATCATATAAATGCTCAAGACCAGCAAGTCCGGAATTGTCCAGACCGACGAAGCCAAGCGTTTGCGAAAGAAGTTCGTGATTGGGGTAAACCCGCTCAGGAACGCCTTCAATGAAAATTCCTTTTAGTTCTTTTACCTGTTCAACCTGATCTTTTGAAAGGCGCAGCTTTCTTCCTATCCATGTGAACTTTTTTCTTTTATTAACAGCAGAGATTGTTTCTTTGTAAGAAATTTCAGGAATGATTTTAGAAAGTTTTTTATAAACCGTTTTATCGCCATTGGTAGCTTTGGGAATAGTAAAAATACTGTATGTCTGAACATTGAGAGCGAGTGGATTCCCTTCGCGATCGTAAATGTTTCCGCGTTTGGGATAAACAGTTGCTTGTCTTAAAAACTGCGAGTTCGCTCTGACTATGAGATCTCCAGCATCGATAAGCTGAACTTTAAATGCTTTTCCCAAAACGAACACGAAGAAGAGACAGAAGCAGGTAAAGACGAAGATTATTCTATTTTTTTCCACTCTATTCATAAGTTGCTCTCAAAAATTCTATGGGATGACGATGATCTGATCCTGTTTAGGTTGATCAAGATGATGAACAGCGGCCAGTCTTCTCAAGCGATCGCTTGAAAGGAGTCTTGCGTTCTTTGCTTTAAGTTCTTTGTTGTCGAGAAGAACTTTTTCAATGTCTCTATTGGTTTTTGTGATTTTGTAATCCATCTCAACGTTTTTCATTCTGAATAAAACGAAAAGAATGGCAAGAGTGGTGAAAGATAAGAAAAGTGGAAACCCCTGTGAGCTGAAAACAATTTCTTTGATCTTTTTACCAAGATTAAACTTAGCGCCTTTATCCGACTTTACAGCCTTTGCCATAATCACTCCTTGATTATTTAACAAAATTTTTTGCTAATTATTCTTCATCTTCCAGGAATTCTTTCCTGTACTTGTTTTTGTCTTTTTTAAATTCTACCCGTTCTAACACTCTAAGTTTAGCACTTCTTGATCGGGAATTGTTTAAAATTTCTTCTTCTGAAGGAATGACAGGCTTCTTGGTGAGTACTTGCACTGGGAGAACCGTGCTCTCGCCAGCCTCTTTGAAAAGGTTTTTGACGATGCGATCTTCGAGGGAATGAAAGCTGATAATCGCCAGTCGACCACCCATTTTCAAGAGCGGTATTAGTTGATTGATTGTCTCGGTTAAAACTTCAAGCTCTCGATTTACTTCAAGTCTGAGTGCCTGAAAAACCCGAGTAGAAGGATTGGTTTTTCCGTAGCGATGCTCTTTTGGATAACAATGAAAAATGATGTTTTCCAGATCTTTGGTCGTTTTAATGGGTTTCGTTTTTCTTTCTTCGCAAATCTTCGCTGCAATTTTGCGGGCGTTTTTTTCTTCACCGTATTCAGTGAAAATTTTCACCAGCTTTTCTTCACGGTAGGTGTTGATGATTTCTTCAGCCGTTAGGAATTCATCTGACTCGTAATTCATTCTCATATCAAGCGGGCCATCGAAGCGAAAAGAGAATCCGCGGCCAGCTTCATCGAAATGATGAGACGAAACACCAAGATCGAGAAGTATTCCCTGAAAACCACCTTTTTCAAAAACTTCCGGACATTGTTCTTTGGCGATTTGTGGAAAATGCATGAAGTTCGTATTAAATAATTTAATTCTTTCTTTCATGCCCTCTTTTTCAATCCGGGCGGCTCCGTTATTTAAAGCATCCGGATCCTGATCCGTTGAACGAACGTGAAAAAGTGGATTGGTATAAAGCAGTTCAAAAGAATGTCCGCCGCCACCAAAGGTGAGGTCTGCAAAATAAGAGATCTCACCGTCGGCAGCGTTCTCAGTTAAAAAATCGATGCATTCCTTTTTTAAAACGGAATAGTGCTGAGTATAAGTCATTACTTCATCAACACATCTAGCATGCGCTGTTGATCAGCTGACATGACTTCCGGTTTAGATAGAACAGCAAAGGTATTTTCTTTCTTAAACTTAAATGGATTGGCATGAAGCTTTGGAATAAGTTTTTTCAGAACTGCATGCACTTGTTGGTTGTTGGTTGCCATCACTTTCATAATTTCTTCAAGTGTACAGTGCTCTTCTTTCCAGCAATCGTAATCAGTAACCATTGCAATCGTCGCGTAGGCCATACCGGCTTCTTTAGCAAGATACGCTTCCGGAACGTTAGTCATACCGATAACACTGGCTCCGAAACTTCTATAGATATTAGATTCTGCTTTTGAAGAAAATTGAGGGCCCTCAATGCAAATATAGGATCCGCCAACACCGTGCTTGACGCCTACTTCTTTGCAAACTTCAACCATCATCTGTTGAAGTTCTTTTTCTATAGGATCAGCGACTGAAACGTGTCCAACGAAACCGTTATTGAAGAAAGTTCTTTCTCTTTTTCCTTTCGTCCAATCAATGAATTGATCAACAAGAACAAAAGTTGTCGGTGGAAATTCTTCTTTCAAAGAACCAACGGCCGATACAGAAATCAGATACTCAACACCTAATTCTTTTAACGCAAAAATATTTGCGCGGTAATTCAGGTCACTTGGTGTAAATGAATGATGCTTACCGTGGCGAGGTAAGAAAAAGAAAGAAACGCCATTAAGCTTAGCTTCAATAATTTCCGAGCTTGGCTTACCAAAGGGTGTTAGAACAGTATGTTCACGAACAACTTCAATCCCCTCGATTTTATAAACGCCACTACCGCCAATTACGCCAATTTTAATCGCACTCATTTCTAACCTCACAGTTGATTTTAACTCAGGTGATCTTACGATGAATGACACGAAAAATCACTAAACAAAGCACCTGCGTCTACATCGGAGCATTACATGTTGCATTTTGGGGTGTTCTTTAGGTAACGTTTAGATTGAATGAACGCAATACATGCCCTTTCAGATTCTTTCTCACAGTATAGATCTCGACTCAAAAAGAGCACTGAGAACCTTACTTATGCGAGCACTACTTCGTTGGAAGAGTTTGTTTTCAATATCCAAAAGATCAAATCTTCACGAACTAAGCTGGATTTTATCCGCTCGCTGGTTTCGCTTACCAATTCAGGAATCTGGGTCAGCCGCTCGGCGTTCGTAGTTCTCAAAACTTTTTTCGATATTCGTCAAATTGAAAGCCAGAACCTGTATAGCTCACGCGCTCAGGATATCCTTGCGAGTGTGATCAATAAAAAAAGTGTAAATGCCAGCGACGCTGAAATTTTCAGTACAATCTATACTGAAATTACTCATTGCCATTTAAACCAGGACTATAAGTCAGCCCTCATTGTTCCGCCTTCAGACGTAACCATTGTTCTGGTCTCTGGTGTTTTGAACGAAATTTTTTCAACTCCGGCCTTTCAAAGAGGTGCAGAAAACCTTTTAGATGAATACAACATCAAACACATTGCTCCGGTTGTAGATGGGAAAAAGGGATCGCGTGAAAATGCACAGTTGTTGAAAAAACAGATCCACAAATTTATTGAAGAAAATCCCAACGAAAAGCTTTGGTTTCTTTGTTTTTCAAAGGGCGGCGTTGATACGCTTCACTTCTTAAAAGATGAAGGTGAATCGATTTCAGAAAACATTGTCGGCGTTTCTTTTATTGCCACTCCGATAATGGGAAGTGATCACGTGAATAACAAAATCCTTCGTCTGGTAAACACTCTCAGCAGGGTTCCGGAAGAAGTTTCCAAAAAAGTCCTTGGTAAAAAAATTGATATTCTGGCCAAAGAACTTCAAAAATCTCTTTCGCGCTCATACCGTGAAAGCTGGTTTAAAAGACATTACAAGTCTTTGCCTCACAAGCCTTTTTATACGGCCATTGCTTTTGAATCTAAATGGCATCAAAGCCACGTGTGGATGATGCTCACAAAGGCTTTTTTTAGAAGCCGCAAATCCAATGACGGAATAGTTGATGTAGAAAATGCTCAATTCCCGGAATATTTTAATGGGCACAATCTGGGCGTTCTAGAGGGCCATCACCTGGTTGGAAGTCGTTCGAGTTTCTATGATCAGGAAGCCCTTTTAAAAGCGCACTTGATTTTCCTGCATTATAAAAATGTGCTTCCGCTTAAAGTGAATTAGTTATTCCAGGCCACCCTTAAGATTCATCAGAACTAATTTTGATATCATCTTCAGAGTATCAAAGACACCCTGGCCTTTGATGGCAACAGCTTCAAACTCAGGAACATTCCATTTATTTAAAGCTTCATGCAGGTCTTTTACAGAGGTTGTATTGGGAAGATCGCGTTTATTCCACTGCAGAACAAGAGGAACTTTTTCAATGTCGTAACCTTGTTCTGTCAGGTTTTTTTCAAGTGACTTGAGAGATTCAATATTTGATTCCATTCTCTCAACCTGAGAGTCAGCTACAAAAACAATTCCATCTACACCTCGAAGAATGAGCTTTCTGGAGGCTTCATAAAAAACTTGTCCGGGAACAGTGTAAAGGTGAAAGCGTGTTTTAAAACCACGGATTTCTCCCAAATCTAGGGGAAGAAAATCAAAGAACAAGGTCCGTTCATTTTCAGTGTTGAGCGAAATGATATTTCCCTTAGCATCTCCGCTGGTCTTTTGATAAACGTACTGAATATTAGTTGTCTTACCGCCCAGCCCGGGACCGTAGTAGACAATCTTGCAATTCACTTCTTTCGTTACATAATTTACAAACGACATTGTATAACCTTTTTAGAATCTAGCTCTTTGCAAAGGCAAAGAGGCGATCCATTTCAGAATCTGTAATATCACCAAATAAAAATTCGCTTTTGTTAGTTGGTGCTTTTGATTGTGATTGTTTTCTTTTTAATGATTCTTTTAATTCAGCTTCAAGAAACTCGCTGAAGCTTGCTGCTATTTCACGTATTTTGTTTTTGATGAAACCTGGATTCACTTCATCGTGGTAAATGAGTCCGAGGTACAGCTCTTCATCACCAACCGTAATGGGAACGATATATACGCCTTGTGAAGCTGTATCGAAACTTAAACGATAACCTTCCTTGGCTTCTTCTTTGGGAATGAAACTGGCGAGGGCCCGTGCTGCCTGCCAGACCCCTCCAAGCAGGGCACCGATAGAAGATTTTGAAAGAGAATTCGCAAGATTGTTGTTGTGGTAAAGAACCACGCCGTCATGACGAATAAGAAAAAACGAATAACGATTTATCTTTTCATCAATCTCGCAGGATTGAAAAAACGTTTCTACATACTTGGGAATATTGCTGTTTACATTCATAGATGTCTACGGTTCTCCAGCGCCTTAGTAATAGTCAAAGAATCAACAAACTCGAGACTTCCTCCCATTGGGATACCAAAACCGATTCGATCGACTCTGACGTTTTCAGGAAGCATTTGCTTGATATAGGCACAAGTTGCATCACCTTCAACAGAAGGATTCACGGCCAGAATAAGTTCTTCAATCTGTTCTTCTGCCACTCTCTCAATGAGATGGTCGAGTTTTAATTCATCAGGGCCGATTCCCAACAGAGGATTGAGCACTCCAAACAGAATGTGAAATTTACCGCGGAAATTGCCACTTCTTTCAATGGCCAGGCAGTCTGTGACAGACTCAACCACGCAAATCGTTTTCGAATGCGAACGGTTTGAGTCCATGCAGATTTTGCAAAGCTCGTCGTCGCAGAACATTCCGCATTTTTTACAATGGTTTAATTCTGCGAGACTTTTGATGGCGTCCGAAAAAGCAATCAGATCTTCCTTGCTCCATTTCGTCATGATGAGCGACTGGCGCAAGGCCGTCTTTTCACCGACTCCGGGAAGCCGTGAAAATTGCTTTACGGTTTTTAAGAGTTTTTCAGGCAATTCCATTACTAGAATAATCCTGGGATATTGATTCCACCTGTGATTTTAGACATTGCACTTGAAACCATGTCCTGTGATTCTTTCACAGCTTGGTTAACAGCAGTCTTCACAAGTTCTTCAAGAGAAGCAACATCGTTAGGATCAACACATTCTTTGTTGATCGAAATCGCCACGATCTGTTGCTTGCCGGTGATTTTAATTTTAATCATACCACCGCCAGATGATGTTTCAATTTCTCGCGACTCAAGCTCTTTTTGAAGTGTTGCCATCTTCTGTTGCATTTGCTGAGCTTGTTTCATTAATCCGTTTAAACCTTTCATATGTTCTCCTTTACTTTATTTATCGTTATTATTTTTTAGGTGGATCGATAATAACTTTATCGACCTTTGCATTAAATATTTTTTCCGCTTCTTTCAAGAGCGGATTGTTTTTAAAGTTTTCAATTTTTTCCTGGAGAGAAACCTCCGCCTTCTGTTCTTTGATGGCCGCCGTTGAAACAAAGTTTTCATCTGATTGAACTTGAACCAGCTGTAAATTCACTTTTGTTCTCTCAACATTGAAAAAATCCGCCAGGTGTCCCACCACTTTCTGATGAACTTCAGCATCACTCAGGTAATCGTGAAAAACTTGTCCAGAAAAACCAAAACCAAGTTCTACATTCAATTCTCCATTTTCCAGGCGAAGAGGAGAAATAATATTTCCTTGCTCGAGATTTGAAGCTGAAGCAGGGGATTTGGAGTTTAAATAATCAAGAAATCCTTCCCAGGTTAAATCTGAGTCGGCAACTTTATTTGAAGCCTGAACTGTTTCAGTTTGAACAGGAGCAGGTATTTCTTCGGATGGCTTCACTGAAGCTTTCGCTTCAACTTCTGCTTTCTCCAGTTCTTGCTGCAGAATACTTGCCACACTCTTTGGTTCTTGAGCGACTGGTGCAGCGACTGGTGCCGCTTTTTCAGATCTTGTAGTCACCACTTCGGTACGTGAAATTTTGTTGGTAAAAAAACTTCTTCTCAGCGTGACTTTATAAAGCAGCACTTCAAAAGATTTCTCTGGTGAAATCGAGGTAAAGATCCAGCTTGTTTCTTTGGCCATCGTTTCATAAATCCAGATCATCTCGGCAGGACTCAACGTTTTGTTCACGGCTGATTTTAAATCCGAGAACAGTTCGTCCAGTAAGCCGCTGGCTATGTTTTTAACCGGGACGTTTTCTTCCAGAAGCTTGTTATAGATTTTAGAAAGTCTTTCTACATCACCTGCATAAAGTGATTCGAGAATATTTTTTAAACTCGATGGTCCGGCCACGCCCAGAGAAGACGTTAAATTCTCTTCAGTCACGACATTGTCTTGGGATGTTGTGAGAACTTGATCTAAAAGAGAGAGAGAATCTCTCGCTGAGCCTCTTCCCAGAACGGCAATTTGCTCTATAAGCTCTTCGCGTTCAAATTTAATTCCTTCGACTTGAGCAATATGCTTCAAGTGAGAAACGAGATCCTGAACGCTGATGTGACGGAGATCAAAGCGCTGACAGCGTGAGAGAACTGTCCCGAGAAGTTTCTGAACCTCTGTCGTCGCAAAAATAAAAACGACATGCGCAGGTGGCTCTTCAAGCGTTTTCAACAAGGCATTAAAGGCGTTTGTTGAAAGCATGTGAACTTCATCGATGATATAAACTTTATACTTTCCCGAAGTCGGAAGGTAGTGAACGTTGCTGATGAGTTCGCGAATGTTGTCGACAGAATTATTTGAAGCACCATCGATTTCGATAACGTTCATCGAAGTTTCTGTGTCGAAATCAAGACAAGCCTTACATTCACCGCAAGCATTTCCATCCGGAGTTAGGTTTTCACAACGAATAGCCTTTGCGAACAAACGCGCAACAGTCGTTTTTCCCACTCCGCGGGTTCCGACCAGCATATACGCGTGGCCGATTTTTTTATTGATGATAGCGTTTTGAAGGGCGCGGGTGACATGAGATTGTCCCACGAGGTCCTGAAACTTTTTAGGGCGCCACTTCCTAGCTAATACTTGGTACGACATTAGATTCCTTGGAATTTTTCCTATTGGAAAAGAGTAATGAATTTGGTGGATTTAGTAAATTGAATTACGAGGTGCAGGAGCTAAAGAAGTAGCCAGGAAAACAGCACAAAGCAGTGACAGTTACCGTTGCTTCCTTCCGGACCTGGCGGGGTTGGCCGCAGCTGCCTTTGCTACTCCCTGACTACCGGGAGTGATACTACGAAGATGGAGCTTTTGTGTCAAGACAAACAGGGGGAAACAACAGCTTTACGCACGGGATGAATGTTGATTAAACTGTTTTAGCGTTTCAAGAATACTTTAGGAGGAAACCATATATGAAAACACTTATCGCAATGACGCTTTTGACATTATCTCTTCACTCATTTGCAGCTGCTCCAAAAACGTATCAGGTCACTGGCCCGGTTCTGGAAATGACTGACACAACGATCGTTGTTCAAAAAGGGAAAGAGAAATGGGAGATTGCAAAGGATGCAGCGGCTAAGGTTACTGGCGAACTGAAGGTCGGTTCAAAAGTGACTGTTGAGTATTTCATGACTGCCAAGTCTATCGAAGTGAAAGAAGACAAAAAAGCTTCAAAAAAATAAGCAATGTCACTTCAAAAATACGAATTTCAACTACACAACGTTAAGTGGGTTGATCTGGTTCATCCGTCAAAAGAGGATCTGGTCAACCTGGCCATTATGTTAAATGCTCCTGAGCGAATTCTCGTGAATGCGCTCAATCCGGATCATTTGCCTAAATTTGAATCTTTTAACACAACGAGTGTTATTTACCTGCGAGTCATTGACCCCAATAAAAAGCCTCATGCTGTCAACATTCAGGAACTCACCACAAAGGTGACTATTATCATGCACGAGAATCTCATTCTCACCATTCACCGAATGGATCCTGATTTCATAGTTCAGCTGCGTGAAACCTGCAAAGGGGAAAACTGCTTGAACATGAAAGAGCTTATCAAAAGCATCGTGACTTCATCGTTGATGACTTACGATGAACCGCTGACAACACTCGAACACAAAGCGGATGAATTTGAAGAAAAGATTTTTAAAACTTCTAAAAGCAGGCAAATAATCCGTGAAGGATATTATCTAAAAAGAAAAGCTTCTGCGTTTAGAAAGTGCCTGAAATTTTCACTGGATATTTTGAACAGTCTCCAAAATCATACAGAGTTTGTGTGGAAGGATTTCCAGGGAATTAAAGAAAACACTGAGCGGTTTTTATTTTATACGGAAGATGTTTTGGAAAATGTGACGGGCCTTCTCAATCTTCATATTTCACTTTCTTCTCAAAAAACCAATGAGGCTTCATTTAAAACGAACGAAGTCATGCGCGTACTGACTGTGTTTTCTATCTTCTTTTTGCCGCTTAATTTTCTCGCCGGTATTTACGGAATGAATTTTGAACATATGCCGGAATTAAAACATCCACACGGATATACGGCCGTGCTGATTCTAATGGGCTTCATTTCATTGGGAATTTTTATCTGGGTTCACAAAAAGGGCTGGCTGAAAGAACCTGAGGAATAACTTTTAAGATGGCGGAGAACATGGGATTCGAACCCACGATACCCTTTTGAGGTATACTCCCTTTCCAAGGGAGCGCCTTCGACCACTCGGCCAATTCTCCGCAGGCTTCCATTATTATCACAATCAAAATTTTTAGGCTAGTTCTTATTGTAGACGGCTCTTTTCTCGCGGAAAAATTGCGATAAAAGTTTCGAACATTCAAAGTGGCGCAGCCCCCCGACAACCGGAAAAGCATGATTGAGTTTTTGATCCTTATAAAAATTATAATTCAAGCTTAAAGATCCGCCCTTAGGATCATACGCGCCAAAATACAGCGTTCCTATGCGTGCCTGAATCATAGCGCTTAAACACATCGGGCAAGGCTCGAGCGTGACAAATAAGGAACAATTTATCAGACGCCAGTTGTTCAATTTTTTTGCGGCTTCAGTGATGGCCAGGATTTCCGCGTGACCGCAGGGATTATAATTTTTTTCTTTGATGTTGTGTGTACGGGATATGATCGCTCCGTCTTTGTCTACAACGACTGCCCCTATAGGAACTTCATCGTCGCGATAAGCTTTAACAGCTTCGATGAGAGCTTCATCCATTAGCCACAGCTGATCATTGAGTGAAAGTTGATTTTCTGTTTTCATATCGACTTTTAGACTTGGGCGAATTTTAATTTTCGTTTATTATTTTTTTCTTTTTTCCACAAACGCAGGAGCTGAATGTATCGCTTCTTGTTGCTTCTACTGTCGAACTTGAATTGAATACCGTAAATGAGCGGTCGACCAATGAGATCTTTTCTCTTGCTCATCACCTGGCCGCGAAGTGTGACGGAAACATCATCCACTTTTGTGTTCATCAAAATTTCATCACCCATTTTTAGTTCTTCGAAAAGAGCGATACAACCTGCGAATCTTCGCAAGTCAGTGAGACGTGCTTCGTATTCCTGATCATGAGCTTTAACTGTAACTTTTAAATCGTCGCGATAACGGAAATCGTATTCCCACCAGCTCACTCGAGGATAATAAATAGGGGAAGAAAGAAAATACATTTTAAAAATAAGGAGGAGACAAGACACTACATAAAGTGCGCCAATATGAGCGTGATGAAGAACAAAAAACATCTCATTTATTTTGAATAAAATATAAAAGAACAGCAATGCAGAGAAGGTCCAGTAGGTATAATAACGATGCTTTATTGTCTTGTAGTAGGGGGTTGAAAGATAAAGAAAGAAGAGCAATCTTAAACCCAATCTGAATTTGGGCCCCGCTACAATTTCTGTCATGATCGCGAGGTGAATGAAGAAGAAAAACGCCTTCAACAAAAACTTGATTGTTTTAGTCTCCGATCTAAAATTATGTTCGAGGGTGCTTTCCATAATTAATTGTCCGCGATATCCAAATTTTTATCAATCCAAAGACTAATAAAAATCTGACAAATAAAGACTTGCTTTTTTTGTCGGCCGGGTAAATCATTTTAACATTATATTAATATTTCGGGAGATTCTTAAATGAAAATGCTTCTACCTGCTCTCGCAGTTCTTTCATCAACTGCAATGGCCGCTGACATGAAATTCAATGTTGAAGGTCGTTTTGATTACGGTTCATCAAAAGTAAAACATGAAAACACTACTGCTGCTTCTTCATACGAAGACAAAAGAGGTGAATTCTACTCAAACGTTATCCGTTTGAACTCTGTTTTCACAATCAACGAAAGTCTTTCAGGTCGTTTCCGTTACAGATTCTCAACAGGTGGCGCTACTCAAGATAGAGACCTATCATGGCAAAACCTAGACATGATGTATGTTGATCACAAGAACCAATGGTTTACTTCAAGAATTGGTAAACACAACCAAGTTGAATCTCTTGGCCGTGAATACTTCACATCTGGAACAGATTATCCAGTTGAAGCTGGAACAGGAGCTGTCGTTTCTTATGGCTCTATGAACTCTGGTGTATATAACCTTGTAAAAACAGATGCTGATCTTTACCACGTTGGATACTCTGCAATCTACACTGCACTTCAAGGTCATACTTTCACAGTCTCTGCTTTCAACCCAGCAAGAGGTGCATACTCTGACACTGCAACGACTGGCGACGATGCAAAAAATACAAAAACTGCTTGGGGAGCTTACTACAACGGATCTTTCCTTGATGGTCTAGTTCAACCAACTTTAGGTTACACTTCTTTTGGTCTTAACGGTAAAACAGATGCAACAACATCTCCTGATTCAACTAATAAGTTGATGGCTGTTGGTGTAAGATCAGTTGTTGCTGGTTTCACAATCGATGCTGACTGGAAACAATACAAAAGAGAAAACACAGCTGCTAACCCAACTGCAACTTCTACAACTGAAGACAAAACAACTTCATACTGGGCAAACGTTGCTTATACTTGGGATAATCTAACTCCTTCATTCAACTACATCCACGATAAGTATGATGCTGTAAGCACAACTGCTACAGACTACAAACGTGATGCATGGGCTCTTACTCTAGCTATTAAGCCAATGAAAGATGTTAACTTCAGATATCATGTTGGTTACTCTCATGATGTTAAGAAAAATGCTGTTACAACTGGTGATACAAAAATCACAGGTAACATGATGTTTGCTGGTATTAAATTCGACATCTAATTCTTAACCAAGAATTACACGAACATAGGGGGACTTAGGTCCCCCTTTTTTATTTTCCCTATCCCATTCTTAACAAAAATCTGACGATACTTTTTTCATCCTTCCTCATATTATCAAGACAGACATTCCATACACAGTGAGGTTAACCGTGTTAAAAAAATTAATTATGTTTCTCGTATTGTCTCTGTCTCTTAGTGCTGTTGCTGCTCAAAAGATTAACGGAGCAGGCGCTACATTTCCTTATCCAATTTATTCAAAGTGGTTCTCGGAGTACCAAAAGGCTCACGCGAATGTCGAGTTTAACTACCAATCTATCGGCAGCGGTGGAGGAATTAAGCAGGTTCTTGCACAAACCGTAGACTTCGGGGCAACTGATGCGCCTATGACTGATGCAGAAATGAAATCAGCAAAAGCTCCAATCCGTCACATCCCGACTGTTCTTGGTGCAGTCACTATTGCTTACAATGTTAAAGGTCTTGAAAACAATCTAAAACTTGAAGGACAAACTATCGCTGATATTTTCCAGGGGAAAATCACAAAGTGGAATGACGCTGCTATCGCGAAATTAAATCCAAAAGCAAAACTACCTGCAACAGACATTCTTGTTGTAAGACGTTCTGATGGCTCAGGAACAACGGCCGTATTCTCTACATTCCTTGCTGAAGTGTCGGCGGACTGGAAAACAAAAGTTGGTGCTGGCAAAAACATCAACTGGCCTGCTGGAATCGGCGCAAAAGGCAACGAAGGTGTTACTGCAATGATTTCTCAGACTGATGGAGCTATCGGTTACGTTGAACTTGCCTACGCAATCAACAACAAACTTTCTATGGCAGCAGTTAAAAATAAAAAAGGGGAATTCGTATCTCCAACTGTTGATTCAATTTCTAAATCAGCAGCTTCTGTAAAAGATGCAAATGGCGATTTAAGAATTTCAGTGATCAACGCTGACGGAAAAGGTGTTTATCCAATTTCTTCTTTCACATGGATCCTCCTTCCTCAAGGCGATACTCCAGCTTTAAAAGAAATAAAAACATTCCTTGGGTGGGCACTCATGGATGGTCAAAAATTCGCTTCAGACCTGCACTATGCTCCATTGCCGAAAAAACTTTCTGAAGGACTTGTAAAAACTCTTAAATAATTTCTTTCACTCCTTGAAGGAAAACAGGACAAAGGCCCCGGTTCAATTAAACGAACCGGGCCTTTTCCATTTTAAAACCAGATCAATTTCACCATCAGCAACAAAACAATCAACGTAAGCATTGGTCGTATAATCTTTGTCGCATTCTTGCTTGCATAACTAGCTCCCAAAAAAGATCCGACAACCATACCACTTGCCATGAGAAAACCTTCTCTCCAATGAACGTAACCATTATGTGCATAAGTTATGAGGGCCGTAGTAGCAGAAAAAGTATTCGCCAATTTCGAAATGGCTATCGAAGGCAACAGAGGATATCCAGTTCCCAAAAATAATCCAAGGAACATGAATGTTCCTCCGCCGGGTCCAAAAAAACCATCATAAAATCCCGATGCAAAAGCTGAAAGAAAGAAAATGCTGTAATGAGGTTTTACAAAATTTTCCCGCTCGGTAAAAAACAGATCACGATTCCAGACAATATACAAAATCACCGGACACATAAAGATCATCAAGTAACGAAAGAAATCTTTTGAAACAAATGGTGCGGCCGAGCTTCCACAGAAAGATCCCACTGCACATACCAGACAAAAGGATAAACCTTCTCTCCAGCGCAAATGTCCTTTTCGGGCATAAACCAGCAAAGCAATCAACGCACCAGTGGATCCGACAATTTTATTCGTCCCGATCGCAGGGGCACCCGGAGCAATGGCGATGGACAGAGTGGGCAGGGAAATAAGACCGCCGCCTCCAACAATGGAGTCGATAAGTCCGGTAAGAAAACCCATAAAGCTGAGCAGAAAATGATTCATGACCTAATCATACCAGAACAGACAAGAAGAGTCGTTACATTGAAAATTTTCATTTTTCCATTAGCATAAGATCATGAACAACTTAATAAACAAATTCATCGAAGACGCTCAAACTTCCGTTCTTGGAAAAAAGCAGGAACTTAAACTCGCGCTCTGTTGCTTTCTTTCCGAAGGCCATTTGCTGATTGAAGATGTTCCAGGTGTCGGTAAAACTACTTTTGCTAAAACCATGGCAAGACTTCTGGACTTAAGTTTTTCACGCATCCAATTCACCAACGACTTGATGCCTTCAGATTTGTTGGGTGTTCAGATTTATGACCAAAAAGAATCGAAGTTTACTCTGATCACAGGTCCTATTTTTCATCAGTTCATTCTTGCAGATGAATTAAATCGAGGAACTCCAAAAACTCAAAGCGCGCTCCTCGAAGCCATGGAAGAAAAACAAGTAACCCTTGATGGAAAAACACTGCCGCTACAAGAACCGTTCTTTGTGGTGGCTACACAAAATCCACGTTCTCAAGTCGGTACACATCATTTGCCTGAATCGCAGCTTGATAGGTTCATGATGAAAATTAAAATTGGATATCCCGAAACTGCCTTCGAAAAGAAGTTGATTTCAGAGAATTCCCATCAGACAAATCTTCATTCATTGAGACCTGTCTTAAATCCGGCCAGCATCGTTGAAATCAGAAAGCAGATTGATAAAGTTATTTTTTCTGACAAACTTTTAGATTATGTACTCGCTCTTCTTGAAAACTCCCGAAGCAATAACAACTTTCAAGGTCTGAGTCCTCGTGCCGGAAGAGATATTGTGAAAGCTGCTAAAACCTGGGCCTTCATTGAAGGTAGAGAATACACACTTCCCGACGATGTCCAGGCCGTTTTACCTTATGTTGCTTCACATAGACTTGCTCCATTTCAAAATCATTCTTTCGAAGATGATCTGGAACTAACGAGATCTTTGATAAAGCAAACTCATGTTGACTAAAGTTCAGACAAACTTCGAAGAAAAGGTTCACAACCTTGGAAGACAAGGTCAGCTTTATATCGTTCCGACTTTGGACGGGTTGAAACTTTTGTGTCTCAATCTCATTCTTCTGATTATTGGTCTGGTCTATGCTAATAACTACGTGTTGCTCTTTAACTTCATCTTGTTTTGTCTCTTTATCGGTTCGATGTATTACACTCATTTCAATCTTCGAAACCTGTCACTTGCTTCAGCCAGGATCAACCCTGTTCATTTGGGTGAAAAAACAAATTTAACTTTAACATTCAAAAGCAAATCAGCTCTGGGTCACCATTTTATAGGGATTAAAATCAAACATCACGCCTTGGCCGCTGGTGATCTGCTGTTTTCATTTTCTTTAAAAGATAAACAACCTTCATGCAAAATAGAATTCCCAGTTGAAGGAAAAAAAAGGGGAGTCGCTAACTTAAAAAGAATTACAGTCGAAACCTATTTTCCTTTTCATTTATTTCGGGCATTCACGTATTTCGATTTAAATCTCAAGACAATCGTGTATCCGGAAAAAAAACTTTTGGATCCATTTAAGATCATTGAAATAGCCGATGAAAAAACAGGAAATGAAGACGATTTCTATTTGAAAAATTTCTATCCGGGGGATTCTCTAAGAAGAATTCACTGGAAAAAATATGCTCAAACTGGAAAACTTTTAACCAAACAGCTTTTTGCCAATGAAGAACTGCCCGTTCAACTGGGATTTTCTTCGGAAGGTCTTCTCCCGGAACAAAAGGAAAAAGAACTCTGCTCCATTTGTTATACTTTATACGAGCTTCACGCTGCTGGACTTCACTATGGCCTCGCTCTGGATAAAACTTCAGTCGAGCCGGGACATTCCCAACAACATCTCAACAACTGTTTAAGAGCACTGGCCGAATATGAAACTTAATGTAAAAAATCTTTCTTACATTTTGGTTTTAATCAATTCATTGATTTTGTTCGGCGAGATTCCTGTTTCAGTTCTCGTGATAACTTGGACTACGACTGCTCTTTCATTCTTGTTAGGACCGCAAACATTAAGAGCCGTGATAAAGCCTGTCATTCTTTTTGGTTCATTATTTTTTCTGAAATACCACTTTAAAACATATCTTGTTCCTGAAGCCGGTGTCTCCTTTGTTTTAATCCTGGCTTCATTGAAATTGTGGGAACTCGAAAAAGAAAGTGATCACTTTAACATGTTTTTGATTCTTGCTTTGCTTGAATCCTGTCTTTTTTTGTTAAAACCATCATTCATGATTTTCTTTTTGGGTATGCTGAAAATTGTGATCTTTTTTTATTACATTTTAAAAATCCGTAACTATGATCTCTCGCTTCTCAACGTAAAAAGACTTCTCATATTGGTAACTCCTTCTATTCTTTTTTCTCTGCTTTTGTTTTATACATTTCCTCGTTTCACTTCCGGGTTTATGAACACCACGAATCCTCAACTGCTGTTTTCAGGCGTGGATTCGCAATTAAACTTTAAAAAACTTGGACCACTTAACCTTTCATCAAAAGTTGTCTTTCGGGTTATTGGGTTAAATGCCAAAGAATTTCCTATACCTCTTCTTTACTGGAGGGAGAATATTCTTTGGGATTATTACAAAGAAGAATGGAAAACAGGTTATCTAAACCTTCGCTCCGAACAACTGCCACTGCCTAAGCCTGTCTCCAGCTACCGTGTTCAGCTGGAAAAAGACTACAATGAATTTCTCCCTATACTGGACGGAATGTCGAACATTACAAAAAGCAATTTAGAATTCAACTTCTTTTCAGAGGGTAGTTTCCGTCTTAAAAACATTACAAAAAGTACTGTTAGCTATGAAGTGAATTCAAGTTATGAATCAAACTGGAAAATCATTTCTCCGATAATGATGCGAAAAGGTCTTCGGTTAAAATCTGACATGAAAGATAAAATCGAAGAACTTTTGGTGAATGGCCGCACCTTTAAGGACGATCAGGAAAAATTTCAGGCAATTGTTGATTTCTTCAAAGACAGAGACTTTGAATACACACTCAATCCTCCCACATACAACTCACTTGAAGATTTTATTCTTTATGGAAAGAGCGGCTACTGCAGTCACTTTGCTGCTGCCTTTGCGTACCTCTCAAGAGTTATGGATCTACCAGTCAGAATTGTTTCTGGATACCAGGGCGGAGAATATAACCCATTCGATTCTTCAGTTCTTGTTCGCGAGCTTGATGCGCATTCATGGGTAGAAGTTTATTTTAAGGACAGAGGGTGGGTGCGATATGATCCAACCGCTACAATTGCTCCGGGACGCATTCAATTAGGGGCAAATGTTTTCAATGAAAAGCTTGAACCTTATTTAAATTTTTATTACTACAAACTGCCAAAATCCTTGTTGAAATTCAGATTTGTTGACCAAGCTTCACTTTGGCTGGACTCGCTGAACACTTCATTCAGTTACAATATTTTGAATTTCGATAAAGAACGACAGCAACAACTTATCAGCAACCTTCTTCCTAAAAATATCTCACTGGGAATCGCTTTTGCTTTTTGCCTGGGAGTTTCACTTCCAGTCCTCTGGTTATTCTTTTTTCTGGCAAGTAGAACCCGGGTGAACAAAGACGAAAAGCGCTACAATCGCTTTTTGAAAAAAATGAAGAGCATGGGCCTTCAGAAAGAAAATTCAGAAACAGCTTCAATCTTCTCTCGTCGATGTATGCTCACCCTTCCAGAACATAGCGAATATATTCAAAATGAAACCTCTTCATACATAAACTCGTTTTATAGATCTTGAATTGTTTTGTTGCCTCAGCGTTTTTAAATAGGTAGGTTGAGCTATGACTTTTGAACAAATGAATCTCGCGGACCCGATCAAGCAGGCCCTTGCTGAAACCGGATATACAAAACCAACCCCCATTCAGGCTCAGGCCATACCGGCGCTTCTGGAAGGCAAAGATCTTCTTGGATGTGCTCAAACCGGTACCGGTAAAACGGCTGCGTTTGCTTTGCCTATTTTGCACAATCTGTATTCTTTTAGAAGAAAAGCAAAACCAAAGCACACTCGCGCTTTAATCCTCACGCCAACTCGCGAACTTGCCATTCAAGTTCATGAGAGCTTCTGCACTTATGGAAAAAAATTGCAGATGAGATACGCTGTTATTTATGGCGGAGTAGGGCAATCGCCGCAAGTGAAGGCAATGAGTTTTGGAGTTGATGTTCTTGTTGCTACTCCCGGCAGACTTCTGGATTTAATCAACCAGGGATTTATCAAGCTCGATGAACTAGANNATAAAAAAAGTTCTGACGATGTTGCCTCCCAAAAGACACAATTTATTCTTCTCGGCGACTATGCCGCCTGAGATTGAAAAGCTCGCTCATTCCATTCTTCGCAATCCGATTAAAGTTGAAGTCACTCCGGTTGCCTCGACGGCTGAACTCATCGATCAATCCGTTATGTATGTGGATCGAGAAAATAAAAGACCTCTTTTAAAACACATTCTTTCTGATGACCGCCTTAAGCGAGTGATTGTTTTTTCCAGAACCAAACATGGAGCAAACAAGATCGTCGATTACCTCGAAAAAAATAAAATTCTTGCTGTCGCGATCCATGGAAATAAATCTCAAACCGCAAGACAGAATGCTCTGGAAAATTTCCGCTCAGGAAAGGTGAGGGTTTTGATTGCCACAGACATTGCTGCCCGCGGAATTGATATCGATGAGATTTCTCATGTTATAAACTTTGATCTGCCTAACGTTAGCGAAGATTATGTCCACCGTATAGGAAGAACTGCTCGCGCTGGTGCCAGCGGAGTTGCGATTTCATTTTGTGATGCTGAGGAAAAAGCTTTTTTAAAGGACATTGAAAAACTCATTAAGAAGCAAATACCGCTGATCCTGGAGCAGCCTTATCACTCTGAGGATGTTACCAATAGTAAATTGCTATCAAAAGGTAAGGCAAAAACTCTCATTGATAGTCGCAACAAGCAGCCTAACAGGCGAGAACATCACAGAAAGCCAAATAAAAACAAAAAGAGTTAGATTTAATTTTGAGTTTTTGAATTATAATGTTAGGGTGCACTTGAAAATGTTAGTCGCCTTTAGATTAGTGGTAAGTTGTTATGTTCAGCCCTCCTCTTTAGCGGCCCCAGCCTTAAGGAGGTAATTATGGGTAGAAAACTTTATGTCGGAAATCTTCCGTACTCTGCAAACGATGCAATCCTAAGACAAAAATTCGAAGAAGTAGGAACTGTTGATTCTTCAAAAGTTATCACTGACCGTGAAACTGGAAGATCAAAAGGTTTCGGATTTATCGAAATGTCTTCTGATGAAGAAGCTGAAGAAGCAATCAGCAAATTCCATGGCCAAGACTTCGACGGTCGCGCAATGACTGTATCTGAAGCAAAGCCAATGGTTCCAAACGATAACCGTGGTGGTTCTCGTGGTGGATTCGGTGGCGGTGGAAACAGAAACCGTTACTAATTTGCTTACAAAAAGTAATTTAGAATAGGGTCATCTTCGGATGGCCCTTTTTTTTGTCATTTCAACTTAGTGACTACCAACTCAACTCTGTTATTAGCTGCTCTTCCATGTACCATCGAATTATTTGCAATCGGATTAGCAGAACCGTAACCAACAACATCAATTCGACCAGCCTCGATTCCTCTACCTACAAGTTGATCTTTAACCTGCTGAGCTCGTGAAGCTGATAAACGTTGATTGCGTTCTTCGGGACCAACGTTATCAGTGAAGCCTTCGATTCGAACTCTTGAAGTTGGATTTTTTCTCAGGACATTTGCAATTCGATCAAGTTCCGGTTCAGAACCTCGTGCGAGACCTATTTCTCCGCTGACAAAATGAAGCCGTTCAAATTTAAAATGTTTGGGCAACTCTTGCTCTGTTCCTTCGACAATAAACCGTTCCAAGTCGCGCACTGGTGGAAATTTCATAAGATTTGTAATTACTTTACCATCAGGGGTAGTTGCCACCATGGGCGTGGGAATTTGATTAGCTGCCAGCCACCAAAGATAGACTCCAAGAAGAACAAGGGCCGTTAAGAGAATACCTCTCCAGGGAATGTCCTGCTTTGGCAGTTTAAAGGATTTTATTTTTTCGTGAGCTTGAGTCGTTGCCGTCGTCACATGTGAAGTAAAACCAGACATGGCAATTTTTTGATCGCTCAAAAAATGCATGATGCCCATAGAGCTGGTTTTTTCATATTTAACTTTTGAACCTAAGACACTCATAAAAACAGGCGCTGCCATATCGAGCATTTTGGTTACACCATTAACCCCAACGCCAGTGGCACTCTCAAGCTTGGAAATAATCGTATTTAAATTGTTTCCAAAAATTTTGTGAATGACTTCATGACCTGCGGGAATAAAACGCTCATCAGGTTTGCTTACATTTTCAAAATTGTTTGTATTGATTATATCTACAAGCTTCGCCGCGCCTTCAGGAGTTGTTCCGACGTCCACGATTCCATTCATAAGAGTAGGGATAACAGACTGAAGTGCTGCTCTGGTTTTTTCGCTGGTCTGTCCAATGGCATCGCTTATTTTTTGGACTGTGTCTGGTGAAAAAAAAGTCTGAGAAATACTTAACAAATTATCGTTAACCACCATAAGTCCTCCTATTGTGAAGCCTCTGATGAAATGAGAATCTCTCAAGTATAAAAAGTGCAAAACCAAAACCAA
>DJVH01000081.1 GCA_002440825.1 Bacteriovoracaceae bacterium UBA6261 | reverse complement strand
CTACCAGACTGCTCCATCCCGCGACATTTGATAAAGGGATATTAAGATGTCTGAATCCCTTTGTCCACTAAGAAATCGAACTATTCGCTCCAACATAAAATTCTAAATACTTCTGAAAATCTGGCGATAAAAGAATTAATGAACCCCTGCAACTCATTAGAGAGGATGATTCTTATGTCAGCACAAACGAAAATTTTAGATAGAATGATTCGTATCGAGATCGATGGAAGCGAACTCACACCAAATCAAGTAAGACTCATTCGCTCACTGAACACGATGCTCGCTCACGTTATGCTAACTGAAAACGAAGACGAGTATTTTGAAGGTAGCGCAGAATTCATGAGAATGTGTGCGGCCCTTATCAAGCAAGCCCGCTTTACTGAAAACCTTAAAGATGCCAGCAATATCCCTTATGCTCAGCAAGCGCTGGAGTATTCAATGGATGTGCTTCAGGAGTATGTGACGAACTCTAAAGTCGTAACGTACGATAACTAGTGCTAAAGCCTCGCTTTAGGCGAACTGGTTCTTCGTTAAAATCGTTTTTACAGAACCTTCAAAAAGATTAGAATAGCTAGAATTAATTTAAATGAAGCCCGGCCTAGGTCGGGCTTTTTTATTTGGAGGTTCTATGGAACTCACTCTTCCCGTTTTATTTCTCATCGGTGCTGCGGTCTTTTTCTCTTTTGTCACGGTTCCTCAGGGATACGTCGGCGTTGTCACTATGTTCGGCAAATACAGACGAATCATGCTTCCAGGGTTGAATTTCAAGATCCCTCTTCTCGAAGTTGTGACGAGAAAAATTTCAGTTCAAAACCAGTCGCTTGAAATGCAATTTGCTGCCATTACATTTGACCAGGCGAACGTTAATTTCAAAGCGATGCTTCTCTACTCTGTTATGAACCAGGACGAAGAGACGATTAAAAACGTTGCCTTCAAATTCATCAACCAGGCAAGCTTGATGCAAGCTTTAACCAGAACTGTTGAAGGCTCAGTCCGCTCTTTTGTTGCGACAAAAAAACAAAATGAAATTCTCATTCTACGTCGCGAATTGATTGATACCATCAAAGAACACGTCGACAGTCTTCTTGAATCGTGGGGCTATCATCTGATCGACCTGCAAATGAACGACATCACATTTGATGACGAAATCATGCGCTCAATGGCCCAGGTCGTAGCTTCTCAAAACCTTCGCGCAGCTGCTGAGAACGAAGGGCAAGCTCTTCTCATTAGAAAAACAAAAGAAGCTGAAGCCGAAGGTGCAGCAATCAGAATCGCAGCTCAGGCGGAAAAAGAAGCTTCACAACTGCGCGGTCAAGGTGTGGCCCTCTTCCGCGAGGAAGTTGCCGTCGGTATGAGCAAGGCTGCAGAAAGTGCTCGCGATGCCGGTCTCGATGCCAACGTTATCCTTTTCTCAATGTGGACAGATGCTATTAAACACTTTGCTGAATACGGTAAAGGAAACATGATCATGCTGGACGGATCGACTGATGGAATGGATAGAACATTAAAGCAGATGTTGATGTTAGGTAATCCTAAGCTTGATGAAAAAAAGAAATAAAAAAAGGCCCTCGCAAGAGGGCCTTTGTATTTTTAGCTTGGTTTGGTTCTGAAATTTGTTCTTTGAAGATTGTTGTTTTTGATAGTTGCTTTAACTTTCTCAATTTTCTTTCTTCTTTCAACGTAAGAAGCCTGCTCTTCAAGATAAACCTGTT
Source organism: Bacteriovoracaceae bacterium UBA6261 (assembly GCA_002440825.1). GTDB lineage: Bacteria > Bdellovibrionota > Bacteriovoracia > Bacteriovoracales > Bacteriovoracaceae > Bacteriovorax. Next base: position 13,720 of record DJVH01000081.1, on the reverse strand, counting down.
CTTCGAGCTTTGTGATCTTGTTGGCCACATTCGCTTTATTTTCCTGAATTAGTTTCAACGATTCGAAATAAGTCTCTCTTCTGAATTTTTTGAATGCTTCATCATCAGCAACAGTCCCCGGTTGAGGACGTTTCTTCTTAAGATCGATTGTTTTCTTGGAAGAGACAAAACCTTCTGCATTGAGAACTTTCTTCAGAGTTCCATCTTCGTTTAATCCAATCGCATTGAGCAATTGAGATTTAGACATCAATCTATATTTTCCTGGCGCAACACCTTCAATCGTCAGGTTTCCAACCGCCAGACGTTTAAGTTTATCAACAGTCAAACCAACGGCTTCACAAAGACGACGAATTTCTCTGTTGCGACCTTCATTCAATCTGAATTCCAGCCAGGTTTTAGTAGGAAGCTGCTTAATAACTCGAACAGATGTCGGCTTAACAAATCCTTCTTCAAGGTAAGCACCAGCGCGAAGTTTATTTAAAATCGTTTCAGTTACTGAACCAAAAACTTTTACTTCATACACTTTCTGAACGTTGAATTTCGGGTGCATGATCATGTTGGCCACTTCCCCATCATTCGTCATGATGAGAAGACCTTCAGATAAATAATCCAGACGACCAACCGGATAAATTCTTTCAGTTACATCTTTTACAAGATCCATAACTGTTTCACGTCCTTCCGGATCGTTTAATGTAGTCACAAATCCGCGGGGCTTATGAAGCATTAAGTACACTTGATCAACGGCCGCTAAGTCAGCGAGGTGTCCATCGACAAGAACGATATCGTTTTTAGGATCAACTTTTGTTCCCAATTCCATGACCACTTCACCATTGATAGTGACACGTCCTTGAGTGATAAGTTGCTCAGCTTTACGGCGAGAAGTGATCCCGCAATCAGCGATAAATTTTTGAAGACGAATTTCAAACTTATTGTCTGTGTCTTCAGAGTTTTGAGAGTTTTGAGATTTTTTTGCTTTAGATTTAGTCGATGACTTTACAGCCATTGTGTCCTCCAATCTGCCATCACGGCGGTTTAAGGTTAGTCTTAGTAGTTTTGCAACTGTATGGACCGTTTTATGACACGGTCCATACTATGTCAAGAAGCAGAGATTTTAGTTCTTCTATTCGTGATCTTTAGTGCTTAGCTCATCTTTTAAGAAAGAAAGGTCCAGATCGAGATCCTGGCCGCGTTCAATCACGGTCTCAGTCAGATCATCCAGCTCTTTATTTTTCTCATCCAGAACTCCACCAAACGCGAATTCCTCATCTGAAAGGCGGCTATCAAGCGATTCACCTGTCAGGTTTTCAAAAGCCGCATCCAGGGCCTTGGAAAGAGCTTCTTCTTCTGATTCTTCAGTGTCGAATTCAAGATCAACAACGATATCGTATTCGCCGTCGGCAATCAGACTATCATCGAAACCTTCACCGTCATCTTCAAAAGCTTCGTCAGAAAGATCAACTGGTAAACCAGTATCGAGATCGATCATCTGGAACTCTTCGCCTTCTTCGTCTAACTCTGGTGTATTAAAAGGCCCTGCTTCAAGATCATCGATGACTTTTGGTTCGATAACATTTGTCGTAAGCAGAGATTCAATGGCCTGTTTATTCTGTTCAGAAATAAGTCTCTTGTTGACGAATTCTTCGAGAAGATCGAAAGCAGATTTAATTTCTTCGCCTTCAGCTGAAAGACGTTTCTTTTCTTCAACTTTTAATGAAGCAGTAAAATCTGTATCGGCAGCGATGTTTTTGATCGCTTCTGAAAGCTCATCAAGTTCGTCGATTTCATCAAATTTAAAACGAGCTTTGTCGCCGTCGTGAACGAGAGTTTTAATGTCAGCAATTTTACCGACAGATGAAGCGCGGGACATTTCATCAAGCTCGTGTTCAGGTGGAAGGGCAGAAAGATCCGGAAGGTTAAACACTTCCAGGAACTCAGGTGTTGTACCGTAAAGAACCGGACGTCCCAATTCATCAGAGCGGCCGACAACTTTAACAAGTCTCTTATCCATCAACGCGCGAACAATGTGACCGCTGTCTACACCTCTGATCTTATCAACTTCAACTTTTGAAACCGGTTGTTTGTAAGCGAGAATCGCAAGAACTTCCAATGCCGTTGGAGAAAGAACGAGAGAGTTGATTTTGAAAATATCCTGAACGTATTTTGAATACGTCGCTTTTGTTCTGTACTGGTAACCTTCAGCGACTTCAAGAAGACGAAGACCGTGATGTTTTTGTTCGTATTCTGCCTGAAGACGTTGAAGAGCTTCGTGAATAATTTTTAAAGGCATATCTTCATCGATCAATGCTTTAATTTTTTGAATTGAGACTGGTTTATCACTCATGAATATGATTGTTTCAATCGCACCACAAAGTGTATCTGGATTTAAACCCGTGCGAGCTTGCCATAGAAGCTCATCAGGAATCATTTCACTTTCAGCCGCCACCGCTTCTTCTGCCGTTGCCGGAACTTCTTCTGTTATCTCAGCAGAGACTTCAGCTGCCGCTGACAATTCATTGGGAAACTCGAGATCCTCTTCCGAAGGAAATCTATCCGCCAACTCGATATCGTCCGGATGAGTGATGTTTAGTTCGTTGTTCTGATCCATGTGTGTGTCCTCTCAATTCCTACTGAATTAATTTTGCGCCTTCATCAACACTCTCCGGTGTAGTCAGAAGCTCGCCATAGTTCTCTAATAATTCTTCTTCAGATAAATTCGCAGCTGGCTTCTCTTCTTCTTGAATCTCTTCTAGAGAAGGTTCCTGGAATTCACCCAAATCTTCGATCACCAGCTTTTCGTCCGCTGGAGCTGCAGCGATGTCAACAACAGCATCTTCCGACGACGGTTGCGTTGGCTGCTCGTCTTCAAATCCGTTGGCCTGCTCAACATCAAAATCTTCGAGTGAACGAACAACATTGACGTAGATAGTGCTGCGATCTTCATTCTGGAATACATTGATTCGCTTCAGACGAGCCAGCTCGAGAAGAGAAATAAATGTGATAACGATATTGTCTGTCGGGTCTTTTCCTTCTTCCGCTTTTCCATCGGCTTCAAGGAGGTAATCAAACGTCGTTTGTTCACCGAGCTTTAAATTCGATTTAAGAAATTTCAATTTTTCTTTGATCGAAAGTCTGTCGCGTTTAACGACAGTGTATTTTCTTCTCTGACGGAAAAGGAAATCGACCATCGTCATTGTCAATGAGTTCAGATCCATCGGCGTTAGAATCGAATTCACGATCGCCTTGCGGTCAACTTTTGGTTTCACGAAAATTTCGTGTCCTTTCTTTTCCAGATCCCAAAGTTTTTTCGACATTTTCTGATAAAGCTGAAGTTCTTCGAGGCGGCGGATAAGTTCTGACTGAGATGTAATATGCATCCCTTCGCCAAATTCCAGCTCGAGATTTTTTGCTTCTTCTTCAGTGATACAGACTTTTGATTTTAAAAGAAGCAGTGTTGAAGCAAGGAAGAGATAGTCCCCCGCTACGTCGAAATTCAGATCGCGCATCTGTGCGAGATAGTCGAGATACTGCTTAGTGATTTTTGTCAGATCGAGATCGCGGATGTTCATTTCCTCTTTTTCAATGAGAAGAAGAAGAAGTCCCAACGGGCCGTCGAAATGATCTGTCTTAACCTGAATCGTTGTATCTAACATTTTCGTCCTAAAAAATTAGAATGAAGCCAAGAGGTGAATGAAAAAATTCATCAACACATTGCTCATCCAAAATGCCGGCGCCATGATGTAGCCGAGCACTGGGGTTAAAATCAAAATAAAAATGAAAACAAAGCTGTAACGCTGAAGCTCTTCATATTTGCGGGCCTGATTGTAATCAAGCAGTGAAGAAACCATTTTGGAGCCATCAAAGGGCGGAAATGGGATCAAGTTGAATACAGCCAGAAGCACGTTGATATAAATGGACTGCTGAAGCATATCGCTGAAAATTTTGTAATAAGCAAAATCCGGAGCGACCTTCGTTAAAAGAACGGCGAGCAGAATGGAGGACAGAACGGTCAGAATAATATTGGCCAGCGGACCAGCAAAACTTACCCAGAACACACCGGCGCGGACATTCTTAAATCTGCGAGAATCTACTGGAACAGGCTTGGCCCATCCAAACATAGCTCCCCCCATCATCGCACCGATCAAAGGAAAGATTACAGTTCCGACCAGGTCGTAATGAACAACCGGATTAAGGCTCAGACGACCTAAGTACTTGGCAGTAGGATCGCCAAAGCGGTACGCCATCCATGCATGAGCAGCTTCATGACAAACAATCGCCAATAAAAAGCCCGGCAGCGAAATAGCAATTCGATAGATAAATTCTTCCATAGGGGCAAAATATATCATTACGATCAACATGTAGCAATGAATTCACCCCCGTTGGTCCTATGAAATGTGATGAATTAGGCAGTTTTTTATGACTCGAGTCTAGAAATGTCAGATTATGTTAAAATTTCCAATTATGACCATTATACAACTCAAGCAAAAAGTACAAGTCGTGACTATTGCGGAAAACCAATTACTCCTTCTGCAATTTGCTAAATTTCACGACGAGGGATTTCAAAACATAACCGGTTCGGTTGAGTACGATGAAACTTTTTTAGAAGCGGCCAGAAGAGAAATGGTCGAGGAAATCGGCATCTCTGACAACGTCATGGATCTGGATATGTCTTTTCATTTTCATGATCGCTGGGGCTGCGACGTGGAAGAAAAAGTCTTTCTCTACAACCCTCCATCCAAACCTGTCATCAGCCTTTCTGAGGAACATCAAAGTTATAAATGGGTGCCAGTAGCAGAAGTCAAAGTGACGGATTTTGTTTTTCCGACAAACTTTGAAGCTTTTAAAAAAGCGCTGGAGTTTGTGAAATGAAAAAGCTTTTTTTAGGACTTGTTTCTCTTTTTTCTGTTTCGCTTTTTGCTGCTGAACTTACCCCTTACACTGTCTATTTCAAGCCTGGCAAACGTTTGATCAGCCTGAAAGACAAATCCGAATTTTATATTTCCAAAGGACTTTATGTGAAAGTTCTTGAGCTCGATCCTAAAAGGCGTGATCAATTTTACGTCTATGACAATTCAGGTAAACCAGTTTATCTCACTGATGCTGATGGTTTGGTTGAGATTGCTGAAGATGTACGCTTGCTTCCGGATGTGAATGCAGAAAAAGTTTATCCACCTAAAAGCGTTTTCAAATCAGAAAGTAAAAAAGCAGTTTTTGATTCGCAATTCAGTGTGCATTTTGACAGCCTGGGACTCTCTAGTTTGAATGAAATTTACAATGATGAAATTAAAAGCGTGCTTTCCAATCGCTATGAAGCAAGAACACTTTACGTTTCTGAGCTCCCTTTCAATTTCGGTTTAACACTTAATTATCAGAGCGCTTACTGGAAAAATGATGTTGAGCAAGTGAAAATTTCGATTCTAAGTTTCGGTCCGATTTTTCAATACAATATTCTCAATGATGATGAGTTGAAAATCAAAGGGCTGTTCAGCGCTGAAACGGCTCCGGTCTATTCGGGAATTTCTGCGGGATACAACGACAAATACTCTGCACTTCTTTTTGATTTGGGAATTGAAAGTGAATGGCACACGCCGGTCGGAATAGTTTCACTTGGTGGACACTATCGACATCACGAACTGAAATTGCAAAAGACTTCGCGCGAGTCAATTGAACTTCCCCCCAAAGAGTATAGTTTAAATTCTTTTGGTGCGACAATTGGATACAAAATTGAATGGAGCCTTTAATGAAATTGCTTCGACTGTTCTTTTATTTTCTACTGGCTCCCAAAGTCTTTGCTTACGATGCTGTGGTCATTGTCCTGGAAGCACCTCTTCTTAAAGAGCCTCGCATGAACTCAACCGTTTTGCAGACTTTGCGGAAAGGATCGAAGGTCTATGTTCCAAATGAAATCGGAAAGGGTAATGAATTACCGGCCTTTGTTCAAACTTATGATCGCGTCGGAAATATTGCTTACGTTCCGGCAAAATACATCAAACTCATCACGAATGATTTAGCTGAATATAAAACGCCCGTTTCACTGGCCCATGATCCGACAGATTACCGGCTTGAAGAACCGATTCCTTCGACATACCCTTTTGACAATACCAGCTTTCTTCGTGCGAGCGCCTTTGCCTCATTTGCTCCCAACGTGAATCCTTCCTACGCTTACAATACCGCTTATCACAAGCAAAGTTTTACTTCTGAAATCGGATTAAAAATAAACGTTACGAAAAAAGTTTCCTTCGATAAATGGGACAGATATTATTTCGGGTTAACAACATCAATCAACACTTCCGGCAACACCATTCAATTTGATAACGGGTCACATGCCAAAGAAACAAGTGCCCTCATCAAGCTTGGACCGATTATTACTTACGATGCCTATAAGACTCAGCGCTACCGACTGACGTTAGGCACAGGCTTCACTTATAACTATCACAAGAGATCTGTACAACTTGTGGCGGATGCGGGAACAGAAGAGCGTCTCTTTACAGGTTTTTCGATGTCTCCTTTTGCCAACATGATGGCCCAGATGACCGAAGTTTTTCCCAATACAGATTTAGTGGCCGGCGCTGATATCAATTTTAATATGGCCCACACTTTAAAAACCAGCGATCAGCTGGTCGTTCCTGAAATCTGGGACGCACAAGCCCCGGACGAAATCAAAAGCGGTTTTAAACCTCAAGCTGCTTTTTTGCTGGGAGTTCAAGTCAGGTATTAAACAAACAGGCAAAGTTTGCCGCCCCCGAAGATTTAAAAAATTTGTCTAAAGATTCGACAGGCACACACGAAAAGACAGGCACGAGACTTTCTCACAATTTCATGGAGGAGATTATGAAAGCAACATCAAACACACAACACCAATCATCAGAAGTTCTTTTCCAAAAATTAGGCAATACATGGTACGTCTTCACTGAAGTTCAAGGTGACATGATCTACTCTGCTCTTCCAGATGGAATGAATCCTCATACGACAAAACTTGAACTTTTCGAAGTGATCGAAGAGCACATGGAAAAAGTTTCTAAACACTACAGACGCAAGCCAGAAGTTGCTGCTTAATACGTTTTATGGGTGCGCAAAAAAAACAAAACTGGAATCCTCTTCCAAAGCCGGAGCCGAAAAAACCTGCTCCCGCAAACGATAATGCTGAGAATCTTATTCAAAAGGCTGAAATTGACCGGATGAAGAAATTGCTCAGTGAGAAAATCAAAGACCCGAAGATGGCGCGCAAGGCGGCCATGATTATTTCTGAAATGCTCAATAAAAAATAGAAAGGAGAGATGCTAAATCTCTCCTTTTTTTATTCTTGTTTTTTCCTCTCAATAGATCGACAATGATGCCATCAATTCATTTACTATTCCTCTGAAAAACAAGAGAGTTTTAATATGTCTATTACATCAGTTCCTTTCATCACATTAAATCGCTTTGAAAACGGATTCCGCGAAAATTTTCTTGGTGGCGTCGCTAACCTTTTTGAAAAAACACAATTTGTCGGTGGACCAATTGTCGGCGAAATGGAAGCTGAGCTTTCAAAAGTGACTAAAGCTAAATACGCAATCGGTTGTGCTAACGGCACTGACGCTATTCAAATTGCTTTAAGAGCAGTGGGCGTTGAAAAAAATGACCGCGTTTTAATTCCGGACATGACTTTTTGGGCAACTTTCGAAGCTGTCGTCAACGTCGGAGCAAATCCTGTGACTGTTGATGTTCACCGCGAAACTTGTCACTGGGATCTTGAAACTTTCAAAAAAGCTGTCCACGAATTCAAACCAAAAGCGGCGATTATGGTTCACCTTTACGGTTGGGCTTCTCCGGATACTTTAGAAATTAGAAAATTTGCAAAAGACAACAATGTTCTTTTGATTGAAGATGGGGCTCAATGTTTCGGAACAGAAATTAAAGGCGAATCTATTCTTGGAAGTGCACTTATTTCGACAACAAGTTTTTACCCGGCGAAAGTTCTCGGCGCTTCAGGAGATGCTGGCGCAGTTTTTACAAACGATGAAGAATTAGCAAAAAGAACCAGAATTTTAATTAACCACGGAAGAACTGATCACTACTCACATGGAATGATCGGCTGGAACTCGCGCATTGGCGCTTACGAATCTCTCTTCCTTAAACTTTCTCTTGATCATATTGAAGCGAGACTGGAAAGCAGAAGAAACGCAGTCAAATACTATGCTGAAGCTCTTCAGGGATTACCTTTTAAGCCTGTTCTTGCCGCTTCTCACGTTAAAGAAAACGGCTACTGTGCTGTCGGTATGGTTGATCCGGCCCTTCGTCCTGCCCTGATTGAAACGCTTAAGAAAGCTAACATCGGTTTCGGTACAATTTATCCGGGAGCGATGAGCCTTCAATCAGGAGCAGTTGGACATCTTGCCGGAAAGATCGACAACGGCAATGCTCACTATATCTCTCAAGCGGTTTTAAATCTTCCTTGTTTTGCTTACATTACAAAGGAAGAATTGGAATACGTTTGTCAGACAGTCCGAAATCATTTCAAAGCATAAAAAAACAAAGGGCCCTTTACCGGGCCCTTTTTTTTATCGTCTTGCTAATTTATTTTTAGTTGAGTCACCGGAACATTTTTTCTTGATCACTTCATGGATGCGTTCCATTTCATTGGTTCTTTCCAGGTAAGGAGTGAATTTGTAATAGCCCTGGTAATTCAATTCGACGTCACCTTCGCGATAGCGATAGATTTCAGTGCTGCGTGGAAAATTTGAATCGAGAATTTCCAAATTATATCCGCCATTCACCTTTTCCATATGAACAACAAGCCAGGCATGAGCGACGACTCCCGGAAACTGAAGTTTGTTGTAAGCGATATTCTTTTTCACTTCGACTTCATCGTACATCTCGTCCATGATCTTCTTTAATTCATCACCAGCAACGCTGGATGTCCCGGAAAGCCCCTTTACCCACGCAAACCGAATAACCCCGTCCCCTTTTTGCCACTTTTCAAGCTCGCGCTGGATTTGCGCCTCATGAACTGAAGAAAATTCAGAAAAATTGCGGAATCCTGGGATAACAACGATGTCTTTTGCCTCACGAATTTGTTTAATGAGTTCTTTGGCCTCATCAACAGACGGGCGAGGTAAATCAGGTTTATAGATAGTTAAATAAAGTGCATTCCGTTGAAATCGCGAATGCCACCAGCAAACGCCGCCGTTAGCGATCCCGCCGTGATTTCTAAATGCCATTAAATTTGAAGAATCGAGCGTAAGGTCTTTAACAAATCGTTCATCCATACGATCAGAACAGAAACTTTCCTCTGAACGAGAAGGGGCTTGGGAATGCGCTTGAAGACAAAAAGTTAAAGCAAGCATTGCAAGTAGCGTCGTTTTCATAAAGTCTCCAAAAAAGTGTGTTTAGGAGATTGTGACACGCATGGCAAAAACCACAATGAAGGCTGAAAACTTTACACGCGACGGTCATTGCTAGGCAGGACTTAATTTGGTAGCTAACTCCTTTAAACAAAAAGGCATATATGGTGGATCATTCTTTTAAAGAAGATTTCAAGTACAAGCATGATAATCCCTATCATGATCGCTTGGCCCAATTCTCCGAGTTCGTTTTAAGAGACAACGAATCTGAAGAACATAAAGGGCGTTGGAATCAGGACGTTTTTAAACGCGACGGCAAACTGTTTCTGGAGATCGGATCAGGAGCAGGCCACTTCATGGTCGATTATTGCGTGGATCATCCTGATCATAATTTTGTGGGACTTGATTACAGATTTAAACGCAGCTTCGCTCTGGCCAAGAAATTATCATCACTTGAAAATAAAAACTTCCGATACCTTCGTGCAAAAGGCGAACGCATTGAATTTCAATTCGCTGAAAATGAGCTCGACGGGATTTTTTATTTCTTTCCGGATCCTTGGCCGAAATCACGCCATAACAAAAAAAGATTAATCCAAGAGCCGTTTTTAAAAGGAGCTCACAAGGTTTTAAAACCAGGGGCAATTTTCTACATCAAAACGGATCACGACGATTATGCAGAATGGATGGCTCGTGAAATAAAGCAATGCGGACTCTTTGATATCCTTCTTGAAAGTAAAGATATGAGAGCAGAACATCCGGATCATTTTCTTTGCAAATACACGACCGGATTTGAAAGAATTTTCCTTCAGCAGGGAATCAAAATAAAAGCATTTGTTCTTCAAGCAAAAAAATAAATATGTCATTAGATGAGCTAAAGTTAAAAATTAAGGAAGAGATTCCCATTTCCAGCGTCATTGGCCATTACGTTTCTTTAAAGCGTTCTGGTACGGCGTTGCTTGGCGTTTGTCCTTTTCATAACGACTCCAAGCCATCCATGAACGTCAATGACAGTCGTAAGATGTTCAAATGCTTTGCCTGTGGTGCAGGCGGAGATGCCATTACATTCGTGCAGAAAATCAGCAATGTCGATTTTGTCGAAGCGCTGAAAGAAATTTGTCAGAAAACTGGAATCAATTTTGAATCCTATCAGGAACAGAAGAAGAGCAATCCGAAGTTTGAAATGGGAAGAAAGATTCTAACTAAGGCCGCTCAACTCTACCGCAAAACAGCTTCGACTCATAAGTTTGCGCCCTACGATGAATTCATCAAAAAGCGTGGCCTCAATGAAGAGATCGCTGCTACCTATACGCTGGGCTTTGCTCAGAATAAAAGCTCGCTCTACGAGTATTTGAAAACTATTCCTGACGAAAAAGAGCGCACGTTTGCCATTGCGACGGCCGAAGAACTCGGTCTGATAAAACGCGATAAGCACAATAGTGAGGCTCATTATGACACCTTCAGAGACCGCATCATCTTTCCCATCTGGGATCAATTCGGCCAGGTTATCGGGTTCACTTCCCGGGCAATAAGGGACGATCAGAAGGCCAAATATATGAATTCGGCCGAGTCTTTCCTTTTTAAGAAGAACGAACTCCTCTATGGCTTTCATCTTGCTAAAAATGCCATCAGAGAGAAGGATGCTGTCATCCTCGTTGAAGGAAATATGGACCAGATTGCCCTCTACAATAATGGATTTCACAACACGGTTGCCTGCATGGGAACCGCAATCACCATGTTCCATATTGAGCGTCTGTCTTCTATGACCAAAAATATTTACCTCGCTCTGGACTCAGATGCGGCGGGATTCAAAGCGATGGAAAGGGCCAACAGTATGCTGGCCGAAAAAGGGATCGTGGCAAAATATATTGAATTTTCTCCTCAGAAAGATCCTGATGAATTCATTAAGGCCCAGGGCGTCCTGGCCATGCAGGAAAAACTAGATAATGCTGTGCCTGCTTTCGATGTGCTTTTAAGTAAATTGATTCCGGAAAAACTTCCAGAAGTTCTCGATCGCAAGCTCGAATTGCTCAATAAAGCTTTTGAAGTGCTCGCTCCCTTAAAATCTCACCTGGCAGCGACAGAGCGTGTTGTAGCGTTTGCCAAACGCCTTGGTCTTCGCTCAGAGCCTTCGCAAATCGTAAAAAACTATCAGGAATTTCTAGCCGCGATCGAAGCCAAAGAAAAAAATCAGGCACGTTTTCAACCAAAACCCAAAATAGAAATGATGGAAGAACCATTGGTGAATCCGGAGTATTTAGAGGGTGAAAATGCTTTAGTCGAATTTTCGGAACATAAATTGCAAAGCCATTCGCCGAGTGAGCCTCATAAAAAACTCACCAAGACAGAAAAGCTGGTTGTGCAAGAACTAGTCCAACTTCCTGCGCTTTTCTCAGAGAGCGCACTAGCTGAATTGCTTGATTTAGTCACCTCTGATGAGGTAAAAAAATATATTGTTAAAATTAAGAAAATTATCCTGGAAATCGATGAGAGCGAATACGCATCAGTGATTTTAAATTTAACAAGCGGTCCGGATTATTCCGCTGACCTGAAAGCCGCTGCTTCTTCAGCGCTTTTCAATTACAGGATTAAAGATCTCGATGCCAAAACAAAATCGAGAATTCTTTCCGACTTAAAAACAAAACTGCAAATGGAGCAGTTAAAACATAAAAAAGAAGAACTAAAAAATCTTCAGCAGATTTGCGAAACGGATGATGAGATGACGAAAATTCTTCTCCAACTTTCCGAGATAGAAAAAAATCTGCAAGCACTCAAAAAAAATAAAACTGTTTTCTAATTAAATATCCAAGACCGATTACGAGACCCGATTAACGGAGACTGACAAAAATGACCACACCTATTTCACCAGCTGTTGCCGCTTTCCTGAACTCAAAAGAGTTCAATCGTCTTTTGACGAAAGGAAAAGACCAAAGCTTTATCACTGCTGAAGAAATCAACGACGCTCTTCCTGCAGGCATTCACTCTGCCTCGGATGTTGATGAGATCATGCATAAAATTCTTGAACTCAAAATCGACGTTACTGATATTTCAGCTGAAGACGTTGAAGATGAAGAAGGTATCCGCCTTGATGGTACAGAAATTATCGAAGAAGCTCTTTCTCGCGAAGAAAAAGCTGAACTTCGTTCTGCTTCAACGGATCCAGTAAAACTATACCTTAAAAGAATGGGCTCAGTTGCTCTTCTTACTCGCGAAGGCGAAGTTGTCATCGCAAAAGAAATCGAAGAAGGCGAAAGAGAAATTATCCTTTCAGCTCTTTCTTCAACTCACGCTTTGAAAGAAGTTGTGAAGCTTCGTGAGAAAATTGAATCACAAGAGAACCCTCAAGAATTCGTTAAAGAACTTGTTCGCGGTCTCGATGATGAATCATCTCCACAAGACATCAAGAAAACCAAAGACCGTATCTATGCTGTTATCGATCAGATTCAAGTGATCCTGGGTGAAACAGAAAAAGCAGACGGAACTCTTAAAGCGCTGAACCCTGAGCAGAAAAAGCTAATGGACGAAATTTCAGCGGAACTTGCTGACCTGACTTTCAACAGAAAGATCATCAACTCTTTCGTTGAACCAGTTAAGAAGTATTACCTACAATTCAAAGAACTTTTCGATCAACAAGATCGTATCTTCAAGTTCCTTGAAGTTGGTGAAGCTGAAGCGTACAAAGTTCTATACGACAAAGTAATGGAAGACGATGCTTTCAAAAGAAAGCTCGCTAAAGATCTCTTCACTACTGATGCGAAGATCGAGCAATTGATCAGAAATCAAGAAGACGTTATGAGAAAGCTACGTCGTTTAACAATTGACGCAGGCATGGAATTCAACGAAATCGAAAAAGTTTACAAAATCATCGTTCACGGTGAAACCAAAGCAGATAAAGCGAAGGCTCAACTTGTTGAAGCCAACCTTCGTCTCGTTGTTTCTATCGCGAAGAAATACACTAACCGTGGCCTTCAGTTCCTCGACCTGATTCAGGAAGGAAACATCGGTCTTATGAAAGCTGTTGATAAATTTGAGCACCGTCGTGGTTATAAATTCTCAACTTATGCAACATGGTGGATTCGTCAGGCAATCACACGTGCTATCGCGGATCAGGGTCGTACGATCCGTATTCCGGTTCACATGATTGAAACGATCAACAAGCTTGCTCGTACTTCTCGTCAACTTATTCAGGAATTAGGTCGTGAGCCAACTCCTGAGGAAATTGCAGAGAAGATGGAGCTTTCAGTAGATAAAGTTAAAAAAGTTTTCAAAATCTCTAAAGAGCCTATTTCTCTTGAAACTCCAATCGGGGAAGAAGAAGATTCATCTCTTGGAGACTTCATTGAAGATAAGAAGATCATCTCTCCGGCCGATGCTGTGATGAGTGTGACTCTTTCTGAACAAAC
>DJVH01000102.1 GCA_002440825.1 Bacteriovoracaceae bacterium UBA6261 | reverse complement strand
CCCCGACTTTGATCGGGGTTTTTTTATTCCCAAAAATCCAAAATAGTCTAAAATTTAAGTATGAGAAGCAGTTTTCACGGAAATGATGAAATTGCATAAGCAGTATGCGAATGCTGCCAAAACGAGTGCAGGAGCACGAGATGAATTCAAGAATACTTAAATACGAATTGTTCTCTTTATTCTTTTTATCAATTATCACTTTAATTGTTTTTTATTATCGGGATACGCTTCCGGATAATTATTTGGCAATTTCTTCGACATCTTCGTCTGGATTTTTTGCTTATTACGGGACGAGTTTTTTAAGTTTCATTAATTATTATACTGGGCCCTGGATTTTTATTTCTTGTGCTCTATTCACGACATTCTATGTTTTTCTTTTTTCAAAGCGCGCCGACTGGATCGATGCTTTGAATATCATTACTCTGAGCTTGTTCTGTTTATGGACAGCTTATTATCTACAGCCCACATTGCTTGGCGCTGGTTTATACCAATTTCTTTCTAATGCTATTTCTCCTTTTGCTTCTTTTGTTATTTGGCTCGCTTCACTTATCGCATTCACATGGGGATCCTTCAGGGGAGATTTCACGGCGAAAGTAAAGAGCACAGTTGAAACTGTACGCGGTGTTGACTGGCAAACTCCAACTGAAAAAGTTCAGACATTTGCGAATAAATATTTTGAAATTTTTAAACAGAAAATGGACGAACGAAAGTCTCTAAAGTCATTAGAGCACAAAGATTCTTCTTCTGAAGAGGCCATTGAAGAAATGGTTGCAACTAAGAAGATGGAGTCTGTTGCGAAGAAAGAAGAAGTGAAGTTACCTGAACTGCCTGCTATTAAAGAAGTGGCGAAAGTTGAAGAAGTCCTTCCGCTAAAGCTTCCTGATAATGCACCTAAAATGCTGTCACAACCTGAAGAAGAGCAAACTTTGGCTTCTGAAAAATCTATGGCCATGATTGAGCATGAGTCTGAGTTTGTAGACAGCGGCGATTATGTCGATGAATCGGAAATTGGTTTAGCTCTCAGAGAAGAAATTCCGAACGCCAAGGCTGCACCTTCTGTACAAAAATTTAATGATGATAAATATTACGACCTGGTTAACTTGGGATCGAAGAAAGCAGAGCAAAAGTTTCATCAACCTGAGGATGCTTACTTTCACAATATCATTAATAAGATTCAGGCAAAGCTTGGTGAATTTAAAATTCAGGGACAAATTGTTAACGTTTTAAAAGGACCGGTTGTCGATACATTTGAGTGGGAACTTGGAGCAGGGGAGAAGGTTGCAAGACTAACTTCTACGGCAGAAGATCTTTCACTTGCCCTGTCAGGATCTCCTATTCGTATTGTTTATCCAATGAAAGGTAGAACGACTGTTGGGATTGAAGTTCCTCGAAACCCTCGAGAGTATATTTACCTTGATGAGGTTATTTCTTCGAAAGATTTTGCTCTCTCAAATCATCAGCTTCCGCTGGCCATGGGTAAAAATGCTTTTGGTGAACCAGTTTCTTGTGACCTGGCAACCATGCCTCACATGCTTGTCGCCGGTTCAACAGGGGCAGGTAAATCTGTTTTCATTAACTCAATTCTTGTTTCTTTGCTGATTATGAAATCACCAAATCAAATGAAATTAATCCTTATTGACCCAAAACAGCTGGAGCTTGCACTGTATGCTCGTCTACCACATTTGTTGATGCCTGTTATCACTGAACCGAAAACAGCTGCAACGTCACTTCTTTGGGCATGTCAGGAAATGGAGAGACGTTATTCGATTATGTCTGAAATGGGAGTGAGAAACATTGAAGGATTTAATCATAAATTAAAAAATGCTACGCCAGTGGCAATGGATAAAATTCGTAAATTTTATGAATATGAAGCAATGGAATCTTATGAGCTTCCATATATTGTCATTATCGTGGATGAATTTGCAGATTTGATCTTGTCTGCAAAAGGAAAGGAAATCGAAACCCACATTAACCGATTGGCAGCGAAAGCAAGAGCAGCCGGAATTCATTTGATCGTTGCGACTCAGCGACCTTCAGTAGATGTTATTACAGGGGTTATTAAATCAAACTTTCCTACCAGAGTATCTTTCCGGGTGACGAGTTCGCAAGATTCGAGAACAATTCTGAACGTCATGGGAGCTGAAAAGCTTCTTGGAAAAGGGGACATGCTTTACAAGTTTGGCGTAGATATGACGCGTATTCACTCGGCTTATATTGAAGAATCTGAAATTGAGGCGCTCGCTGAAAAATTATCAGAAATGTCTCCAGAGTTTAATCCGCACATCATGGAATTCCTTGAAAATGGCGGAGAAGAGGAGCCAGAAGTTAGTGTTGCACCTCGCGAAGGAGATACTTCGGGCGGTATGGATGATAAATACGACGAAGCCGTGCGAGTTGTTATTGAGCATCGTTCAGCTAGTGCTTCACTGCTTCAAAGACGGCTTGGAGTTGGATATAACCGTGCAGCAAATTTAATTGAAGAAATGGAAGCCAAAGGTGTTGTGGGACCTGCTCAGGGGTCAAAGCCTAGAAAAGTTTTATTGGGTTCTGAAAGTCTGACTTAACTACATTTCTATGGGAGTTTTTCATTGGGAAAACTCTCATAAATCTTGCCCTATTTCAGGGGGTATGTTATCAACATATCTCTTTAATAATTTTCAGTTGTCTGAAAAGTTGGTCCGCCGGAATGAAATGAAAGCGGCTCACAGACAATTCGATTAACCAACGGAGTTTACATGTCTGAATTATCTCTAAAAGGTCTCCTTGAGGCCGGCGCGCACTTTGGTCACCAGACTGAAAAGTGGAACCCAAAAATGAAGAAATACGTTTACGGCGAAAAGAACGGTATCTACATTATCGATCTTGCTAAAACTATTCCTCTTGCAAAAGAAGCATACGATTTCCTAAAGAAAACTGCTGGCGAAGGTAAGCCAGTTCTTTTCGTTGGAACAAAAAGACAAGCATCTGAAGTAGTAGCTAAAGCTGCTCAAGACTGTGGAGCAAACTTTGTTACATCTAGATGGCTAGGTGGGATGCTTACGAACTACAAAACTGTAGCTCTATCGATCGATAAAATCCGCAAAGTAGAAAAAATGAAAGAGACTGGAGATTTCGGTCTTCTTACTAAAAAAGAAAGAATCAACATTGAAAAAGAAGTTATCAAGCTAGAAAAAACTCTTGGCGGGATTAAAGAAATGAGAAAGCTTCCAGGCGCTCTTTTCGTAATCGATCCAAACAATGAAAGAATTGCAATCCAAGAAGCAAACAAACTTGGTATTCCAGTTGTAGCTATCACAGATACTAACTGTGATCCAACAGGTGTAGACTACGTTGTTCCAGGTAACGACGATGCTATCAAGTCTGTTTCTATGTTCACTGAATACTTCGCTAACTCTGTTGCTGAAGGGATGAACATCGCTAAGAAAAATAACAAGCTTGAAAAATCAAAAGATTCTGGTCGTGACGTTGCTCTTGAAAAAGAAATCATCAGCAAATACGAAAAAGATATCGATCTAGTTGACGAAGAATAATAATTTAAATTTTTAGGATTTTAATATGACACAAATTACTGCAAAGCTTGTTTCTGAACTAAGAGAAAAAACTGGCGCTGGAATGATGGACTGTAAAAAAGCCCTTGGCGAAACTAACGGCGATCTTGAGAAAGCTGTTGATTATCTAAGACAAAAAGGTCTTGCAGCTGCTCAGAAGAAGCAATCTCGTGTTGCTGCTGAAGGCGCAATTGGTTCATACATCCACGGTGGAAGAATGGGAGTAATGGTTGAAGTAAACTGTGAAACTGACTTCGTAGCTAAATCAGAAGACTTCCTTACTTTCGTAAAAGACGTAGCTATGCACATCGCTGCTGCTGATCCAAAGTTCGTAAGAGCTTCAGAAATGGATCAAGCATTTGTTGATAGAGAAATTTCTATCTACGCTGCTCAATTGAAAGAAGAAGGCAAGCCAGAGAACATGATTCCTAAAATTCTTGAAGGAAAAGTGAAGAAGCTTGCTTCTGAAGTTTGTCTTCTAGAGCAAAAATTTGTTAAGAATCCAGACATTTCAGTTCAGGATCTTATCAATGAACTTACTATCAAAGTTGGAGAAAAAATCGACGTAAGAAGATTTGTAAAATTCAATCTTGGTGAAGGTATTGAGAAGAGAGTTGACGATTTCGCAGCTGAAGTTGCAAAAATGACTGGTGGACAACACTAAGAATTAATCAAAATAAAGGGGCTCAAAAGGCCCCTTTTTTTTGTACACACAACTAACATACAGGAGAGCTTAATGAAATACGGTCGAATCCTATTAAAATTATCTGGCGAAGCTCTTTCCGGTGATCAGGGACACGGAATTTCTGCTGACGTTCTCAATACGATTTCAGGAGAAGTGAAAGAACTTATCGGCATGGGTGTTGAAGTGGCGATCGTTATTGGTGGTGGGAATATTCACCGCGGGGTTGCCGGAGCAACTGTTGGTATGGACCGCACGACATCTGACCACATGGGAATGCTTGCAACTGTAATCAACTCGCTTGCTCTTCAAGATTCACTTGAAAGAAACGGCGTTAATACTAGAGTTTTAACTGCAATAGATATGCAAGAAATTGCTGAGCCTTATATTAGAAGAAGAGCTGTGCGCCACCTTGAGAAAAAGCGCGTTGTCATCTTTGCGGCCGGGACTGGTAACCCTTATTTCACAACGGATACTGCGGCAGCCCTTAGAGCTAACGAAATTGATGCTCATGTCATCATGAAAGCCACTAAGGTTGACGGTATTTACGATAAAGATCCAAAGAAGTTTAAAGATGCTGTAAAAATTGATAAACTAAAGTTTATGGATGTTCTTAACAAAGGACTAGCTGTTATGGATTCTACAGCGATCTCACTTTGTATGGACAACGATGTTGATATTCTCGTTTTCAATATGTTTGAAAAAGGAAATATCAAACGCGCCGTCATGGGCGATAACACTGGTACTATAGTAACTAATAAATAAGTTAATAAAATAAGGGGTCTCATTATGATGATGGATCAAGTAAAAAACTCTTTAAATGATTCAATGAAAAAAGCAATTGATTCACTTAAACACCAACTTGGAAGAGTCAGAACAGGTAGAGCATCTGCTACAATTCTTGATGGAGTTCAAGTGGAATACTATGGATCAATGTCACCTATTACTCAATTGGGACAAATTTCAACTCCAGAAGCTCGTCTTCTTCAGATTCAGCCGTTTGATAAAACGATGATTCCTGCAATCGAGAAAGCTCTGTTTGCAGCTAATCTTGGAGTAACACCAACGAACGATGGGAACTTTGTTCGTCTTAACTTTCCTGCTCTTACTGAAGATAAACGTAAAGATCTTGCGAAAGAAATTAAGAAAATCGGTGAAGAAACTAAGGTCCATATTAGAAACGCTCGTCGTGATCAAAACGAGGCAGTTAAAAAAGCTGAGAAAGACAAAAAAGTTTCTGAAGATGAATCTAAAAAATTACAGACTGAAATTCAGAACATCACTGATAAATTCACTAAAGAAGTTGATACAATTGTAGCAACTAAAGAAAAAGAAGTTCTGGCTATCTAATCTACATGAATTTAGACAGACCAAATCCGATCAAACATGTAGCCGTCATTATGGATGGCAATGGCCGTTGGGCCACTATGCGCTCGCATCCAAGAGTGTGGGGTCACGTGCGCGGATCTGGAGTGGTTGCCGACATCGTTGAGGAAGCTGACAATTTAGGTATTAGTGCACTTACACTTTATGCCTTCTCTTCTGAAAACTGGTGTCGCCCACAAACTGAAGTGCGCGTTCTATTTAATCTCCTTCATAAATTTTTAAAGAAGGAGCGCGAGAGAATTTTAAAAAACAATATTCGATTTAAGATTATGGGAGATATTACGAATCTTCCTGTTCAAACAAAAAACCTTATTTTTCAACTCGAAGAAGAAACTCAATTTCATACCGGTTTAAAACTGACGTTTGCTTTTGGATATGGCGGACGCGCTGAAATCACTCACGCGCTCAATGCTTTTATCCGCAATAATCCCGGCAAAGAAATCAGCGAAGATGAGATTGCTAAATATCTTATGATTCCCGATTTAGGTGATGTGGACTTACTCATCAGAACTGGCGGCGATCACCGCATTTCTAATTTTCTTTTATGGCAAATTGCCTACGCTGAACTTTATTTCACTGAAACAAAATGGCCGGATTTCAGCGCAGAAGAGTTTAGAAATATTCTGAATGATGTTTCAAGAAGAGAAAGACGCTTTGGCGCTACAACAAAAGCTCAAGACCTTAAATCAAATGTGGAAAAGGCTCGAGCGAATAAAAGTTTATTAAGAGGCTAGAGTGTCGAACACTAAACTAAGAATTATTTCTGCCATCGTTATGGCCCTTGTGGTTGTGATCAGTGTTTTATTGGGCAAGACTGCGACTTTACTTCTTTGTATGCTTGTAGGTGTTCTTTGTATTGATGAAATTTTAGTCAACTTTGCTGCTTTAAAACGTCAGGATTTTTTTTATCGTTATGTGGTTGGCTTTTTCATCGTCTTTTTCCTCATAATCAACGTTTTGTTTCAGGCTAAACTATCTCGCGGTTTTTTTACAATCGCAGCAATTTTCCTTAATTCATTTTTGATTTATTACCTTTTCAAGATTCCTCTTGAAGAAGGATTTATGAAAAATAGTTCTAAGAAAAATCCTGGATTGCTCAGCACCATGGTTTTTCTTCCACTCATTTCCTTCGGGATATTTTTTGAATCAGACTTCTGGAAGGAAGTTTTGACTTTGCTTCTTCTTGTCACTTTCAGCATGGACACTGGCGCATGGTTTTTTGGGAAAAATTTCGGAAAACATAAATTGTGGCCGGCAGTGAGCCCGAAAAAAACGGTGGAAGGATTTATTGGTGGAATACTTACCTCTGCTATCGCCGGATCTCTTGCCTGGCATTTTTTTCTAGGCGATTTCCAATGGTATTACTCGGTTATTTTTGGACTTTGCGGTGCTTTGTCGCAAGTCGGTGATTTAGTTCAATCTAAAGTGAAAAGAGAATTTGGAATTAAAGACAGTTCTAATCTTATTCCTGGACACGGTGGTATATACGATCGCATAGACAGCTTGATCTTTCTGTCGCCTTTTTTTGCGATTGTTGTAAAATATCTAGGACGCCATTTTCCTCTCTAATTCGTATTCATAAAATGGGTCTTATGAGGCTTTCATGTTGCTAGAAAAAATCGCGATTTTTATTTTATTTTTAGGACCATTGGTTTTCTTCCATGAGTTGGGACACTTTCTTTTTGCACGTCTGTTTGGAGTGCGTGTAGAAGTTTTCTCAATAGGTTTTGGTCCGAAAATTTTTAAGAAAAAATATGGCGATACTGAATATGCAATTTCTGCTATTCCACTTGGTGGATACGTAAAAATGTATGGCGATGATCCTTTCAATAAAGATGAAATTCCAGAAGCTGAAAGACCGTACAGTTTTACTCATCAAGGAAAGTTTGCAAGATTCTGGATCGTGATGGGCGGACCTTTGGCGAACTTCATTCTTGCCTTCGCTATTTTCTTTTCGCTGCTAATAACTGGAGAGCGCATTCCAGAAATTAAATTGGGAGCCGTGCCTGTTGAATCATCACTCTTTAAAGCTGGTTTAAGAACAGGTGATGTTCTCGTAAAGGTGAACGACACAGAAGTTTACAATCCGACTGATCTGATGGTCGAAGGAAAAGGTGAAATCAAAAGAATTACAGTTAAAAGAGGAGAGTCAACTTCTGAGCTGCAAGTAGATTTCAGAGGTGATAAATTTTTTGAAGAAGTCCTGAAATATCCACCATTTTTAAGAAAACCGTTTTTAGTTGATAACAGTGGAAAGCAGTTTGCGATAACAGCAACTAAGGGCAAAGTTGATTTTAAAGATTCCATTGAAGAGCTCGGTTCACGTCAAGGCGTGACAACCGTTTACTTATACCCTCTAAAGAAAGATCAGGACATTTCTTCTGACAATGTTGAGGTTGATTATCAGGCTGAATCATCTCTTCCAGTCGTTTCGTCTGAACCAAAATCGTTGCTCGGAGCTCTGGAAGCGCGTGGCTTTCACACTTTGGATTTGATGGTCAGAAGCGTAAATGCAAATTCTCCAGCAGATAAAGTTGGTGTAAGGGCGAACGATATTTTTACTTCTATTGAAGGCCAAAAAGTTTACAGCTTTGAAGATCTGCGTTCTCGTCTTCAGACCATTGATAAAAAAGAAGTGACTGTAGAATTTTACAGCAATGGCGAACTTAAGAAGTTAAATGTTGCTCCTGAAGTCACTCAGCAAGAAGGTAAAACAGTTCGCTTGTTGGGTGTTTATAGTTTTATTGAAGTTCAAAAAATTAATTTCGTTCACACTAAATCAAAAGGTTTAATCGGATCGACAAAATATTCAGTTATCCGCACTTGGGATTCAGTGAAGAAAACGATTGATGGTTTCCTCAAACTTCTGACAAACCAGATTTCATTGAAAACCATTGGTGGACCGTTAGCAATTGGGAAAGTTGCTCACGATTCTTTCAACACTTCGTTATCTTATTTCTTCCAGTTGATGGCGTTGATTTCTGTTAATTTAGGTGTCATTAACTTATTCCCGATACCAGTGCTGGACGGCGGACATATTATGTTTATTGCACTGGAAATTATTAATGGCGGGCCCCTTTCGCGAAGAAAAATGGAAATTGCTCAGCAAGTTGGGCTTTCAATTTTATTGATGCTTATGGTGGGAGCGATCTTTAACGATGTAAGCAGGTTTTTTTAGTGTATTCACTTTTCATTGATAGTACGGCAGGACTCGACATTGGTTTACTTGATTCTAAGTTAAACTGGGTTGAGTATCATTCTCTTGATGAAAAAAAGCCTTCTGAAGTTATTCACACTGAAGTTTACCAATTGGTTCAAAAGTATAATCTCGACTTAAAAAATATGCGCCTATTTGTTACCAGCGGCCCCGGTTCATATACAGGCATGCGTTTGAGCGAAGGGCTAGCACAAATTTTTGAAATGAACCATTTACCGGTTTTTTCTTTTTGTCATTTTGAAGTTCCAAGACTCACAGGGATTTCAAATGGGTATTGGGTAACCAATGCTTTCAAAGGACAAGTCTTCATCTTTCGCTGGAGCGGAGATGAGAGTGAAAGAACTCTCATAAATAAAGCTGACTTTGCAATTGAAGAGCAAAAGCTGGGATATACTCTGGACAAAGCGGATCCTTTGTTTGAAGGTTTATCCACAACAAAAGAATTGATTAAAAAAGATGCTACAAAGCTATTTGGAAAAGTTCTTGAATTAAAGATGAGAGTTCCGCCCTATTATTTCAGGACTCTTGAAGAGGAGTTTCGCTAAAAATGCTGAAGTCGTACTTACCTGCAAAGTTTAATACGTTCGCAGCAACTCTATTCATTCTTCTTTGGCTTTTCAGTTTTTATAAAACTCTCATTATTCTCATTGGCGTTTATATTTTACTCTATGTTGTGTTGAGAAAAAGCCGCAATGATTTCCGCGATGATCCTGTTACGACCAGAGGAGTAATCTTTTCTCCGGCCAATGGAAAGATTCTGCATATAGAACACAATGTCTCACATGGTCTTTATGGTGATCAGTTAATTGAAATTCAAATTATGGTTTCATGGTGGAAAGAGATGGGAGTGTTTCTTCCCCTTTCCTGTGAAATTAAAAATCTCCTGGTTCTTAAAGGGAGATCATTTCTTAGAACTAGAAAAGCGTTGTACGAACTCGGCTCCGCAGAAGGAAAAGGCGTCGCCTTGGCCCTTGATAATCGTGGGGAAAATCTAGGGCTAAGCTTTTATAAATGCAAGCTGGGTCTTTGGCCGGAACTCATGGTCATGCCTGGAGACAGAGGCGGGCGTAGAGTAAATATTGGCTTCTTCCCTTTTGGCGGAACAGTGATGCTTTATTTACCGCAAAAGTATGAGATACTGGTAAAAACAAATGATGAGGTCACGGCCGGTGAAACTATTATGGCGGTCGTACAAGGTAATGCATAAAGGTAATTTTCTATGTTAAATACTCCAAGACGGTTGGCATTCTTTCTTCCAAATACATTCACTGCACTCAATATGGCGTGCGGTTTTTTCTCAATTATCCTTGGTTGGAAAGGAGATTTTTATCCTGCGGCGATGTTGCTTGTACTCGGTGCCATTTTCGATTCTGTTGATGGTCGCGTTGCGCGTATAACCCACACTCAATCAGCTTTTGGTGAGCAATTCGATTCCATTTCAGATGTTGTTACTTTTGGTGCAGCTCCTGCCTTTCTTGTATACAACAGATTTTTTTCTGACATGGGAAGAATCGGTCTAATCACTTCATTTATCTTTTTACTTTGCGGAGCTTTAAGACTGGCGCGTTTCAATGCGAACATTGATAAAGTAAGTTCAGATTTCTTTCAAGGGTTGCCGATTCCGAGTGGAGCCCTTGCTATGGTTGGGCTTGTCCTTTTTTCACTTGAATACAATCAATTTGAAATTTTTCCGCCCTTTCTTGTTCTTTATGTTTTATTTTTTGCCTTTCTGATGATTTCAAACATTCCATTTAATTCATTCAAAAAATCTGAATGGGTAAGACTTCACAAAAAGCGTGTTCTTTTTTTAATTTTCCTCATGGGTATTCTAACGTTTGTTAAAGAACAGATCATGATTGGTCTGATCGTTAACGTTTACGTTTTCGCCTCACTGATTTATTTCTTAAAGAATAAAGGTGAGCTCAAAGATATGTTTCAATGGAAGAGTGAAGCAGATGAAGACAATGGAGAGTCTCAGGATGAAGAGCAGATCTAAATGGATAGGATTTCTTGCTTTATTAATTCTCTCAGCCAATTCAACTTTTGCCTATGATGATCTCGATCAGATTGTCTCTGGTGGAGAGGTTGAAGATTCACTTGCCAAGGTAAAGCCTAATCAAGGGACTGAGCCTTATATTATCAATTCCGGAAACAGTGAAGTTGAAAATTTAAAAATAAAAAGCGGCGCCGATCAGGATGTCAATTTCAAAAAATTCACCGGTGATTTAACAGTCCAGGATCCTGAAAAAAAGAAACTAGAAGATGTCGGATATGT
The DNA here is from genome assembly GCA_002440825.1 of Bacteriovoracaceae bacterium UBA6261. GTDB lineage: Bacteria > Bdellovibrionota > Bacteriovoracia > Bacteriovoracales > Bacteriovoracaceae > Bacteriovorax. Next base: position 1,251 of record DJVH01000102.1, on the reverse strand, counting down.
TCCGGTTGGGACTTACGAGAAATCACAGAACTATATTGAACTCGACAAATCTCAGATGTCATCTGATTTCAGAAACAAATCTTCAAGTGCTTTTACTTTCACTTTTATCAAAAATAATTACGAATACACTTCATTGAACGATGTCATTAATCGCACCATTGGCGAAGGATACAAACACGTAAAAGGTGGAACTCTTCACCTGCGCAGCGATCAGTACTTTTTTAGAAAAGATTACATGAATCTATTCTGGATGGGCGGCGCCGGAGTAGGTTATAACAGCGGACGTGCTATTTTTGTTACGGGCGAAAGAAGTGATACAACAATTCGTCTTTGGGAAATTCCTGTCGATTTGGGAGTAGGTGTAGAATTACCTTTATACCATTGGTTTAAAGTCGTCGGAACTGCCGGGCCGAGCGTTATGGTTTTAAGTCAAAATAGAAGTGACTACCTTCGCGGTGAAGATGGGAAAAACAAAATGCAGGTGAGCTATGGGCAGTTCGCTTCGGCACAATTTAAATTCAATTTGACTGGGATGAGCACTAATCTTGCTTATGACTTATTTTCTGAAAGTAAAATTACCAATTTGCTTTTGAATCTTGAAGTGAGATATCACAACTATCAAAACTTCCAGGATGACATCAAAGTTTCCGGAACTTCAGTTGGTATCGGATTTACATTTGAATATTTATAAGCTGACAATTCAATACAAAGGTTCCAATTACTCTGGATTCCAAATTCAAATAAAAGATCGCACTATTCAGGGCGAACTTAATAATGCTCTAAAAATTTTGTCCAAGACTGACGGAGTGAAATCGATCGGCTCTGGCCGTACAGATGCCGGAGTGCATGCGCTAGGGCAAGTAGTTAAGATCGAAATTCCGGTAGATATTCCAGAAACAGGATTGATGAAAGGACTCAACTCTCATTTGCCTCACGACATACGTGTGATTAAGGCTGAAAAGAGTGATGAAAATTTTCATCCCATCTATAGTGCGAACTCTAAAGAATATAATTACGTTTTCTCGACCCAGCAGATGATCACTCCCTTTGCTGATGAGCTTGTCACTCATTTTCCCTACGAACTGGATATAGAGCTCATGAAAAAAGGTTGCCGGGCTTTTTGCGGCGAACACGATTTTATCAATTACCAATGCACTGGGACTGACGTTGAGACTACGGTGCGTAAAATCTTCGAATGTGAACTTAACCATTTTTCCGGGGAAGGGCATTTTAAGGAGCTTTTGACGGATT
>DJVH01000105.1:39957-40152 GCA_002440825.1 Bacteriovoracaceae bacterium UBA6261 | reverse complement strand
GGCACAATTTTCCCCTTGGAAGCATTTGGGGCTTCGTCTAGAGTATTGAGTGCTGTGTCGAATAGGCCTTTTTGCGTTTTTTCCATATTTTATGAATTTCGCAGTTGACTGCAAAGCCGGCATATCCTACATTTAGAAAACTTTTTTTCCTACAAATTTTTTGTAGTTTTAATGCCTAGAAAGAGGAGGTGACTT
>DJVH01000105.1:37877-39937 GCA_002440825.1 Bacteriovoracaceae bacterium UBA6261 | reverse complement strand
AGAAATTCAAAAGAATGTGTGAATCTTTCGGCGTTGTACGTGAGTACAGAAAGCGTCAAGAGTACAAAAAACCTTCTGTTAAGAACAAAGAAAAAATCGAAGCAGCAGAAAAAAGAAGAAAGAAAACTGCAATGAAATTCACAAGAGTTTCAAAGTACTAGTTTTTGATTTTCACTCAAAGATTTAAAAAATTGAAAGGCCTGACGAATGTCGGGCCTTTTTTTTAGGTGCCACTAGACTTCGCTTAAGCATGAGAATGCGATTCATAGTTTTTTCAACTGAATCTTCACCTTTCGTCATAAATAAAAAAAATGTAGAACTACTCGGTTACACTCACTTTTTACAAAGGTGGTTGGTATTTTCCGAAAACGCTACGACATCAATGAATTGCCGATAAGAGATGAAATTTTCAGCTCAGAGAGACTGAATCAATATGCTCAGTTTCTCGCTGAGAATATTAATGTTAACAAAAAAAAATTCCGCGATAAGGTTCTCCCGCGTGTGGATGAGAATCATAAAGTTTTTCTTGAAACGTATGGAGATTTTCTTGTAGACCTCGAGCAGAATATTCAGATTCCTTCTGCGGGAATGTGGATTGTCGACAATCATTATATCATTGAGGAACAATTTTTTAAAATCAAGCACGACCTTCCGTCCGGATATTATTTTGAATTGCCCAAAATCGACAACGGTGAGCTACGTGGCTATCCCCGAGTTTATTCGCTGGCACTCACACTGGTGGCCCATCTAGACAGCCATCTTGATTTGAATACTATTTTAAATTTCATTTCTTCTTTTCAGGAGAGAGTTGCGCTGACGAGTGGTGAAATCTGGGCGATACCGATTTCACTAAGAATTGCGCTTCTTGAAAATCTGAGACGTATTCTCATCCAGCTCGTGTATCGTCATCGCGTTCGGGGAACGTCTAAGGCCCTGACCGAAGAAATTCTGCAAGGTGAAGTTGATGAAAAATTTGTCAGCGAAAAACTTCAGGCGATCATGAAGGATTCGCCATTTAGCGCGAGTATTTGCATTTGTCAGATTTATAAGCAACTCAGGGATCAAGCTCCAGAATCGGCGGAGTTGAACTCAATTGTTCAAAATTATCTAGAAAAAAATCAGCTGAACATTGATGAAGTTTTGAATCATGAGCATTTGCAGGATGCACTCTCTCAGGTGACTTTAGGAAATATTGTTACCAGTATGCGCTTGATTTCCAGCATCGAGTGGAAGGAATTTTTTGAAAAGGTAAGTCTGGTTGAACGAACGCTGAGAGCAGATCCCGCCAATATATACAGTAATATGAACTTTGATACGAGGGACCGCTATCGCCATGTTGTGGAGAGAATTTCAAAGAAAACCCAAATACCTGAGATCACCATTGCCGCAGCTGTGATCGACTCGGCAAAAGCCGCGCTTGAAGAGAAGCCGTTTGATAGTCTCCGTTCACATGCCGGGTATTATCTGATTGATAAGGGCTTACGCGATATTCAGCAAAAATTTCATTATCAACGTTCACTGAAAGAATACCTTAAAAATAAAATCAAAGAGCATCCAGACTTTTATTATTTCCCTGCTCTGATTTTTCTGCAGATAATTCTTCTCTGCGTATTTTTAGAATTGGAACAGGATAATCGTTTTCTGCTATTCTTCATTGTGGCTTCCTTTATTCCAATCAGCGATACAGCTTTGCACACGCTGAACTTTTTAACCAATCAAATTCTTTCGCCTGAAATGCTTCCAAAGATGCATTACAAAGAAAAGGTTCCGGATGAAGCCCGCACCTTTATAGTTGTGCCGACAATTTGTAAAACGTCTGCAGATGTTCAAAAAAGAATTGAAGGACTTGAAATCCATTACTATTCCAACCGCGATCCCAACTTTTTCTATGCAGTCCTTAGCGATTTTGCCGATTCAAAATCTGAAACAGAAGAAACAGACGAATCGCTGCTTCTTCTTGCGGATAAACTCATTGCAGGACTTAATGCTAAATATTCGCCTGAGACTCCACGCTTTTTTTATTTTCACAGGCCGCGGAAATGGAATCCGTCGCAGGATTG
>DJVH01000105.1:4692-37802 GCA_002440825.1 Bacteriovoracaceae bacterium UBA6261 | reverse complement strand
GAATTTCTAAAAACCATCCGTTATGTGATCACACTCGATTCTGATACAATCATGCCGATTGATGCTGCTAAAAAAATGCTGGGAGTGGCCCTCCATCCTCTCAATAGACCGCAGATCAAAGACCATAAACTCGAGCGCGGCTATGTTATTTTTCAACCGAGAATAAGTATCAAATCCACCGGCGCTTCGCGCTCGCTGTTTTCAAGAATCTATTCAGGCAATACCGGGCTTGATCCCTATACAATGGCGGTTTCCGATGTTTATCAGGATCTTTATGGGGCCGGTATTTTTGTAGGTAAAGGCCTTTATTCAGTCGATGAATTTATACTTCTTACCGAAAATAAAGTGGAAGAGAATACACTTTTAAGCCACGATTTATTTGAAGGGATTCTGGCGAGAGCAGCTTTGGTGACTGATGTTGAGTTCATGGATGATTATCCTGCTCAATATGAAACGTTTTATAAACGTCTTCATCGTTGGATGAGAGGAGACTGGCAGATTGCCCGCTATGCTTTTTCTTTCAAGGGAAATGATTTTTCTCTGTCGGATCGCTGGAAGATTACAGACAACTTGCGCCGAAGCCTTCTTTCTTTTTTCTTTCTCATGTGGCTCGTTGGCCTGTTTGCATTCTCGAAAGCGCCGTTGGGATCATTACTATTTCTTCTGGCCGCTCTATTTCTTCCAATGGTTTTTTCAACTCTTTCACAATTTTTTAAAAATTCCAAAGAGATGAATCTTAAACACAACTTCAAAAATACCCTCATTCAGCTCAAGTCTGGAATAGTCCAAAAATTGCTGTTTCTTTTATTTCTTCCTCATCAGGCCTATCTTGCTCACGATGCTATCTTTCGCACTCTTTACCGTATGAATGTTTCGCGCAAACATCTTCTGGAATGGACGACCGCTGAAGTTACGGAAGCCCTGGCATTGACAAGAACAGGACCTGCGCTGGAAGAGAAAATGACGGCTTATATAGTTGTTGCGCTGACATCAGGAGCAGTCTTCCTTACTGGCAACTGGATGAACTTTATTGTCGCTTTTCCTTTTGTCATGGCCTGGTTATTTTTTCCTCTGATCGTTCAGCGAATCAGTCGTCAACTCGATTATCCACACCAGCTGAATGACGATGATCGTTTTTTGTTCCGCCTTATTTCAAGAAGAACATGGAATTATTTTGAAACGTTTGTGAATGATGAAAATAACTGGCTTGCGCCCGACAATTTTCAGGAGAAGCCTAAACCTGTTGTTGCCCATCGGACATCGCCGACCAACATCGGAGCAATGATGCTTTCGACGGCGAGTGCATACGATATGGGCTATCTCGGAGCACTGGAACTGGCTGAGCGTATGGAGAGTACGCGTGCAACTCTTGAAAAGCTTGACCGCTACAGAGGGCATTTTTACAACTGGTATAACACTGCCACCTTGCAGCCGCTTTATCCGATTTATCTTTCCACTGTAGATAGCGGAAATTTCGCAGCCTGTTTATATACGATGAAAATCTTCTGCAACGATTTAAAGTCAAAACCGCTTTTCCATACTCAGATCGTTTCTGGAATTATAGATACGTTCAATGTTGTCAGAGAAGTGTATGCTCCCATTGATAAACGATATTTTAAATCCACTTTTCACTCTGCCGGAAAGGACAAGACAAATGAGTTCGGCATCATCCTGGATCAGGTATTTCATATTTTAGAAAGTGAAAATCCCCGCATGGTAGGAGAATGGGATTTCTTTCTGAAGCGTCTGCAGGAACGCGTTCATCAGCTCGATGATATTCTTCAGTCTCTCATTCAGGAGCATGGTGATAAACACTATCATCAATTATCGCACTGGATTCATGTGGCCCGGAAAACCGTCGACGAGCTTCAGTTGATGATGGAAAAAATTCATCCAATTCCACTTTCATGGATGGAAACATCCGGAACGAGAACGGTAGAAATAGAAAGCGATCTCGTAAAACAGTTAAATCTGGAATTTAACAAGCTTATACTTTTCTCTGAAGCACCGGCGCTCTATCAGCGTTGCAAAAGAATAATAGACGAGTTCAGATCAATTAATCCGGCACATACTCCTCTTTTAAACATTCTCACAAACCAAATTGAGAAAGCTGAAATGATTCTTTCGGGGTTTTTCACCAGGCTTGATTCTCTGGAAAAGGCTTTTCACCAAATGGCCATGGAGATGGATTTTAAGTTCATGTACAACGGGGAAAGAAAAATTTTTTCCATCGGCTACAATCTTTCTGAAGGTAGAATGGATAATGCCTTTTACGATCTGCTTGCTTCAGAAGCTCGTCTGGCAAGTTTCTTTGCCATCGCAAAAGGAGAGATTCCTTTAGAACACTGGTTTCATCTGGGAAGACAAATGAGTTCCATTCATGGACGAAGAGCACTCGTTTCGTGGACTGCTTCGATGTTTGAATATCTGATGCCATTACTTGTGATGAAAAATTTCCGAGACACTCTTCTTCATCAGACCTATCAATCAATTGTGAAAACCCAGCAGGAGTATACCCGTTACAGTGGGATTCCGTGGGGAGTTTCAGAATCGGCCTATAATGCCCGCGACATTCATCAGAATTATCAGTACGGACCTTTTGGTATTCCGGGACTAGGGTTAAAATTTGGTCTGGGAGCCGATACGGTGATTTCTCCTTATTCGACAGGCCTTGCCGCTATGATTGATCCTCAGGGGGCGCTCGATAATTTTAAAAGCCTGATCAGAGAAAATGCCTACGGCAATTTTGGTTTTTACGAATCTATTGATTTCACCCCTTCACGATTGCCCAGAGGAATGCGGAATCATGTCATTAAAAGCTTCATGGTTCACCATCAGGGGATGATCCTTGTCTCACTCAACAACGTGCTCAATGAAAATGTTATGCAAAACCGTTTTCACTCTGATCCCATGATAAAAGCGGCAGAGCTTCTCCTGCAGGAAAAAATTCCAGCCTACATGACAGTGATACCGCAATTTGAGCGCGACACTCCTGTAAAGAGCAACACTCGTATTGAAGAAAAACATGATCAGCGCACCTTTACCAACGTAGAGACGAATTTTCCTCAATGCAATATTTTGAGTAACGGCAGCTATACTGTCATGACATCCACAACAGGGGCGGGGTTTTCTCGCTATAAAGATCTGGCAGTGACCCGTTGGAGTGAAGATTCAGCACTCGACTCCAAAGGAAGTTTTATTTATCTCCGCGATCATGCTGAAGATAAAATAAGTTCAGTAACATTTCAGCCGATGAAAGATAAAAGCTCAGAATACCACTGTCAATTTACCGAATTCAAATCAGAGTTCATCCGAAAGTCCCCGACACTCAATGTGCAAATGGAGATCATTGTTTCAGCTGAAGATAATATCGAAATCAGAAAATTAAAAATTTCTAACCTCAGCAATACTTCGCGAAAACTGGATCTGACCAGTTACCTTGAACCGGTGCTTGCGCGAGAACAAGATGATGCTGCTCACTTGAGTTTTAGTAAACTCTTTCTTGAAACTGAATTCATCCGCAGCAGGAATGCGCTTATTATTAAAAGGCGCAAACGTTTCCATGAAGATAAAGAGAAATGGGGTATTCACTGCGTTTCTGTTGATGCTGTGGAATATGCAGAGACAGAATATGAAACAGATCGTTTGAGATTTCTGGGAAGAAACAGGACTCTTCAGGATCCGATGGTGATCACTGAAAATCTCTCTCTTTCCAATACTACGGGAACAGTACTAGATCCGATACTTTCAATTCGCAAATATCTTTTAATAGAACCGAGGGCGACGATTCATGTAAGCTATACAACCGGCTATGCTACCACGAGAGATGAATCGTTGCGGCTCATCGATCAGTATCAAGATATCTTTGCTTATGAGCGCGAGCATGAATTGTCCTGGACACAAAATCAGGTAAAACTTCGTCATATTAACGTGGACAGCGAAGAGTCTGTCCTTTTTCAGGAACTCTCGAGCGGATTGATTTTTTCAAATCCTTTGATGCGTCCGCATTCGGACAAGATGACAGGTTATAAAAAAACACAGGAGGGGTTATGGGCCTTTGGTATAAGCGGTGATCTTCCTGTTGTTACTGTTCGTGTCCATACGGAGCGCGATCTTCTGCTCGTCAGGTTGATGATCAAAGGCCATGAATATTTTCGGACAAAAAATATTTTTTTCGATCTCGTTCTGCTCAATGAAGAGAAGACAACTTACAGAATGACTATTCATGATGAATTGATCCGGTTGATTCATTCAATAGGTGCAGCTGACAAGATCAATAAGCCGGGCGGTATTTTTGTATTGAACACTTCAGTGCTGCTCCCAGAAGACGTAACCCTGATTCTTTCATATTCTAAAGTTTATATCGACAACAACAAAGGAAGTCTGAAAGAGCAGTTGGAGAGACTAAAGCTAAGAAATCAACGTCCAGGATTGAACGAGCGAAACTTACTCAAAATAAAACCGCATAAAATCTATGACCAGCCTGCCCTTGAATTCACTAGACTGCGTTTCTTTAATGGACTCGGAGGATTTACAGAAGACGGAAGTGAGTATCAGATTTTCCTGAAAAAAGGAATAAGCACACCTGCGCCCTGGATTAATGTAGTCGCTAACTCCAGAAATTTTGGATTTATAGTTTCGGAAACAGGGAGCGGTTACACGTGGGCAAGCAACAGCCGTGAAAACAGACTGACTCCATGGAGCAATGATCCGGTCACTGATACTGCCGGGGAAGCCATTTATCTACGCGATGAAGAAACCTTCACGATTTGGTCTCCGACGCCTTGGCCTTGCAATTACAATTCACCTTATCTGGTTTCACATGGCCAGGGTTACAGCCGGTTTGAACACAATGCTCATGGATTTACTCATGAAACAGATATGTTTGTTTCAATGGATGAAAACATAAAAATACTTAGAGTCAGAATAAAAAATGTATGTCCTTACCAACGTAAATTGAGCTGCACATTTTTTGCGGAATGGGTGCTTGGCTTTAATCGAAAGCAGACCTCGCAATATATCATTACTGATTACGAAGAAAATATCCTTACCGGCCGCAATCCATTCAACAATACATTTCCTGAAGACCTCGCTTTCTGTGCAATCAGCGGGACTGAACTTTCATTTTCATGTGATCGCACGGAATTTTTAGGTAGAAATGGCAGTTATGCCAACCCCGCAGGAATGTATAACAAACACCTGAGCAGAAAGAGCGGCGCAGGAAAGGATCCGTGCGCGGCCCTCAGAACTTTTTTTAATCTTGAGCCCGATGAAGAAAAAGAAATTCTTATCCTGATGGGGCAGTCAAAAACAAAAGAGGAAGCGAAAGCAATTGTTGCAAAACATTTGAATCATCAAACGGCAGAGGAAATTTATCGAAAGACGAAAGCATTCTGGAATTCTCTCAACGAGTCGGTTCAGATGACAACTCCTTCAGCGGAACTTGATTTACTTATGAATAAATGGGTTCTTTATCAGACGCTTTCCTGCAGAATATGGGCGAGAACAGCGCTTTATCAATCAGGCGGAGCTTACGGTTTTCGCGATCAACTGCAGGATTCTCTTGCACTTCTTTATTCACTGCCGGAAATTGCACGCTCTCAGATTATCAGAAGTGCTTCTCAACAATTTGTAGAGGGTGATGTTCAGCACTGGTGGCACCCGCCTTTAAATAAAGGTGTGCGCACAAGATTCTCTGATGATCTTTTATGGCTTCCCTATGTTGTTATTAAATATATTGAGCGGACTCAGGACTGGAGTTTGCTGGATGAGAACACAACATTTATCGAAGCACCGCTCTTAAAAGAAGGACAGGAAGATCTCTATATTTCACCTGCAATTTCATCCGATTCAGCGAATATTTATGAGCACTGTCTCCGCGCAATGAACCGCTCTATGAAAGTTGGTTCTCATGGCCTTCCTTTGATGGGAGCTGGTGACTGGAATGATGGAATGAACAACGTAGGTCTTGAAGGAAAAGGAGAGAGCGTCTGGGTGGCCTGGTTCCTGGCAAAAATTCTTCAGGACTTTTCAGAAATCTGTAAAAAACGCGGCGATAATGAAAATGCACAGAAATATAGTGGGCATTCACAGTTACTCAAAGAGTCGCTTGAAAAAAACGCATGGGATGGAGAATGGTATCTCAGAGCGTTTTTTGATGACGGGACCCCCATGGGGTCAAAACAAAACGATGAATGCCAGATCGATTCGCTGACACAATCGTGGTCTGTTTTGACAGGATTGGGAAGGAAGGAGCGATCGGTGCAGGCGATGGATTCTGTTTATCAGAATCTGGTAAAACGAAAGGATCGTTTGTGTCTTCTTTTTACACCGCCGTTTGATAAAGGCTCATTGAAACCGGGATACATTAAAGGCTATCCGCCGGGCATCCGTGAAAACGGAGGACAATACAGCCACGCTGCTGCCTGGACGGCGATGGCCTTCGCGCTCATGAATGAAAAAGAAAAAGCATCTGAAGTCCTTTCTTTTCTCAATCCTGTCACCCGGACAAAATCATACAGCGGATTACAGCTTTATAAACTTGAGCCTTATGTGATAGCTGCCGATATTTATGGGGGAACGGTTCACACTGGCCGCGGAGGATGGAGCTGGTATACCGGATCAGCGAGTCTGTATTACCAGGCGGCGCTGGAATATATTCTCGGAATACGAATTATCGAGGGTAAACTTTTTGTGAAACCTTGTGTTCCTTTTGACTGGAAAGAGTACTCGGTTCGATTGAAATGGAAATCGAGCACCTATACAATTCGGGTTGCGTTTAATGAAAAAGAAAAAACGGCCAAAGAAGAGAGCTTGCTACTAATGGACGATGGAAAATCACACGAGGTTATTTATTATTTTTAAGATCTTTCTTTGTCTTGTAATTATTCATCAGATTTTTGAAACATTTTTTGAAATCAAGTGAGTTCATCTCATTATAAATAGAGTTATGATCATTTTCTTCATGAGTCGTCTTAGTTTTTTTTTCATTCTTGTCTTTTTTTACCATGAGTCCTCCTTAAAGCGAATGTGCATGAATTGCGCTTCATTGAGAAATACATTGTCTCTATCAGTTGTATAGAATTTTAAACAATCTGTTTGACGAGCTCGATCAGTTGCGATTTCAGCTTTGTCCTGTAAGACGCCTGTCTTTCCACGACAAAAAGAGTGAACTTTTCGGGTAAACCGATGCGGTCAAGATGACCATGCTTTAATTCATCCGCCACCATAAAGTCCGGGAGAAGACTTACGCCCAGTCCTGCAAGCACCATCGATTTTCGGGTAATGGAGCTGTTGGAGATAATACTGACGTGCGCGTTCTTTCTGATGCTCTTGTATTTTTTTAGAAGGGGAACATCTTCCGGACGTTGAGTCGATGCGATCGTCGCGATAAATGAGTTTTCCGCCTCCTGCTGATGATGCTTTGATTTCTTTGCCACAAAATGAAAATCTACTGAAGCCAGTTTTGTTTTCACCAGCCCATTGGGAAGTTTCGGAATATTGAAGAAAAAGCCCATTTCAATATTGCCATTAGTAATGTCGTCGATAAAAGATGTGATGGACCCGGACTGATGCTGGAAGATGACATTGGGAAAATCTTTTCTTAATTCGCGAATAACTTTTTCGAGAATCCCGAAAGAGAGTGAATCTGAAGAAGCAAAGGAGAACAAAAAACTTTCGCCTTCATCAAAGGCCTGAACCAGATCGGGTATTTTATCTACCGAATTAAAAATGCCTTCGCATTGTTCGAAAACTTTGCGTCCTTCAACTGTGAGGATTACGTTCTTTTTTTGTCTTTCTAAAAGTTTGCAGTTGAGATCTTGTTCCAGCAGTTTTACGGCACGGCTGACGACAGGTTGCTGGACTTTCAACTGGGCCGCGGCTTTAGTAAAACCGCCCAGTTTAGCAACATAATAGAAATATTTCAGGTAGTTCAGATCCGGATTTCTGTTTTTCATGTATACATCATATCAATCATTTTAATAAATTTGATATATTTTACATATTATTGTAAAAAATGGATAGTGCGCTCCGTGAGAAACAAACGTCGCGGGATAACCACAAGGGGAGCACAAATGAGATTCGTTTTTTTAGCAATGATGATGGCCGTGAGCTTAAAGGCACAATCGGAAATGAACGTACTTGAAATGAAACTGGGACAGGCAGCACGCATTCAATGTGAAAACTCGCTTCCTCACCTGACTGGCAATATCCTGACTTGCGAAGTGACTTGTGAAACTCAGGTGATCAAGACTTGGGATGAAGAAGAAGTCTGCGATCAATCTTGCTGGAAAGAGAGTCGATTGAAAAGTGTTGAAGTCAGAGTGACGAAACAACCAGGTAAGAAACTTGTCTTCCAGGCCTTTACAACGAGTGATGAATTGACCAGAACTTTGGTTGAAGCACAATCAGTGGCCGGCGGAGTTTGCACTAAACTCGCACCGGTTGAAACAATCAGTAAATAAGAATCAGATTAAGACCAGCTGAGAAGACGTTGTTCGCCTTCAAGTTTTTGAATGTGGGTGACATCTTGAGAAACCTCGATGACTCCTTTATAGTTCTTCTCAGCGTCTCTTATCGCAAAATAGCGGATATGGATTTTTTTCCCACGGTAATCAATCCAGAATTCAGCGTCGTCTTTTGTTCCTTTTTTAAACTCTTCCAGAATTTTTAAAACAGTGCCGACACTTTTGGGTGGATGGCAGAAGCGCACTTCACGGCCGATAACAGCAGCACTTCTCGGAAAAACTCTTTCCTCTCCGCGGTTGTAGAAAATCACGCGGTCGTGTTCATCAACGTAAGTTAAATCTACCGGTAAAAACTGAAGCATGAGATTAATCTGCTCCGGCGACATGAAACCTTCGCTCAATTGAATGGTCTTGCTGAGGGCCGCAACCGCAGGAGTCGCTGAAGGAGCGGGAGAAACAGAAGCTTCATCAATGGAAAGTGGCTTCACTCCAAAGGCCCAGCCAATCTCTTCTTCGCCAATGCGCATTTCTTTCCAGTCTTCTTCTTTCAGCAATTCGAAAGCGTAAGGAAGAAGTCTTTTCTCTTCGACCAGCATCATTCGCTGAAGTTCTCCAACCAGCATGGGGAGAAGATTTTTTACTTCTTCTGGTTTTTTTTCTTCAATGTTTTTTCTAATGGCGCGGACGATATCGCGATTGGCATCGTGGAAGGCCCACATGCCCTGGCTTGGACCATTCCATCCATATTTTTCAAGATAAGGGAAAAGCTGATTTTCCTTTCTGGTGTAGCGTTTATCAATTTCAGCGACCTGATTAAACACATTGAAAAAATAAGGGAAATCTTTTTCGATATCAGATTCTGACAGCTGATGAAGAAGAGAGTTCAATTTTGTGTTTTCAGTGAAATATGTTTTTACCGGATGCCAGAGAGGAAGTTTTGCGACGAGTTCTTCAAAGTTCATAGTTTTCTCACAGATGATTTTTGCTCATCTTAAACTTTTAAAAAGAAGAGAAATATGATGACGGTCATATTTTAATCGGGCGAGAAAAATTATAGTGGGAGCGAACATGCAGCTGATTAACTCTGTTTTTAAATGTGACTGGACTAAACCTTTGCCGTGGCAAAGAATGTTTATTTGCGCAGGAACGGCGACATTTCCGCTGGTTGCAGGTTTTCATTTAGGGCATACGGACCAGGCGGTTCTTGGATCACTCCTGGGAGTGGCCTTATCGATGAATGATCACGGCGGAGTTCAAAAAGAACGATTCGCTCATCTTATTGTGACCTCCCTGTTTCTCATCGCAGCCTATGGAATTGGATCAATTCTTAACCATAGTGTTTCTTTCTTTTTTATTTTTCTTTTTTTGTTTTCCTTTCTTCTGGGAAAAGTGAAGGGAAAAGGAATTGAACTGGAGCGGCTTCTCCTTTTTACTCTTCTCAATATAGTCACCGTGGCAGGCTTGAAACTTCCACTTATTGATGTTTTGCAAGGCTCAGTTTATGCCCTGGTGAATTTAGTATTGTATCTCTGTCTTGTTGCCCTTCTGGATCAATCATCAGATATTTCAAAAAAAATAAACCAAAAGATAAATAAAAAGCGGCATATTCTTAAACATTCTTTAAGCGAGAGAAAATCATTTTTATTTGCTCTTACGCTGTCGGTTTTGACAACGGCAAGCTATCTCTTTGCTTATCAATTAAAGCTTCAACGAGAGTATTGGATTGCGGGAACTGTGCTCATCGTGATGATTCCAGAAATATCCCAGACGTGGCTGAGATCCATTCAGCGCTTTCTCGGAACCTTTGCCGGAATCTTATTGGTCTTTCTCATTATGAAATTGTTTGGTCAAAGCTTTGCGGTAGTGCTCGCGTTGATTTTTTTCTCAGCGGCATTTATTCCCGTCGGAATGAATGTGAACTTTTTTGTCGCAAATACATTTATTTCAGCTTTTGTATTTTGCCTTATCAAAATCACTCTGCCCAAAGAACTTGATTTAGGCAATGTGGCCCTCTTGAGACTGGCCGATATCGCTCTTGGTGGATTAATCGGCAGCACAGGGCTCTTTCTCACTCACAGAATTCAGGCCGGTGTTTTGAAGGCCCGTTCGTAATTACAAATTTTCAATAAGAGCGGCGAGTTTGAAATCTTTTTCACTGACTCCGCCTTCATCATGTGTCGTGAGCTCCACAGTGCATTTTCCAAACGACACAATCAGATCGGGATGATGATTTTCTTTATTGGCCAGCCAGGCGATAGCATTCACAAAAGAAATTGTTTTTAAATAGGATTTAAAAGAAAAGTCCTTCATAAGACATTTCTTCTCAGGATTATAAGTCCAGCCTGGGAGTTTTTTTAATTCGGTTTCATCTGGAGTTTCATTCATCGGATTTCCCCAATAGTTTTCCGCACATATTCTTAAACGCTTTTTTAAACACATTTTTAAACAAAAGAACAGTTTGCTTTTTGAACAGAGCAGGCTTACTAATTATTTCATGGATTCAAAAAAAGTCATCATCATTATCACTGCCGCTATGGCAGCGCTTCTCGAAATTATTGATGCATCTATTGTAAACGTGGCGGTTCCTTCAATGATGGGAAATCTCGGCGTGACATTAGATGAAATCAGCTGGGTTTCTACCGGTTATATGATTGCCAACTCCATTGTTCTTCCCATTGCGGCCTGGTTGGGGTCACGCTTAGGCCGTCAGACTTATTTTACATCTGCGATCATGGCCTTTACGCTGGCGTCCTTTGCCTGTGGAATCGCTCCCAATCTTCCAATGCTGGTTATATTCAGAATTCTCCAGGGCCTGGCAGGGGGCGCCCTTTTGCCAACCTCGCAGACTTTAATTCAGGAACAATTTCCACGAGAAAAGGCCGGACTCGCTTCAGCCGTTTTTGGAATGACTGTTATGATTGGTCCTGCGCTCGGGCCAACCCTGGGCGGTTATCTCACTGATCATTTCGGCTGGAGAATGATTTTCAATATCAACGTTCCACTTGGTCTTGCTGCTGCTGCCATGTCTTATATGAATATTGATAATGGACCTAAAAAAGAGGTTAAGAATCAGCATGGCATCGACTGGACCGGACTCCTGCTTCTTTGTGTGGGTGTCGGTTGTTTTCAATTCATTATGGAAAGAGGAGAAGTTGAAGGCTGGTGGGATTCCAACTTAATTCGCGTTTTGAGCGTTTTTGCAGCTGCTGGAATTTCTTCATTCATCTGGTGGGAATTAAAAGTTCCGAATCCCATCATGAACTTGAAACTTTTTAAAGATAATGCTGTTCGTTCGGGAACTCTGCTTATGCTCTGTCTTGGAGTCATGGTTTACTCCCTCACATTTGTCATACCCATTTTTGTCGATCACGTTGTTCACTTAACGGCAACTCAGACAGGGGAATTGTTCATTCCAGGATCATTGCTGACATTTTTTGCCATGATGTTTGTTGGGAACACACTTAAATTTGTGAATCCGAAAATTTATGTATTGATTGGAATGGCGCTCGGAGAAGCGGCCCTTCTTTCTATGAGCCATTTCACGACACAGACCGGAGAGATAAACGTTTATACTCCACTCATTTACAGAGGGATTGCGACCGCCTTTTTATTTGCGCCCATCAATGGGATGATTCTCGGTCAGTACACCGGGGAATCACTCGGACAGGTTTCGGGCATGATGAATTTTTTCCGGCAAATCGGAGGAAGCGTGGGAATTGCTTCACTGAGTACATTGCTGACCAGGTTCAGTTATCAAAATTATGCCGATCTGATGCCGAATGTTTCTTTGTTGAATCCTACCGTGTATCGCGCCTATGAGCAGGGAAAAATTCTGGGGACAAAAGCGTTGATGGGTGAGACCGGGCTTGGAGCTGGAAACCAGTTTTCGATGGCGTCACTTTATTCGCGGACAATGAGACAAGTTTTCATTTTAAGTTTTTCACAGCTTTGCTGGGTCATCATGATCACTTTTGGTCTGGCCTTAATCCCGCTTTACATGGTGAAGATCAAAGGCAAAGTGTCTGCCGTTTCAGAGGCTCATTGATCTATTCATGATTTTTGACTGACTTTTTCTTTTTCTCAAACCTGGGTGGGAAATCTTCCATCGTCATTGAGAGTTGAGCAAGTTCCAGTGGTTTTTTATCAATGAGATTAAAGAGGTCCTCGTATTTTTCAATGAAAAAATAAACGGGCTGAAGAATATCAATTCTAAAAGGAGTGCGGAAAGCAGTGAGGGCTTCAAGAGGAAGGCGCTCCGGGACGTTGCTTTCTACCGAATAAATAACTTCTGATTTTGAAGAAAGAATTCCTCCGCCATAAGCTTTGAAGTGATCGTCTTCTTTAATCAAACCAAATTCAATCGTAAACCAGAACAAACGAAAAAGTCTGCGCTGAAGTTTGGTATCGGCCTTGAGGGCGAGCTTGCCGTACTCATTCATAAATTCCGCATAAGGTTCATTCGTGAGCAAAGGACAATGACCGAAGAATTCATGAAACACATCCGGTTCCATAATATAGTCGAGTTCTTCAGGGATGCGGATAAAGTTGGCCGCAGGAAATCTTTTTCTGGCAAGAAGAGAGAAAAACGTTTCGGGCTGGATCAGCGCAGGGACAGGTTCGACGCCCCAGCCGGTGTGGGCATTCAGAATAGAAGTCACATCCATATGTTGAGGAATTTTATTTTCGAACTCCAGCAAGTCCACACCTTTGATGAATTCTTTGGACGCGCGGTTCTTGATAATGTCTTTTTGGCGATGAAGAAGAAAAGCCCATGTGGCATTTTCAATTTCAGAGTAATGAGCATGACCGTTCTGATCAAGTGCCTTTGATTGATAGACATGGTTTTTTGTCACGCGAAGACTCTCTTATAAACTGGAACTCTGAATAGGAACATTGAGTAGAGGGCAGGATAGATCATCGCCTCGATCACTCTATTTGCGCAGTGGTATTCAATTTCATCAACAATCAGTGCAGCTGTTTCATTGATTTTCATCACGCGATGAGTGTGAGTCCATTTTTTTAAGGGAGGAGGAATTAAAATTCCTTCATCTACAAAATTGATTTCATAATCACCACGAAAATCTGAAGAAATCAAACTTTCCCAGCGCTGGGTTTTTCCAAAAGTATTTAATTTCAAATGAACGCGATCGCCTTTTTTGCAACCGTCGAACCTCTCGACTTCGAGCTGCACTACCGGCGGCTTGAGCGCCTTAAATAAATCAAGATTGAATTTATTAAAGACTAACTGGAAATTTTTTTCTACGCGTGTATTGATGACAATTTTCAAGCTGCTTTCTTTAAAGAGAATTTAATATTGTCATTATTATAAAGCGAACTGAATGGACTTAGCCAGCAATCATCGGTTAGACGAAACGTGACTTTGTGATGATTCTGAACATTTTTAGACTTCATAAAAGTTTTTGGAAATAAGGCCAGTGGTGCTTTTTCCAGAATGAATTCTATTTTTTTGGATGAATCAAGTTTGCCCGAATACAGAGCGGCCAGACAAACATAAGCTCCATAGTGGGCAGCTTCAATTATAATTTTTGATTCTACAGAATCATTGATCTGAGCGATTAATTTCTTGGCATCACCATTGATGCAAAAGGGGCTTAGATTGCGGTAATAATTTAGAACTTTGCGGTGAGTGCGCGAAAGATTTTTCTTTTCTTCCTGAGTCAGATTTAAATTTTCAAAACTGGCCATCATCGTTTCAGAAAAATTATTTTCAAAGCCTTCTTGAAAAACAGGTTCAGCATATTTCAGCGGAACAGTTTTGCGTGCACCAGATTCAAGGACAAAAAGGATACGGCCTTTAAAACTAGCGGGCTTACTCATAAAACTTTTCCTGGAAGAAGGGTTTGTTTAATCTTATGCCGGATCGGTTTTTGCTCCAAAAAACCTAAGTATTTTACTTATTTTTCCTTTGTTTTCAGTGACTTAGTTTTTTTGGCGGATTATTCAATCCTGCCCATTTTAGGTGCCTTTGCCCTAAATAGGCCCGGATTAAAAAGTTTTAATCTGGGTTAAATGTCGTTTTAATGTCGGCGTTCGATACTGATCACCAGAAAAAAGAATCTTATACACACACAAAAAAACGGAGAGATTTATGAAACTTTTATTGGCCCTTGCTCTTTTAACATCAGCAACAGTTTTCGCAAATGAGCACGAAGCAAAGAAAGAAGAAACTAAAGCTGAAGCAAAAACTGAAAAAGTAGAAGAGAAAAAAGAAGATAAAAAAGCAGCTTACAAGAAAGCAAAAGACGAATGTCTTCAAGAGAACAAAGACCTTAAAGGCAAAGAACTGACAAAATGTATTGTTTCTAAAAATAAATAATTCAATTAACCAAAGCAAAATCACTTGCTTTAATTAACACAACGGAGATTTCACATGAAAAACGCAATCGTAATCGCTCTTGCTCTAGTATCAGTTGCATCATTCGCAGGTACAAAAGTTTCTAAAGAAGCTATGAAAGAAGCTAAAGCTGCTTGTAAAGCAGAAGGCAAAAAAGGTAAAGAACTTAAGGCTTGTGTAAAAGAAAAAACTGCTGCTCCAGCTGCAGAAGCAAAAACTGAAGCTGCTGCTCCAGCAACTACAGAAGCTAAAAAATAATTATTACCTTACAGTAATGTTATAAAAGAGGGGTCCTTCGGGGCCCCTTTTCATTTGCACTGCACTTTCGCTATAATTTCATCATGAGAATTCTCGTCGTCGAAGATCAGCCTAAAATGGCAAGTTTCATCAAAAAAGGCCTCAATGCCCAGGGGTACCTCGTGGACGTGTCTGAAACGGGGATGGGTGCCGAAAGCATGATGGCCGAGACGGCCTATGATCTGGTTGTTCTCGATGTGAATCTGCCTGATCAAAACGGCATGGATACTGCCCGCCATATTCGCAATGACGGTTTTAAAGGTCCTATTCTTATGCTCACTGCTTTGAGTTCAACCAAAGATAAAATACACGGTCTGGATGCCGGTGCGGATGATTACCTTACCAAGCCTTTTGACTTTGAAGAGCTGCTGGCGCGCATCCGCGCTCTTCTCAGACGCAATAGCGGCTCGGGAACGTCCAAGCTTCGCTTTGCCGACATTGAAGTTGATCTCGTTCACCGCAAAGTGACTCGTGCAACTGTTGACATCAATCTTACCTCGAGAGAATTTTCCCTTCTCGAATATTTCATGCGCAATCCGAACCGCCCGTTAACCAGAGTGGAGATCAGTGAGCACGTCTGGGATGTCAACTTTGACACTAATACAAACGTCATCGATGTCTATATCAATATGCTGAGAAAGAAAATCGATACGCCTTTTCAAAAAAAGCTCATTCATACAATGGTCGGATATGGCTATATCCTGCGTGAAAGCTGATCTATGAAATTGTGGCAAAAAATTTCCTTGAAATTAAAACTGACTCTGCTTTTTGGATTGATTTTTACCGGAATGCTCTCAGGTTTCAGTTATATTCTCTACCGCGAATTTTCGAATCTTCAATCGGAAGAATTTGATACGACCCTTTATAACTATGCCATCGACGTTGCCGAATCTCTCGACATCGACTCTTACGGTGAAGTTGAGTTCGATCCCGACATTATCAAACTGAATGAAAAGATTTTACCCTTCGCTCTTGGAACCAGTTATATTTCGGTTCTTGATATCAATGGAAAAGTCATCGCCCGTTCGAGCAACTCAACCGATGAGCACATTGTTCCCCTGACTGAAGCCAAGCTGACGCGCGTTCTGAAAAAAGGCGCAAGCTACGACGTTCTTAATTTTAAAGGAACTCCACACAGGGCCATTGATTATCTTCTTCCGGTGTTAAAAATTGATTCACCCTTAATCCTTCAGATTTCAGTTCCTATGACCAATATAGTGAATATGAATAAAAATCTGCTGCGTTTTTTTCTCACCAGCGTTCCGATCATGATGTTGATTTCTGCCTTGATTGGTTATTTCTTCGTGGGGCGAGCGTTGCAGCCGATGCTTGAGATCATTAATAAAACGAAGAAAATTGAAATCAATAAACTTGAAGAGCGCGTTCCCGTTCCGGAAGCTAAAGATGAAATCTGGCTTTTAGCAGATACGATTAACCATCTTTTGTCCCGACTGCAGGAATCGTTCGAATCGCAGGAAAGATTTATCCAGGATGCTTCACATCAGCTCAAAACCCCTCTGGCCATTATCAAAGGTGAGCTGGAGCTGTTTCGTGCTGAACCTAGAAATGAAAAAGAAACCGCGCAGTTTTTTGAAAGTATGTCCCAGGAAATCAATTTTCTGGTCAAGCTCACAAATGATCTTCTTATTCTCGCTCGTGTCGACAGTGGAGCGAACTCACTGACAATATCCCGAAGCCGGCTTGATGAAATTGTTCTGACTCAGGTATCCCGTCTGACAAAGCTTGCTTATCAGAAAAAAATTTCCATTCAGCTGGATTTTGATTCTTTCGAACATGCGAGTGAAGAAGCTCTTTCCATTAAATGTGATCCGGATCTTCTCGGTGTTCTTTTTTATAATCTCATCGAGAACGCTATCAAATATTCGCCGGAAAGTTCTACTATTACAGTGGCCGGTAAGAATGAAGAAGAATCACTCATCGTCGTCGTTTCTGATGAAGGAGAAGGAATTCGAGAAGATCAGTTGAATAAAATTTTTGATCGTTTTTTCCGCATCGAGGGAAGTTTTAAACGCGCGATGGGAAGCGGACTTGGGCTTGCCATTTGTAAAGTTGTGGCCGACGCAATAGGAGCTCAGTTATGGGCCGAGAACAATAGAGAAAAAGGAACATCTTTTTATTTTAAAGTGAAGAAATCATAAGATCTTAAGCAGGAGAACGCAGTGAAAAAGTTTTTTTCTTCAAGAGTTTTTGTGGGTATCGTGTGCTTTATTCTGGGCGCTCTCGCCAGTCATTTCTATACAAAAGTCGAATTTCATTCACAGGTTCTGGGAGAGTCTGAAAGAGATGAACGTTTTCCTGTAAAACCGGAAGATTTTGATCATGAAAAATTAATGGATGCGTTCCAGAATTTTGACAAAAGCATGCAGTCCTTTGAAAAAGATTTTCAACAAGAGATGCAGGTCACTGGCATCAACCGCAAAGAAGACGATAAATTTGTTTATTATGAAATTCCACTCAATGCGTCTGAAAAAAATCACGAACTGAAAGTGAGCGTGAGAGATGGTATGATCAGCATTAAAGAAAATACACCTAACTCAGAAGCCGAGAGACAGTTCAGTATTGATCCTGATCTTGACGGGAACAGAGCGGATGTTCAGACTTTAAAAGATAAAATCCTGATAAAAATCCCCAAGAAATAATTTAACGGAAGCGGAAAGAAAGATTCAGCATAGGCATCATTGAATTGTAAGTGTCGCTCACACTTGTGGCGACATTCGCCGCACTGATCGCCTTGGAAATTTTCAAAGAGTGATAGTTCAAACTGCCGCCGATATGAAAATTTTTGTTGATCTTCACTTCGGCTCCAAGACTTCCAAGTAAACTAAAGCCTGAAATATCTTCTGTTGTGCCATTTATCGTTCGCGTTCCTTTTGCATAGGGATTCCATCCCAAGGAAACATAAAACACATTCTCATCGTTAAAAAACCATGTTACTCGCGGTCCTAACTCCAGAGTCGAAACTTTATCCGTCGTTGTTTTTTTCACCTGGTGAGTGAAAAAGGTTACGTTCTGACCGATGAATGTTCTTTGTCTTGCGCCCAGGCTTGCACCGATGAAAAGGTGATTAGTGACATCTGAAGTATCAGTGGTTGTTTTAGAATCACTGGTTGTCGTAAAGCCGCTCATTGTATCGAACATAAAAGCGGCGTTCGCAGTGTTCATTAAAAAAATTAAAGTAGTGATTAACGATAGACCAAATTTCATTGCTGCTCTTCCTTAAGCTTTGCGGAGACTACTCCTTATGAAAATCTTACCACACAGTAATTCTTTTTACCTTTTCTGATCACCATACAGGTTTCACTGGCAAGATGTTCCGTATTGAGAGTTAAATTGAAATCCGTTACCCCGTCATTGTTCAGGTAAACGCCTTTTTGCTCAACTGATCTTTTTGCTTCGCCTTTGCTTCCAAAGAGTGGAGTCAGGGCCAGAAGATCGAGAAGACCAATTCCCTGAGCAAGTTGATCGCGTTTTAGTTCAACCGAAGGCACATCTTTAAAAATGGCCGTCAGGTCTTTATCTTTCAGGTTTTCTATTTTTTCCCCGAAGAAAATTTTGGTTGCTTTCATTGCAGCTTCCAGACCCGCTTCACCATGAACCGCTTTAACGACTTCAGAAGCGAGAACTTTCTGAGCTTCGCGCAGGTGCGGTTCTGCTTTGACTTTTTCTTCAAGGGCCGCAATTTCATCCAGAGAAAGGAAAGTGAAGTATTTCAGGTAGCGCACGACTGAAGCATCGTCTGAGTTGAGAAGATATTGGTACATTTGATAAGGCGACGTCATTTCTGGATCGAGATAAATCGCTGTACCGCCTTCCGATTTACCAAATTTATTTCCATGAGCGTCTGTTACCAGCGGAATAACAATTCCGTGAACGTGATTGCCGTCCATTTTTCTGGCGAGATCAATGCCGGCAGTAATATTGCCCCATTGATCACCACCCCCCATCTGCAGAACGACATTGTGTTCTTTGGCAAGGTAACGGAAGTCGTAGGCTTGAAGCATTTGATAGCTGAATTCAGTAAAACTGATTCCCGCTTCAGAATTAATTCTGTTTTTAACAGATTCCTTTGCGAGCATTTCTGTCACTCTGAATCGCTTGCCGACGTCGCGAAGGAATTCAAGGAAAGAAAATTTTCCCATCCAGTCGTAGTTATTGACCATGACTGCGCCGTTTGAACTGTCGTTGAAATCGAGAAAGATTTTAAATTGTTTTTTCTGAGCTTCGATGTTGGCCTCTATAACTTCTTCGGTCAGAAGAACGCGCTCAGTGCTTTTTCCGGAAGGATCGCCGATCATCCCGGTCGCGCCACCAATCAAGACGTAAGGCTTGTGGCCCGCTTGTTGAAAACGTTTCATTGTGATGATGGCAAAAAGGTTTCCGATCTGAAGGGATTTTGCCGTTGGATCGTAGCCGATATAAAAAGAAATTTTCTTGTTATTGAGAATGTCTGCAATTTCTTCGCTTGATGTCGCTTCAATCAAGCCGCGGGCCACTAGTTCCTGGTAAAAATTCATTTGGTGTCCTTCAGAGTCAGGGTTTTCGAATACCCTCGATTATGACCGAAGGACACCTTTTTGAAAAGATGAACGAGCTTAATAGTTGTCGCTGTGATTTAAATAGGCATTTAAATCAGCAATGAGGCGGTCGTATTGCTTCGAGTATTTTTCCAGAGTTTCATTGTCGGGCATAATTTCCTTGCGCTCGAGCGCTTCGCGGTCTTCACGAAGAGATTCAAAACGGGCCATAAAACCACTATAAGCAAACTGGGCGTCTTCTTTAGCTTGCTCGTTGGAAAAACGATCGAAGGCAAAATTGCCCACCGTTTGAATCAATTTCACGGCGGTCTCTTGTTTTTCATCAACATTTTTAGCAAGATCTCTGGGGTGCATAGCTGTAAAGCCTGGTGTGGAAAACAGCACAAAACTCATAAACAGGGCCGCGGTTAAATTCAAAAATGCTCTCATGGACGCTCCTCAAACGTTTACAGATTTGTCAGCTGCCTGATCTTTGGACAGCGCAAGTCTTTCCGGCCTGTCCCAACTCTAAGGCATCCGGAATTCTTTATAGGTTTCACTAGTCATTTTGCATTTTCGGGGCCAATATCCGGCCTATGGAGAAGGGGCTAACTGAAAAGACAGTGGTTTTTTATGATGGAGATTGCGGGCTTTGCCAGCGCTCGATTGCCTTTCTTTACCAGGCCGATAAAAAACATAAGTTGCTCTTTGCCCCTTTGAACGGGGATGCCTATAATTCCCTTTTTAGTGAACCGGCGAGAATGGATACTGTAAGAGTGTATTCCAAAGGCAAAACATTTGAGAAAAGCCGCGCGTTTATCGAACTGGGATCTATGCTGGGCGGATTTTACTACGGTCTTTTTTTACTCAAAATTATCCCTGCCTTCATCCGAGATTTTGTTTACGATGAAGTGGCCAAAAGAAGAAAGAGCTTTACCTGCCTCTGGCTTCCTAAAGATGAACGCTTTCTGAAATAGCTTTTACAACTTTTCTATAAAAGCATTGCCCGGAATGGAGTGTGGCTCATCTGTTCTCAATTCATAATAATGCGGGCTCAGCAAATTCGAAACAGTAGCTTCTCCGATCTGTTTTTTACTTGTTGAAAGGGGAAAGTTCCGGCTTTGTTTTTCTTTCTGACTTTTATCAAAATCATATTCCATAATCCGGACTTTATCGCCGACCTTCAATTCGTCTTTTCCATTATAAGTGGCCCGGTAAGTATAGGGATCGTTTCCGTAAGCAATATCTCCGCTTGGTGGATTGCGCATGTCTTTTTGTTGAGAACATCCAAAGGCACCCAACAGAAAGACGAGAATTAGACTTGTTTTCACTTTTGCTCCAAGGTTAAGCCAGGGAAGTGTTGACACCCCCAGGGGGTATGGCTTATGATACCCCCTGTAGGTATAGTCAGACAAGGGAAAGCGCATGAGCAAAGGACAGACAAAAGCTAATAAAAAGATAGATAAAAAGCATGAGTCTCACCATGCCCATCCGGATCATTCCAAAGAGTTGATCAAACTCAAACGCGCAAAAGGGCAAATTGAAGGAGTCATGGGAATGATTGAGGAAAATCGTTATTGCCCGGATATACTTATTCAGATCAGAGCGGCGAAGTCTGCCTTGCAATCGGTAGAGCATTCCATTTTAAAAACTCACCTCGAGCATTGTGTGCATGATGTTTTACACACGCAGAATAATGAAGAGGCCAGTACAAAAATTCACGAGCTGATCGAAATGATCGGAAGACATATTTAAGGAGAATTTTATGAGCATGAATAAAAAAGTCACGATGCAAGTCAATGGAATGCACTGTGGAGGATGCGCAAGCAAAATTAAAAAAAGCATTGAAGAGCTGGGAGTTGAACAGCAGACTGATATCGATGTCGCTTCGGGGTCAGTGAAAATACAATTCGACGGGACAAAAGCGACCGTTGCTGATCTTAAGTCCAAAATTGCAGCTGTTGGTTTTCAAGTTGAGAGTGTAAATCTTGAATAAAATTTTTAAAATTGAAGGAATGACCTGCGCAAGCTGTTCACAGGTTATTGAAGATAATGTTGCACGACTTTCCGGCGTTGATAAAGTTCAGGTGAATTTTGCGACCGAAAAAGCGGAGCTTGTTACAAATGATAAATTTGACGAGACCGCTTTTAAAGAAATGCTGACAACGCTTGGTTACCGTGCCGTGGATCCCAATGCCCAGGCAGCGATACCCGGTGAAAAAAATCCTGCGCACGATAAAATGTTGGTGCAGTCTTTTATCGCTGTGGCTGCCGGTGCTGTTTCCATGGCGCTTGCCATGGGGCCAGGGAGTACAATTCTCAGCCACGAAATGAACAACATTGTTCAGTTCGTGATTTCAACTCTGGTTCTGGTTTTTTTTGGAAGACCCTATTTTAAAGCGGTGTGGACCTTTTTAAGAAAAGGACATTCCAATATGAATACGCTGATCGGTCTAGGTGTCGGTGCAGCTTATCTTTACAGCGTTTCCCTGATGATCATTTCACTTCACACTCACGTGTATTTTGAAACTATTCCGTTTATCATCGGCTTTACGTTGTTCGGCCATTATCTCGACGAAAAAGCAAAGACCAAGGCCCGTGCCTCATTGAGTTCTTTGTACAAAATGCAGATCAAATTTGCGCTGAAAATGGTCGACGGAAAAGAGGTCAACACTCCTGTGATTGATTTAAAGGTCGGCGATGTTCTTCGACTAAAACCAGGTGATAAAATTCCTCTCGATGCCGAAGTTATCCAGGGGACTTCTCACGCTGATGAATCAATGATCACAGGAGAATCTGTCCCTGTTGTAAAAAATCCAGGCGACAAGGTTTTTGCCGGAAGTCTTAATCTTGAAGGATCTTTGCAAGTTCAGGTGAAGGAAGAAATTCATCAGACTTATATTGCAAACATCGTC
Source organism: Bacteriovoracaceae bacterium UBA6261 (assembly GCA_002440825.1). Taxonomy (GTDB): domain Bacteria; phylum Bdellovibrionota; class Bacteriovoracia; order Bacteriovoracales; family Bacteriovoracaceae; genus Bacteriovorax. Next base: position 15,232 of record DJVH01000105.1, on the reverse strand, counting down.
AGCTTTGTTGAAAAAGCACAATTAAAAAAAGCGCCGATTGAAAAATATGCCGACCAGGTTATTCGTTATTTTGTTCCCGCCATTATTGTGACGGCGCTGGTGACATTTACTCTCTGGTGGTTTTTGAATGAACAGAATAAAAGTTTTGAAGCTTTCTCACATATGATTGCTGTGCTTCTCATTGCGTGTCCTTGTGCTCTCGGGCTTGCTGTGCCAATGGCCGTGATGCTTTCCACAGCTCAGGCTTCAAAAGAAGGGCTTTTGATTGGAGGCGGGGATGTCATAGAAAAAGGAAGCAGCATCGATGCGGTTGTTTTTGATAAAACCGGCACTCTCACAATGGGGGCTCCCATTGTCACTCATTTTGAAACATCGATGGAAGAAAAAGAATTCCTCCGTGTGGCCGGAAGTATTGTCCAGTATTCAAACCATCCATTGTCCAAGGCCATCACAAAATACATTGAAGAGAAAAAGATAAAGATTTTCGATCCGGATACTTTTAAAAATCTTCCGGGACTGGGAATGGAAAGTTCCTTTGAGGGAAAACGACTTCTGGTAGGAAAAAAAGAGTTGCTGGAATCAAACGGCATTACTGTCAACCGGGACCTTCTCGGTTCACTCGTTTATGTAGGAATTGAGACGAGCTTTGCAGGAGTATTTGTCATCGAAGATCCTGTTAAGCCGGAAGCTGCCGCCACTGTCAAGGCCCTACAGGATCGTGGTATAGAAGTCTGGATGCTCACCGGAGACAATGCTGGTGTCGCCGGTAAAATTGCCGCAGAAATCGGAATAAAAAATGTAAAGGCCAATGTCGTGCCGGTTGATAAAGCAGGCTTTGTTCTTTCGCTGAAAGAGAGCGGTAAAAAAGTAGCGATGATCGGTGATGGGATCAACGATGCTCCTGCCTTGACGAGTGCCAATCTATCGATGGCGATGGCGAGTGGATCTGATGTGGCCATTGAAGCAGCGGATGTCAGTATTCTTGAAGGAAAAATTGACTGCGTGGCCAATTTTTTTGTTCTCTCAAAAAGAACCATGAGCATTATCAAGCAGAATTTGTTTTTATCCTTTTTCTACAATTTACTTTGCATTCCTCTGGCCGCAGGTGCGCTGCAGCCGTGGCTTAATATTTCTCTGACTCCCATGTGGGCGAGCCTTGCCATGGGATTATCAAGTGTCTCTGTTGTTTTGAGTTCACTTCGATTGAGAAGAACGCTATAATTTTTTTATGACGATTGATCACGCAAACTATCAGCAGACACTTGAGAAGGCCAACAGCGACCGCAAGCTCGCTTCAATTCTTTCTTTGAGCTTCGGAATTATTCTTCTCGCGTTCAAGTTTTACGCTTATCACGTGACCAATTCGCAGTCGATTTTTTCTGATGCTCTTGAGAGCATCGTCAATGTAGTCGCTGCAGTCATCACGGTCATTGTCATCATTGTTGCCAATAAACCAGCGGACGAAGATCATCCCTACGGTCACGGGAAAATTGAAAGTATGGCTTCCACATTCGAGGGCGGGGCCATTCTTCTCGCCGGAATATTGATTGTTATCCAGGCCGTTCAGGTCTTTGCTCACGGAGCAAAAGTTGAAGAAGTGGATGTCGGTCTTGCGGTTGTTGTCGGCGCAGGAATCGTCAATGGCGTGTTGGGATTTTTCCTGCACACGCGTGGAAAAAAACTTTATTCGGAAGCTTTAAAATCAAGCGGTATTCATCTCATGACCGACACTCTGACCAGCGTGGGAGTCGTGGTCGGTCTCTTGCTTGTCAAATACACCGGACTGAGCTGGATTGATCCGGTCGTCGCGGCCATCTTTGGATGTATGCTCGTCTATGCCGGTGGAAAAATTCTGATCCGTTCAGGCTATATCCTGGTGGATGCTCACGATGTAGATACGCTTGAGCTCATCGCTAATCTTTTTGAAAAGCATTACCGCCCAGGCGTAATTCAAATTCATTTCACGCGGGTCATCCGCAGTGGATCGTATCACCATATCGATTGTCACATGGTTGTTCCTGAGTTCTGGACAGTGCTTGAAGCGCACGATTTCACCGAGCGTTTTGAAAAAGCAGTTATCCAGGATTACCCGGTCGATGGAGAATTGCATATTCACCACGATCCGTGCCGTCGCGCCTTCTGTGAATCCTGTGAAGTGTCCGGATGTCCGATCAGGCAGGCGGAGTTCGTAAGGCGTAAAGTTCCTTCATTTGAAGAAATTACAGCACCTATGATTATGTAGGAAAATTATTTTTTTTGAGCTTTGTTGTTGATGGCCGTTTCGTATTGCTTAAGAAGTTCAGGATCAATATCAGAAGCAGGAATCGATTTAATGGTCTTCATGGATTTTTTCATTTCTTCACAAGAGTGAATGCCCCCGTCACTATCGATCGGACGGTTTCTTCCGCCTTCTTTCATCCAGGTAATTTCTCTGTTACAAAACTTACACTTTGCCATCTCTGTTCCTTTTTCCGCTACCAAAATACTGCCGTTTGAGGCAAAATAGGGAGCGTCTATATTAACAAGGGAATACCATGCTTGATATTAAATTCATCAGAGAAAATTCTGACATCGTAAAAAAGGCCTGCCAGCTTAAGAACATCAACCTGGATATTGATGCACTTCTTTCCATTGATAAAGAAATGGTAGGGCTCAAAACTGAAGAACAAAATCTTTTGACTCAAAAAAACGCCATAACAGCGAAGATTCCTAAGGCGTCAGCTGATGAAAGGCCGTCATTGATTGCCGAGTCAAAAGCACTGGATGAAAAAGCAAAAGCGATCAAGCCAAAAACGGATGAATTGGAATTGAAACTTAGAGATTTGATGTACCTGGTGCCTCAAATACCGTCTCCTAAAGCACCAATCGGAAAAGACGATAACGACAACGTCGAAATCAAAAAATTCGGCGATCTTCCGAAATTCGATTTTACTCCGTTGGATCACGTTCAGATTCTGGAAAAAAATAATTGGGCCGATTTTGAAAAAATCGCCAAAGTTTCGGGCTCGCGTTCTTATTCACTTCGCAACGAAATGGTTTTAGTTGAACTCGCAATGCACCGTATGGCGATGGATAAACTAATGGCCAAGGGTTTTACGCTTGTGTCAGTGCCGGCCTTTGCCCGCGAAGAAGCGCTTTATGGAACAGGTCATTTTCCAAATGGAAGAGACCAGGCTTATTTCATTCCGGAACAAAATGTTTATCTGGCAGGAACTGCTGAAGTGCAAATCAACTCACTTCACGCTGGAGATATTTTAAAAGAAGCAGAACTTCCGATTCTTTACGCTGGTTATTCGCCATGCTTCCGTTCTGAAGCAGGCTCATACGGCCGCGATGTTCGCGGTTTAATCAGAGTTCACCAGTTCATGAAAGTCGAACAATACATCATCTGCAAAAACGATCCGGCTGAATCTGAAAAATGGCACAAGATGCTTCTTGAAACATCAGAAGAAATTGTTCAGGACCTCGAGCTTCCTTACCGCATTGTTGAATGCTGTACAGGCGATATGGGCGCAGGAAAAGTGCGCATGTACGATGTTGAAGCGTGGGTTCCATCAGAGCAAAAATACCGCGAAACTCACTCTTGTTCATCGCTGGGAGACTGGCAGGCAAGACGCACAGGCGTTCGCTACAGAGACAACGACAACAAAGTTCAATTCGTTCACACGCTCAACAATACAGCGATTGCGACGCCGAGAATTCTTGTTCCATTCCTTGAGAATCATCAGCAGGCAGACGGTACTGTCCGCATTCCGAAAAAACTTCAGCCTTATCTTATGGGCATGACAGTTCTTGGAAAAAAATCTTAATCAATCGTATAGTCCAAAGGGTTGCGGTAAGTAAGACCCAGCAACTCTTTGGATTTTTCATTCGAAATATTCGTTGGATTTTTTAAAACGACTTCATCGTATTCTGGACTTTCCAGTCCAAGTTTTTTTGCTATGAATGAGTAATAGTCTTTTTTTGTTATTCTTAAATCGGAGAGAATATTAAATTCGCCCGGAAAGAAATTTTCTTCAATCACAGCGAGAATTGCTTCAATGCAATCTTCGACGTGGACCAGATGAAGAAATTCTGAACCGGTCTTCAGATTTTTCCTTCCTGCAAGGAAAGTGACTGGATGTCTTTTTGATGTCTCGGTATTTCCATAAAGTCCGCCAAAGCGAAGCAAGCAGAGTTGTTGAAAATGATTGCGCGCGACCAGTTCGAGTTTGAGTACGACAGGAGCATAAGGAGAGTTCTCCGGTGGTGTGTAGCTTTCATCAATGGGACCAGCTTCCGGACCGAAAATGGAAGTTGAGCTGATATAAATAAAACGCTGGTCTTTTCCGAATTGCTGGAAACAGCGTTCGACGGCTTCTACGTCCGAGAGCGGCGGAACATCGTAAATAACAATATCGCAACTCTTAAGATTTTCCGGAACAGAATCTTTCATGATGTCATATTCACGGGAAGTCGTTCCCACGACATCATAACCTTCTTCTGTTAATTTTCTTGCCAGAGGTTTACCTAAAAAGCCGACGCCAATGAGACCAATCTTTTCTTTTTTCATGCGATCAGTGTATCATCGAAAGGTCTTAAAAGAGGAGTCACATCATGAAAATTTTAATTTCCACATTCGTTCTTCTGGTTTCTTTTTCCGCAATGGCCTTCAATGATCCGAAAGTTGGCGGCTTAGTTACGCTGGCAAAAGGATTGGAAAAAAATATAGTTCCAGGCGGCGTCCTTTATGTTTTTGCTAAAAAAGCAGGTCCAGATTCAGGACCAAATGACAGAACTCCCCCTCTTGCTGTTGTCAAAATTGAAAATCCTAAATTCCCACAGGCCTTTGTGATCACTCCAAAGAATGTCATGATGACAGGAACTGAATTTAAAGGTCCTGTGCATGTTATTGCCCGTTACGCTCCGACTGGAGATGCGATGTCGAGACCGGGAGTCATAGAAGGAATGGATCCAAAATTTCCTTCGACAGAATTAGGAAATAAAAACCTCAACATCGAATTAAAAAACGTTGTGAAGTAATTTCCTGATGAATTTATCTCTCTTTCCCAGAAATGAAGATTGGGGGACAGGTGACGAAGCGCTTGATTTAAGACTGACAAATTGTCTTAAAAAAAGCGCTGAACATTTGTCCCTTGAATCTGTTTTTGAATTTTATTCTTTTGGTCTTTCTCTTAAAACCCGCGCTTACAATCCGGCCTTTCATCTGACCATCGAACAAGTGAGCAAAGCGCTTTTGTTTCACCTGCATCCTGATGAATTCAACGATGACCTTTTTAAAAAAATGAGGGGATGCTATTTTACAAAAGAGAAAATTCAATTTGAATGGAATCACGCTGTTCAGATCATCGAAGAACTTAAAACGAAAAAAAATTATCGTTACAAATCATTGATCGATTTTTCCTTAAAGTCTCAAACTCCAGAAGAGCGCAATCCTTTTGTTAAAGAAATTTTGCGACGTCGTTCATTCACGCTCGGTGCAAAAATTATTTTTAAAGAATATCGTCAGTTCCTCGAAGGTGAAAAAGGATTTGCTTATGATGACGAGTTTTCCAATACCCTTAAATCGGGAAAAATTCTGGTAATTGAGGGATTAGGTGAAATCTGGTTCAACAAAGTTGAGATTTTTTGTCTGTCCGTTATCGATTCCGATAGTTAAAATCGGGTATTGAATCCTCTGCTCATTAACGAAATAGAGCTTTCACTGTAGAAGGCAATTCAGTAAAATTGAGTCTGTTCAAATTTCAGGGAGTGAATGATGGATATCCAAAGTCAGCTTAATCAGCTCGATCTTAGCAAATTTAAATGTCATTTTGTCGATGTTCGTATTGAAAGAACAAATACCAGTCATGTGATGTTCTTGAATGGAGAGTTAACCAGCGCAGGCGAGAAACCAGTGCTTGGGGCCTTTATTCGCCTTTATCAAAGCGGACGATGGTTTTATTCTTCGACAACTCAAGTGGAGAATCTGGAAACTGAAATTGAAAAGCTGGTTCTGGAATCAGCAAAAATCAAACCTGAACCAAACAGCTACAAATTGCCGGCCAATAATGGCAAACATCAGATGATGTCTAAAGCCGAAAAGGCCTTTAACAAAATTCCTCTGGATAAAAAAGTACATCTTTGCGAGAAACATCTTCCGCTTCTTTCCCAAATTCCGAATATCAAGGATTCAAGAATCATGTACACTGATTGTTATAAAGAAAAATTTTATAAATCATCAGTGGGAACAGAATTCGCTTACGATTTCAATCAGGCGGGATTCCGTTTCAGCAGCACTCTGAAAAAAGGCGAGAATCTGTTTGCCGATGGTTTTGCCAGATACGCTTCTGACTTCGGCTCTTTTGATTCAATGGAAAAAGACATTGTCGATTATTTTGCTGAATCGGCAAGATTTTTAGATGCAGAAACGGTCACACCTGGAAAATACAAAGTTGTTCTTTCACCGGAAATCACCGGCGTTTTCACTCACGAATCATTCGGTCATAAATCAGAAGCTGATTTTATGATGGGCGATCCTGAGGCCACAAAAGAATGGAAATTGGGAAGTGTCATCGGTTCCGATTGCCTGTCGATTGTCGATTGCGGTAGTCATGACAATTCATCCGGGTGGTGTCCGATTGACGACGAAGGAACTCCTGCAAAGAAAAATTATCTGATCAAAAACGGTGTCCTCACCGGTAGACTTCACTCAACTCACACGGCAAATGTTCTGGGAGAAGAAACCACGGGAAATTCGCGCGCCTTGAATTTTGAATATGAACCGATTGTCCGTATGACATCGACTTATATTGAAGGTGGAAAAACACCTTTTCATGAACTTTTAAAAATGGCCGAAGGTGGTTTGTATTTTGAAAATTTCAAACACGGCTCAGGTGGTTCAACTTTTACCATTGCACCCATCCGTGCTTATAGAATAAAAGAAGGCAAGAAAGCAGAACCGGTTCGCGTTTCAGTTATTTCCGGATCAGTCTTTGAGACATTGAAAAAAATAGAGGCCTGTGCCGACGACTTTCTTCTCGAGAGTTCGGCCTTTGGTGGTTGTGGAAAAATGGAACAGTCTCCATTGCCGGTTGCCGATGGAGGACCCTCGATACTCGTCAGCGAAATGCAGATTTCTTAATTTTTATTCCGGAGAAAAAAATGAAACACGATATTTTCACCATTACAGAAGAATCATTGTCGATTGAAGTTATCGCAGGAAAAGTGAATTCAAGCCGTTTTAAAAATATCACGAAGAAAGGGCTTCGCCTTTTTGAAAATGGAAAAATTTATACTTCATCTTATGTCGGCGAGATCAGCGATGCCGATCTTATTAAAAAAGGTGTAGAGATTAAAAACAAAGTGGGCGTAGGGATTCCTTATGAATATGAACTCCCCGCAGGGAAAAAACTTGTAATGAACGAAAGAGAAAATCAGGCGCCTCTTTCAAGTATCAATGAAGTTCTCGAACTGACGTTGGAAAAAATCGCACCACTGACAAAAGAATTTGTCTTTAACGGCAAGTTTATTAAAACTTTTCAACACACGAGTATCGTCAGCAGTGAAGGTGTTCACCTTGAAAAGAACACGGTCTATAATGACTGGCATTATCTCTACAAACGCATTGGTTCAGCACAACTTTTTGACGGCTATATCGAAGAAGCTTCCCGCGATCTTTCGGTCAATGACGTGTTTGAAAAAAATCTTCCGTATCTCAATGCTTATAAAAATCAGATTCAATTCACTTCGGGAAAATATCCCGTTCTTTTTGTTTCAGCAGGCCAACTTCTGGGGAAACTTTCTGAATCGTTAGTTGCGGAAAAATATTGTCAGGGATCCGCTCTCTACAGCGGAAAACTTAATCAGAAAATTTTCTCTTCTGATTTTTCGTTATATGACGTGAACTATTCACCAGTGCATTCTCTTTTTAATAAGTTTGATACTGAAGGAACTGTGAGAAATGTCGATCGTCTTCCTTTAATTGAAAAAGGAACATTCAAAAACATAGTGGCCGATTTGAGAACAGCAAAGAAATACGGAGTTGAGGCGACTGGAAATGGTTTCCGCTCGCATGATTCGGCGGTTTCTACAGGCTTTAACCGCCTGACAATCGGCGCAGGGAAAAGAACGACACAGGAAATTTTAAATTCTCTTGAAAACTGCGTCGTAGTTTTTATGGGGCACGGAGGCGATTTCACGGATAAAGGAGACTTTTCGACACCACTTCATCTTTCTTACCTTGTAAGAAAAGGAGAAATTGTCGGACGGCTGCCTCAGTTAACTGTTAAAACTTCAACAGATAACATGTTTGGGTCGGCTCTGATAGAAATCGCCAGTGACGGGTTTCAAAAAAGTAACCTGCAACCCTCGCTTTTCTGCGAAATGGATGTCTTTCTAAACTAATCTTGGGCAATGAATATTTGCCTATTAAAGCACGCTGATTAATGCTAGATTTCTGGGCCATGAATCATGAAATTTACATGAAGATGGCCCTGGATCTCGCCTTTAAAGGCGCTGGTCATGTTTCACCCAATCCGATGGTCGGAGCTGTTCTTGTCCGCGATGGAAAAATTATCGGAACTGGCCTTCATCAAAAATATGGAAGTGCTCACGCTGAAGTGAATGCGATCATAGATGCCCGCGCCCGCGGAGAAAAAATTGAAGGAAGCACGCTTTACTGCAATCTGGAACCTTGCTCTCACACCAATAAACAAACTCCGCCGTGTGCTCCGTTGATTGTCAGCGAAAAAATCGCAAGAGTTGTCGTGGCCAATATTGATCCCAATCCTTTTGTTGACGGTGGAGGCATCGAGCTTCTTCGCTCGCATGGAATTGAAGTCATCAGTGATGTACTTGAAGAAGAGGGAAGAAAACTCAATGAAGCTTTTTTTAAATTCATTAAAACCAAAACGCCATTCGTTCATTTAAAACTCGCCCAGACATTAGACGGCAGAATAGCCACTAAAAACGGCGAATCAAAATACATCACCGGAGCAGAAGCACGTGCCTATGTTCATCGCTTGAGACAGCAATATGATTGTCTTATGGTCGGAAGAAAAACAATTGAAGCTGATAATCCTGACCTGACCACGCGATCTGAAGAATTTGAAAAAATGTCTCATCCACTCCGATTAGTCCTGGGATCATTGAGTGGTATTAAGAAGGACTGGAAAATAGTTACGGATGAATACAAACGAAACACCATGTTTGTTTCAACGGATGAAGATATAGAGCTCAATCAGGACGTCGCTTTCTTCCTGGAAAAAAATGGCATTGCTCTTTTATCAACGGGAAAAGATGAACATGGAAAGATTGATTTGAAATCTATGTTGAAAAGTCTCGGCTCCTTGAAGATGACTTCCATTCTTCTGGAAGGTGGCCCGACACTCGCAACAGAATTTTTAAAACAAGGTCTTGTCGACAAAGTCAGCATCTTCATCGCACCTTCCATCCTTGGCGAAGGAAAAAATTCCATTGAAGATCTGGGAATTGAATCGCTCTCGCAAAAATTGAATCTCAGCCGCACAAGCACTTCAGTGCTGGGCAAAGATATTCTTATTGAAGGTTATTTATGTTCACAGGATTAATAAAAGATCAGGGACGCATTCTTCGGATTGAAGAAAATCTTGAAGGAAAAATTTTTGAAATCGAAACTAAATTAGCTCACGATATTCAAATTGATGATTCGGTTGCAGTCAACGGAGTCTGCCTGACAGCGACAGCTGTTTCTGAAAAAAGTTTCACCATGCAGGCGGTGCATGTCACTCTTGAGAAAACGAATCTTGGTTTTTTACAAAAGCACTCCATCGTCAATCTGGAACTGGCGCTCAAATATTCTGACCGCCTTGGCGGGCATCTTGTGCTTGGTCATGTCAACGGAACGGCAGAAGTTTTATCGCTGGAAAACAGAGGTGAAAATTACACTATCTGGTACCGCATTCCAGATGAGCTTAAAAAATTTGTTATTAAAGAAGGTTCGATTGCCCTGGACGGAATCAGTCTTACTGTGGCCGATATCAAAGACAATGAGGTTATGGTCACGATCATTCCTCACACCTGGAATGAAACACAGATTCACTTTTTAAGAAAAGGAACGTTAGTGAATGTCGAGGTGGATTCGCAGGCCGTCCATATGGCGAAGTATCTCGATGTGCTTTTTGAAAACTATATCAAGCAGAAGAAATTATGAACGATCAATTTGACAGTATCCCTGACATCCTGAGTGATTTAAGAAAAGGAAAGATGGTCATCATTCTCGATGATCACGATCGGGAAAATGAAGGCGATTTTGTCATGGCCGCTGAAGCTGTGACAAAAGAGGCCATCAATTTCATGGCGCTTGCAGGAAGAGGTCTCATCTGTGCACCGATTGAAAAATCCATTGCTGAAAAGCTTTCTCTGGATTTTATGGTCGACAAAAATACAGCCACTCATGAAACGGCCTTTACTGTGTCCATCGATGCAAAAGAAGGGATTACGACCGGTATTTCCGCCAGCGACCGTGCTCACACTTTAAAATTAATGGTTGATGAAAAGGCCAATGCTGAAATGTTTGCCA
>DJVH01000105.1:299-4587 GCA_002440825.1 Bacteriovoracaceae bacterium UBA6261 | reverse complement strand
GCGAACACAATCTGAAAATAGGTACGATTGAAGATCTTGTTCATTATCTGAATGACAAAGACAAAGTTGAATGTGTCTCTTCAGTCAAATTTCCAAACAAGTATGGGGATTTTCAATTATCTCTTTTTACTTCGCCGTCATTTCCTGGCGAACAACATATGGCTATTCATCTAGGAGAATTGTCTTCTCAGTCGAGCACTCTGGTGCGCATTCATTCTGAATGTTTTACAGGAGATGTCTTCGGTTCTTTACGCTGTGATTGCGGCGAACAGCTGGATCTCGCTATGAAATCCATCGCGGAAAAGGGAAGCGGTATTGTGGTTTATTTAAAGCAGGAGGGCAGGGGCATCGGTCTTTCTGAAAAACTTAAAGCGTATGCGCTTCAGGAAAAAGGACTGGATACAGTCGAGGCCAATCTTGAACTCGGTCACGCCGTTGATCTTCGCTCCTATGATTTTGCAGGAATGATTCTGCGCTCGTTTGGAATAAAACAGATTGAACTCATGACGAACAATCCTGAAAAAATTGCGGCCATGAAAGCGATGAGTTTTGTTGTGACCAGAAAACCACTCGTCATTGATTCAAACAAACATAATTATCTTTACCAAAAAACAAAAGTTGAAAAATTAGGACACTTACTTCATTAGAGGTTGATATGAAAATCGAAGGAAATTTAAACGCTTCAGGAAAAAAATTCGCGATCGTTCAAAGCCGTTTCAATGAACTCATCGTTGAAAAGCTTTCAGCAGGGGCACACGATGCTTTAATCCGTCACGGGGCAAGCGCAGAGGACGTTGATATGGTCCATGTTCCTGGTGCCTTTGAAATCCCGGCTGCGGCCATGGCGCTCGCTAAAAGCGGAAAATACGACGGCATCGTCTGTGTCGGCGCAGTCATCAGAGGAGCCACGACTCACTATGATTATGTTTGTTCAGCCGCAACCAATGGAATTGCCCATGTTTCACTCACAACAGGAGTGCCGTGTGCCTTCGGAGTCATCACGACGGAAAATCTTGAACAGGCCTTTGAAAGAGCGGGAAGCAAGGCCGGCAATAAAGGTTATGAATCCGCTGTCGCTGTTATTGAAATGGTGAATTTGCTGAACTTGATCCAGAAATAAAAAAGGCTCCTTTCGGAGCCTTTTTTTATTCAGCAAAAGATTCGTCGTATTGAACGTTGTGGTAAACTTTGTTTACATCGTCATCGTTTTCAAGCATGTCGACCAGTTTAGAAATGATCTTCCATGTTTCTTTGTCGATTTCTTTGTACGTCAGAGGCACTCTTTCAAGGCCAGCTTCTTCAGCAGTAATTTTTAATTCATCAAGCTTGCTTTGAATTGCGCCAAAAGATTCCATCGGACCTGTCACTGTGAAGTAGCCATCTTCAAGAACAACATCTTCAGCGCCCGCATCAATCATGTCCAGTGTGAAATCGTCTTCAACAATTTTTCCCTGCGGGATTTCAAAAACAGCTTTTCTTTCGAAAACAAACTGAAGACATCCAGTTGTTCCAAGAGAGCCACCGCATTTATTGAAAGCGTTTCTTACGTTCGCGACAGTTCTTGTGACGTTGTTTGTAGACGCTTCAACGAAAATCGCCACACCATTTGGTCCATAACCTTCGTAGGCGATATCTTCATAGCCTTCATCTTCATTGCCGAGACCTTTTTTGATCGCGCGGTCTACGTTGTCTTTTGGAACGTTGTATTTACGGCATTTTTCAAGAGCAATGCGCAGAAGGAAGTTTGAATCAACTTCTTCACCACCGTTTTTAACGGCCTTGGTGACTTCGCGAAGAGTCTTTGTATAAATAAGCGAACGTTGTTTGTCCTGATCGCCCTTTTTTTCTTTAATATTGTTCCACTTACGGCCCATTTCGTCGTCCTTTTTAAAAAGTGTTTAAATGTTTAAAGCGAAGGTCATGTTAGCAGGAAATAAGGCATTTGACTAGGCAAGGGCCATTTCAAAATACAGAAAGCCGTCAGCCTGGCGCTGTAAATGAAAAGAACCTGCAGGCAGATGGTGTCTGACGCAGTAGCCTTCAAGCAGCTTTTGTACTTTTATATTTGAAGCATGAAAATCGCCATAGAGATAATGAATGCCTTCTTTGACGGCCTTCTCGGCCAGGGCGTCGAGAAGTGCTTTGCCTAATCCCATTCCTTGAAAACAATCCACAATGGTTATGGCCAGTTCAGCAAAGTCAGGACGTCCGTGAAGCAGGTCGCGAACACAGCGGACTGAACCTGCCGGTTGGGGACCGTCTTCTTTTTTTGAGAGAGCGACAAAAGCAATATGATTGTGCTGATCGACTTCAGTGAAGAAAGCCAGCTCTTTTTCTGTAAAATCCTTACGGGAAGAAAAAAAGCGCTGTCGTTTGCTTTCGCTGGAAAGCATGGCAAGACCGCGTTTTAATCCGTCTTTATCGTCAGGCTGAATCGGGCGGATTTCAAAATTTTCCTTTAGCATTTACCTTCCATCGGAATCGTCTGATCAAATTTTTCGTAATCAATATATCGTGTTCCGTCTTCGCCTCTATGAAGAATATCCACGAAGCGATGGTCAATCAGCAGATCATCCATTTTATAATAATGAACATCGTGAATCGTTTGTGAAAACGCACTGTCCACGCCATTGAATATAACATAAAATTCATCTTTGGATTTTTTCAACTCTTCACGAGTCATTTTATAAAAAGGACTGTCACTATCTATCGGGTGATAGACGCTCCAGGATAGGGCGAAAACCGGAGAGTAGTTGCGAATGAGTTTAAGAGGCATAAAACGCACAATCTGATTGCCTTCCTTTGTGTGAAAGGGATAAACGCGGTGAAGTTCGACATTGGCCGACGTAATTTGATTGCCCCGCGAGTTGGCCATGCGAAACATTAAAACAGGCTCACTGTCAAAGGTTGAAAACAAAATATTTTTGGAATAGATCAGCTTGGCACTTGGTTTAGAAAATTTAGCAAAGGCCAGACCCGCAGTGAGCGCCACTGTCAAAACGCCGGTCATGATTTCCATCACAACAATAATATTTCCGTAAAGATTCAGAGGTGAGACGGTTCCGTAACCAACTGTTGAAAAGGTCTGTACTGAAAAGAAAAAAGCATTTCTGAAAGTATGCGGCCCTGAAATACTTCCAGGGACCGCTAAATAGATCAGAGCAAAAAGTGTATTGAAAAATAAAAAAGTAATAAGATAGAACTGGAATACTTTCGGCCACGTCGTGCGCATCAGGAAATGGTAAATATCCTTGAAGCCATGCTTATATCCATGATCAGGATTATTAGTGGCGACAATTTTATACCAGTTCTTGTTGTTCATTCTTTTAAAAGTCTAGTTTAACCCCAGGTATTCATCAAACGATTTTTCAACGTCTATGATTGTTCCATCCGGTTGAATATCGATAATTCTGTTGGCCACCGTCTGCACGAATTCATGATCGTGGCACGAAAAGATCAGGGTTGAATCCCATTTCTTCAGCCCTTCGTTCACCGAAGTAATACTTTCCAGATCGAGGTGGTTTGTCGGCCCGTCCATAATAAGAACGTTGGGTCCTTCAAGCATCATTTTTGAAAGCATCATGCGGACTTTTTCACCACCTGAAAGGACGTTCGTTTTCTTCAATGCTTCTTCACCAGAAAACAGCATTCTTCCCAAAAAGCCTCTGACGAAAGATTCATCTTTGTCCTCAGAGAAATCGCGAAGCCAGTCGACAAGATTGTATCTGCCATCTTCGAAATATCTCGAATTGTCCGCAGGGAAGTATGAACGTTGAACCGTCACGCCCCAGGTAATATTGCCTGAATCCGGTTTTCTTTCTCCGGCAAGGACATCCATCAAAGCTGAGCATTGCTGGTCGGTGCCGAGAAGAACGATCTTATCTGTCTTTCTCGCCTGGAAAGAAATGTTTTTGAACATGACTTTGCCTTCGATGGTAAGAGAAAGCTTTTCCACATTGAGAACATCTTTGCCGATTTCTTTCTTAGGTTTGAAAGAAACGAAAGGATATTTTCTATTTGAAGGCTGAATATCTTCAAGCGTAATTTTGTCGAGCATCTTTTGTCTTGAAGTCGCTTGTTTCGATTTCGAAGCGTTGGCAGAAAAACGCGCGATAAAGTCGCGAAGTTCTTTCATCTTCTCTTCAGTCTTTTTGTTCTGATTTGATTTTAATGTCAAAGCGAGTTGAGAAGACTGGTACCAGAAATCGTAGTTCCCTGTGTAGATCTGGATTTTTCCGAAATCGATGTCGGCCATATGTGTACAGACTTTATTCAAAAAGTGACGGTC
>DJVH01000105.1:0-255 GCA_002440825.1 Bacteriovoracaceae bacterium UBA6261 | reverse complement strand
GTCCAAGTGGTTGGTAGGCTCATCCAGTAAGAGAATATCTGGTTTTCCAAAGAGCGCTTGAGCGAGAAGAACCTTAACTTTTTCTCCACCGTTCAATTCTTTCATTTGTTTTGATAGAAGTTCTTCTTTAATGCCCAAACCTGAAAGCATTGTGGCCGCTTCCGATTCAGCTTCCCAGCCGTTCATCTCAGCAAACGCTCCCTCGAGTTCAGCGGCGCGGAGCCCATCTTCATCACTGAAATCTTCTTTGGCATA
>DJVH01000040.1 GCA_002440825.1 Bacteriovoracaceae bacterium UBA6261 | reverse complement strand
TAGCGTGTCTGCCAATTTCACCATCAGGGCATTAAATTGTGAGGTCTATTTTTTACTTAATTTGAAAGAAGCTGACAAGAAAAAATTTTCATTAAGCTGCTTTTTTCTCCGCATTCGCCAATTTCTTTTCAAGTTCTGCTATTTTTGCATTGGAGAGAGCGTTCTCTTGCTTCAATTTATGTATTTCTTTCTTCTTTTCAGTTAAATCACTCGAGGCTTCGGCCAATCGTCCATTCGCTAACTCAAGTTGTTTTATGTAGGCTTCATTTGATTTTGCGCCACCTGGCCCAGAGGCTTTCTTCTTCTGAGCTTCTTCGAGCTGGGCCGTTGTGTATTTCATTTTTTGTTCTATTTTCTTTAATTCAATTGTTTGAAGTTTGAGCTTATCCTCAAGCGATCGTTTGTCAGAAGTGAGTGAAGCAATGAGTATTTCGTGTTCCATCGCTTTCTCTTTTCCATCAGAGGATTTTTCATCGCGAAGCTTTGCAACTTTATCACGCTCATCCCGCAGCTGCTTTTCAAGTTCCGTTTTTTCCGATTTCATTTTTTCAATTACACTCTGAGCGGACTGCATATTGGTTTTGAGTGTAATAATTTCTTTATCTTTCTTTAAATTCGAATCTGTATCCTGCTTGTCCATGTTTTCGCTGATGATATTAATTTTTCTGTTAGCGAGTTCAAGGCGAGCAAGTAAACTTTTATTTTCAACCTGGAGCTTTTCAAGTTTTTCTTCATTGGCAAATTCTGCACTCTGAGCAAAGTCCTGCTTGATGGAATCTATTCGCATTTCCAGTGAAGCGATCCGATCATTCTTCGCCTGAACAATGCTTTCCATATCAGACTTGAGTTTCTCCGCCATTTTTTCTTTATTTTTAATCTGATCAAGGGCCCTGTCGAGTGCGCGTTTCAACTCGACACTTTCTTCATTGCCGGCGGACGAGACTTCGAGTGATGCAGATTGAGCTTTTGTTGCGTTCTCTGCTTTGAGCCTGATCATCTCGTTCTTCATCTGATCCATGAGCTTTTTCATTCGAACGATCTGTTGCTCAAGCTTCTCTTTGGCGGCATCATTGACGGGTGCCTTGACCGTAGTCGTGAAGCTTCTTGCAAATGCTTCTTCCAATTTTTCTTTTTTAATCAATTCGGCAGTAACGGCTTCTTCAACAATGCCCTTCACTACCGTTTTCATTTCTTCTGGATTTGCCTGAAGTTGATCAGACATCACTCGCAAAATATCGTCTTCAACAATATTTCTTCCCTGCGATTTGATGACAGTCACTTCTTCTTTTAATTGCTCAACGATTTCAGAACGCTTTACTTTCCATTCTTCTTCGTCCAGATTTTCTTTCCATCCCGAAACAGTTGTAGACTCCTCACCTGTCTCATTGCCTGAACCTTTT
Organism: Bacteriovoracaceae bacterium UBA6261; assembly: GCA_002440825.1. GTDB lineage: Bacteria > Bdellovibrionota > Bacteriovoracia > Bacteriovoracales > Bacteriovoracaceae > Bacteriovorax. The sequence continues at coordinate 33,320 of DJVH01000040.1, read as the reverse complement.
ATGCGAAGAATTTCATCAATCTCAGCAAGAGATTTTTCTCCCAGAACGCGCTGAATGTCTTCAACATGTTTATCCAGATTACTTCCGGCTATTTTTTGAACAAAATCTGTCACACCATCATAAAGACCATCATCGCGGATCAGCTTGATAATGAAATTCTTAATCTCATCGTCAAGTTCCTTCAAAGCATCCTGACGAGGATATTTTTCAAGGTAAGAATCGATATCTGTCAATTCAAGAGTGGATACTTCTTTAGGTGATAGTTCTTTAGCGCGATAATTTTTAATAAACAGACTGAACTTGCGTGCCAGTTGTAATTTCTTTGACTGGTCAGAGACAACCTTTTTAGGTTCATAGACAACTTCCTGATCAGGACCTTCGGCAGGTTGTATGGCAGAAAGTGAAATAGCAGAAGCAGTCTTCGCGGAAACTTCTGTAAAAAAGCAGGCTCTCGCATTGATCAATTCAGGTTTTTTAAACCATGCAGCCGAGAAGCTGGCCCGTTCGCGTTTCCCAAAATAAACCAGGTCATAAAAATTAGTTGATTCAGATGATTTCGCCATTGAAGCAAAATCTTTTTTAAAGGCAGAAGCCTGAGCACCGAATGAAATTTGAACGGCAAAGGCTTCTTCAGCATAGGAAAAAGAGACATCGAGATGAACCGGGCTTTCCTGTTGCTCGACAATTTTCAAAGCCTGCGGAATAGCTTCATTCAGATAACTGCGGATGCGATCATGATCGAATTTATTTTTATAAGCCTCAACAACAATCGTATCAATGAAATATCCAATGTTCAGGTAATCCTGAATTTTAAGCGTATAGATGTTCTTATATTGGCCTGAATAATAATCAACAACATTAAAATCATTGAAATCTGCATAGTAATGGCCCAGCAGTTTTTTACCTACTTCCGAAGAAAGCAGGTTTTCATCAATATGGGCACGCACTTGAGGCACACATTGAGCCGCCATGGATTTTTTGATTTGAACTCTTGGAAGTTGAGTGAGTTCAGGAAGAAAGTCATCGACTATGAATTCGAATTCAATTTTAGGATTATATTCAGAAATAAGTTCATAGCCGGCATTTTGAAAAAAGATTCCCACAGGAGCTGAAACCAGCTCGCTTGCAATGAGAATTCTCTTTTTCATTGTCTGACCCAAACTTACTCCAAATCAGGCGCTTAAAACAGCACCGCTATCCTCTCTCAATCCGTTCTTTAGTACTGTGAGAATTTTCTCATCACAGTGAAATTTTCCCATTCTAATGGAAGTAAACAAAGTTTCACAGTCGACATCTTTGTATGAGAAATGTCTTTCCAGCGCGACCATGATAATTTCCAGATCATTCATTTCTTTTTTATTAAAGGATTTAACACCTGAGCCATTGTAGCGCTCGCCCGCCCATGAGAGAGCCTGAGGATAAAGCTTCTGAATAAATTGCTTATCATCCTCGGTTAAAATGTCATGAGCACGGATGATTTCCATTTCCTCTTTCAAGCGATCCATCAATTCAATTTTTTCCATCGACATCATATCTTGCAACGACGCTGTAAAAATCTGACTCAAAAATTCATCCTGATAATATCCCAGGAGAAGAGCACAAAAAACCAGACTCGAGGCCACATTGAGACTTCGCTTAAATAAATCAATATCGAAATCGATGAACGATTTCACTTCTTCTCTTTCAAGTTTGGACCAGGCTATCCAGGCAAGCTGTCCGAGTTCAAATTGAGAAACTTTATTCTGCATAAACAACGCTAATACTCTTTTCTTCCACAGCAGTTTTTCTTTAAAAAGCATTTCTGACTGATGGGCCTTCATCATGGAAAGAAATTCATGTTGCAAAGAAAGATCTATCTGGCTTTCAATGGTGAGCTTATGCGAAGCCTTAGAAAGTTTTTCGATTAAAGCGTAATTCAAATAATCCGCTTTCCGGGCAATAAGAGTTTGCGCTCCGGAATTTTTCATCCAGAAAATATCACCAGGTGAAAGCACGTAGCCTTTCAAATCTTTGAGATCTAAATCAATTTTCGCCAGAAACTATTCCTTGAAAGTATTTATGGCCTTTACCTTTTTCGGAATAAATATGAATTGTGTGAACAAATATAAGAATAAGACAAAAAAATTCCCCTAAAAAGGGGGATTTTTATCATGCAAATTTATCAGAGTTATTGAATCGGATTATAACAGCGATACTGATGTGTCGGGCTCGCATTTGTTACAGGAGGGAAGATTTTACGACACTCTTCCGTTGCATTCCAACATCTTGGATTGAAATGGCATCCCGTTGGAGGATTCATTGGCGAAGGAATATCTCCTTCAAGAATGATTCTTCCTGCGCGACCTTTAGTAGAAGCGTGAGGAATGGCCGAGAATAAAGCTTTAGTATAAGGGTGCTTAGCGTGCCCATAAAGTTCTGATGACTCTGCCACTTCGATCATGTTTCCAAGATACATAACCGCTACTCTGTTTGAAATATACTCAACGACTTTAAGATCGTGAGCAATAAACAAATAAGTCAGTCCCAATTCTTTTTGAAGATCCATTAAAAGGTTTACGACCTGAGCTTGAACAGAAACGTCGAGGGCAGAAACGGGTTCATCGCAAACAATGAATTCAGGCTCAACAGCTAATGCTCTTGCGATACAAATACGTTGTCTTTGACCGCCTGAGAATTCATGCGGGTATTTATTAAGTGCATCTGAAGGAAGCTGGACTTGATTCAACAATTCAAAAAGACGTTTTCTTCTCGCTGTTTTATCCATGTGAAGACCATGGATTTCCATTGGTTCAGCCAGAATATCTCCAATCGTCATTCTTGGGTTCAGAGAAGCATACGGATCCTGGAAAATGATCTGCATTTTTCTTCTCACTGCACGCATCTCAGCGGCATTGTATTCAAGAATGTTTTTACCGTTGAAAATAATTTCGCCTGAAGTTGGTTCAATCAATCTTAAAATCGAGCGGCCAAGAGTTGTTTTACCACATCCAGACTCTCCAACCAGTCCAAGAGTTTCCCCTTTTTTGATTTTAAAGCTGACGTTGTTAACAGCATTGACTGCACCAACTTCGCGTCCAAGAAGACCACCTTTAATTGGAAATCTTTTGCCCAGATTGTTTACTTCAATTAAGTATTCGCTCATATCTTTTCCTTAAATGTTTTCCAGAGGATTAAAGCACGCAACAAAATGATCATCGCCCTTTGCCGGCTTTAATGTAGGGTCGCCATTCATACCGCGACAAGCTTCAGTAACTTTTGAACATCTATCCTGGAAATTACATCCAGTTGGAAGATTGAAAAGAGATGGAACCATCCCTTCAATTGTCTGAAGTCTTTCTTTTTTATGTCCACTCGTAGAATCGAAATCAGGAATCGAATCCATCAATCCCTTTGTGTACGGGTGAGAAGGATGATTGAAAAGAGTTTCAACATCCGCGCTCTCTACGATCTGACCACAGTACATAACGGCAACATGATCACAGGTTTCTGCAACGACACCAAGATCGTGAGTGATAAGAATAATTCCCATTCCAAGCTCCTTCTGAAGCTTATTCATAAGCTCAAGAATTTGGGCCTGGATTGTTACGTCGAGAGCAGTTGTAGGCTCATCGGCGATCAGGATATCCGGTTCACAAGAAAGTGCGATCGCGATCATTACACGTTGTCTCATCCCGCCAGATAACTGGTGAGGGTATTCTTTCACTCTTTTTTCTGGAGAAGGAATACCAACAAGACGAAGCATATCGACAGCCTTTGCTGCTCTTTCACTAGCCGATAAATGAGGCTGGTGAAGTTCAATAACTTCTTCAATTTGATTTCCGATTGTGAAGACAGGGTTCAATGATGTCATTGGCTCCTGGAAAATCATCGCGATTTTGTTACCGCGGATCTTTCTCATTTCACTCGGATCGATATTGACGAGACTTTTTCCTCTATAAAGAATCTGGCCGCTGGCCACTCGTCCTGGAGGATTTGGAATCAAACCCATAATAGCAAGTGCAGAAACAGATTTCCCTGAACCAGACTCACCTACGATCCCAAGAGTTTTTCCCTTATGCACTTCAAAGTTAACACCGTTAACGGCCTTAACGACTCCGCGTTCAGTTCTAAATTCAACAACGAGATCTTTTACTTCTAAAATTTTCTCAGTATTCATTATTTTCCTTTCAACTTTGGATCGAGAGCATCACGAAGAGCATCTCCCAAAATATTAAATGCCAGTACAATTACAAACATTGCCAGCGTTGCAGCGGCCAATTGCCACCACACACCACGAGCGAGTTCAAGTTTTGAATCGTCAATCATTGTACCCCAACTTGGTCTTCCGACAACACCAAGACCTAAGAAAGAAAGGACAACTTCCGCTTTCACGGCCGAGTCAAACGTTTGTGTAAAGTTAATAATAAGCAAATGAGAGATGTTCGGCAAAATATGTTTAATTAATTTTCTTGAGTGAGTCGCTCCAATCGCATTGGCTGCAGCGATATACTCCCGCTCTTTATGCTTCATGACCTCAGCTCTGACGATACGGCAGAGACCAACCCATGAAGTTAAACCAAGTGAAAGAAAGACTGTTGTGGTTCCTTTCCCCAAAATGAAAGCGATTGCAACCAGAAGCATGATGCTTGGAATAGAAGAAAATGTTGTATAAAACCACACGATGATTTCATCAATAATGCCGCCAAAATATCCTGCGAGCATTCCCAATGTCGTACCGATAACAATGGCAATGATGGAAACAACAACACCGATAGCAACAGCTGTTTCAGTGGCCTTGATAACTCTCGTTGCGACTGAACGACCAAAAATATCCGTTCCAAAAAGCGCGTCAGCTCCTGGTGCCAGATAAGAAGCTCCGATACTTGTGTTCCAGGTTGAAGCGACAAGATTGAGCGACGTCAACAGGGCCGTTCCAAAATAGATGGCCACAATGATTAAGGCAATCAGCGAAACTTTTTCGCTGACAATTTTTAAGAGTGCCGCTTTTAAAAGTGAATTTGATTTTTTTACTTCTGTGCTCATGACTATACCTTTTATTTCAATTTCATTCTTGGATCGACCACAGTGTAAAGAACGTCTGTGATAACACCAAAAAGGATAAACGCAACAGCACTCAGGATAGTCATAGCTTTGATCACCGGAAAGTCACTGTTGTTAATAGCGTTGATTGTCATTGCTCCAAGGCCCGGGATACTGAAAAACGATTCAGCAAAGATCAGACCGAGAATCAAATAAGGAATCTGAATAATAATTTGAGTAAGAATCGGAATCATCGAGTTTTTCAAAACGTGTTTGAACATAACCTTGAGTTCCGAAAGTCCTTTCGAACGAGCTGTTCGGACATAGTCCTGGTAAGCTTCGTCGAGGATAACCGTACGGTAGAAACGTGTGTCGCCACCGAATGAAATAAAGACATAAAGGATAACCGGAAGAATAACGTACGGAATGAAATTGGGAAAACCGTTTTCATAACCGGAAATTTCGAACAGGCCCAGCTTGTAAGCAAAAAACCATTGTCCGAAAAGAACGACGGCAAGAGAAGGAATACTCATCCCTGCAATGGAAAGAACAAGAACAAATTTATCGATTAGTTTTCCGCGATAGAAAGCAACTAAAAGCGCCAGCGAGATGGCGAAGATATTAGAGATAACAAAGAGAGGACCTGTCACTGAAAGTGAAGGTCCTGCTCCTGCTTTAATCATTTGCCAGATATTTTGTTTTGAAGCCCAAGAATAACCAAAATCGAAAGTGAACGCCGTTTTTACCGTATCGAAATACTGAGCGATAAAAGGCTTATCCATTCCCAATTCATGGTGAAGTTCCGCAATCTGCTGATGAGTCGCGTGTTTTCCTAAAAGGATAAACGCCGGATCAGGAGCAACAAGGTTAAAGAGAACGAAAATCACCAGGCAGACTCCCAGTAATACTGGAATCACGTAAAGGAGTCTGCGGAGTATATAGGCGTACAAATTCATTTTTTCACATTACCAATTAAAAGTTTTTAAGTAGTTCTGCTTTTTTAGCAGTATCAATGTTCAGATACTGAACAGCATCGTGATGAAGATCTGTCGGGTGGTAATTTCTCAACCAGCCGTGCTCAAGAATGTATGATTGTCTGTGAACACCAAACATCGCTACAACTTCTTCAGCAAGGAACTTGTTCAGCTTTTCATATTTAGCAGTTCTTTCTGGAGAATCCTGCATAACAACCGCATCTTCAAATTGTTTGTTGAATTCAGGGTTATCGTAGTTTGATCCGTTTGCTCCTGGAGACTTATTTGGACCGTAGAAAAGTTGAAGGAAGTTTTCAGCATCTGGATAATCCGCACCCCAAGCTAGACCGTAGATCTCTACAGCTTTCTTTTTTACTTTCGCCTGGAATTCCGGCCATGGTGAAGTCACGATTTTGATTTTCACACCAATTTGAGCCATTTGTTGTTGGAAGAACTCACCAGATTGTCTTGAAACAGTTGAATCAGGAATATCGTATTTAAGTTCTGGAAGACCTTTGCCTTCTGGGTAACCAGCTTCAGCAAGCATCTTCTTAGCTTCTTCAAGCTTCAATCCTTTATATGGGTTCAGGTAATCTTTGATGTTACCAGCGATTCCAGGAGGAATGATTGATTGAGCAGGGAAAGCTGTGTTGTTGTAGAAAAGTTCGTTTGATTTTTTCTCATCAAACGCAAGGTACATAGCTTGTCTTAGTTTTTTGTTGTGGAAAAGTTTGTTCTCGAAGTTGAACGCTGTATAAGTCACGTCCAGTGCAGGAGCGATTTCAAGAATGAAGCCTTTTTTAGCAAGATCAGGAGTCAGCTTGTTGTCTTTGATTGCAGACGCGAAGTTGTCTTTTGGAACTGAGTAGTAATCGATTTCACCTTTATTAAGTTTCAACCATGCTGGTTGAGTTTCCTTCATAACGTGAACAACAACCTTATCTACCAGTGGAAGTTTTTTTCCAGCGTCAGCAAGAAGGTTTTTGAATTCAGGAGAAGCGTCACTTGGATACAATTTTTCTCTGAATGTCGGGTTTTTTGTATAAGTAATTTTCTTCCCTTGATCAAAAATAGGAAGAACGTATGGACCAGTTCCAACCGGGTGGTTAATGAATTCTTTTCCGTATTTTTCCACAACTTCTTTTGCCACTACGTATGTGAACGGCATTGCAAGAGAGTACATGAATTGCGGAAATTTTTTCGCAAGTTTAAATTGAAGTGTGTAGTTATCAAGAGCTTTAATGCCTTCAACTTCTTCATCGTAGTTTGAAGCTGGAAGCTTAGCGTTCTTTTCTCTCCATTCATTCAGACCAGCTAGCTTGCCATCAAGAACCCACCAGCCTGTCGCTTGATTTTTTGAATCAGCAAGACGCTTGATTGAGTAAACAAAATCCTGAGCCGTCATCTCGCGGCCTTTTCCACCAGGAAAAGCAGCGTCGTCCTGGAACTTCACGCCTTTTCTGATTTTGAATGTATAAGTGATTCCATCTTTAGAAATCTCCGGCATTGACTCCGCAAGATTTGGAACGAGTTCGTAAGGCATTTTCAACCAGTGATATTGAAGAAGGCCTTCGTAAATTTTTGAGATTTCTCTTCCTGAATAAAGATCGTCCGCTTGAATCGGATCGTAGCCTTTAATTTCAGCGGGGCTGACAAGATTGAGGACTTTTTCATTCACATCTTGTTTTTTTGTACACCCGGAAGACAACAGAACAGCGCTCAGTAACAAAACTACAGTCGTAAAGATGTTTCGCATTTTCGTTTCCTTTTTGTGCAAAAATGAATTGGACTACAATATATATCGGGTATAGGGGGGCTTTGTCATTTTTTTCGGGGAATATTTTTATGACGCAGAATGTATTCAGTGGTCACATTTTTGAGGGACAAGAAACAGTGTCATAATGGGATCCGACACTGATCTTCTCTTGTAAAAAATCTGAAAAACGGTTCGTTCAAAGTAAGTTTCGTTGTCAGAAAAATTGTCTACATTAAATTTGTAGTTTGTTGTTTCTCTAAACAGAACAAAATGACCATTATCGGAATTGGCGGTGAAATGCGTTGGATACACATTGGCCGCACGGTAGCGGACAAAGTCGGATGCAAAAACAAAAAATTCTTTGATTGTTTTGACTATCTCCTCTTTATCAGGTCGATCCCCTACTTTCTCTCGCAAAACTTCAACCAATTCTGTTTTGCCGATCTGCCGCGAGACTTCGGCAGGATTCAGGCTGAGCGTCACCTGAGTTTCGCCAATGATCGGAAAATCCAGGGCCAGGTCAAAAACATTTTTGGGACGATTGAGCAGTGATTCATACCCGAAGGTGTATTTTGAACCTATCAATTCAATACGTCCTTTGCCGGATCCATCCAGACAAATTTTCTTGAATTGCTTGTTGAGGTAAACAGAAGAAGCTGTGTCCGTTGGCTTAATACCGGCACACGAACACAGCCAGAGTAAACTTATTAGTTTGATTCCGAAGCTGGTAAACGAGTTTTTTCTATGTCTGTCAGGAGTTTTAATACGTCCTCTTTTTCATGTTCGACCTGAGTCTGCTTAAGCGATTGAGTTAAATACTCCTTCGCTTTTTCCGGATTGTTCAGTCGATGATAAATCATGCCAAGGTGCTTTGTGATGATAGCATCGCTTTTCACCAGTTCAACAGCTTTCTTTGCTTCTGTCAGTGCTTCTTTGTATTTTCCAGTCGAATAAAAATACCAGGCCAATGAATCACGGATATAGCCATCTTCCGGGCGAAGTTTTACTGCTTTTGAAATATATTCGTAAGCAACATCCAGTCTTTCATTTTTTTCCAGATATGAATACCCGAGAAAATTCAGTGCGTGAGCATTATTTGGATCTTTGTCCACAATCACCTGGACAAGCTTGCGCGCTTCCAGATATTGCCCGTCTTTTTCCATTAGTGAAGCCAGGTAATAATTGTGTGAATCAGTAAAACCTTTATGCCCTTTGACAGCGGCCATTGTATTGATGGCCTGTTTGTATTGAAGAGTATCTTCAAAAAAGCTCGCCTGGATCATTTTGAATTCAACTGTGCTCTCGTCATGCTCTTTAATACGATCGTTGGTAAAGACCATAAACTTATCGAAGGCAGGACCACTTGCTTTTTTCTGTGCGTATTCATCGCGGGCCATGGCCGCCATCATTTGCGCGACCTGAACTCCAGCATCACCATAAAGGGCCGATGAAGAAGGTATTTTTTTGAAGTACTCAATGGCTTCAGCGTAATGAGTTGTCTGTTGATTGAGAGCACCAAGATAATAAATAACTTTATCTGATTCAGGGACAGCTACGAGTACTTCCTGAAAAAGATTAGTTGCTTCTTCATATCTGCCTGCATCCGAGTAAATTAATCCAAGTCGAACTTTCAGATTAAGATCGCTTGCATCGAGTGAACTCAGAGTTTCAGCATAAGGAATAACGTCTGCGTTTTCTTCCATTGAGAAAAGGACAGTGACTAATCGGGACAGAACAGGAACACTAGTCGCATTACCTTCTGTCGTCAGAAAATTTTTATAAATTTTAACCGCTGCTTTGAAATCTTCTTTTTCTTCATAAAAAGCACCGAGGGCAAGGGCAGCCTGGGCGTAGGAATTATCCATTTTCAGCGATTTCTCAAAAAATTTCTTTGCTTCAGCTTTTTTTCCACGTTCGTAATCGATTTTTCCTCTGTAAAAAGCGTAGACGGGATCATCTTTGGATTTCTTTTCACACTTTGCAAGAAGAGCGTGAGCTTCATTATACTTCTTCTCCCCTGCATAAGATTTGGCCAGAAAAAGACAAGCTTCTTCTGCTTCGGGGCTGGTATTAATAATTTTTTGGTACGTCTCTTTAGCAAGAACAGGTTTTTCTAAAGCGGCATAAACGCCGGCAAGAATCAAACCTACCGAATCGTCTTTATAGTGTGATTCTGCGAAAACAGATTCCAGAATTTTTTCCGCTTCTTTGAGTTCGCCCAGGCGAATCAGTTCGATCGAAAGTTTTTTCTTGAGAAAGGTATCGTTTGGCTGAAGTTCAACAACGTATCTGAAGATTTGTCCTGCTGTCTGATAATCGCCATGCATAGAAGCATCGTTGCCCTTGATGAAAAGATCTGTCGCAAGAAACTCCGAAGCTCTTCCTCCAATGGACTTTGCTTTGGCCACCATGTCTTTAAGTTCGTTGCTTTTAAAACCCAGTTCTACGGCCGGCTCTTGCAGTTTTTTTATCTGCACCGGAGAAGAAGATGGGAACTGAGCGCAAGCAACTAAAGTAAATGAACTCAGTAACAAAGTGTTTTTCAAAAATCGCATAAAGCCTGCCTATCCATGGGCCGTGAGAGAATGATCTCCCTCGTATTCTTTTTCGAATTTCCCGGCAGATTACTTTAAGTCTTTAAGGAGAATGACTGCAGGAGTGGAGATTTTGCCGCTCAGCTTCTAATAGTTGATTTAATTGCATTATTAAAAAATTTCAGGCCATCCACCAAAAATTGTTTTGAATTTTGTTTGACAGCATCAATTTAAAATTGTTATTTCATGGCGTGCTTCGCCTGAGACCCGCGAAAAAAACTTAAGGAACAAGCGTTAAACCTTCGTTTTTACAGACTTTTTACTGAGCAATAAACGCAAGTGAAAAAAGTTCGCGGTCTCTCATGAAAAAGCTTTTTTGTGATAGAAACTTACCGGCTTTGTCCGTTAACTCAATCTTCAGAGAGATCTAAGAGACTCTCTAAAAAATAGGGGAATAAAATGAGCGACGTTAGAATTATCAAGCGCTACCAAAACAGAAAACTTTATGACACTCACCAAAGCTGCTACGTAACTTTGGAAGAAATCGCGCAAATCATCCGCGAAGGTAACGAAATCCAAGTTATCGACAACAAAACTAAAAATGACATCACTTACATTACTCAAATCCAACTTCTATTCGATCAAGAGAAAAAATCTACAAGAGCGGGAGATGTTGAACTTCTTAAGCGCGTAATCCGTTCTGAAGAAGGAACTTTCACTGGATACATCAAAGGTCTAGAGAAAAAAATCGGTGGCGAAGTTTCAGCTCCATTCATGGCTTCTGAATCAAACTCAGCTATTGAAACTACAACTACTTTAAACTAAAATTCTAAGCATTAGTCCTCTTTAAATAAGGTTCTTAATGCTTAACAAAATTTTTAAAATAGTTCGGAACATAATTCCAATGACACCCGTCTTAATGACGGGTGTTTTTATTTTTGCCCCTACCATCAAAGCTCGCGCTGAAGATAAACAGATCAAACCAAATATTCATCAGCTCACCAGCGATAAAACTGCGCAAAAAGTAAATAATGATATTCCTGAGGCCGGAGAAAGAATTCCTGGTGCGATTCACAAGCATTCACTTGGACTCGGTATTGGACAAACGTTTCTGCGCTCTGAACTTGCCAATAACGGAAACGATAAAATTACACCTGAACTTTATTACACTTATTCAGCAAGCTATTCGTTTGATTTTGTCGCCAATCTTCACTACTCGAAACATGAGTACCTGAATAGAAGTGCGACCATTCGCGGTCTCGCTTTATCGATTAAAGGCAAAGGTTTTCAATACGATGCTTTCTCCCCTTTTGTTCTAGGTGGGTTTGGATTTTATCTTCCGAGCGTCACCAGAATTTACAACGGTGCACCGACAACCACACGCGAGCAACTGGTTTTTGGTTTTAACCTTGGTGGAGGTGTTGAGCTGCGCCTGAATGATGAAGTCAGCATAGGTGTTATTGCTCACTATCACGATCCATTTGATGTCCGACAAGAAGTTGGACCTGAACTTGAAGGATCTTATATGAAGCTTCTGATTGTCGCTTCATATACTTTCAACTAATGACTCCGGCCTATCATCGCCTTTATATTTTCACCGGCAAAGGTGGAGTTGGAAAAACTTCACTTGCCATGGCCTTTACTAAATATCTTCAGAGCAAAAACCAGAATGTAAAATATAACTGCTTTCATCAGCTTCCGGAAAAATCTCTCCAGGCTGAATTGCATCTTCCGACGATCGAGCTGAAGCTTGAACAAAGCGCCGAAGTTTACATCGGACGAAAACTTAATTCTCAGACCATCGCTTCCTGGATTATGAAAACGCATTTTTTTAAATCGCTTTTTCAAATGATTCCCGGTCTGGGCCATATGATTCTACTGGGGCATTTAATTGATGAGCTGGAAAAAGATCCTTCGTTGATTATTGTGCTTGATTCCCCTGCCTCAGGACACGCACTGACGATGTTTGAATCGACTTCTAATTTTAAAAATATTTTCAAAACTGGTTTAGTGGTGAAAGACATTGAGCGCATGCAAAGATTTTTAAAAGGGGAAAACAATCTCAAAACACATGTCATTACTCTCGCTACAGAATTGTCGCTGACCGAAGCGATGGATCTTAAAGCGGAGCTCGACAATAATCTTACGGATACTGATGCTCACACTGATCTGGTTGTGAATGACAGTTTCAAGAAATTTTTTGAAAAGCATCTGATTGATGAATCTGTCTTGCCTGATTTTCTGAAACAGAAAATTGCGTTGGAAAAAGATATCGTCAACAAGTACACGACTCTACCTCATATCGACCGCACCAGCCCTACGCAAATCGTGCAGGAGCTTTCTCACTATGTGGAGGGATTGGTATGAAAATTCCTTTAAAGCAGATAGAGATCTTTGCCGGCACCGGCGGAGTCGGCAAAACAACGATAGCTACTGCGCGCGCTCTTTCATTGGCGATGCAGGGACAGAAAGTTCTTTTGATCACGATTGATCCGGCCAAAAGATTAAAGCAAATCTTGAAAATGAAAGATCAGGATGATGGTGCTGTGAGTACGATATCGCTTGATCTTTTCGGTTATGATAAAGAAAAATCTTTCGATGCCATGTTAATGTCTCCGCGGGCCACTTTGCAAAGAATGGCCATGGAAAGAAATCTTCATTCTGAGTTTGAATCAGACATCATTAAAACATTGTCTCGTCCTTACGGAGGCATGAATGAAATTATGTCCATCATTGAAGTTCAGAATCAACTCGACCGCAATTTGTACGACACGATTATTCTCGATACTCCTCCTGGAAAACACTTTATAGACTTTCTGGAGTCATCGGAAAAAATTAAAAACTTTTTCGATAAATCATTTCTTGAAATTTTTGAATACCTTGGAAAAAGCATTTCTGACAGAGGCGGCAAAACAAAAAACTTTATCACCATGATAGTCTCTACCGGTGTTAAGAAATTGCTTAAATACCTCGAAGACGTTACCGGTGCAGATTTCGTCCGCGAGTTTATCGATGCGGTTCTCGCTCTGTATAAATGCCGCGATTCTTTTTTGCGCGCACTAAAATTCCAGGAAGAGCTGAAAAAAGTCAGCTTTTCAAACTGGTTTATGGTGACGTCAGTTGAACAACAAAAAATGAATGAGGCTCAGGACCTCAAAAGCGAAGCTTCGCATTTCATGCATGAAGATCATTTCTTAGTTATGAATAAGTGCCTTGGTTCCTTTCTCAAGGACTGGAATCCAAGCGAAGAAGCGCTTATCCGTCTGAAACAATCAATGATGAAGCGCGAACAGGACCTGCAAGACTTCGCTAGTAATAATTTTTCAAACGTATTAAAATTTCATGAAATAAATCACCCGTCCCCTCTTGAGCACGTTAAAGAACTGGCCCGGATGTTTTTAGATCAGGCCAAATAATGAGGACATTTCATGACCACCAAAATAAACACTAAAGATCAGCTTGAAAAATTCGTCTGCGACGAATGGGAAAAAGTGAATGCCTATATCCTGAAAGCACAGGAAGGACTGCCTATTCCTTTTTATTCATCAGTTGATATTCGCGAATCACGCGAAAAATACGCGCCAGTTGATCACAATATGTATCCGGCAGGCTTCAACAATCTTTGCAGCGCCGATCTTCGCGATGCTGCCCCTATTGTCAAAGACACTCTCAGCAAAATGAATCCGTCCGCACGAACTGTGGGAATTATTCCGGAATCACACACAAAAAACCTAATGTATCTTGATCACCTCGCAACTCTCAGCAAGTTGATTGAAGATGATGGCTATAAGGTTTTTATTTTCAGTTTCGACTCAGCATTATTTCCTTCCAATGAAGAATCCATTGATTTGATTTCTCATTCGGGACATAACCTGAAAATTTATCGGGGAACAATCAACAGTGGAAACCTGATGGTTGGTGAAGCAAAAATGGACATTGCGGTCATGAACAATGATCAATCAAATCCCTGGGCAATAGACTGGAAAGAAATCAAAACGCCGATTGGACCGACTCCACAAATCGGCTGGTTCAGAAGACAAAAAAATATTCACTTCGGTTACTATAAAAAAGTCGCCGATGAATTTGCGGCACATTTCAATATCAATCCAGATCTGATCCAGGCGAAGTTCAAAGCAGTAGAAGATGTCGACTTTGAAAATAAGCAAGGGCTCGAGAAACTTGGAGCTGCTGTGGATGAACTTATCAGTGAATTAAAACCTGGTTCGAAAGTTTTCGTTAAGGCCTCACAGGGCACATACGGCATGGGAATCAGTGTTGTTGGTTCTGGTGAAGAAATCATCAATATGAACCGCAAAACCAGAAACAAAATGGATGTGGGCAAAAACAGCATTAAGTTCACTTCTCTTCTGGTGCAGGAAGGTGTTGAGACAATCATTAAGTACGATGACAGTCCTGCTGAAATTACTGTTTATCTGATGGACGGAAAAAGCATCGGTGGATTCATGAGAATCAACCATGAAAAAGATTCTCTCGGCAATTTGAATTCGCGCGGGATGGTTTTCAGAAAACTCTGCATGAGCGAGATCGTCGATTTGCCGGCAGACCATAAAACAAAGGAAGCGGTTTACTCATTGATTGCAAGACTTGCAACCATCGCTTCTGCATATGAGATTAAAGAAGTACTTTAAGGAGAAATTATATGATGTACGGAGCAAAGAAAAATGTTCTGGAGGCCATCGGTAACACGCCCATTGTTAAACTTAACAAAGTGGCTGCAGACGTAGCTTCAGAAATTTATGTCAAACTTGAATTCATGAATCCGGGTGGATCTTCTAAAGATCGCATCGGTGGATTTATTATGGACCGCGCGGTTGCTGCAGGTAAATTAAAGCCAGGTGGAACAATCATTGAAGGAACATCAGGAAATACCGGTGTTGGTCTCGCAATGTGGGCGGCAGTTAACGGATACAAATGTATCTTCGTTATGGCCGACAAGCAATCGATTGAAAAAGTAAACAACCTGAAAGCTTTCGGAGCAAAAGTTGTCGTTTGCCCTACAGATGTTGAACCTGAAGATCCTCGCTCTTACTATTCAGTTTCAAAACGTCTTGCTGAAACAATTCCTAATTCGTACTACGTGAACCAGTACGACAACCTTTGGAACAGAGAAACTCACGTGGCCACAACTGGTCCGGAAATTTTCGAACAGACGAAAGGTGATTTCGATGTTTACATGGCAGGTGTAGGTACCGGCGGAACAATTACCGGCGTTTCCTCTTACCTGAAAACCAAAATGCCAAAACTCACAACGGTTGGTGTAGACGTTGAAGGATCCATCGTTGCACAATTTGCACGCACTGGGGATTTAAGCGGTGCCCGTTCTTACGTTATTGAAGGAATTGGTGAAGACTTTATTCCTGAAAACTATGATTTCAAAGTCATCGACGACTGGGTCGTTGTCGGTGATAAAGAATCATTCCTGATGACTCGCGCTCTTTTGAAACACGAAGGAATTTACACTGGTGGTTCAGGTGGAGCTGCCGTTGTTGGAGCGATCAAATACGCAAAAACGTTAAAAGAACCTAAAAAGATTCTCGTTGTGCTTCCTGACTCGGGAAACAGATACGCTTCAAAAATATTCAATGATGAGTGGATGATGGCCAAAGGCTATATTGATTCTTCATTCAACGTCATTATCAAGGACATGCTGGCTGATCTTGGAAAAGACAGCAAGCCGCTTATTTCAATTACAGATCACGCGACAATTGGCGAAGCAGTTAAGATGATGGAACAAAAAAATGTGTCTCAGCTTCCAGTTCTTCAAGGCGATATCATCAAAGGTGTTGTTTCTGAAACAAGCTTGCTGAAACCGCTTTATACGGGCGAGTTCAAATTAACTGATAACGTGAGCCTTGCTTATAACAAAGGATTCCGCGTCGTTGATGCCAACGATCTTCTTGCCAACGTCCAGGATTCACTTCTCAAAAAAGAAGTGGTCTTGATCACTCAAAATGGAAAGCTGGTCAATCTGTTAACCAATATCGATGTATTGAATTTCATCGCGAAAAGAGAAAATGTATGAGTAAAAAACCTGTAAAGCCGTCGGCTAAAAAAGAATCTAAAAAGAAAGAAACAACTCCTCAGGACATTGCCACGAGAGTTATTCACGTAGGTGGCTATCCTGATAAAGAAACAGGCGCTATCATGCCGCCTATTTTCCAGACTTCAACTTACGTTCAGGAATCGCCAGGAGTTCACAAGGGGTATGAGTACACTCGTTCTCACAACCCTACACGCACGCGCCTGGAAGAATGCCTGGCTTCTCTGGAGCAAGCCAAACATTGTTGTGTGACAGCTTCAGGGTTATCGGCTGAAATGCTTCTTATGCATTTATTACCTCACGGATCAAATATTATCTGTGGCGACGATGTGTACGGTGGAACCTATAGATTATTTACAACAGTCTTCAACAAAGTTCACAACTTTAAATTTGTTGATACGACTGATTTAAAAAAGCTTGAAAAAGAAATTAAATCTTTTAAACCGGCAATGATCTGGCTTGAAACACCGACAAACCCGCTACTGAAGATTACAGACATTGCTGCCGTTGCAGCGATGGCAAAAAAAGCTAAAGCGCTTACCGTTGTGGATAACACTTTCATGAGCCCGGTTTTCCAGAATCCTTTGGTTCTCGGAGCTGATTTTGTTCTTCACTCAATGACAAAATATATTAACGGCCACAGCGATGTTGTCGGTGGATGTATTATGTTAAACGATGATCACTATAGAAAAGAGCTTTTCAGACTGCAAAACTCTATCGGTCCTTCGCAATCTCCGTTTGATTCATGGCTGGTTCTTCGCGGGGTAAAAACTCTGGCGATCAGAATGGCCGCTCACGAAAAGAACGCGATGGCCGTAGCTCAATACCTTGAAAAGCACCCTAAAGTTGAAAGAGTTATTTACCCTGGCCTGAAGTCGCATCCTCAGCATGCCATTGCTAAAAAGCAAATGCTGGGCTTTGGCGGGATGATTACCTTCTTCATGAAAGGTGACATCAAAAAAGCGAATAAATTCCTTGAAACTGTCCAGCTATTCTCTCTGGCAGAGAGTCTGGGTGGAGTTGAAAGCTTGATTGAGAGTCCTGCGATCATGACTCATGCTTCGATCCCGAAAAAAGTCCGCGAATCCATTGGCCTGACTGACAATCTTATCCGTCTTTCAGTGGGTATTGAAAATGTGGACGACTTAATCGAAGACTTAGAAAACGCCTTTAACTCTCTTTAATCTCCAAATGTTCAAGCGACTCATAAATTTAAACTATGGGTCGCTTTCAAATTATGTCTCTAATTTTTTCTGGCATTCTCTTGCGGACTCACGTACTTTGCGTTCCATCTTGATTGGGTTTTTTTTTAGGGGCATTCCATGAGAAAGCAGAACGCTGCTCTATTTATTCCATTAATTCCTGCTACAGCAATGGCCATCAATTCTTCCACTCTCCCTTCACAAAGAAGTTCAGAAAGACTCTTTTTAAAAAATTTAAAAGGAACTGAAAAATCCGTGGAGCTAAAGAGAATTGAGAGATCAACTTATCATTCGCAAAAACTGTCTCATCATATTGATACCGGTTTTCACGGTACAGACTCTTATTAATTCTTTTCGCAGTTCAAACTTTCTTCAAGCTTCAATTTTTTTACTTCCTCGGGCAGAGAAAGAAAAAAAACTGCACGGTCGCCAAATCGTGGTTCGAAAAACTGTTTGCCGTCTACTTTTATTTTCAGGAACTCCTGACGTGAATCTTCCAGCAGTGGCCTTTTAAAGAATTTATCGATTTTTCTTTGCAGCCTGGTAATGAGATGGGAATTGCAATCCTTTTTGGTTAAGGACAAAGTTGTGAGTTCATCTTTATAACGAACCTGATCCTCCGTTATTGTCAGCAGGAATTTGCGACGGCCATCCTGGACCTCAATCTCTTTAGTCATAGCGGAAAAAGAAATGAAGACAGCTGTCAACAGAATCAAAGAGCGCATTTTTTTAATCTCACTTGATCTTTTACCGGCTCGAGGGCCCGCTGGCAGGACACAGGAAGATCTTTATTTTTATTTATCGCTTCCATAATTAATCGGTACAACGATGTACTATGAGGATCACCATCATCATTCACGATGGAAAGTTCATCATAAGACAAATTATCTAAACTTGGTTTAATGAGTGAACATGTGAACAGGTCTTCTTTTGAAGGATAGGCCATGTACGCAAAAACATCAGCGGAGTCTTCTTCTGACCGGATGGCATCTCCTTCATGAATTCTGGAAACGATGTCAGGGATAAAATCCGTATAGTTCTCAGTTGAACATTTTCTTAATTCTTTAAATTGTTTTTTGCTTGATTCGCTCAATTTTTCTGTGGCAAAAATTTGATTAACGGCGTGCCCAAGCTCGTGAGCAACGACTGATTTACCACGAAGATCATGATGACAACTAAATGGAGAGATGAAGAGATTATCTTTTGGTGGTATCTTCGCGAGCATTTTCTTTTCTTGTTCAGAAAGTTTTTTTACTTTCTCATAGGCAAGATAAGCGTCGAACGCATTTGAGGACAGTGTCGGAGTGCAAAACCCTAAGGTGTCATTTGCATCGGGTTCTTCCATAATGGAAATCGCCGTACTGATTGAAGTTTCTTCATCGAATCCCAAAGGTTCGTAATCTGACTTCAAGTTGCCTTCAATAATGGTTTTAAAAGTTTCGTAATTATCGGTTTTCGCAATTTGTCTTTCCAGACTTGCTCCAGAAACTGCAATTTTATTCTTGAAATAATTATCCAGTAATCCCCTGGAATGGGCGGAAAATCGACTGAACACTTTTTTGCTCATCATTTTTTTTACATCGGCGACCAGTGCTTCAACGGCTTTTTGCTGACTGATATTGCTGAGCTTGGAAACAACCTTGGCTTTACATTGATTTAACTGGCGCTTAAGCACTTCGGGATCATTTATTTTTGCTTTAATGGATTCAATAGTTGGAAGTAATTCTGACTCCGCAATAAACTTCTTAAAATGAGGGTCACAGACATCTTGATTTTCACAAGAAGGTTTCATTGGTCTTAAATTTTTTTCAGTTAAATAATTTGAAACCTGGTCTTCAAGATTGGATAAATTCACCATCGCTAAAGATAAATTTTCAGCCTCTACAGTTTTTAACTCATCAAGATAGTTATCAATTCTTTTTGCAACATCCTCACGCTCATACTTGTTCATTTTGTCTGAAATTTTTGCATAAGCTGATTTTAAATTCTTTAGACGATTTTTTGCTATCTCTTTCTGTTCATCAGCGCTGTACAGACCGCGTTCTAAAAATGAATTCACGTCAGCTTTGATGAATTCTTGATATCGATCTTTATAATCTTCCAGAACTTTTTTGAATGCAGGATCGAGTTTTTGATCATCCTTAAGGGAAATCGAAAGTCTTTCCCCTGGCGCTTTTTTCAAGTCCACTTTTTCAACCATGTACTTTGAAAGCATGCGATAGCTCAAGTCACTTTTGAAATCCGGACTCCATGTTTCAGGATGCGGCGTTCTCACTTTTCCTGAGATTTCATTGAGCATTTTTACACTGTTACTTTTTTCTTTAGCGATAAGTCTTTTAATTTGCGGTTCGAGTGCATTGATTTTATTTTTGATATCGCCCGAGAGATATTTCGAAAAATTCTTATCAGTGAGATAGACACTAGGATTTTCATCAGGCGATCCGCAAAGTGCAACCACGCAATCATTCATATCGCGTTCAGAGGCCTTGCGTTTTACATCCTGAGATGATCCCATCAGCGGCAAACAAAGAGCTGTGGATCCAGTTGTCAGTTTCTGCTGATTGGCTTCATTAAGCAGCCTCACCACACCACGATCAAAGGTTTCTCCGGCCCAAACAGCGCCGGTCAGCAGAAAAGAAATGGCGACTGCCTTCTTCATTACTACACCTGATAAATTTTATTTTCTTCGATTTCAACCACTGCCATCAGTGCATCGTAAACAAGAAAGCTTCCCGTCTTGTTTCTTGAGACTTCAAAGAAGAACTCATTAATCAGATCTCTTGTCGGCATTCCCTCGTTCGACTTAAAAAACGACTCAATTTGTTTTTTTGACAGTAGGGTCCAGTTTTTAAAAGATCCGTCAGAAATGACACAAAGACGTTGTTTAGGCTTTAGTTTCAATTGCATTGGCTTATCAAAAGAAATCCATTCATTGTCGTAGAACAAATGCCCTTGCCCTTTAATATTAAAAGAAGCGTGCAGATTTTTCAGATTCAGGCTCATCATACAATAAGTGAGATCACCTTTATTTTCAGCTGCATGATGATTGACGATTTTCAGAAATTGCTCTGCATGGTTGTGTAATGAACCAGTGATAGCTTTTTCTTTCAACGTTTCTATTTCGCCCAAAAGCATCGATGACAAAATATAGGAATCGCTGCCGGCCTGAATGAAAATAATTTCCTGATCATTCTGAAGAATTTCAAAAAACTCTCCTCCACTTTTTTCACCTGCCATAAATTTGCTTGTAAGCGTGATCCCTTTCAGCTTGTCAGTTCTGACTTTCACAAAGCGATCATGGAGATCTTTGATTTTGACCAGTTCACTCCTGGTAAATTCATAAATCTTGTCCAGATCGCCGGCAAGCTTTTCGATCGGCATAGTTCCACGGGAAAAATTCAATGCCAGGTAATTTTTTAATAACGGAACATTGTATTCAATTTCCTGAGACAAATCGATGAAACCAAAAATCTTTGTAAATTCGTTTTTCAATTCCGGGACAAGCTTGAAATCTTTTCTGGAATTCATGGCGATGATCAATTTCTCGCTTCTCTTTTCAATGATCGTTTTTACTTCATTCAAAGTTTCAGCAGTGACTATTAAAATTAATGGCTGCTGAATATTGAGCAATGAACTTTTTAAGTCACTCAACTTTGTGGTTGCTCCAATTTCTTGCATGAGTTTTTTTAAATACCCATCAAGAAGAGCTCCGGAATTATCCTGCCGTATACACTCTACTTCTTGCATTTTATCTCCTTAAATATCTCTAACATTTTAAAAGATGGTGGTGAAAAGCCCTAACAAAATCTATAGTGCCAAACTTTCTCGCCATTAAACAAATACCCAACCTTTTTTATCCCCTTGATATCCGGTCCAATTCGCTTTCTGTCTAAAGTCGTATTAGAAACCGACCGATACTATATCAAAGCGGTTGTGATTAACCGTTGTGGATGAATTTAGGAATGACCAAAAAGAATAACGTCTACCAATTATCTGATCTGAAGGAAAGTCGAGAACGTCGAAGGAATGCTTCTGTTCTTGAACTCTCTCCAGTTGAATTGGTAAGAAAAGAATACTTTGAGCTTGTGATAAAAACTCTTTTGAGCGCGCTCAGATGCAAAGATGATTACACCTGGGGACACTCCCTCCGTGTAGCTTATTTCTGTGTCTCTGTAGGCAGAGAAATGGGTCTTTCTGAAAAAGAAATCTATGAACTCGAAGTTTCTGCCCTTTTCCACGATATTGGCAAAATCGGTGTTCCCGATGCCGTTTTACTAAAGCCTTCGCGCTTAACGGATGAAGAATTTCTGGAAATGAAACTTCACCCAAGCAAATCATACGATATCCTTGCCGATTATCCTGTGTTTCATGAAATGGCCGTGAATGCAAAACACCATCACGAACGTTATGATGGAAGAGGCTATCCTGATGGATTAAAGGGAGAAAATATTCCTCTCTTTTCAAGAATCATTCTTATCTCTGATACTTTCGATGCTATGACATCAACTCGTCCTTACCGCAAAGGTCTTCCGTTCGAAGTTGCATTTGCAGAATTGAGAGAGTTCGCAGGAACTCAGTTCGATCCTGTCATCGTGGAAAAATTCATTTCATGTATGACTAAAGAGCAACAGAAGAACGAAGAAACTTTCAGTCTTCAGGTCATTCAAGGCGACTTTAAAAAAGACGCTGCTTAAACATTACTGGCAAAATGGTGTAGGTTTATTTGTGGAGACGTTGTACTTCTGAACCGTACTGCAATCTTCGTCTGAGTTATAGACATTCTGAACAGCACACTCAGCTGCCTTTCCGTGAACTTTATTCCACTTCATATTTTTATTGCAAGCAACATAAGCGGTTTTATCCAGACACGCCCAAAATTTGTCTTTGCAGTTATAAACTAACCCTCGCCCAAGCTGATCATAGGCGGGAGGTGGAGTATAAACATCATCGGCGACAATTTTATCTTCGAGTTTAGATGTTTTCTTTTGACCTTCTGGCGTTTTTTCGTTTGCATCCATGGTCTCGATTAAACTATCGAGACTTTTTTCAACTCCGCTTTCATTGGATTTGACTTCGCCGACTTGAGGAGCTGCTTCTTCCGGTGTTTTTACAATGGGTGTTTCATCAATGGGCTGTTCTTTTTGTGCTGGTGGTTCGGCCGTTTTTTCAGCAGGCTTTTCTTCAGCCGATTTTTCGGCAATATTGATATTTTCAACAGGCGGTTGCTCAGCAACTTTTGTTTCTCCAACCGCTGGTTCCACTGGCTTGCTTTCAGTTTTAGCTTCAGGTTTTGCATCCGGTTTAGCTTCCGCTGGATTCGCTGCTGCCACCTCAGCTGGTTTATCAGCTGGCTTTAAAGGTTTTTTTCGCGGTTTTCTTTTCACTGCGACAGCGGGAACTTCTACATTTTCTGGTTCTGATTTGAAAATAAATTCTGTCGCGGCCATATATCCCAGTCCCAGGACGATAACCACGCGAATGATCATGCTGATTTGTTTTTTCTTTTTATCTTCGGGAGGAGTTTCATTATCTGACGTGTCGTGACTCTCTTCATTCTCTTGTTCAGAATACTCTTCTTCCTGAGTTTCTTCAGAACCCATTTTGCCACGAAGCGATTCAGGTAGGCTTTTCTTTAAATTACCAAGCAGTTTATCAAGCATATGGAATTATTATAAAGGATTTTTATGAAAGTCATAGATGACGGAGTTATCAAGTACGACAGGTCAAATTTTTCCCAGTGTGGCCCTTTTGATTCATCCGAGTATTCTGCTCTGGAATCCTGGAGAAAGAAATTATATGAGCTGAACTTGATCGGTGAATACCCCGTGGAAAAAGTGGGCTTCGGAAATATTTCAGAACTTAAAGATTACTCCTCTTTTCTAAAAGCAAATGTTCCGCAATTTCTTATTACCGGAACACAAACCGGAAAGTACGCCGACCTGGACGGAAACCACTACACCCGCGTTCTGGATTACGACATTGATCATTTAAAAATAAAAATGATGGGACCGATTGAGGCTTCCAGCGAAGCACTCACTCATGCCGCTATCTATGCTCACAACAGAAGCATCAAAGCGATTTTTCACATTCATTCAAAGTCTATCTGGTCAGGCATGATCAAAGACAAAACAGACTTCACTTGCAGCTCCATTCCCTATGGAACGGTCGAAATGGCACGCGCTACAGAGAAATGTATTCAACAGAAAAACTTCGGCGCTTTTTGCATGCATGGCCATGAAGATGGTGTAGTTGCCTACGGCAGAACTCTGGACGAAGCCGGGCAATTGATTCTTGATTTATACAATCAATATCTTTTGAAATAAGAACTGAAATGATTTCCGGCTGGAGAAAGTAAAACTTTGTCCGCCGTTTCCACTGAAGCTGTTTTAGCCGTTTCAATTCTCCACTCAATGTGGGATGAATGGGAAAATTTATCGGCCAGAGATTGAATCACGAGCCCCATAGTCTTACGGTAATTGACTTCCACCAGAGGATAAAGTTTGAGTTGTCCCTTTTCCTTATAAATGAAAGAATCAATCTGCACGTTGGAAACTGCACCTGCTTCAATATACTTTTCTGCAATCTTTTTTGTCATCAATTCAAGCTCAGTCAGATCGTAATGAAATTTATTCTGAATATATTTTTTGAACTTATCCACATTTTCAGCACCGGCTCCACCGAGAAATCCACCGCTTGTTGAATTAAAATTTTCCACCATAAATTGCCGGAGAATGTTTTTTTCATTCACAATAAATGTCGTGCCTATATCAAACACACGTTCATAGACAGGCTCAAGCAAGACAGGAGAACTTAAAATTTTTTCAATAATACCTTCATTGATTGACTGTGGCTGAAACTGATAATGCCCGATACCGCTGAAACTGTGTGGTCTTTTTATGATCCAGTTTTCTTTTTCAGGAAATTTTTCAAGATGAAGCTTGAGCTCTTTCAAAGAGCTGACAATGTCTCCCTCATGAAATCCCCAACCGTTTTCTCTGGCAATGCGGGCTGATGTTAATTTCGAATTGAGTAGCTGTTCAACTGAGCGATTGTGGTGAAATCCCCACCAATTCTCATACGTTTCTGCTTTCGGATTGAAATCTGGAATAACAAATCCCAAAGATTTCATATGATCGAGATATTTATTTTCGTAATCTTTGTAATTCTTCAGAACACATTTCTCTTTTTCCACAATAAAGAAAATGTATTCAAATTCGCGGATAATTTTTTTTGAAGCTGAGGAGTCTGCGTTGTAATCCGGAGCAAACAAAGAAGATTCGTAATCAAGATCTACTTTGTATGTTTTCATTTACCAGTTCTTCCGGTTCGTCACCCTGAATTCATCACGGTAATTTTCAAGACTATCGATAAAAGAATCATCAAGGCCTGCACGAACTCGTGATTCGCGGTTGAAATGAATTCCTTTCGAGCGCGCCGGTGTCATGAGCCCTGGCAAGTGTGAAGAAAAGTAGCTCCACAAGTCGCTCTCGCCTTTCCAGGCATTCAACCAGTGGGCCCCCAGGGCGACGTGAGATATTTCATCTTCAAAGACGGTTCTTAAGATTTTAGCCGTTTCAAAATCTTCAACATCTTTAAATGATTGCTCGTAAAAAAGAGCAAAATCGAGATTGGCGGATTCAAATCCAAGGGCCATTGCTGAATAAAAATGGCTTGGTGTTTTCATTTTGTCCATGGATCTCCAGAAGAAATCATTGAGGGGAAAATCTCCCAACTCCATTTTGAAATCATTCATTCGATGCATGTAAAGCTTAAGATGTTTTTGTTCGTCCTGAATGGTTTTAATCAATCCCTTTTTAAACTGAAGCATTTCGTTCGTCGTATCGGGATAAATCAATAAAGCAGCTGCCATCATTTCGATGGCCAGCAATTCGTGATTGGCAAAAAAATGCAAAGCAAGTCCACGCTTATCTTCCAGGTGGAAACTTGTATTGCGGGGAAATTTTACCTGTTCATTATTAAACTTCAGACGCTCGATACGTCCGGGACTTTCAGGCAGAGCATATTGTTCGTTGCTTATTTCATAGTCAACGTTCTTAAGAGGAATCAGCTTATCTTCCAGCGTTGGTCCTTCAAGAAGGATTCGCGCATACTCTCTGTAGTTCATAGTTATCTTTTAGGTTTTCCGCCGCCAGATTTACCATTAAATTTACGTTTTTTGGACGGTTTTCCCTGTCTGAAATTGCTTTTTGTTGATCCCACAGCGGAAGCAAGGTTGGATTGACGTTCACCTTGTGGTCTGTTGCCGCCTCCTCTGCGAGGATATGGTCTGCGGGTAAATCGTCTTTGTTGAAAACATTCTTCACAGATGGGAAACTTGGCCCCTTCAGGAAGTTTGCAACCACAGCTTGAACATGTCGGCGTAATTTTATCTGAAAGAAGAGTGTTTAGTTTTTCAATGGCCAGAAGTTTGTTCTCCAACAAATCCTGTTCTTCGAATTCAAAATTCTTTCCGTTAAAATGTCTGGCCAGCCATTGATAAAGCTCCACGCATTTAATCGTGGTTTCAAGATAATCAATCTCGTTTGACTGATGATTGATATGTTCATTAGGAATAGTTTCATTCGTTACAAATTTCTTCAAAATCCATACGTAGTATTGAACGTGCTCAAGAAGCCCAAGGTTGACCGGCGCACAGGCAAAGCCGAAAATTTCAGCTGAACTCAACGTGTGGTTGTAATCGATATCTTCTACTGTCTCAGCAAGTTCAATCATTTCTTTCAAGTCAACACAGTAAAAAGGCTTGGTAAAAGTCATTGTGTTGAACAGTCTGAGAAACTCTGAAAGTCTGAGCACAGGCAGGTTGTGAGAAGAAAGGGCATTGTTTACTTTGGTAAAAATATCAAGATCGGGACCAACCATCGATTGCGTTTGCTGTTCGAGAGTTGAGTTGAGAGCGTTTTCAATATCAGCAAGTCCCTCTTCTACTTTCTGAAGACAAGTAACCTTACCTACCGGGAAACGTTGATAGCGTCCCGCACGTCCAGCAATCTGCTTAATCTCACTGACAGTAATGGGATGTTCCTGGGAATTGATATGCTTGGTGAGTGTGGAAAAAACAATTCTCTTGATAGGCAGGTTCATCCCCATGGAAATGGCATCTGTCGAGACAATGACATCCGTTATGCCTTTATCAAATTTTCGCGCTTGTTCTCTGCGCACTTCCGGGGAAAGCATTCCGTAAATGATCGACACTTTGAAACCAACTTGTTCCAGGTCGTATTTATATTTAAGGGCATTTCTGCGCGAGAAAACAATCAAGGCATCGTGTTTTTCAAGTTGAGCAAGCGTGATTGGTCTTTGTTCAACGTGCAACTCAGTCATGCGCTCGTAGTTTCTTACTTCGAGTTCGTCACCACACAGATCGACAATTTGTTTAACGAGATCGAGAACAGAACCATCGCCACAAAGGTGAACCTCAAAAGCATGCAGGTTAACCAGGGCCCTGGTCCACGCCCACCCTCTTTGTTTATCGGTGATCATCTGGATTTCATCGATGACTGCACAAGAGAATTCTTCGTTCAGTTTCGCCATTTCAATGGTTGAAGAATAATGAGTGGCATCTTCCACTTCAATGACTTCTTCACCGGTGAGAAGAGTCGTCTTCACACCTTTGGTGTTCATCGTATCGTACAACTCTGCAGCGAGAAGACGAAGCGGAGCCAGGTAACAACCTTTGCGGGCCTTCACCAGCGCTTCAATCGCGTGATATGTTTTACCCGAGTTCGTTGGCCCCATATGGTAGATAATTTTGCGGGGAATTTTTCTTGCGTGAGAGTGAATCCAGAATTGCCCCAGGTATTCCTGAAGAATGTTGGATGAAATATCTTTTCTTTTTAAAACGAGAATCGATTTGATGAGTTTTTTAAATTCACCTTCAAGATATTTTTCATTTCTCCAGACATTGCTCGAAAGCTGCTTGAAAAAACGTGTGTATTCTTCATCGCTCACCAGGTCCAGCGATAAATTTTGTTCAGTAAGCACTTTATGAAAAAACAAAATAAGATTTTGTGAATGCTTATATGCAATTTCGCCCGGATAAGTAAAAGTATCTTCTGTCAGTTGCTTGATCTGTGCTTCAAGTCTGTTGAGCGAGGACTTCTTCAACTTGAATTGTGCCTGCTGAAACTTGCGATCAAGGGTTCTTAGAAGGTTTTGATAGTGAACGTTGACAGCAGCAATGCCCTTATCGACACTGGAGTTAACCGTCTCTTCAATCTTTGATTTAGTATCATTAATGGCGGCAACACACTCATCGTACACGAGTTCGCGAACGCGCGTTCTGAAATCGGCAAGACAGGAAACGCACTGACAAGAGAGAGTTGCTTGTTTGATTTCCAGATTAAAATTTTCTTTAACGAGTGTCTGGGTATCGTTATGGCTGCGCTCTTTGTCTTCACTCCATTTTTTGATTACGGCATAGTGAAGGTCGAGAACAGCTGGATTTAATCCCCCATCCTGGCCGAAATAGAAGATTTCTTTTTCGGGCATAAGACAGTCATCAATAAAAATGAGCGAAATGATATTGTCTCTTTGAAGAAACTCAAAGAAGTTTACGTATTCAGTATTAAAGATCCCTACCAGTGAAGGATTTCTTTTGAAATTATTCCAGAGAGTTGTTTGAACTTTTTCAACGAAATCTAAAACAATGGAAGCATCTTCATTTGTACGAAGGTAGTCATCGTTTTCCGCAAAAGAATGAATTTTAATGAGAGTTTTTCTTTCAGTGTCGAGGAAGTTGCGAATGGCCTGGTAGTCTGGGAGAGCGGGAAAATCAGTCGTACTCAATTAAAAAAATCCTTTTTTAAGTTTATACGACTGATTCTAACGTATCTGTAACATTAAATCTAATAACTATCGAATATTCTGGCGGTCCAGCTCAACAATAAACGCAATGGCCATCTTGGCAAATTTAACAGCATGGTTCGCGTTATTATTAGAAACAGTCAAGGTATCATTCGCTGTGTGAATCTTATGATTCATAGTATCCATAGTCGCTTCAAATGGCATAGAAGTCGGGAATCCTTGAGTGTACCACGAAGCATGGTCCGAACAGCCGTAGCCGCATTTATCGAATCCCCATTTGATTCCTGGAACGTAGTGATCAATGATTGCACCAACAAATTTGTTTTGATCTTCATTCGTGTAATCCGTCATCATGACGATATCGAATTCATTGCTTCCTTTGAAGTTCGTCATATCAAGTTGCATAACGCCGATCACGGGAACATTTCTCTTTTTAAAGTCGCGGGCAATTTCTTTTGAACCAAGAAGACCTACTTCTTCAGCTGCATAGGCCATAAACTTAATAGTCTTTTCAGGTTTATAAGAATTTTCTACCAGAACGCGAATAACTTCTGTCACCGTTGAGATACCAGAAGCGTTGTCATCAGAGCCTGGAGCGCGAGCTGTGCTTCCCCCCATGTATCCATTGATCGAATCCTGGTGTCCACCCAAAACGATTGTATCGTTAGATGTTCCTTTAATGGTCAAAATAACTGATGGCTGATCCCATTGTGAATGGGGAAAAAACTCAACAGTTGCATCGTTTCTGTTCTTTACCAGATTGGCCCAAGAGTCTCTGATCCATGTTGCAGACTTTTTACCGAACTCGCCTTTGTAGTAACGGTTCTGGAAAGCTGAGAGCGATGTGATTGTGGCGAAAATATTTTCCGATTTTGCCTGATCGATCATTGGTTTTACGATATTATCCTGATCGATTTTGTAAGAAACAAATGAATTGTTTTTTGCGTACCACTGGCTTTCCTGAGAATTCAAAAATCCGTTTGCCTCAACTTCATCTTCGTGAAGCATGAAACCACCGCAGCGCTTGAATTCTTTGTGCATAAAAACTGAAAGCCATGGAAGAGCGGCTTCATCAATTTTAACAACACTGATGCCGTCTTGAGATTGAACTTCTTCAACTCTTTGACCAAATTTTTTTTCCGTGAAATTCAAAGCATCCGTGCCAATGGAAATAAAAACTTTTTTGTCAGTACTTTCTGTTGGTGCAACTTCTGCTTTTGCGACAACTGAAAAAAGTACAGCGCCAGCCAAGAGTGAATTGATTGATTTTTTCATAATCCTTTCCTATGTAGTGAAATCATCCGTGATAAGAAAATTGTCAGGAATTAATTATGATTTGTCTAATTTTCTATCCTTTTCTATTCTTACTTCTTAGAATAAAAGCACTCAATTAATCAGGAGCTGACGCAATGATTTCCACATGGCTTACGAAAACTTTCGACATCAAATACCCAGTGATTCTGGCGCCGATGTTCCTCGTAAACAACACTCAGATGCTGATTGAAGCTTACAACAGTGGAATCATTGGTTGCATCCCCTCTTTAAACTTCAGAACAGCCCAGGAATTGGAAGCTGCGATGAAACTTCTCACTGAGAAATGTCAGGGAAAATTTGGAGTTAATCTCATAGTAAATAAGTCAAATATTCACGTCAAAGATCACCTGGATGTGCTGGAAAGAAACCCTCCCGCCTTTGTTATTACCTCTTTAGGCTCACCTGAAGAAACCATTAAAAGACTAAAGCCTAAAGGCGTAAAAATTTTCTGCGACGTCGTCGACATTGAATACGCTCAAAAAGTGGAAAAGCTAGGTGCTGATGCTTTAATTGCAGTCAATTCTGGCGCTGGCGGCCACGCAGGCAATATCCCGACTTCCATTTTAGTTCCGATGCTACGCGAGCATTGCAAAATTCCCGTGATTTCAGCCGGAGGTGTCGGAACCGGCGCAGGACTTCTTTCTTCGCTCGCACTTGGGGCCGAAGGAGTTTCCATCGGGTCTCCTTTTATCGCCACTGTTGAGTCCGGCGTTTCCGAAGACTATAAAAAAGCCGTTGTTGATTACGGTGCTGAAGACATTGTCATGTCGACGAAAATTTCTGGAACACCTTGTTCAGTCATCCTAACTCCCTATGTGAAAAAAATTGGCACAGACCAAAATCTGCTCGAATCTTTTTTGAGTCAAAATAAAACAGCAAAAAAATATGTGAAGATGCTGACCTACTATAAAGGCATGAAAGCCGTTGAGCAGGCAGCTTTTGCGGCGACCTACAAAACAGTCTGGGTGGCTGGTCCTTCTATTGAGTTCGTTCATAAAATCGAGCCGCTGAAGAATATTGTTGAACGAATTGTAAGCGAGTATCAAATCGCCTTTGAAGACCTATGCAAAAGAAATCAATCTTAGTCAGAAACCCCGAATTTTTTAAACTCTATCTGGCAGGGCTCACTTCGGAGTTGGGTTCATTTATTACTGATACGGCCATCATGCTGTTCATCTTTGCCGTGAGTAACCAGAACAAATCATATCTGGGAATTTCCCGGGCCATTTTTTTATTTTGTTTTACACTGGGAAGTTTAGTCGGCGGACCATTGGGATTAAAATTCAACAAGCGAAACCTGCTTATCTTTTCTGAAGTGATGCGCATACCGGTGATCATAAGCCTTTTATTCATTCATAATATTTTTTATGTCATGATCGCAAACGGCTTAATAGGAATGTTCACCGGAATCTATAATCCATCAAGGCAGACACTCATTAATGAAATTGTGCCCGAGATTGAGATTAAAGAAGCCAATTCATTGTTTGGAACTACTATGGCCGTGCTCCATCTTGGCGGTCCTTTAATTGGAGCAACCCTTTACAGTTATTTTCACGGTATCAGAGAAGTTTTGACCATTGATCTGCTTACTTATTTTCTCGGGATTCTTCTCTTGTTCAGAATTCGATTTCTATACGTGCACTCGCACGTTGAAAAAAAAGAAAGTTCATTGATAAAAGATTTTATTGAAGGCTATCGCTATATTCGTTCGCGCGAAGATCTCACCATGATGTTGATTTTTACTTTGATGGTCGGTTTTTGTATCGGAGTGCTGGTTCCGCTGCTCTTTCCATTTATTGTGGAAGTTCTCCATAAAGGTGAGCAGGAATATGGAATAAATATATCGCTGTTTGGATTGGGAGGTATAGTCGGTGGCTGGCTCTCGGGAATTCTCAACAGAAAATTCCGTGCAGTTCATCTTTTCATCAGCGGAATCATAGCTGAAGCCGTGCTTATGCCACTCTGGATCCGCACGACAGATTTCTGGATGAATTGCTTGGTTATTTTCGTCTGGGGCTTAATGGTGTTTATTCGCATACCTTCGCAGCTAAACTATATTTCCGCCAATGTTCCCAAAGAATACATGACCAGAGTTTACTCTTTTCTGGATCTTGTCTTCGTAGTGCCGAATATATCTGCTGGTATCATCGTGGCCCTGATAGGAAATAAACTCTCTACCTTCGAGATTTTGAATTTTACCTCGATATTCTTTATAATATTGGTAGGAGCTGGACTGAAGACAAAAGGAACAAAAAGCCTACTGTCCAGATAAGAGTATGAGAGTCTTCTTAATACTCGCTCAGATCACCTTTTTCTTTTTTATCAATGTCGGTGCAAAAACACATTTTGTTCCTAAACCGGCCATGCTTAACCCCGAGATAAAATTTCTCGATTTGAAATTAAAAAAAGAACTGAGCGATAAAAAACTAACTCCGCATAAAAAATATACGCTGGCGATTCTTGCTGCCCGCGAACTCAAGCAACTCAATCACAAAGATAAAGCACTGGAGTTTTACAGACTCGCCAATGAACTTAGTGTGAGTGAAAATAAAACTGAAATCAATCTCGCGCTTTCAAAGAAAAGCAGTGAAAGCAGATCAGTCTTTTTTTATGAAGTTAATCTAAAACAATTGCTGAAGTCCAGATCGTACGAAAAAGCACTGCTCAGCATGGATCCGGAAAAATTAAGCGAACCTGAGAACGCTCAATATAAAATTTTTTATGATCTTTTGAATGTTAAAATAAGAAAAACCGCAGTGAAAAAGCTTTATTGTCTGGATGACTTTCAGAAAAATCCGGAAGTTTATCAGTATAAATATTTAATGTGCGACATGCTGAGTGAATATCTTCGCATCGGGAAAATTCCAAATTATCACATTAAATTACTGGAGGAATATTTTTTCAAGCACGACCTGAAAGAACGTTATCTTCTCCAGGTCGCCAAAGATCTGAAAGCTTCTCTTTAATTAAAAACGGATTCCACCTTTAACCATGAACGCGTTCGACTTATTGTCAAAGTTGCGTTCGTATTCGATTCCAAAGGTATACCTGTCAGTCATTCTCTCCACTGAAGCGAAAGCTCTGCGCTCGCCGCCCGGAAGAAAACTTGGCATATCTTTGGTCACAGGCATTGAGCCGCCCACTGTTGCCTTGATTCCTCTTGCGTAATCTTCATAAGAAGCTTTAGCCACAATACTAGTTCCGTAGTTTTTCATCACGATGGCGGTATCCACCAAGGCCCTGGTATCATCGGTAATAGCGTGGCTGACACCGGTTTTTATGACGATGCTGTCATTGACTGCCACCGTTTTATCGCCGCTCGCAACGTGATTCCAGTCCGGATAAAAAGTCGCATAGACTTTTCCATCAACTGTTGTTTTGCCATCATTGAATGAAGCGGAACTTTTCACACCAGCATAAAAATCGGCACTGGCATCAAGCTCGCGTGTTGCAGAGTTTTTATAATTTGTCGTACGACTTGATTCCGTTGAATTGTACATTAAAACTTCCGCGTTCCCCCCAGCGAAGGCACTTGATTCTGTGTTGGCCAGCTTTAATTTCGGTGTACTCAATTCAAGATTGGTTCTCGCATACAATTGATCCTGCTCAATATGCAGTAAGCTTTTATTGCCTTCA
>DJVH01000090.1 GCA_002440825.1 Bacteriovoracaceae bacterium UBA6261 | reverse complement strand
GGGATTGATTTTAAAATTTTCGAGCTCCACTTCAAACTGAATATCATTTGAAACCATCCAGCCGCCACTCACTGCGATCCGATGAATATTTCCAAGACTCATATCCGATTCTTTTTTTGGTGTACCGGTCATTGTAATGTCATACCCCAATCCCAATCCAAAAGTTCCGAATCGCTTGGTTGTTTCCACTCCGAAGATTTTATCCGTTCTTGAGCTTGCAAGTTCACTGGAGCCCGCAAATCTCGCCCCACCGTAGATATCAAGGCGCGCTTCTTCAGAAGGAGAACCAAAGCGAAGCCAGTTAAATCCCAATAAGAATTTCGGATTTCCGCTTTGAGAACCAAGTTTCGTCTGTGCCTGCCAGTAAGAAAGATCAAAATAAACATTGAAAGGAGTCTGAACATGAGTGTTGAAATTTAAAACTCCTGCCTTTTGATTGTTCATTTCAATGGCCTCGTAATTGGTAGTGAGAGAAAAATCCGATTTCCAGATTAAAGAAGACTTAGATTCTTGTCTTGAAGATCCGGAAGATTGAACTTTTGTTGAAACTTTATTCGATTGTGGTTCTGAAACAGGTTCAGAATAATCGACAAGGGCATGAGCATTGAAAGAAAGCGCAAGCAAAACAGAAGGAACTATTTTAGTGAAATGTTTTTTCATGATCCAATCCTTGGCAGGTTACTAATGATGCTCCCTAATCCTTTGGGCATCCCTCTAATAGGATAACCGAATTTAAAAAAAGTGCATCCCCTGCAGAATTAACCGAGCAATATGGGCAACATTTCATTTTTCTTAAAAAGTTAATGGCACAAGATATTGTTTTTATATTCGAGGAAAGAGTTACCCTCTCCTAATTCTCTTAAGTTTCCAATTACCATTAAAAAGACATCTCTTTTTTTCTGGAGGAAGTTTTGGAAATCACCTATCGCCCTGAAGATTCAATGAAAGCTTTAATTCAAATGGGAACTCTCGGACACTTTCCTCTCTTTCATGCTTCATGGTTAAGCGATCCTGAAATCAAAGAAAAAAAATTCTCAAAAATAACGGGTCTCGAGCGCGCCAGAGCAAAGAAACTTTTTCAACGGGTTTCCAAACACAGACAACTCGAACATAAAAAGACCGTTTTGCTATCAATGGAAGAAGAAGACAGAAAACTTTTTATGAAAGCTTTTTTCAAACTGGTTGAAGGGAAAATCCTCGATCAAAAACCTGAAATACATTAAATGATAAAACCAACTCTCCTATTCACCGCTTTGATTTTTTCATCACAAGCTTTCTGTGAATACAGAGTTTATCAATACTACGTCCGGACAAAGATTCAAAATATCACCAATGTTCCAGCTGAAGTTGTCACTTCAACTTTAAATCCAGTTGCCTATATTGCTTATCATGGTGGAAATGAAGCGGTTGAAGTCAATCTGCTCCGTTCCTGGCAATGCATGGGAAATACTTCCAAGCTACCTGTTTGTACCATCAGCGAAGGCAAGGAATTAAATGAAGTTCCTTCGTTAGGAGCTCCACAATGAAAGTCAATGAATCGGGATCCTCTTCCCTTGAGTATAATAAAAATCTCGACGACAAGCTGAGAAATATTTCAAAAACAAAAGAAGCAGAAATTGAGCGCGTAAAAAAAATTTACGAGAAAAAAGTGGAAAGCGCCAAAACCGAAGGCGAAGACCGCTATGAATCTGCTCTCAAAAAAAATGATGACATGATTACTGGTGTCGGCCTTGATTATGAACAAAAACTAAAAAGCTATAAAGACTCTCTGGACCGCACTGAAAAGAATATTGCCCAAACCGAAGAATCCTTTAAAACCGATCATTCTGAAAAAATGAACGGACTGAAGGAACAATTCGCAAACAATATTGAAGATGAATATTTCAGGGCCAATGAAAACCAAAAGTCCGTTCAGGATCAGATGAAATCGTCTGTTCAAAGTATTCAGAACAAATCCAGAAACGAGCAAACAAATCTGGAAAACCAAACTCGTTCTGCTATCAATGCGCTGGGTGCTGAATTCAATTCAAAAACGGCCGGTCAGGAACGCGATTTTCGCTCCCGCCTGGAAACAGACAAGATAACCCAGGAAGAGTTGCTTCGCACTCAGCGCGATGAGCTCAAGGCCCGACTTGATAAAAACAGAGAAACGGGAAAAAGACTTGAGCAGGAAAAAGTACAGGTTCAAAAAGAAGAACTTACTTTTCTGGATAACCACCAGCGCGACATGATTGCTCAACGAAATAATGACTTTAAAGTTCGCTATGAAAATATGGTGAAAGAACACGACGCCATTCTGGAAGGTCTCAAGGCCAATCTCGAAGCCGATATGAAAAAAATGGTTGAAACCACAGCTTCGCAGAAGAAAAGTGTAACTGATAAGCTGGGCGATTCGTTTTATCGAATTGAAACGCTCAATCCTTCTATCCTGGAATCTGAAAAAGAACTGACGGTTTCCCTGAAAGTTCCAGATTATGAAAAAGAAAACGTCCACCTTTCCGTTCATGGCCGTGACATCAAGCTTACTCTCAACAGACGCTATACAGAGACTATGGAAGCCATGGATGGATCAACAAACCGTTCAACCCGAAATGAACTGTTCAGCAAAGAATTCACCTCGAGTGACATTCTCGATCCTAAACACATCGGACAAAAATATGATAAAGGTGTGCTGACCTTTAAAATCCAAAAAGCCTAGTCTTCCAGATGATCTTTTTTCATCGTCTTGCTTTCGATTTGATGATAATGAACCTTATCAACTTGAACGATATCTTTAATTTCTTCACTCATGGACCGCATTTTCTTTGGATGCATGAAAACATAAAAATCCAGGTGACGGATATTTTTTTCTTTATCCAGAATTTCTTCATGAAGCTCATCAATTCTATCAGTCGTATTGAAAACGATTTCCTTGATAAAATTTTTAATATCACCACGACATAGAACTTCAATATGAAAATAGCGGTGATTTTTTGTGGATTCAAATCCTTGATAAATTGGCCCCAAAAGTCTCAAAACAGAAAGAATCGTCAGAGTGAAAATGGTCGCCACAACAGGGAAACCATATCCGATAGTCATCCCGATGGCCGCCACGACCCAGATTGTCGCTGCTGTCGTCAGCCCGATAATATTGCTGCCGTCTTTCATGATCGCACCCGCACCGAGAAAACCAATTCCCGAAACAATTTGCGCGGGGATTCTGGCAGCATCGTAATCGATTCCCCCGCCTTGATCATGGCCAATCATGGAAATAGCTGTATAAAGCGTGGCCCCCAGACAGATGAGAACATTTGTTTTGATCCCGGCGTTTTTCATTTTTTGTTCCCGGTCATAGCCCACGAGACTACCCAAAACCAGACCGGTGACAATTTTAATCCCCATACCGAGATAGGCATCGACTTGCCCTAAATGTTCAATAAAAACTGTCTCTGAAGAAACCATCATAATTTGTCCTTTTAGATGCCGGTGCCGTTTGCTATAATAAAAAGCGATAGCTAATTAATCTATTATAAGATCAAATCCCTAATTATGAAAAGACCACATCTCGTCCATTTTTTGGCCATAGTGACAGACGAATCCATCAGCATCAAGGCTTCCATCACTATGAAGGAAAATTTGATCGCTCAAAACCTCGATCTCGACCTTCCTACGCCTAAGGTCCCTACACAGGCGCTGAGACTGCTGAACGCTTATCAATTTACGATGAAGATTGTAGGCGTCACTAAAGATCAAAAAGAGATTTACAAAAAATCATTTGAATCTGATTCCTTTGGTAACTTCAATTTTAAAATTCCTCTGACACCTGAGAGAGCTGAAATTGAAATGCTTCACTTGTTTGAAGTCAAAAAAAGACCGGGGCTTGAACTTCATCTGGGGACTTATATTCCCCTGCGCATTTTCTCTCCCAAAAAACTGATTATCTGCGATTTTGACAAAACGCTGGTTGATACTAAATATTCAACCACCAAAGAAGTTTACCGCTCTCTGACCCGTCCGATTGATGTCAATCCAACGGTTACAAGTTCAGTGAATCTTCTTCACCGCTATATTAAAACAGGACATCACCCTTTTATTCTTTCAGCTTCACCCCATTTTTATGAAGATTCCATGAGAGACTGGCTTTATAAAAATAATATCTTTTCTGCCGGTATTTTCCTGAAAGACTACCGCCATTTCTTCTCTTTCCTCGAGGGTGAACTGACCACCAAGGATCTGAAGTATCAGGGCCTTTATAAATTGAATCACCTTCTCGATATTCTTCTTATGACCGGTATTCCTGATGAACTGGTTCTTATGGGAGATAATTTTGAATCTGATCCGGCGATTTATCTCACACTGGCAAAAATTCTGCGCGAAGATATCGATCCGTGGGTTGTCTGGAACAGCATCAAGGAACAGGATCTTTTCCAACTGAAAAAAAAGCAGAATTCCCAATTTTTAAATAAGATTTACCAGCTCGACAATCTGATAACCAGAAGGCGCAAAGACAAAAAAAATAAAAGACCGGTTATCAAGATTTATATCCGTAAAAGATTTAAAACAGATGTGCTCACGCCACCGGAAGTGTTCGAAAAACAAAAAAAGCTTCTCGATCTGGTCGAAATGTACGACGGTCTTTACCAGGATGAATTTGAGGTCTTAAAACTGGCTCAGGAAAACAGCGTAAACGGCGCAGACAAGACAATATAACCCAATGAGAGATACAGTCCGTTGCGGTGAAATTTAAACGCCTCTTCTTTTGTTTTAAAGAGACCTTTCGTTACGGGCAATTCAGTAAAATCAAATTTAACAATTTCCAGATAAACTCGCGCCAAAGCGATCATCAGCATTGCACTATTTATCCATTGATTGCTTGGGCCGTTAATTGCGCTTACAATATCAAACATACTCGTACCTCTCGAAGGAAAGATAATGGACCTCACGACATTGATCGGCGATATTGACGAAAATTTTTACCAATTGGGCCTGGCCGATAAGACGGCGGCAAAAGATGTTCACCGCTCGGTAAAAAACATGCTGGCGACCCCCTGGGCACCTGTAAACAAAGTCATCGAAGAGGCAGCAAAGGCGGTTTTGAAAAATTCTTTATTGGCAAAAACCGACTATTACAATCACCTAAAAAGTTATGCCGATGGTCTGGGAATTCAAGTTGAAGAAGCGGCCTATACAATGCTCATTCCGGAAATTGTCAGCTGCATGACCAAATGGGCGCCCGGTTTTATCAAAGGAAACTTTGGTTGTTCAAGTTTTTTCATGCGAAATGAAAAAGGGGAAATTGTTCACGGACGAATCCTCGATTTTCCTTTGCAAGGAACTTACGACAGGGAGGAACGGGCCGTTCTTTATGATGTAAAAGGTCTGCCGCGCACATTAGGCTTCGGCACGAAAGGTATTCCCTATCCGTCCATTACCCTCATGACGGAAGATGGAATGACTCTTTCTCTTCATCAAAAATTCACCAATGTCATGAACACAAAGGGTCTTTCAATCTTCGAATTGATTTTCGATATGCTGAAGAACGCCGGCGACAAGGCCTCGGTGCTGGATTATCTGAGAAGTCATCAAAGTATCACGACCTGGTGTCTCTATATGTCTTTTAAAAATGGAGATGTTCTCGGTGTAGATGTCATGGGTAAAGATCTTTACTACAATGAACTGACTGTGCCGGATGAAGGTGTCCTCTACTTTTGCAATCATCTCGAAAATAAAACGATTAATCAGGAAGAAATGCTGCCTACTGGATTTCATCAGTACAATCTGATGAGAGAAGAAATGGCCGCAAAGAAAATCCAGCAGTACCTCAAGAAGAAAGAACGCACTGATGCCTCTTTGATCAAAATGATGGCGACCCCTTTTGAGCAAAAACTTAAAAAAGGCCATTATGAAGATTACAAAATGGACAATATTACGCCGTCGTCATTGACGGTGATGACTTTGAATCCGACAGCAGCAACTTCACTTTATATCGACGGTCCCGCTCCAAAATTATACCGCGATAATCTTCTGTCCATTACTGAAGCGTTTACCCATCCTCAAATGGTTGAACTGAAATCAAAGAAAAAAGAAAAACATGTATCTGATGATTACTGGCAAGGATTGCATGCCTTGATGGAGGCCCAGCACGGCTTTGACAAGCGCGATGCCCAGTCTGTTTACCACAATCTGCAGTTTGCCGTGGATCACCTGGAAAATCATCCTGAACGTTGTGTGGCGGAATTTTATTTTCTGATTGCACAGTATCTCTATGAAACACATCCAAAAGTTCTGACAACTCTCCTTCACGATTTCAAAAAACTTGAAGGGCATTTGCCACAAACATTGAACGATCACTGTCTGCTTTTTATCGGAAGACTTGAACGCATTCTAACCAATGCAGCAACGATCGAAGAAGATAAAATCAAACATCCAAAGCTGAGATCAATCTACAATCTGGAATTAAAAATTCCTAAGGCTATTTTTCATGTGACGACGAAAAACCTGATTGTGCCGAGAATTGATATTCTAGATGTGATCTACGCTTACTCACATTAAAAAAAAAAGGGCCCGCAAATGCAGGCCCTTTTCTCTCTCTCTAGTATCAAATGAAAAGATTATCTTGAACATCTCTTCCATTGAAGTTGGTATAGAATTCCTGTTTTAAAGTCAGCTGAGTCGACAGTGGCCGTTGCCTGATCATTGTAGCGGTTTGTTCTAACAAGCATCGCTGCATTCACGCGAAGAATAGTGTCAGCTCCACATGGAGACCAGACTTGAGCGTTGATGTCCAGCTGGTTTGAGAATTGGTAGTCGGTATCTGTACGGCCGATAAACATTTTATCAAAACGAGGTCCCACAGATCCGGCCAGAAAGTATTCAGCTGTCATACGGGCACTTGCCTGTGCTGGAAGAGAAACGTATCCACGGTAGTCAACGTTGACAACAGAAACAGAAAAGCCTTGTGGAATATGGACTGGGATAGCGACGTTACACGATTTTCTTTCAAGCGACCGGTTGCCACCGCCAGCTTCAACAATAAATTGATCGAAGATTAATGAAAGCGATTTTGCATCTGGTGAAAGAACAGCTGAAGCAGTTCCGGCCGGACATCCGTTACCACCATACGCTGGCATGCCGATAGAGATATCGTCTGCATGAACGACAGTTGTTGCAATTGTTGATGCTAATAGTGCTGCTTTTAATAGTGAACTCATTTTCATAATTTTTCCCCTCAATGTTGATAATCAAAAAGCACATCGCTTTCGTTAATTCATTTTTAAAGAACTTTTTTTTCAAAAGAAACAACAAAACACCAGCGCTTTAAGTTTGACCGCCACCTGGTTTACGGGTGAACGTCTCGACCGCCACCCGGCGATCAAAACAAAGCAACGATGATTCTCAACTTGAACTGTTCATCTGCTTCCTTTAAATCTAACTAAGGGGGATAATACTTATGAAACTATCAACATCTTTTTTAGCGTTAGCGTTTTCAACACTCGCAACTGCCAATGCCTTCGCAGGAAATTTTGAATTTCAAAATATCCGCGTAGGTGGTTCAGGATGTCCGTCGAGCTCAACTCAGATTGTGACTGCGCCGGATCTTTCTTCAGCATCGTTATTGTTTCAGGGTTTCGAATCTCACGTGCCGACCGCTCCTTCTCCAAAAGGTGGAACAAACATTTCACTTCTTAACTGTAACGTGTTCCTGGATATCAGACTGCCAGCTGGGCAAAAACTGGAAACACTGGAAGTCTCTTATGATATGCGCGGAAATGCTTTTCTCGATCGTGGTGTCACAGGTTCCTTCCGCTCCTTTCTTATGAGCAGTGCGGGTCTTGGAACTGAACGGGGAGGCCGCGGTCCGGAACTTTTACAGGAGCGATCGTGGTTGAATACGAGTATTGATCAGTCAGACGATTTCGTGGTGAGAGCAACAAAGACCATTTTGCTTTCCTCACAATGTGGAAATGGAAATGCCGGAGAAAAAGTTCAGATTCATCTTCAGCATCAATTGGGAACACAAATTGTGTCGGGTGATTCCCGCACAGAAGGGACCATCACAATGGATTCTTCTGATATGAGCGGAGGCATTCGCCTTCGGGCAACAACTTCTGTCTGTCGTCAGGGACCGCCAGGTGGCGGAGGCAACGGCGGAGGTAGAGGTCCGGGCCGCAACTGCCGAGTTGAACGACAAAACGGCCGCGCTGTCATGGTTTGCCAATAACAAAAATCTCAGTGTCACTTTGGACCTGAAAGGTCCGAAGTAAGGTTCAAAGTGACTCTGAATGTGTAAAAAATATCAGCACTATGAATGCACTATCTTACTCTTTCTTTCCTGAGTTGGTTTTTTGTTTTTCATTCGAGCATGCTCGATTAAAAACAAAGTATATGAATTTATCACAAAGAGAAAATTCACATTCAAACGAAAAACAAACTGACTCTCAAACAGTCAATGATCAACTCAGAGACATGACCTCTGCCTATCTCAACACACACCCGGGGCTTACATTGAACGCTCTTGCAGGCCGCTCGGGTGTGCCTGCCACTACAATGAGAAGGCTGATGCAAAATAACGGTGGAGAACTCGCTCCTCATTCCGTTCTTGCCCTGGTTTCATATCTCTTGAAAGAAAAAAAAATTTCATTACTCCTTCGCAAAGTTCAGGGGCCAGTCGCTGAACTCTTAAATAAATCGTTCAATCAATTTATTTTTGATGAAGAAACAAAACATGAGATGCACTCCGACCTGAATACTTTATTTCAGGATCGGACGTGCTACCTCATCTATAAAATCGCCGCCAATGCCTGTGGCACAAGCGTCCGAGAAGTACGCGATGTCTTCGGTCTGACAGGTCTTCAGAAACTGCAGGAGATGGCGGACAAAGGACTCATCCTCACAGATGACAACGATCGTCTCCATGCCCGCGATAAGAATTTTTCTGTCGATCTCGCCCTCGCTCACAAACTTACTCATTCACTTGTCGATTTCTACAAACCAAAAGATGTTGAAAAAGGCTTGAATCTTTTCTATTCACTCTCCGAAGGCATGAGCGAAGAAGGAATAAAGAAAATCAAAGACATCGAATTGTCTGCGGTTAAAAAAATATTTGAAGTGATGAACGATGAATCCATGCAGGGATCCATTCCCTATTTCGCCATCGTGCTCTCAGATATTTTAGGCCTCACCCCAATTAAAGAATCAACTGGAGTCTTGCAATGAAATTTTTTATCGCGACATTACTTCTCACTCTATCACTTATGATGAAGGCCCAGGCCCGCGAGCTCGTTCCCGTCGACGTTCTTCTCAAACAGGGACTGCAAGTCAGAATGGGAGAACTCACCGGCGCAGGCTCAAGAGTCTCACTTAAAAATTTACAAGGTCTCGTCCTTCCTGAAGGCGTCCTTCTTAAATCAGACTGCACAGGCATTGTGGTTAAGAGTGGACAGGCCGATCCGAAGGTTTCGGATATTGTGAGGATTAAGGTTAATGAAGTTGAGATTGATGCGAGAGAGTTTGTTGGTTTTGTTTCTAATTAACAGTTGATTGTCGAACGGTCGACGGGAGACGTTAGCCGTTTGATGTTGGCCGTTTGAAGTTTGGTGATGATGTTTAAACAACTACCATCAACCAACCAACGGCCAACAACCAACAACTCCCACCAAACTACTTTTTAAGATTACTCTGAATCGCCTTAACCGTATCCGACAACTCTTCCAGATTCGCCTTCAGCTTCTCAATATCCTGGTTCTTAAGCGCGAGGACATCGGCCTTCAACTTCTCCAGCTCGCTCGGTTCAGGTTTCCCTGTGGGATTGGCCGGAGTCGGTTGCTTCACTTCACCTAATTTAGAATCCACTTTCTTTGCTTCATTGGCCTTGAGTACGGCCACAATGCGATCAAGGTCAGAAAGTTTTTTGGCATTTTCATCAATTTTTTGTTCAAGCTTTGTCAGCGATTTGGTGAGATTGGATAAATAGGTTTCGACAGCATCAATACGTTCTTTTTTATTGAGTCCAGTGTCGTCTGTGGATTGATAACCTGGAATCTCTGCCGAGAGTTCAGAAGCCCCGAAGCAAAGAAAGGCCAGAACAAGTGTTCTCATGAATGTTTTCACCGCATTATTCTCCAAGTAATTGCTATTTATATAAAAAAATTACCATTATTTTTAAAAAAAGCCCAATATAACGAATTCTTGACTGACACATTCGGATAAGTTGTGCTACTCTTGGCCATCATTTTTTATTATACAAACAGTTGAATTCTTTTAAGGAGTTTTCATGAACTTAAGAAAAGCCCTGTTAGGCCTAAGCCTTCTTGCGGTCTCATTTGCTGGTTTTGCTGAAGATAAACTTGGGACAAAAGACAATCCAGTGAAGATCTACTTCACGCCATCAGTTGATGCAAACTCTATTGCAACAAACTCTGATCACTTCCTCAAATTCATGGAAAAAGAAACAGGACTTTATTTCAAGTCTGGTATTCCACAAAACTACATCGCGGTTGTTGAAGCTTTCGGTTCAGCACGCGCTGATATCGCAGTTATGAACTCATTTGGTTACCTACTGGCAAACTCAAAATTCGGAGCAGAAGCGAAACTTAAAACTCTTCGCCACGGTAAAGACTATTACGCTGGAGCGATCTACGTAAACGCAAACGCAGGAATCAAATCTGTTAAAGATCTTAATGGAAAAAAATTCGCCTTCACTGACCCGTCTTCGACATCAGGATACCTTTTCCCTCTTAAAATCTTAAATGATGCTAAAGTAAAACTGGGCAACCAGGTTTTCGCCGTAAAACACGATAACGTTATTACTATGATCTACAATGGTCAGGTTGATGCCGGTGCCGCTTTCTACTCAGACGCTTTTGATGGAAAAATCAAAGATGCCCGCGAAAGAGTTATGACTCAATTCCCGGACGTAGAAAAGAAAGTTCAGGTTCTAAAAATCACTGACAAAATTCCAAACGATCCATTTGTTTTCAGAAAAGGTGTTCCAGCTGACATCACTAAAAAATTCATTGATGGCCTTAACAAGTACCTTGCAACTAAAGAAGGGAAAGAGTCTTTCAAAAATATCTATGCTGTTGATGGTGTCGTACCGGCAACAAACAAAGATTACGATTCTCTAAGAAAAGTTCTTAAAGAAACAAACACAGACGCTGCTAATCTCGTTAAATAATGTGAAGGTTCCAGGAAACAAAAGTCTCCTGGAACCTTTTTTATGTGGATGAATTGATATGTTAGAAATCAAAAATCTGAACAAAGTTTACCCGAATGGATACCACGCTCTTCACAATATCAATTTCAGCGTGCCTCAAGGGGAATTTTTAGTTGTCATCGGTCTATCAGGCTCTGGTAAATCGACTATGCTTAGATGTATTAACCGCCTGCACGATCCTTCTAGTGGAGAAATTCTTTTCAACGGTGTCGACACGACAAAGTTAAAAGGATCTGCTCTAAGAAAAATCAGATCGGAAATCGGAATGATCTTCCAGCATTTCAACCTCATCCCAAGAAGCACGGTTATCGCCAATGTTCTTTCAGGGAACTTGTCTCGC
This sequence comes from Bacteriovoracaceae bacterium UBA6261, assembly GCA_002440825.1. GTDB lineage: Bacteria > Bdellovibrionota > Bacteriovoracia > Bacteriovoracales > Bacteriovoracaceae > Bacteriovorax. The sequence continues at coordinate 9,614 of DJVH01000090.1, read as the reverse complement.
ACCGGCATTTTCAAATCTATTTTCGGTATTTATTCCGCTGAAGAAAAAGAACGCGCAATGAAGTATATCGATATCGTGGGTCTCAGAGGAAAAGAAAAAAACCGTGCTGACAATCTTTCAGGTGGTCAGCAACAGCGCGTGGCGATTGCCCGTGCTCTTATGCAAAATCCAAAAATCCTGCTTGCTGATGAACCTGTAGCGTCTCTGGATCCTGCAACATCACATTCAGTTATGCAGTACCTTAAAAAAGTTAACGAAGAACTTGGTGTAACGGTTATCTGCAACCTTCACTTTCTTTCTCTTGTTCGCCAATACGCTCACCGTGTAGTTGCGCTTAAAGCAGGCAAACTCATCTATGATGGTAAACCGCTTGAGATCAACGAAGAATGGTTCAAAACAATTTACGGTGAAGATGCTGTCGAAGTAACAATTAACTAAAAAGCGCTTACCCTGAAAAAGTACAGAGATACAAATGCAAAAGAAAATTTCAAAAGTTAAAAATAAGAATGTTCAAATGGTAAAGGCCTTTATCCTTGATACTCTGGCGTGGGCGTATATCGCGCTGGTGAGTTATAAAGTTCTTTACGATAAAATTTATATTGAAAACCGTTACCCGGAATTTGCGTGGAAGCAGCCACTTTACGCTCTTTACTTCGGTCTTGCCGCAGCGGCCCTGCTCTTCTTCACTAATTTTTCACTGGGAAGAGGAAGCCTAGGACTCATTAAATTAAGAGATGACGAAAAGGCCACGACGAAGCCTTTTGCTTTCATCGGTTATCTACTCATCATCCTTACCTTTGTGACAGGTTTCTACGTGTCGCAAGTTTCATTGAAAGAGTTTTTCTCTTCTCAGGGTCTTGAAGGGGCAAAAAGAATTTTCACAGCACTTTTCCACCCGAACTGGAGCATTTTCGAGCAAGGACTTTTCGCGGCCATAGAAACAATTTACATGGCCTTCATTGCAACAGCGATTGCTATTCCCATTGCTTTTATTCTTGGCTTTATCGCAGCTAGAAACCTGATGACAGGAAATCCTGTGGGATTTTTCATTTACACTGCACTAAGAACAGTGCTGAACGTTTCGCGGTCTATTGAGCCGCTCGTTTGGGCAATTATCTTTTCTGTCTGGGTTGGTATCGGACCTTTTTCCGGGATGCTTGCTCTTTGCCTTCACTCGATTGCCTCTTTAACGAAACAATACTCAGAGCAGATTGAATCTGTAGACGACGGTCCGATTGAAGCAATGACGGCGACAGGTGCTCATCCTGTTCAAGTCGTCTGGTTCGGAGTTGTTCCTCAAATCGTGCTTCCGTATCTCTCATATACAATCTACCGTTGGGACATCAACGTTCGTATGGCCACAGTCATCGGTCTTGTCGGTGGTGGTGGTATCGGTAACCTTCTGATGCAATATCAGGGTCAGGCAAGATGGAATGAAGTAGGTCTTCTTGTCATCTTGATTGCTGTTATCGTCTGGACGATGGACTGGGCGTCTTCGGTCATCAGAGAAGCTTTAAAATAATTTCAACAAAAAAGAGGCCTCCATTTGGAGGCCTTTTTATTTCCAGTCTTTTATTTTATATTTCTGTAAAATACTTTTCAGCATTCCCGACTTGCGCAGTTTTTTCATTCCGTCCGATACAATCTTAGCATATTTTTTTGAGTCTTTTATTTGAGGAGAAAAAGCAATATACAATTCAGGTTCACTCACAATATTTTTGCTCACTGGTTTGAATTTGTCCTGATAAGCGGTGAGTTTTGTCGAAAGCGAATACTCCAGGACATAAGGATTCTCAACAAAAGCATCCAATCTTCTGGCCTCGGTCATTTTGATGAGCTTAATGAGAGCGTCATCACCAGGGAGAACGACAAATGCAGGATTGCGACGGGCTATGGGGTCGTCTAACTCCTTTCCACCGTAAGAGTAACCATTAATCACGCCGATTTTTTTTCCTTTAACTGAGTTAATATCTTTGTATGTAAAATCAGAATCAACTCTTGTCCAAAAATAATTTAAACTCATGCCCTGGGGCACATCAGGAAGAATGAAACCAGGCACATCGGCGACATTGGCGCCCACGACAGCATTGAATTTTCCTTTTCTCGTTTCGGAAACTGCACGCGCCCAGTTCATCAATTGGTAATCGACTTTCACTCCGACAGGTTCAAAAATAGCTTTGGCAATTTCAATCATGAAGCCTGGTTGATCTGATTCGGGCGTACAGGTATAAGGGCACCATTCATCGGCCCTCAGAGTAATTGTTTCTGCATAGCTATTGGAATGAATCAGAAAGACTAGCGAGAAAAAAAGAAGAGAAGCTTTTATCATAGATATCATTTTTATGCGGCCTTGATTTCGCCTTTGCACTTACTCAATGTAAAAATAAATTCAGTATGTGTCGATTCACTGTTGTAATAGAATTTTCCGCCGTGATCATTGATAATTCCTTTAGAAATGGAAAGCCCAAGACCTGTTCCCTTACCCACACCTTTAGTCGTGAAAAAGGGGGTCATGATCTTTTCCTGAACCTCTTTGGAAATTCCTTTTCCACTGTCAGCAATTTTAAATTGAACATTGCCCGACAATTCAACCACACTGACTTTGATCCATTTTTCTTCATGGCCTGAAATAGCATCGACTGCATTGTTAATCAGATTGACCAGAACCTGGGAAATCTGCACTTCACGTCCATAAACCATCACTTCGTACTCCGGAACATCGAATTTTAAATCAATTTCCAGTGATTTTATTTTCATTTCTGTTAAAAGTTTTATTTCTTCAATCATGTTGGTGATACCGAAGTTGAGCATTGGATCGGAATGTCCATCGCGGGAAATGAGTTTAAGTCCGTTGATGATTTTGACGATCCTGCTGCTCATGAGATTGATCTTTTCAATCGGAGTCGTCATCAATTCATCTTGGGGGTAATTCTTCATTTGTCGTTGAAGCTTAACAAGTTGTCCATTGATCACAGTTAAAGGATTGTTGATCTCGTGAGCGATACCGGAAGCGACTTCACCAACGGCCACAAGACGGCTGGAATTGATATTTTTCAATATTTGTTCTTCGAGTTCACGGGTTCTTTCTGCAACCATTTTTTCAAGATTTTCAGAATGGTGTTTTAAATCATCGTTTCTTTTCTTGACCAGGGCCGCGGTGAAATTCAGAGTATTTCCGATATCGCGCAATTCATCCGATAGCGTATTATCGTAGTAATGATTTTCAAACTGAGCGTTTTTAATCTCTCCGATATGGGTAAGAAGCGCATTCAATGGATTGCTCAAATGCTTTTTAAAGTAAAGATTGATCCAAAAACAGGTAAAACTCACAATCAAAATGGAAAAAAGAAAAATTCCTGCCAGGAGCCCGCGGTATTTTTCAATGACCCCTTGAGAAGTAAACGCGATCATAACGGTGCCAAGATGCTCCTGGCCCTTAAAAATTTTTGTTGAGCCTAATTTAGTAAAAGGCTTGCTGGCATAGTCTTCGATTCGACCAATTCTTTCACTATCAAAGGTTTTTTCATAGAGAACATTGCCGTAAGAATCGATGACTCTTACAGCTTCAATATAAGAAAAGCCATTATCAGATATTAACGATTTTGAGACGGCCTCAATTTGTTTTTGGTCAAAACTCCAGAGCGGCTCGACGTAAGCATGCTCAATGATTGATTCGCGCGCCTTTATTTCTCCTGCAAGAAATTGCGAATTGAGTTTTACAGTGAAGAAATAAACGAATCCTAGAGTGACAGCAGAACTCATCGCTGTAATCATCAGCGTGAGCGATGTAAGTTTTTGAGCTAGGGTAAGATGAGAAAATAATTTTTTCACGTATACCCTATCGGAACTCTCAAGATTATATTAAGTTTTAAAAATCTGACATTTCCTGTCTTTTGGCTTCCAACTCCATAAAATTTAGTTGATTTAATTGTCAAAACGTCTCAAGTATTCAAGAATTTATGACTACCTAACTTAACTATGAGGATCTCAAAATGAAGACGACTGTTCTTTTTTTCTTGTTTGTCTCAAATTTGGCGCTTACGACAGCGCAGGCCAAAAGCTTTGTTTATTGTTCTGAAGGATCGCCGAGTTCATTTAATCCACAACTCGTTACCGATGGAACTTCAACCAATGCAACGGCACAGGTAATTTACAACAACCTTGTCGCGTTTGAGCCTGGATCTACTAAAATCATTCCTCAGCTGGCAACGAGCTGGGACATTTCAAAAGATAAGCTCGTCTACACTTTCACTTTGAGAAAAGGCGTAAAGTTTCACACGACAAAATATTTCACGCCGACAAGAGATTTCAATGCCACAGACGTTGTCTTCTCAGTTGATCGTCAGAGAGTGAAGACACATCCTTTTCACGATGTGAGCGGTGGCAAGTACGAATACTTCGACGGAATGGAGATGGGAAAAACCATCAAGGAAATCAAAGTTCTTGATCCCTACAAAGTTCAATTCGTTCTCAACACTCCAGATGCAACTTTTCTTGCCAACATGGCCATGTCCTTCATGGGCATTCTTTCTGAGGAATACGGATCAAAACTGATGGCCGCTAACAAAAAATCAGACATGGATACTATGCCGGTGGGAACAGGCCTTTTCGTATTCCAGTCTTACGCAAAAGATTCAGTCATCAAGTATACGGCTAATCCACAATACTGGGGCCAACACGGAAATATTGATAAACTCATTTTTGCCATCACTCCTGATGCCAACGTCCGCCATCAGAAATTAAAAACCGGTGAATGTCAGTTTGCCAATGAACCAGCGCCGGCAGATATTCCCGAAATGCAAAAGAATCCGAAGCTGACTGTTATGAAAGATGCCGGCCTTAACGTTGGTTACCTCGCTCTAAACGTCACAAAAAAACCTTTCGACAACCTTCTTGTACGCCAGGCAGTCAACCATGCCCTTAATAAAAAATCGTATATCGATGCTATCTATATGGGCAACGCTGTTATCGCAAAAAACCCACTTCCTCCGACGATCTGGTCTTATAGCGACGCCATAAAAGATTACGAATACAGTGTGGAAAAAGCGAAAGCACTTCTTGCAAAAGCAGGATACCCGAACGGTTTTGAAACTGATATGTGGACACTCCCTGTAGCGCGTCCCTACAATCCTAATGGAAAAAAAATGGGTGAACTTATGCAAGCTGACCTTGCAAAAGTGGGAATCAAAGTCAGACTGCAAACTTACGACTGGCCGACATACTTAAAGAAAGCAAGCCAGGGCGAACATTCAATGCTTCAAATGGGCTGGACAGGAGACAATGGTGATCCAGATAACTTCCTGAACACTCTTCTTGGTTGCGGCGCTGTTAAGGCCGGATCAAACTACTCTAAATGGTGTGACCAGAAATTCAACAAAGCAGTCGTAGATGCAAAAGTTCAAACTGATATCAAAAAAAGAACTGCGCTTTACAAAGACGCTCAGAAAATTTTTAAAGAGCAAGCTCCTTGGGTAACAATAGCTCACTCAACTGTCTTTAAAGCAATGGCAAAAAATGTGAAAGGATACAAGATCGATCCATTGGGACACGATCTCTTTACTTTCCTGGTGATTGAATAATGAAATTTTTTCTCAAAAAGTTTTTAGATCTTATCCCTACTCTTCTCGGAATCAGTTTGATTTGTTTTTTCATTATCAGGCTGATTCCCGGAGATCCGGTTTTAAATCTTGTGGGTGAGCGCGGAGTTGATCCTGTTCGCTACGCTGAAATGAAACACAACCTGGGTCTTGATCTTCCGATCATTCAGCAGTTCTGGTTCTTCGTGAAAAATGCCTGCATGGGCAATTTGGGAACTTCTATCGTTTCCAACAATTCTGTCTGGGCTGAATTTATTGAACGATTCCCCGCCACTTTTGAACTCGGAATGTTCAGTTTATTTTTTGCTACGATCATCGGAATTCCTCTGGGAATTTATGCTGCTTTAAAACGCAATTCTTTCTTTGATTATTTTCTGATGGGCACCTCACTGATTGGTTATTCAATGCCGATTTTCTGGTGGGGTCTTATCCTTATTCTTCTTTTTTCTGTGAAGCTCGGCCTTACTCCGGTTTCCGGAAGAATTGAACTCACTTATGATATTCCGGTCATGACCGGCCTTTATCTGATCGACACACTTCAATCTGCAGTGGTGAAAGCTGAAGGATTTGCTCCATTCTGGAGTGCCATCAAACACCTTATTCTTCCGGCCATTGCCTTGGGAACAATTCCACTTGCAGTCATCGCCAGAATGACAAGATCGAGTATGCTGGAAGTTTTAGGCGAAGACTATATCCGCACGGCCCGCGCCAAAGGAATGAATAAGACGCGCATCGTTTATATTCATGCACTAAGAAATGCTCTCGTTCCCATCGTCACTACGCTGGCCCTTTTATTTGGATCGATTATCACCGGTGCGATTTTAACGGAGACGATTTTCTCATGGCCTGGCATTGGTAAATGGATTGTCCAGAGTATTACTTCAAGAGATTATCCGGTCATCCAGGGCGGAGTCCTGATCATTTCTTTTATCATCGTCATGACCAATATTATCGTCGATGTGATTTATTATTTCCTCAACCCGAAAATGCGGTAACAAATTGAGATAAAATGAAACAGTTTTTTAGCGAACTTTATTTTGAATTGAAAAAGAATCGCGGTGCCATGATCGGCATTGTGATTATCTTTCTTTCAATCATCATTGCACTTCTTGCGCCGGTGATTGCTCCTCACAACCCCACTGAAGTTTTTTCCGACAGTCTAAGACTTCCACCATCATTTCTTGAAGGCGGTAAGGCCGGCTTCTTTTTCGGCACAGATGATATCGGCCGCGATCTTTTATCGAGATTGATTTATGGCTCAAGAATTTCACTTGCCGTTGGTTTCTCTGTCGTTGTCCTGGCCCTCTTTACAGGCACAATCCTCGGAGTGGTAGCAGGATTTTACGGAGGACTCGTTGATCGTATCATCATGCGACTCACCGATCTGATCATGTCTCTTCCCAGTATTTTATTTGCTATCGTTATTGTTGCGGTACTCGGGCCAGGCATCACCAATTCCATTATTGCCGTTGCCGTTGTGGCCGTACCCAATTTCATCAGAATTATCCGTGCTCAGGTGTTAGTTGAAAAAAACAAACAATACGTCTCGGCCGCAAAACTTTTTGGTGCCGGCCATTTCAGAATTATGTTTGTTGAAATTCTTCCCAACTGCATGGCCCCGCTGATCGTTCAGGCTTCGCTTGGATTTTCTGACGGGATTTTAAATGTGGCCGCTCTGGGATTTTTAGGTCTGGGCGCTCAAGCCCCTATGTCCGAATGGGGAACAATGCTTTCAGACGCAAGAAGCTTTATCGAATCAAGTCCGTGGATGGTAACTCTTCCTGGTCTGTGTATTCTTGTGACCGTTTTATCTTTCAACTTACTTGGCGATGGATTAAGAGATGCTCTGGATCCACGTCTAAAAAAACAGAATTAATACTATGAGTGAAACATTACTCGAGGTTTCAAACCTCAATATCTTTTTTAAATCAGATAAAAATCCTGAACCGATTCATGCCGTCAGAGATCTGTCTTTTTCATTAAAACAAGGAGAGATGCTCGGAGTTGTCGGTGAATCAGGTTCGGGAAAAAGTATTACCAATCTTGCCCTGATGGGAATTCTTGGCGACAATTCCATCGTCAAGGCCGACAAATTACATTTTAACAACCGCGATCTTTTAACGCTGAAAGAACAGGAGTGGCAAAAAGTGCGCGGTGGTGAAATTTCCATGATCTTTCAGGATCCGATGACGGCGCTTAATCCGTTTCTCACTGTCGAATTCCAGATCGTCGAAACCATTCTTGCGCATAAAAAGATCAGCAAAAAAGAAGCGCGTGAACTGGCCATTGAGCTTCTTGCACAAGTGGGAATTACTTCTCCGGCAGAGCGCTTAAAAGCTTATCCATTTGAACTCTCAGGCGGGATGGCCCAGAGAGTGATGATCGCCATGGCCATTTCAACCGGCCCGAAACTTCTTATTGCCGATGAACCCACAACTGCGCTTGATGTGACCATTCAAAAGCAGATCCTCACTCTGATTAAATCGCTGCAGGAAAAAAATAATATGTCAGTCATTCTGGTGACTCACGATCTTGGTGTCGTCAGCGAATTCAGCGAGCGCGTTCAGGTGATGTATGCCGGTGAGCTTGTGGAAACGGCAATGACGAAGAAACTTATCCAGCATCCTTATCATCCCTACTCATATGGACTGCTCTCAAGTCGACCGGGAGCGGTTGTCAGAGCTGCTAAAAGCGATCTTCCTTCCATTCCGGGAATTGTTCCGGCCTTTCATCAGCGACCGACAGGATGTCAATTTCATCCGCGATGTCCGCATGTCCAGAACGATTGCATTTCTTCGCCCATTGCGCTGGAAAATGGCATTCGCTGTCTGCACCCAATGAAGGAGGAAGTGGTATGAGCGAATTATTAAGAGTGAACGGCCTCGATAAAGTTTATGACATTAAAAAGATGTTTAAACCCACAATGAAATTGAAGGCCTTGTCGAATATCAATTTTCATCTGAACTCAAGAGAAACGTTGGGAATTGTCGGGGAATCAGGTTGTGGAAAATCAACTCTTGCAAAAGTTCTGACAAAGCTCGAACAAAAAACAGCAGGCTCCATAGAACTTCTTGGGAAAAACTTTGATACATTCAATCCTAAAGAATTCCATTCGGCCATTCAGATGGTTTTTCAGGATCCTTATCAATCACTGAATCCCAGAAAAAAGGCCTTTGATATTATCTCTGATCCGCTCACCATCAATACGCCGGAAAAATCTTCGGCAGATGTAAAAGAGCAAGTCTATGCCATGATGAAAAAAGTTGGTCTGCGCGAAGAATTTGCCAAGCGCTACCCTCATCATTTTTCAGGGGGACAGAGACAGCGTCTGGGTATTGCCCGCTCGCTTATGCTTCATCCGCAAATTCTTATTTTAGATGAGCCGGTTTCGGCCCTGGATGTTTCTATTCAGGCGCAGGTATTGAATCTTCTCCTTGAGCTGCAAACAGAATTCAATCTTGCTTATCTTTTTATATCGCATGATCTTTCTGTGATTCAACATATGTCTGACAGAATTCTGGTTATGTATTTAGGACGTGTGGTTGAGTACGGATCGCGCGATGAAATTTTCAATAATCCCCTTCACCCTTATACGCAAATTCTTCTCGAGAGTGCGCCCAAAACAAATCGTGAGAAAAAAGACGCTGATCATATTTTGAACGGCGAACTTCCGTCGGCACTTAATCTCCCGAGAGGATGTGCCTTTGAGCCACGCTGCCCATATGCAACTCCTGGCTGTAAGGAAGTCATTCCTGATCTGATTGAAAAACAAGGGCGTTGGGTTGCCTGTCATGAGGCTTCTTTCGCCGCAAAAAATTAACATGAAAGCTCCTCTGGAAATTCATGTCACTCGCGGCCCTATGAGCGAATCAGTTCATCTGGTCGATGCAGTCGTCATGGATGGTCAGAAAAACATTCTTGAATCCTGGGGAGATATTTTCACGCCGGTGTATCCGCGCTCGGCGATTAAAATGCTTCAGGCGATGCTGATCATCGAATCCGGGGCCTATGAAGCTC
>DJVH01000116.1 GCA_002440825.1 Bacteriovoracaceae bacterium UBA6261 | reverse complement strand
TCACCTTTGTCACCTTTTTCACCTTTTTCACCTTGGTCACCTTTATCACCTTTTACGCCGTGATCACCTTGGTCACCTTTATCACCTTTATCACCTTTATCACCTTGGTTACCTTGGTCACCTTTTTCACCTTTTTCACCTTGGTCACCTTTATCACCTTTTACGCCGTGGTCACCTTTGTCACCTTTCTCACCTTTGTCACCTTTCTCACCTTTGTCACCTTTCTCACCTTTTTCACCGGTGTCACCTTTATCACCTTTATCACCTTTGTCACCTTTATCCCCTTTATCACCCTTGTCACCTTTATCACCTTTAGGGCCTTGGATACCGATTACACCTTGCTCACCAGTTGCTCCTGTCGCTCCTGTAGCACCATTTGCTCCATTCGCTCCATCTTTTCCATTGTAAGCACCAGACTTAAGTTTTTTAAGTTCGATGATCATCATGACAGTTACTGTTGCTACGATCACTGCACCAACAATCATGGCGATTTTTTTGTAGTTAACTCTTGCTCCGTCAGAAGTGAAAGCAGCACCAGTCTGATTTCCGTCTGCCATGAATGTCATCGCAACTTGTGCGATTTTTTCTTCAGAATAATTTTGAGTTTTAAGAGATTCAATCAAAGCTCTGTACTCTGATTTTTTTCTTGGATTTAAAATTCTGTTTTCCATTTGAACCTGGATTTCTTGAATTGAAACACCACGATCAAGAAGCTCTCTTAGTCCTTCAGCAAGACGAGTTTCAGCGTCTTTTTTGTAATAGAAATCAGAACCATTCCAATCATCCATTTCGAATTGGTAATCGTTGAACAAATTCTGAATTGTCTCAGCATTTTGTGAAAGCTGAGCGTTTACTGTTTTACCTACAGCGACTGAACCGGCAAGTGCCGCGTTAGTCGTCAAAGCGCCGATCAATGTTAGACCCAAGATCTGCTTGTGGACTTTAAAAGACATAAGTTTCTCCCTTTGTGGTGTTAAAAAGACACTATTTATTTGATTGAGTTGTAACACATTGTCAGAAAATGTTTTTTGGAACTTGGGGGTGCATGTAACATTTATATGCTGGAAATTAAAGAATATTAGCCATACAAAATAGCTATGAGTGTCTATAATTTAGACACAGTATTAAATGTTTAGACAGTATAAGTCAGGCCAATCTAGGCCTAGGCGTTAGAACTCCACAAGTTGAAAAATTTCGCATCTTGGCCAATACATTGCAGTAGTTACTAAAAAAATGTCTAAACCTTTTAATGGGTATGAAAATGAGTATGAAAACAACCAAGTTTTTACCGGTCTTAATGTCTGCCTGTTTTCTGAACAACGCTTTTGCGTATTCCTCTAATGATGTTGAGAAAATTAAAAACGACAAAGAAGTAGTCATTTCTTCATTTAGTAAAAGAGAAAAAGATCGCATCTTGGAAAGATATAATGACCAGGCAATGAATGAGAAAATCAAAAAGATTTTTTATTCAACTGTCCTCAACTTCATTAATGATGAAGAAGTCAAACAATGTGAAGCTGACTTCTTTTCCCGACTGAAAAGCAATCTGAAAAAAGAAAACATCGCGACAGATAAAGAGAGTCTCGATGATCACTTAAAAATGCTGAGAGCGACAAACGCTATCGATGATATTCTTTTCGACATCATTTCATCCATTAATAGTGACACTGAAAAATTTGCGAAAGTTGATTTGAAAAAATCAGTTCGCATGGGTCTGGCAAAACACGAAGACCGCCTGGAAAAAAACGATGTTGAGGAACTTTTCTGGGCCTTCAAGCAATGGCCGGATGACAAAAAATCCTGTTCGAGTCAGGAATTTCTGCGGCTGAAGGAATCGATCACTATTCCGACGAACTCAAAAGAAAAAGTAAAGGCCAAATACCTGGGCACACTTTCAAAAGTCGCCTATGAGAAAAAAGTTATTTCACTTGAAACTTACAACAAACTGGAATTTTTCAGAACAGACAGCAATCTTGAAAAACGCTATATCTGGCTCAACGATTATTTCAAAGTCATTTTCAATGCAAAAAATGCCATGGTTCCGCATGCCAAAGGCTACGAAGTCAAAAAACTCGATGCAGAAAATAAATTTTCATCTGAAAAATTAAAACGCTTCTCGGCGCTCACCCGTCGCAAGATTCTTTACCGAAAGTACAACGAAACTCAAATCGTTCTTCTTTCACAAGTTCTGCAAAAAGCTTCCCGACGCATGGGAGTTGATGCTGATACCATCACAAAAGCACCGTATCTGATTCAGGAATTCGAATTGCTGAAGGAAAACGGCGAACGCGAAACTTATGTTGAAAGAACGGAAATTGATCCTCAATCTCAATACAATCTGGCGCGCAGACTCATGAGAAAAGACATGGTCGAGCTGCAGATGATGAGCTTGTTCAATAAATCAGATGTGACTTACGAAGATGTCATTATGGCCTCTCTCGAAACTGGCTATATTACTCTGGAAGATATCGATTTCGTCGCTTCTTATGATGATTTATGGAATCCGACGACTTCAAAATATGAACGCGTGAGCAACTTTGTTTTTAAAGTCGCAGGTTACACAACGTTCTTCCTGCCGCCTCCATTTAATATCGCGGCGACTCTCGCTTTAGGAATTGTAGAAAATATTGTTGATAAACGTTTTGAAAATGGAGCTAATCATGACAACCCAGGGACTTTCATTGAATAAAATAGTGCTGGCCTTTGCCCTTGCTACTTCAATGAATGCAATGGCGGCCGAAAAGTTTTGTGAAAAAAGCTTTGATGTTCTTATCCGAGATGAAAAAGGCGACGGCTATTCTTTCCAGAACAAAAAACTGGAAAAGCTCTTTTGCAATGGGCGCTTTGAAGGCGAAAGCTTTAAAATCGTCAATGGCACAGAAGATGAGGCAATCAAACTCGACAGTGAAAACGCTGAACTCGTTAAAAAAGCGGCCAATGTTTACTACCATCTGACTATTGCAAAACAATTCTGGATTGATTCCGTAAAATCGGAGTACGTTGGCAAACTTCCGCAAATCATCGTGCGTCTGGATATTACAAATGCTTTTTCAAATGTACGCCACTTCAAAAATGCTGAATTGGAAAAAAACTACAACAATGCCTGGTCTATTCCTGAAGGAAAAATGGCCAGACCTACTAATGGTGAACAAAAAACATGGTTCAAAGAAATCTGGTTTTCACCAAGTAAAAAACTGCTGACAAGCGAACTTGCTCCACCGTCAGATGGAAACAATCCGATTCATGAATCGCTTCTTTTAATCAAGGATCCTCTTGTTGAAATGAATAAAAATGCCATTATCTACGGCACACTTGGCATGCTTGCTGCTTCGACAGTGAACCAAAGTGCACTGACAGACATGGCGATTAAAAATCTCGGTTCTCTGGCCGTCATTTACGGTCTGGTGGAAATCACGAAATATATGGACCATTGGTTTATGAACAAATATTACTACATCGACACAGCGATGATTCCGGAAATCATTTATCACGAGTTTGCTCACATCGCGATGTCGGATACTTTAAAAACAGTTCACTCTGTTCCTGTCATTGAAGGAATGGCCGATTATTTTGCGGCCAGAGTGGCGATGAGAAGACAGATGTATGAAAAAGTTGAAGACTATTCAACCAACAAATCGAAAGATACAAACAGCAAAATGATGTACCATCCTTACCTGGAAGGGGCGTGGAATGCGACTTCAGACTTCACTCTTTCTCTTCTGTGGTTGGGAAAAACTGACTTCGAAAAACAAAACGCTCTTCGAGCTAAAAAAGGTCAAGGTCCACTGGCCAATTATGACGATCTGGTTTTCCAGGCCCATTACCACTTAAATGAATATTCGGAAATTGCCACAGACATGACCAAAGCTTTGATCGATGCTTGTCGCGAAAAGTGCTCGAGCTTGAGACCTGGTATCAACACACTTAACCAGGTTTTCGAAAAGAAAGGAATGAACTAAGAATCCAATAAGGTTCCAGGAGACTAAATGCTCCTGGAACCTATCACTACGGCCAGAGCTAAAAGACCTGGCAAGGCTTGTATAAAAAAGATGTTTTTACTTGCTGTCACTGCGCCATAAAGACCTGCAATAATCACACAAGACAAAAAGAAAACTTTCAATTGAAACGCCATTTCCGGGTGAGTTGTGCAGAGAGACCAAATCAATCCCGCTGATAAAAAACCATTGTAGAGCCCTTGATTCGCTGCTAAGACCGCGCTTTTTTCTGCAAAGTCCGCATCCAGCCGAAAGATTTTCTGTCCCTTGGGAGTTTTCCACAAAAACATCTCCAGAAAGAGAAAGCCCAGGTGTAAGAGTGCTGTCAGAAACACAAGACTAAATTGTAGAGATTCCATGTCTTTTCCCTGCGGAAAAACCCTTCGACAGGTTTGCTAAAGTTAAAATTCACATGATACCATTTTGAATCTTTTTGACTGATAAGACCAGAATGAACCGTAAAAAATGAACAAAGGAAAAGCTATGTACAAAATGATCGCTATTTACAAAATGCCTGCTGACGTTGCTGCGTTTGACGACTGGTACAAAGGGCATACGGAAATTGCAAAAAAAGTTCCGCATGTTAAGGAATTCCGTTTCACAAAAATTACGGGCGGACCTCGCGGGGCCAGCGATCTTCACTTCATTGCTGAACTTTGTTTCGCTTCAAAAGACGATTTCAAGGCAGCTATGTCTTCACCTGAAAACATGGCCGCTGGAAAAGATGCATTTACTAACTACAAAGACATCATCTCAGTTCACTTTGCTGAAGAAGAAGTGTTGAAGGCCTAAAAGGGACTTAAGATGGAAAATATTCTTTTAGAGCACCCTTACAGAAATAATGCGCACATCGCTCTCGTGCGTTTGAATCGTCCGAAAGTGCTGAATGCTCTTTCGACAGATCTTATGCAGGAGCTTGTCGACTGCATGACTTCACTCGATAAAAATCCTGAGGTCCGCGTGATTATCCTTACCGGAAATGAGCGCGCTTTTGCGGCCGGTGCCGATATCGCCCAGATGGTCACGGCTTCTCCTGTCGACCAGATCAATGACAACCGTTTCCGCACCTGGGAAATGTTGAAGCTGATTACTAAACCGATCATCGCTGCTGTTAACGGTTTTGCTCTCGGCGGAGGCTGCGAACTTGCGATGTCATGCGATCTGATTATCGCCGGAGATGATGCTAAATTTTCTCAACCAGAAATTAAAATCGGAACAATTCCCGGGGCCGGAGGAACTCAACGCCTTACACGTGCCATTGGAAAATCAAAGGCCATGATGATGGTTTTAACCGGAGATATGATCGATGCCCGCACGGCGTATGAATGGGGCCTTGTCGCAAAAGTTGTTCCGGCAGAAACGCTCCTGCAGGAAACTTTCGAACTCGCCAAAACCATCACTGAACGCGCCCCGGTTGCCGTTCGCCTTGCCAAAGAAGCAGTCAACAAATCTTTTGAAATGACCTTGAAAGACGGAATGGACTTTGAGCGAAGAAATTTCTATCTCACTTTTTCTTCTGCTGATCAAAAAGAAGGAATGAAAGCGTTTATGGAAAAACGATCACCAGAGTACAAAGGAAATTAATCATGGCAGGTGCATTTAAATATCTCACTTACAAAGAAGAAAACAGAACGGCATTGATCACTGTTAATCGCCCGGAAGTTTACAATGCTCTCAACGCTGAAGCAAAAATGGAAATCGTCCAGGCGGTCCGCGAAGCCAACAAAAGTCCGGACGTGCGTTCAATCATTTTAACCGGTGAAGGAAAAGCATTCTGCACAGGACAGGATCTGAATGACCGAAGTGTGCAGGCCAACAACGGCGGTGTCGATTTAGGTCAGACCCTGCAGACTGAATGGAATCCGCTTGTGAACGCCATTCGCGAATCCAATAAAATTGTAATCGCAGCAGTCAATGGCGTCTGCGCGGGGGCCGGCATTTCTGTGGCAATTGCTTGTGATCTGATTGTGGCGAAGCCGGGTGTAAAGTTCATGGGAGCTTTCTCCAAGCTTGGCCTGGCACCAGATGCAGGTTCAACTTATATTTTTTCCAGAGCTCTCGGCTATCACAAAACCATGGAGTTTTTTCTTTTTGGAAAGCCAATGACCAGTGAAGAAATGATGGACGCCGGACTCATTAACAAAATTGATGAAGATGCTCTTGGAGCAGCCTCTCTCCTGGGTCTTGAACTCGCCAAGCTTTCACCAGGATCAATGGCCATGATAAAAAAGAACATCAAAGCCTCTCTCGATTCAACATTTGCTGAATCGATGGAACGCGAAACATACGCTCAACGCTTTTTAGGCAATAGTGCCGATTACAAAGAAGGCCTTTCTGCCTTCTTGGCCAAACGAGAACCAAATTTTACCGGAATGTAACAGGAGATTATTTATGACAGGACCAGCTTATTCTTACTCAGCTGAAGAACTCAAACTTTTCGAAGACATCAAGAATGGAAAAACTTTCGAAGCGACAGAAGACATGCCGGCATTTTACCGCAAGCACCTTTTGAATCTTCTGTGGATGCAAGGCGATTCTGAATATTCAGGAGCTCTCGGTTATATGCCATGGATTGAAAAAGCACCGACTCTTCAGGAAAAAGTGATTGTCGCTCAAATGGTTAAAGATGAAATGAGACACGCTTCGGTCATCTACCGCTTATTAGACGAATTGGGGCAGGATACATTAACCCATGTTCAAAATTCTGAACTGGGATACAAACTGCCTGAAGATAAAGTTCAAATCGGATTTCAAAGATTAAAAGACGATTATCGCGTGAACATTTTTTACTACAACATCAAGTACTGGGAAGATTATATTCTTTTCAACTTTCTGATGGACAGAGCGGCCGGGCACCAGCTGCAGGATACTTTTAATTCAAGCTACCTTCCGTGGAAAAAAGCGATTGAAGGAATTTACAAAGAAGAAGTCATGCACTTAGCTCACGGAGACAAGTGGATCAAAATTTTAGGCAAAGATGCCGAGAAAAGACCTTTTCTTCAGGAACGCCTGAATCTGTGGTGGCCAAGAGTTATGAACGTCTTCGGTTCATCAAAAGGCGCATCAAATGATCTGTACGTTAAGCTTGGATTAAAGCAAAGAACGAACAGTGAAATCAGAACTGTCTTCACAAAAGAAATTCAGGAAATGTGCGATGAAGTCGGTTTAACACTTCCGCAATACCGTGAAGAAGATCAACCTCAGCGCGAAGCGCGAAAACTATAAAGCGAAGCTAAAAAACTCTAATATGAAAATTGAAAAAGTTATTATTATCGGAGCAGGAACCATGGGGCAAGGAATTGCCCAATGGTTTGCTCAACAAAATGTCGTCACTGAAATGGTCGATCAAAGCCACGACTTCGCCAAAAAAAGTCTGGAAAAAATTCACCAGAGTTTCGACAAACTGGAAAGTTCAGGAAAGCTGCTGAAGGCAGATGTTGAAACTTTCAAAAAAAATCTTTCTGTGAAAACATTTGAAGAAATTGATTCTACTGCAGACCTTGTTGTCGAAGCTATTATTGAAGACCTTTCAGCAAAGAAAAAACTTTTTGCCGATCTTGATTCAAAGATGTCAGCGGCCACTGTCATTGCTTCAAATACATCGTCCTTCCCTATCACTTTAATGGCCCAGGGATTGTCATCAGAAAGAAAGAAAAATTTTCTAGGGCTGCATTTTTTCAATCCGGCCACAATCATGAAACTGGTTGAAGTTATCAACGGAATGGAAACAGACAAAAGTCTTTCAGCTTTTCTCATCAACTGGTTTAACGAGAAAAAGAAAATTGCCTGCGAATGTTCTGATTCACCGGGATTTATCGTCAATAGAGTCGCCCGCAATTTTTACGGTGAAGCTCTTCGCGCTGTTGAATCCTACGATGAACAGAAATGCCGTGAAGTGGATACGGTCATGAAAGAAGTCGGTGGTTTTAAAATGGGTCCATTTGAACTCATGGATATGATCGGCATCGACATCAATTACTCAGTGACAGAATCGGTCTACAATGCTTTTTTCCAGGAAGCACGTTTTAAACCACACCGTCTGCAAAGAGATATGGTGGCAGCAGGACGATTGGGAAAAAAATCAGGCAAGGGGTTTTACAACTATGAACTCTAATGCAATGGTTGTGGCCCATCCGGACCACCCGCTTTACATGGAACTCATCAAGCACTACCGCGTTCGGACAATCGATGAAGCGCTCAATACGTATGAGCCCTGCGATCTGGTCATTGATCTTTCTCCTCTTCGCACGCAAAAGAAATTTCTTTTCTTGAAAGAACTTTCTAAGACGACAAAGGCAAAAATGATCACTGACCTGACGTTGTCATGGGGGGAGTGGATTTTAAAATATGCTCCGCAAGTCGGTGGCGCAATCTCTACCCTTTTCTATGCTCCTAATAAAGCTTTTGAATATACACTGCGCGAACCACACGACGCCGATTTAAAAAAGGCCATTGATGACTTCGCCCAGGTTTTGCAGATGAAAGCTGTTGAACATAAGAATCTCTCGCTTTCTTTTCATTATCCCCGAACAATCGCCATGATCGTCAATGAAGCCTATTTTGCCCTTGGTGAAAAACTCGCCACGGCAGAGGCCATTGATCTCGCCATGAAAAATGGTGTCAACTATCCTTTGGGACCAGTTGAATGGGGAGACAAAATCGGTCTGCACTATATAGCGCAGCTTCTCGAAGAACTTAATACTGTCACTCGCGATGAACGTTACCGTCTTTCGACGGAATTAAAACTTCACGCTTTTAAAAACCTTTAACTCAAAGTAGAAAAATTATGACGAAAAGAACTTATATTGTTTATGCAAAAAGAACGGCTATCGGAAAACTGGGCGGAAAATTAGCACCGGTAAGAGTGGATGATCTTCTTGCTTCTGTTTTAAAAAATGTTAAAGAACACCTTTCATTTGATCCGCTTTTAGTCGACGATGTTGTCGTCGGTTGCGCCAATCAGGCCGGTGAAGACAACCGAAACGTCGCCCGCATGGCCACTATTCTGGCCGGCTTTCCAATGGATATTCCGGGAACAACCATTAATCGCCTTTGTGGCTCTTCACTCGACGCTGTTATTGATGGACACGCCCGCATTCAGGCCGGCATTGCTGATTGCCTTGTCATAGGAGGAGCTGAGTCCATGACGAGAGGTCCCTTG
The DNA here is from genome assembly GCA_002440825.1 of Bacteriovoracaceae bacterium UBA6261. Classification (GTDB taxonomy): domain Bacteria; phylum Bdellovibrionota; class Bacteriovoracia; order Bacteriovoracales; family Bacteriovoracaceae; genus Bacteriovorax. The sequence continues at coordinate 13,480 of DJVH01000116.1, read as the reverse complement.
GTTCTTTCGAAAGCACAATCGCCCTATGATCGCGAACAAAAAATGTTCGACACGACTTTTGGCTGGAGATTTCAAAACCCAAAAATGGAAAAAATGTTTCCTCTTCTCGGCATGGGAGAAACAGCGGAAGAAGTGGCGGCGCTTTATAAAATTTCTCGTGAAGAACAAGATCAGTTCGCTTACAACTCTCATATGAAAGCAGTGGCCGCTTATGCTCGTGGTGATTTTCACAATGAAATTCTTCCTGTGACAGTCGAGCTTAAAAAAGACAATTACATTTTCGATAAAGATGAATGCGTCCGCGCTGATACAACGCTTGAGGCACTCGCAAAACTTAAACCGGTTTTCCGCAAAGAAGGCACAGTCACTGCCGGAAATTCAAGCCCGATGAACGATGGAGCTTCCGCCATTTTAATGGTCAGTGAAGAGTTTTTAAAAGCTCACAATCTGACTCCGATTATGGAAGTCACTGGTGCTGCCGTTCGCGGTCTCCATCCAAATACAATGGGCCTTGGACCAGTAGAAGCCGTCAAAGTTCTTCTGAAGAGATACAATAAGAAAGCATCTGATTTCGATTCCATTGAATTGAATGAAGCCTTTGCCGCTCAATCACTTGGCTGTATTAAAGGCCTTGAACTCGATCCTGCAAAAGTCAATATCAACGGCGGTGCCATTGCTATCGGACACGCTTTGGGATCGTCTGGAACAAGAATTGTCACAACTCTTGCTCATCAAATGAAAAAAAATAAATCGATCAAAGAGGGCCTTGCAACAATGTGTATCGGCGTCGGTCAGGGAATTGCTGTCTCCTTCAGGAACTGCCAGTAATGAAGATTTTTGTCGCTCTTCTCCTTTTCATTCTTGACCATGCTTTCGCGGCCGCCAATCCCGGCCCCGATGGCGTTCGATTCAATAAGATTGAAATCTATAGAGCAGAGCGAACGTTGCAAAAGCAACTTGAGGATAAAGATCTCTCAATAGAAGAGGCCCGTGAACTGGACGGTCTCCAGACAATTTTAAAAACGGGCAAAAGGGCCATCACGTGGTTCTCTGTCGTGAACTCATCGCGAACGCCTGAAACACGTCTGGACTTGAGTAAAAAAGGCAACTCTAAGGGAATGCCCATTACTGAACCGAATAAAACCAGCACGAATATACTCATTGAACGCTACAATAAAATTTTAAAAGAGATTCCAGCAAGCATCGCTTCAGTTGTCACAGATTCTTCGGAATTGCCGGCCAATCCTCCGGTCTCTGACGAAGATTTTATCAAGGCCATCCGTTCACTGGATGTTCTTTATCAACACACTATCAGATGGATTGGCGCTAAAGATTCACTTTCCTGGTATATCAATCGTTCGCTCTGGGACATCAGGGGTTATTATTTTTTGAAAGAAACACCTGATCTGCAAACAAAACTGAACAACTACTCCTCTCTTTCACCGGAAGAAAAAACCAATTTTAGCAATTGGCTTTTCAGCCTTTGCCACAATGGCGATTTCGATGACGACGACTGCAAAGATGAATTAAGAAAATATATTTCACGAAATACTCTTTGGGATTTCTACAATCGTTTTAACAAATACGGCGAAATTCAATACAAAAGCTTTTTCAGAATTCCTGCAACCCGACCTGAAATTTTCTGGAATGAAACTAAAACTGTTCTGCATTCCCCTTTTCTTTCACCTGGAAGAGCTGATGTTCAGAAATGGCTGGCGGAAAATATTGAAGAAGAATGGAAGGGAGATGACTTTCAACTGAAACTTGATTTCACTGAGTCCTCTAAAAAGGCCATCCCTCATATTGAATTTAAATCCGGAGTCACTGCCCACGTCAATGAAATTGCCGGCGATACAATTACAATGGATGGCGATTATTCGATTGAGAATTACGATCAACGCTGGACGATTCGCCATGAATACGGACATGTCCTCGGTCTTGTCGATTGCTATCTGGAATTCTATGACGTGAATGAAAAGGCGATGATCTATTACGAAGTGGATATTGATAATCTAATGTGTTCCCGCCACGGTAAATTTCAGCCATTGCATATTACAGGTTTAAAAAACGCTTATAAATAACGAGGTCAACTATGTCGAAAATTTTGCATACTGATTCCATCAAGCGACCAGCATTCATCGTCAACTATAAAGAGGCCATGGAGCCGGATAATGCCAGCTACGAAGGCAGCGACGAACTTCTCTCCATTGGTGCTCCTGTAGGGAAAATATGCGGGTTGAAAAAAATCGGCATTCACATCGAAACGATTCCACCGGGAAGAAGAACGTCATGGCCGCACGCTGAAAGCGAAGAAGAAGAATTCGCCTACGTGATCGAAGGCAGACCTCATGTGTGGATTGATGGAAATCTTCACCAGCTGGAATCAGGAGATTTCGTAGCCTTTCCTTCTGGAACGGGCATCGCTCATACATTCATCAACAACAGCAATAGCAACTGCCTGCTTCTCGTCGGTGGTGAAAAAAGTAAAAAAGAAAATCTGATTTTCTATCCAATGAATAAAGAAAGAAATGAAGAATTAAAAACGCAAAACCGCTTCTGGGACAATCATCCGTTGCATACTATGGGTGATCACGATGGTTTACCCGATGAACTACGAGCAAAATTAGTAGAAACACTCAACATAAAATAAGGATAGCAAATGGAAATTAAACTCTTTATCAACGGACAATTTAAAGACTCCAGCGACAAAATCATCCGCACTTCTTTTGATCCATCAAATGGTCAGGAAGTGGCAAAATACCATGTGCCTTCGAACCGCGATATCGACGAAGCGGTAACCGCTGCCCGCGAAGCTTTTGCTAATCCGGCCTGGAAAAATATGTCTCAGGAAAACCGTGCTGATTTGCTTTTGAAAATTTCAGAAAAAATCAAAGAACGCGCTAAAGAAATCGTCGATGTGGAAGTGCGTGATTCTGGATCTACTCTAAGAAAAGCGAAGGCAGACGTTCACAACACATCAGCTTTTTTCAAAGTCATGAGTAAAGTCGCCCGCGATTTAAAATTATCGGTGAAAGACGAAGCTGCTTCACGCGCCGGCTTTTCAATCAACTCTCGAGAGTATACTCCGGTAGGCGTGTGCGCTCAGATCATTCCCTGGAACTTTCCTCTGGTCATGGCCGGATGGAAAATTGGTCCCGTTCTGGCAACCGGCTGTACGACAGTATTAAAGACTGCTGAAGAAACCCCGGCCTCAGCCGCGATCCTTGCCGAAATCATCCGCGATGCCGGAGTTCCTGCTGGAGTCGTCAATATTATTACCGGTGGGGCTGATGTCGGCCGCGCTCTTCTTGCTCACCCGGAAATCAGAAAAGTAGCCTTCACCGGATCGACTCCGGTTGGAAAAGAAATTTTAAAAACGGTAGCACCCAACATCACCACGGCCACAATGGAACTTGGTGGAAAATCGGCCAACATCGTTCTCGATGATGCAGATTTATCCATTGCCGTTGATGGGGCCCTCTACGCATTCCTCTACCATTCGGGGCAAGCGTGTGACTCTGGAACAAGACTTCTAGTTCAGGAAGGAATTTATCAGGAGTTCATGGATAAGTTTCTCGCTCGTATTAAAGATGTCAAAGTTGCACCGACAACTGATCCGAATGCCGGCTACGGTCCTGTTGTCAGCGAGAAACAATTAAAGACCATCATGGGCTTTATTGAAAAAACAAAATCTGAAGAGGGAAAACTTCTTTCTGGTGGCTCGCGAATAACAGCAGGTGAATTTGCCAAAGGCTACTTCATTGAACCGACAGCTTTTGAAATCACTCCGAAACACACCATCTTCCACGAAGAAATTTTTGGGCCAGTAGTCGGAGTTACAAAATTTAAAACAGAAGAAGAAGCAGTCGCGCTGGCCAATAATTCCAAATATGGTCTTGCCGGTGCTGTCTGGTCAAAAGATCACTCCCGCGCTCACAAAATTGCTTCTCAACTTGAAGCGGGTACAGTTTGGATCAACGAATACCATCTTCTCAATCCAGGAATGCCGTTTGGAGGGTTCAAAGAATCAGGTCTGGGCAGAGAAATGGGTTCAGAAGGAATCATGAGCTATCTTGAAGTCCGTCACATCTGGGAATCAGACTGCGATGAACGTGAAAAGAAAGTTTGGCTGGACGCTATTTTTTAAGGAAGTTTTTCGATGACTAAAATTAAATTATATTCAATGGCCTATCAGGATCGTTCGGACAGAGTAAGATGGCTGATGGAAGAAATTGGTCTTCCCTATGAAAATATTTTTCTTTCAACAACTCCGGATTACAAAATTTCGGATTCTGATTATAAACTGATTAATCCGATGAACAGAGTTCCTGCTATTGTTGATGGAACGACCACGCTTTACGAATCAGGGGCGATTTGTCTGTACCTTGCAGACAAGTATGCATACGGAAAATTTTCACCAGTTCTTGATTCTCCACACCGCGCACAGTACTTAAAATGGATGGTATCCTCTGTCGGGACGTATGAAGCAGTGATTGCCCGCTTGTTCACCCACATGAAAACCGATCTCGAAAAATTTCAAACCCGTGAGTATGCCGCTCACCAGGCCAGCATCTGGAAAAAAGAATTATTGCCTCTTTTAAGCAATCAAGAATACATTCTTCCAACGGGCTTCTCTGTCTGCGATATTATGATGGCCGCGATTATCGGCAATCATGAAGCTCCAGGTTATGAATTTGTGGCCAAAGGTCACCCGGCGATTGAAGCCTATATTGATCGCCTCACAAAAAGAGAAGCTGCAAAAAGAGCAAAAGTTTTCGGCGAATAAAAAAAGGGCCGTCCATACTGGACAGCCCTCTGTAGAAAAAAATTTAAACAAGCTAAGAATCAGCCTAAAAGTTTTAGAGCTGCCTGGCCTTGTGAGTTTGCTTGAGACAATACCGAAGTACCAGCTGAAGTAAGAATGTTCATCTTAGTGTTCTTAGCTGATTCAGCAGCGAAGTCAGTATCTCTGATACGAGAGTTCGCAGCAGACAAGTTCTCACTTGAAGTTTGAAGGTTATTGATTGTAGAAGTCAGACGGTTTTGAACCGCACCAAGTTCTGCTCTCTGACCTGAAACGTTTTGAATCGCCTGATCGATTTTAGCTAGTGAAGATTGTGAACCTTCTTTTGTTGAAACAGAAAGTTCATCAATTCCAAGAGCAGCAAGACCAGCATTTTGTTTAGCTGCATCGTACTTGATTCTGTCCTGGAAATCATCATTGTTGATACCGATCTGGAAATCGAACTTATCGCCTGAACCATTCAATAGTTTTTTACCGTTGAACTCAGTCACTTGAGAAATTCTTTCCATCTCTTGTTTTAGGTTTTGGTATTCAAGATCTGTAAACTTTCTTTCAGCGTCACCTACTGTATCAGAAGATGATTGAACAGCAAGTTCGCGAAGACGAACGAGAATGTTTGATGTTTCATTCAACCCGCCTTCTGCAGTTTGAATCATCGAGATACCATCATTCGCGTTTCTTTCCGCTTGATTGACACCTCTGATTTGTGCTTTTAATTTTTCTGAGATCGCTAGACCGGCAGCATCGTCTGCCGCTTTTACGATTCTTGAACCAGAAGACAGCTTCCCTAGAGTCGATGCCTGTTCAGTGTTGTTAGCTCCAAGTGTGCGTTGAGCAGCAAGTGAAGTAACGTTCGTGTTGATACGTAAACCCATAAATCCTCCCTGTAGATTCCTGCATCCCTCCTTGGTCTTGAATCTTCTCTTCTAGATTCAACGGACTTACTGTCCAACCGAAATTTGGCTTTTAAGCTTCGTCACCATGACTCGGCCTTTATAAATCTATGTTCGGAACTTTTTTCCGGAGCTTTAGAAAAGAATAGAGAAATAATATTTTTAAACCCGACCATTCCTCTCGGAAACAAGACTTTAATTTGCTGCTCAAACAATAAAAAAAGACCTTATCTCTATTCGCAAATAAGACGAAAAGGTCAAAGAACTATCAAGAGAGCTATGGAAAATAAAAAGCAACTCCTCATCATTCCTCCTATGTCTGAGCCGCTTCAAAAACTAAAAGAAGTGTTGGATGGTATTGCGACTGATGAGAACATCGAAATTTCTATCATCGATGATTTAAGAGAGTTGATGCAATTTGTTGGATCTTCGGGCCAGTGCTTGATCGCTTTTTCCAACGCAAAAAAATGTGCGACCTTTCTGCAGGAAAACCGCTTTCTCATTGCGAAGACACATTCAAAAGTTATTCTTTTAACTCCTAAAGAAATTCCGGCCAAGACTCTTATCAAATTCACCAAGATTGGTCTGACCGAATCGATTCTGGAAAACTCTCCCCCGAAAACACTTTTGTACAAAGTAAAGCTCCTCCTCCGCTCTATTAAATCATCCGGAGGCGCAGAGGAAAAAGAACTTGCAGTCAAATCTATCGATGCAGGCGCAAAAGAAGCTCAGGCAAAAGGTGAAATAAATACAGATAAACTTCAGACAGAAGAAGCTTCTGTCAATTATCTCGCTGAAGAGCGCGCCAAATTTAAAAAGAACACAGATGCAGAATCTGGTGAGTCTGTTAATTACATGGATAACCTGAAAGGAAAAGCAACCTCTCAGGAAGAAAGCATTGAAACGCATTGGAAATCAAAAAGAAAAAAAACGGAAGATGAGACTGCTGAAAATGAACCCGATCATTCCAAAATCGAAGTTGAAGATTCGGCTGAGATTGATATGTATTATCGCGGGAAAAAGAAATCCAATGAACTTGATGTCATTGAGACTGATGAAATAAAAACCCGAAAAAAATCAAATCAACCTTCGGAAGAGGAAGCGGATTACGAAAAAACAAAATCAAATTCGCTTGATCTGGATCTTGCTCCGGCCGAACCTGAAAAGAAAAAACGTCTGGAAGAGGAAGAAGAAGTTGATTACCGTCTGAAAAAATTCCAGCAAATAGATGAACCTCTTGAAGAAGAATCAGAATCTTCCCGCCCATTGATGTCTGAGGCAGAAGAAGAAGAAAAAAAACGTCAGGAATTGATGGAATTGGATGCTCTTTTTGAAGAGGCCAAAAAACGCCAGAAGGCCGGCGAGGCCGAAGATCTCGGCGGCCACTATAAAGGTAAGATTAATACTCTTGAGATGGATTTGGATGAACCTGAAGAGACTCAGGAACGTGACGATTATGATAATTCAGACCTTTACTCTAAAGAGAAATCGCTGGACCTGGATTTATCTCCTGCTGCTGAAGAGAAAAGACGTCGAATGCAGGAAGAAGAAAGTGATGATGAAGACAGTGACCGGGATGGTTTCGGCGAAACGATAGGCGGGAACCTTGAAAGTGAAGAAGGCCAGACTGATCATATTGAAACACTGATGAAAAGCGATTTGGGTCAGGATCGTTCAAAAAATATAAAGACGCATGATATTCAGGAGCGCAAGCGCACTCAGAGTGAAGAGGAAGATTCTTCTCCCGAATCCAAGGATCTGGATCTTGCATCTGCTCCGGAATCAGTTGAACAACGATCTAAAAAGGCTGAGCAGCAGGAAGAAGATATTGAAGAAAAAAAAGATTCTCTCGATCTTGATTTGTCACCAGCTTCCAGTGAATCCCGCAAAAAGGAAAAACGTGAAGAAGATAATCAGTCAGACACTGATGAAACTCCCCTTGCAAAATTGAAACTTATTGATGGCGAAAAAGAATCGCGTCGTAAATCAGAGAAAGAAGAAGATGATCAGATGAATTATCGCAAAGGCGATTCTTCTGAATTAGGGCCTGAACAGAAAAATGAAAAGTCCGGGACTGGAAAAGCGGATAAGATAGATACATTTTATCGCGGCGGTGATGCCAAGAAAAAAGAGCATGATTGGGATCTCGATGAAAAGAAGAACAATCTTGATTTAGGCCTCGAGAAAAAAGCAAAAAGAGCTGCAGATGGAACTCAAAAGAAAGATTCTGCTGATCTTGGCGAGCAAACAATTGATTATCGTAAAATGAAAGAAGAATTCGAAGCGATTGCCCGTGGAGAAGCGGTCGATGGCGAGGACTATGGCCCTGGTGGAGCGACCGGCAGAAGACATGAAGACGGCGAAGACAGCAGTTTTAAAGTTGTCGAACTTGATGCTGCTGGATTTGATTTCGCCATTGAAATTCTCAATATGATTTATCAAAAAGAGCTCAAGCCAGAAGAGTTTTATAAAACAATTTCTGAAGAACTTCAGAAGACTTATCACGCCTACCCTGTCTTCTACGGTTATAAACCAACTGATAAAAAACATACCGAAGTTTTTGATTCTATTCTGAAGATGTCTCAATCTGATGATTTAAGAATGTGGTGGATGGAACATAAGAAAGAGGAAACGATTTGGGAAGATGTCCAGACAAAGACCATGGCGACTTGGGTTTGCCGTGAAATGAGCTGGGAAGATGTTGAACTTCCCTCTTGGGCGGCAAATGAGCTTACAAATAAAAAAGTTGAATTGATTTATCCTTATTTTGATGGCGTTGACCGGATGGGAACCGCAGTCGTTTACTTTCCGGAAGGAATTAATCCAAAGCAGGCCAGAAGCATTGAAGTCACGCTGGAAATGGCCAGAACTCTTCTCCTGGATACAATTCAACGACAAATGAATACTTCTTCACGGGAAGAAGAAAAACCAGAAGAAGACCAAGCAAACGATAAAAAGAATATATTGAGTGTCTTTTCAGGATTTTTTAAAGGGAAAAAGGCGGGCTAAGAATGAAAACAGAATATGATTTTTTCATTATAGATCGTGACCATTTAAAAGACAGAAGAACCTTTCCGTTCCAGCTCTATATTTATAATCCAATTCACAAGAAATTCAGCATGTTTTTAAACGGAAACAGACCACTGACAAAAGAATTGGAAACCTTCATGGACTTTCTTCTTGAAAGAGGCGGAAGAATTGCTGTCTTAAAAAAACAGCGAAGAACTTTTTTAACCGCGCAGGAATATCACGAATCTGAAATTCCCTCTCTTGCAACAAGGGAACTTCATGAGCTTGAAAAAGAAAGACTGATGAACATCAAACTCAAAGAAATGTACGATGTTAAAATCGGCGCCTTTCATTTTCAAACTGAGTTTGAGCAGGCCTGTGAAAAAGATGATTTCACCAGAATCATCGAACATGCCCGCGTGGAAATTCTCACTTTCAGCGTTACCAATTCTCATACGGTCTCACTGGCGCTGGAACTTGCCAAAAAACATTTGAACAAAGACAGCTTTCTTAATCGAATCGTTGCAACCTCCTATCTTTTTACGAAGGCCATGGATATTGTCGAAGAAGCTTCACTCGCAGATGTTATCTGCGGAGCTTACCTTTCGCACATTGGATATTCTCAGCTTCCTCTCTCTATGGTGAGAACACCGACTCTGAATTTATTTGATAAAGATAAGAAGCTTTTTGAGAAGCATACTATATTAGGCAACCATCTCCTGAAGAAAAGTGGTTTACAGTTGTCTGAGAGGGCGCGAAGAATAATTCTCGACCATCATGAAAGGGTCAGTGGTGGCGGATACCCTTCAATGAAATATGGTGAGTCCATTGAGTTACTCTCTCTCATTGTGGGCAGTATCTCTCATTTGTTCGAGTATTCTTCAGGAAAAATTAATGGCAGTAGAGCGCCTATGAAGTCTATAATAATCAGTATTAAAAATAAAAACTTTAGTCCAGGTCTCGAATTTGATTTTGGAGAAAAAGTTTTTAACAGTTTAGTTACTTTGATTAATACCGATAAAATAGAAACCAAAGACGATAAAAATTATGAAAAAAAAGCTGCGTAAACGAACACAGGAAACTATAGGAGTCTAGATCATGGCCTTGAAAGCTGATATTAAAATTCTTGTCGTTGATGATATGTCGACAATGAGAAAGATTATTAAGAATATGCTCTCGCAAATTGGTTTTACCAATATTGCTGAAGCAGATGACGGGGCCACTGCCTGGCCGATGATTGAGAGCGCTATAAAAGAAGGCAGACCTTATGAATTTATCGTTTCTGACTGGAACATGCCTCAAATGTCAGGCCTCGATCTGCTGAAAAATGTCAGATCCACTCCAGGTCTGGAAAAACTTCCATTTCTAATGATTACTGCTGAAGCTGAACAAGGTAACGTTGTTATCGCTGTCAAGGCCGGGGTAAGTAATTTTATCGTTAAGCCTTTCTCTGCTCAGGTTCTTAAAGAAAAAATCGACAGAATTTTTAAGTAAGCCAATGAATATTTTAAATGATCCTTCAATGAAAGAGATTGTAGAAGACTTTTGTGCTGAAGCGGATTCGCTTTTTGATCAGCTCGAAAATTCTTTAACGTTACTCGAAGAAGATCCAACGAACAGTCAGGAACTAGAAAAATTTGGCCAGGTGATTGACCGTATCATGGGTGCTGCCAAATCCATCGGAGCCGCTGAAATTGCGACCTTCTGCGAATTAGGAAAAGTGATTGGTTATAAATCCAGCCAGGTTCACGAAATTCCTCTGATTGAAGTCGTGGTTGCGATTCTGTTTGACTCTCTTCATATGCTTAGAAAAATGAATCAATCCTTGCGTGAAGGAAATGAAAAATGCATGGAAAAACTGAACACAAAGGCGTTCGTCACCAGGTTGAACTGGTTGTCGGAAAAATTTAAAGATATTGAGAGGGCCTCATGCGCTATTGAGAAAAGACCTAATAATCTTTCTCAATCATCAATTGACGATCTCATGAAAAGTCTTGGACTTTAATTGCACTAAGGGGAATATATGCCAGGTGAATCGCACTTCATCGAATTTTCAAAACCATTCATCGATGCTGCTAAAAATGTTTTTGAAACAATGGTTTTCACAAAGCTAGAAACACAAAAGCCTCAGATAAAAAGCGACGCCGTTTCCCGTGGAGATATTTCAGCGGTCCTTGGTCTTTCAGGAGACATGGAAAAAAATGGAGGAAGAGTGCCTTATAAGGCCATGCTGGTGGTTTCTTTTCCTTACGATACTTATTTCAAATGCGCGAGCGCCATGTTGGGGGAAACGTATACATCATACGATCCTGAAATTGCCGATCTTGGCGGAGAAATCGTCAATATGATCATGGGAAATGCCAAGCGTGATTTAAAAACAATGGGCTACTCTTCAAACATGGCAATTCCGTCGATGGTTGAAGGCAAGGATCACACGATTAAATATCCTATGGGAACTCACGTGGTGCTGATTCCGTTTACTACCACTCACGGAACAATTTACATGGAAATATGTTATTCAGAAGCAGAATAGTTGAATAAAAAAAAGCTCCCACAGGGAGCTTTTTTTTTATCTGAATTCTCTAAATGGTAAATCACTTCTTCCGCGCCACTCATTAAGACTGATCTCCAGATGATCAAAGCGCCCCGTCAGCTCTTCACTTTTTTCTTTCACATCAATTCTGGCAAATGTTAACTTCGCCCCGTTGAAGTTTTTACCGAAGTCCAGGTTGTACATCTTTGTCCAGGTACCTGTGTTGATAAAAATGGAACCATCGTCATACTCGCGAAAAATAGGATCGTGGGTGTGCCCCACGATTAAAGCCTTAATATTTTCGTCACTGGTCACATAGGCTTCCGTAAGCGATTCATAATTTTGAAACAAATGAATTTCTTTTTTTACACTGTTTAAGACTTCACTCAATTTTTTGTTTTGTTTAAAAATCATCACGAAGCGAACCATGAAGAAATAATAAAAATTGGCAAAGATAAAACGAACTGTATAGAGAGGATCGTAAATAATTCCGTTGATGATAAATTTATTCACGGGCCTTACGGCGTTGATATAATCCCTTCCCTCTTTAAATTTATTGATAACTCTCGTGACGTAATAAGAACCCCAGGGAGGAATAAAGTATTTATTGTGATTGATGTCCGTGGCAATACAGGTTTTCACACTGTACTGATGGGCCAGTTCGTACTCATGACCATGCTTCAGAACAATTCCATCTTCTGGAATATAAATCGTATCGTCGTTCAACAGGATTCTGAATTTATGCCGGTCTTTTTCCTGAATCTGCTCCAGCAAAAAATCACGAAGGCTTTCAAAAACGAGTTCAGCATCATGATTGCCGATAATATAAACAAGTCGATTATTGGGATAAGAAAGGAAATCTCTCAAGGCTTCAATGACACCTGAATGGGCCTCAACGCACATTTTTAATTTATCTAAAGCAGCCTTCTCACTCCAGAACTCATCGTCAAAATATTTGACGAACGGAACGGCCAGCAGATCAAAAAAATCACCATTGATGATCAATTCAACTTCGCGGTCGAGATAATGACCGCTGGAATGATATTCGATAAATTCAATAAGCTCTTTATCGTAGTGAAAATCTTCCAAAAAGTTTCTTCTGTTGTTGACGGAAAGTCCGGCGCCAAGATGAAGATCCGACACAACAATGATGGTCTTGTTGATTTTATTTTTTTGGAGGAATTTCATAAGTTTTATTTCCTACAATCAGCTCTACTTCCTGAAACGACGGAGAAAGGGGAATAAAATGAAGGATGTCACCTTTCTTCAATTTTACCATCACTTTTTGATATTTTTCCGGTTCGACTGAAACATAACCTGCCACGGTTTTTGAATTGATCAGCACTTTTCCGATGAGTCGGACAAGGGTTTTATTTTCGATAATAACTTCCATCGGGGTTTTATATTTTTCAGGAGAGATAACCCGAAAACGATCGTCGTATCCGCTGACGAGAAATCCGTCGAGCGATTCGATGGCATTCGCCACCGGAAGAACAGAGAGAAAAAACAGTAAATAGAGAAATGATCGAAACTTCATAAATTTATTCTAACTTAGATTTTGATTTTTCTATAGAGGATGGAATAACCTGAGCAATGCGCTCGACTTTTTCCTGCCTGCTAAGGTTCTTTCAGGTATTGCCGAATAGACAAGTATGTTTACCTTCTTCAAAAACAACACAAAAAAAGAACTGAAATCCACCAAAAAAGAATTTATTGAAAATTTTCTCGGTGATAAAAATCATCAATGGATTACTACCGATAAAAACACCAGACGCTGCATAGAGATTCTGTTGAACTCTCTTTCAGACAAACAGGTGCAGTTTTTTACAAAACATCCGACATACCTGATTCCTTGCCAGGCCCATTTAAGCTGCGCTATCGGGAAAACCGGCAATCATCACCTCATCCTCGTTTTTCCGGAGTTGGTTCAGCTTTTAAAATCAGCAAGCGCTTTTCATGGAATTGCGATCCTTGCCCATGAGCTCGGTCACGTTTTCCATCAGCACACTGAAAATAAAATCGATACACTGACAGCTCAGATCGAGGCCGATCATTTCGCTTACGAATTGGGTTTCGGAGAGGAACTTCAGGAGGTCCTTCTGGATCACGTCCACTCTGTTGATTGTCGGGTGAGAATTGCCAAACTCACCTCTAAACTGGTCACTGAACAGGGTCTGAAAAGAAAAAATTCACTTCATTAAAATAAAAAAAGGGGGATGAAACATCCCCCCTCTTTTTTGG
>DJVH01000098.1 GCA_002440825.1 Bacteriovoracaceae bacterium UBA6261 | reverse complement strand
TTAATCCCCTTACCAAAACTCAAAGTATCTGCTCCTACTTCCCGCTGATTCACCAGTGACATTTTATGCTGATGAACAAACTCAATCGGATCCTCAAGTGTGATAATGTGACTTGAAGAGTTTGTATTTAGTTTATCAATAATCGAAGCGAGGGTGGTTGACTTTCCTGAACCTGTTGGCCCTGTTACTAAAAATAATCCAGATGATACGTTCACCATCTCAAGCAAAATAGGCGGAAGGCCTAAAGCTTCAAAGTCTGGAATCAAGCTTGGAATTTGCCTAAAAACTGCAGCAACTGAACCTTTCGAGTAAAACACGTTGGCCCGAAATCGTGCTAGTCCTTTAATCCCAAAAGAAAAATCTAGCTCTAGATTTTTTTCTAATTCCGCTTTTTGTTTTTCAGTTAGAATTTGATAAATCAGTCTTTTAGTATCGTCAGGGGTTAAGCTCCCTACTTTCACTCTTACTATTTCTCCACTCACTCGCATAGCAGGAGCACTACCAACTGTTAAATGCAAATCTGATGCTCCATTATCAACCATTACTTTAAAAAGCTGCTGAATTTGAAGATTTCCAATCCCTTGCTCAACGCCAGTTTTCGTTTGGGTTTGGGTATTATCGCTTGCCATTCAAGACTCCTAAAGTTGATCTGATGCTGAATTCGTTACAGCTTCTTCAAGTGTTGTTAATCCTTGTGCCACTTTTGTCAGCGCGCACATACGCAATGTTTTCATCCCATCACGGATTGCCTGTTTTTTCAAATCGTCAGCGGAGGCATTTCGCAAAATTAGCTCTCTGACTTTTGGTGTTACTGATAAAACTTCATATATAGCTAGCCGGCCCTTGTAACCAGTATTGTTGCACATCTCGCAGCCTTTGCCGTGATAGACCTTAATCTTTTCAGCTGAAGCTGGCGCAAATCCACAGGCGATTAGCTCATCTACTGGGATTTTTTTCTCTTCTCTACAGTTAATACAAATCTTTCGACATAATCTTTGAGCAACAATTACGTTCAATGCTGCTACTACTAGAAATGGTTCAATACCCATATTTAGTAAACGAGTTACAGTTGCTGGTGCATCGTTGGTATGGAGCGTGGATAAAACTAAGTGGCCCGTCAATGCCGCTTCAACTGCAATTTCTCCTACCTCCAAATCTCGAATCTCTCCCACCATGATAATATCTGGATCTTGTCTAAGAAATGCTTTCAACGCCGTGGCGAACGTCAGACCTACTTCTTTTTTAACGTTTACCTGGTTACATCCCTCTAAATTGAATTCACAAGGATCTTCGGCCGTCGAGATATTATTGTCAGGAGTGTTTAATTCCGCTAAAGCCGAATAAAGTGTAGTAGTTTTACCAGAACCAGTTGGTCCTGTTACGAGACACATCCCATAAGGTCTATGAATCCCTTCTTTGAAAACAGCAAGCTGCTTTTCTTCAAAACCGAGCTTGGTCATATCGAGCTGAAGGTTTGAGGAATCGAGAAGACGAAGAACAATTTTTTCGCCAAACAACGTCGGTAAAGAAGACACGCGGTAATCGATGGGCTTTCCACCGATCTCAAGTTTAATACGACCGTCCTGCGGCTTTCGTCTTTCAGAAATATCCATCTGAGCAAGAATCTTGACTCTCGATATAATCGGCAACATCAAGTTGCGCGGCGGTTTCGCTGCCTCTACAAGGCTTCCGTCCTGACGATAGCGGATGCGAAAATTGTTTTCATAAGGTTCGATGTGAATATCTGATACCTTCGTAACAAAGGCTTCTGCAAGAATACGGTTTACATATCTGATGACATCATCGCCGATATCATCTTCATTGATCTGGTCATCTTTTTTTGTATCCGCTTTGATTTCTCTGATTGTTTCGAGAACATCTTCAATGCTTTCCGGAACTCTGGAAAACAAATCCGCCCACGAGGACAAACTTGTGAGAATAAATTCTACCGGATACTGAAACAAAGATTGCAATTCCGCTTGCAGCTTTGTGAGTGAAGGATCGTAAATCGCAATGCTCACTGCTTTTGCATTTTTCTGAATAGGAATCGCTCTGTATTTTATGATGTCACTTTTCTTAACAATTTTAAAAATGCGGTCAGGAATTTTTGCTTTGGAAAGATCGATGTATGTAAGGCTGTAATTTTCAGCAACTTGTTTTGCAAATTTTACGTCATCAAAAAACTTGAACTGCAAAAGTCCCAACTCTGAAATGACGAGCGTGTCTTTATCAATAATTAACGGGCGAAGGTCCTTAATAGGAACCATCCCTGTCTTTGTGATAACTTCAACAAACTCTTTTCTAAACATAGTCTTTAAAACTCTAAGTCAATTTCGATATTTTAAAGACTTATCGGTACGAAAAAAAATGTTCTTTAAGTTTTAATTATTTAAATGAATCTTTAATAAACGACCAAAACGCTACGGCATACTGAGCTTGCAGCTCGAGCATTTCCCGACCATCTTGGTAAAGTTTTATGCCGGAGGAAAGTTTGTGATGAGGTTCAAAATTGTAATTATAATCCCAAAAAATGCATTCCTTTGGAAGAATTCCATCAAAAACAAATTCGCGTGCGCAGGTATTGATAACCAACAGTGTTCCGTCTGTCTGATTGTGGGCTTCCTTAAGATTAAGCTGCGAAAAAGCAGGAGTCTTTTTTCGGGAGTAAGCTTTGTATGTTAAACCAAGATTTTTTAGTGCGGCTTCCGTGACAGAGGCCATAACTCCGTCTCCAAACAACACTACATTCAATTTTTTCTCTTTCGCCAGCCAGTTTTTCAGGATATCGACAATGGCAAGGTAATCGGTGTTCTCACCTATAATCTTATCGCCGTTTTTTTTAAGACAATTGATTGCTCCAAGCTCTCGAGCATTCTCAGTCAATTCCACCTGAGAAAGAAAATGTTTTTTATAAGGACTTGTGATGTTGATACCATCGTATGATTGAAAAATTTCTGCAACCGGCGGAATGTCAGTTTCGGATTGAAAATCCAGAAGATCATAGGAAACACCAGGGCCAAAAATTTTTTTATAAATGGCAGGTGAAAGTGAGTGCTGAATATTTTTCCCGATCAATCCTAGCTTAATCATTCTTAAAAAAATCTTTGGCTGTTTTCACATCAGCTTCTATTTGTGCAATGAGATCGTTAACACTTGAGAACTTCTTCTCGTCACGAAGTTTCTTTAAAAAAGAAACGCGCATATTTTCCCCGTAAATGTCGCGATTGAAATCGATCAAATGCGTTTCAATATTGATGACATGGCCAGCATTGAATGTGGGATTGATACCGATATTGGTGACGGAGTTATAAGTCATCCCATGCACAGTGGTCTGAGTCACATAAACGCCGCCAGCAGGAAGTATTAAAGACTTGTCATAGTCAAGATTCGCCGTTGGAAATCCAATTTGCTTACCTCGTCCCTGGCCTTTAATAACATGACCTGAAAGAAAATAAGCTCTGCCCAGAAGCAATTTCACTTTCTCCATTTCACCAAGCTTGATTTCATTTCTTACGATGCTCGAAGAAACAGAGTGGTTGTGAGTTTTAAACTCATCCTGAAGAATCAATTGAATATTCTCTTTTTCACAAAGCGTTTTAGCCAGTTTGTAATCGCCGGATTTATTTGCACCAAAGGCGAAATCGTGGCCGAGGTAAACTTTTTCAATTCCTGAAAAAGAAAAGACATATTTTTTCAAAAATTCTTCTGGAGAGAGCGTGCTGAAATCGCGGGTGAAATCAACTTCCAGTAAATAATCAACTCCGCACTCCGCAAGCAACTCTCTCCGCTCATTGTAGGTGTTGATTAAAAAACCTGTCTGCGCTTTTAAAATCTGAACCGGATGAGGGATAAATGTGATGAGCACAAACTTTGCTTTGGATTTTTTGCAGTCGTTTGATATCCGCGCCAAAAACTCGCGGTGGCCGACATGTACACCATCAAAATTACCGATAGTGACTTGCACTTTTTCTTCAGCGTATACTTCCTTTAAATCTTCAAAACTTTTTATAACAATCATACGTTCTTCAACAGCTCTTTAAAGAATTTGCCCTCAAAATTTATTTTTCGAGGCTGTTGTTTATTTATCCCATAATTCTTCTCTTCGCAAACTTGCAGCGTGTATTTAAAATAAGCTTTGGCTTCTTTAGACAATGAACTTTCATCTATAATCTGAGAGATAGATACGCCACCACTCGCCATACGATTTTCATTGTCCAGCGCAGAGATCACTTTGTAGAGCTCAGAGTAATTTAGCCCCTTTTTCTTTAAAAGAGATATTTCCTTCCTTACTTCAGAGGCTTTGTCGGAAGAAACGACTTTACCTTTTCCCGAGTAGTACCATTGGCCGGCAACGGCAGCAATGATAAGCACCAGCGCCAGATTGAGTACATCAAACCATCTGTCAAACCAGCGCGCTTCGCCTTTGAGATTAGGACCGACAAGGCCGAGAGTGTTTTTTACGATCGGCTTACTGCCCTCGCTTGATGGTGAAAATAAACGCGATAGGAAATCTTCGTTCCTGGAAGCCGAAGCTTCTTTTTCCTTTGCCTGAGGCTGAGCTACACCCTGGCCTGATCCTGCCGCGGCAACACCGCCAACTTCAATGGCTGGAATGGTAATTTTCTTTTCTACATAGCGTCCGCTCGCCGGATCAAAATAAGACAATGGAAGATCTCTTGCTTTGATATTCAATGGCCCGCGCGCAAGCAAAGTGTATTCAAAAACTTTTTTAGCGGCGTTTGTTCCAATCTCGGTGACTTCCGATTTCGTGTCGAACTGTTCCAGATTGTTATCGCTGTAAATGATTGGTGCATCCATATTCTCGAGAGCACCTTTCCCTTTGACTTCAAGTTTAAATTCTATCGGTTCATTAACGAGAAATTTATTTTTAGGAATTGATAAAGTGAACTCGTGTTCGCCAACCATGCCGGTAAAACCAGGAGGAACATTTTCAGCAGGAAGAGGAAGGATCTCAACTTCGATTCTCTGACTTGAGAGATCTTTCGTTTTAATTCTTTGTGAGCCCATTCCGAAACCACCAAACGGATTGTTGTAATCCGACTCGACAACCTGAACGGTAACGGACATAGGATCTAAAACCGCATTTCCAACTTTTTCAGGAAATAATCTTGCTGAGTAAAGGAAGAATCGTTTAAAAACCTGTCCCTTATACTGAACTGTTTCCGGAGGAGTGTTGATATGGTGGAAGCGTTTGATAAACTTATTGAGCTTGGGGAACTCTTTAACATCATAAGATGTAAGCGAGGTTTTCAAAAATAAGTAATAATTAACATCAAGGCCTTCGCCCAGGTAGACTTTAGTCTTTGAAGCTTGAGCTTCGACAAAAACATCCGGAACTTTTCTTGCTTGAGCAAGAACGTTCACGTGCACGTCTTTCACGTTGGTGGTTTTTCCACCGATTTCAACTTTTATATTTTTTATTGTGACCTGGCCTGCTCTTTCTGCCACCAGTTCATAAACATAATTTTGTTCTCTTGTTGTTGTAAATTTGCCATTGATGACTGTCGTCGAAATTGAGACTCCCTGTTCGCGCTTTCCTTGAACAGTAGCGCCTATAGGAGAAAAGGAAATATAAGGTTCCACGTTTCCCGTAGTTTTGACTTTGAACGTGAGAAAGAAGCTCTCATTCATCAATGGTTCAGGAGGACTTACCTCAACGTCAACTTCTTCTGCTCTTAAAGCTGGCAAAACGGCCAGTGTTAGAATCAGGCACAGCAGTTTTATTATTTTCATTACCAGTCTCTCTTTGGTTTCATCTCACCACGTTCATTTGTTGATGTATCCATCATTCTCTTTTGCAACTCTCTATCATCTGAAAGAATTTGCTTTATCATGGCAGGAGTTTTTGTCATTCTCCTTTTTTGTTCAATTTCTTTTTCTTTTTCCTCAAGGGTCTGCGGACCTTTTTGTTGATCCTCTTTTTCCTGTTCGCTTTGATCTTTGTTATCTTTGCCTTTATTTTTATCGTTCTTCTTTTCTTTTTCTTTTTCGTCCTGCTTGCCGTTGTTGTCAGGCTTTTTCTGGCTATTATCCTGTTTTCCGTCGGGTTTATTGTTCTGGTTTTTATCGTCCTTATCGTTTTTCCCGCCGTCTTTTTTATTGTCCTTCTGCTGCTGATTCTGTTGGTTTTGTTGATTCTTGTTATCTTTGTCGTTCTTGTTGTCTTTATTGTCCTGATTTTTTTGATCTTGATTTTGCTGCTTTTGCTGCTGGTTCTTATCATCTTTGTTCTGCTCTTTTTGTTTGTTGGGATCAGTACTCAACAGCAGATTATTGCGAAGCTTGTTCTTCAGATCATCATTCTTGGAAGTTTTTAATAACGATTGCACCAGAGGCAAAGCCTCTGCCAGTCTATTGGATTTCATCAGCGCCGTTGCATGATTGAAGCGCACTTCCTCGTCATCATCTTTTTTCGAATATTCAGTATAAAGCTCTGTAGCCCTCTTCTCATCTTTCTCTTTCAGCATTTTCTCTGCAACTTTCAGAACATATTTTCTGTCTGCTTTACCTTCTTTTATAAGCTCGAGGTCACGCTTTATTTCCGGGCTTAGTGGTTTCTCTTTTGGCTGTTCATCCTGGGCAAGGGCCGTTTGAAAACTAAACCCAAGTGCAAGCAGCACGATTATTGACTTGTTCATTTTAAAAACGGGAAATCGTCCAAAGACGACAGAAAGGCAATAAATCAAAATAGCCGGAATTAAAATATAGTGAGAGTAAACCGGACGAACTCTCATATCTCCTGTTGATTGCTTTTTGTTATAAGCAGCTCGGAAAAAATTCATAATTTCATCAGTCGGCAGTGAATAAGAATTAGCTATCCAATATTTAAAATTAGAAACACTTTTTCCAATTTTTCTTATGTAGTCTTCATCTAATTTAGTGATGACTTGCTGACCTTTAAATGTTTTATAGCCACGAAAGCTGCCATCTTCCCATCGTAAAGGAATATTAGCTCCCTTTAAAGTTCCCAATCCTACGATAGCCAGGTTTACATTTTTAGGGATGTGAACTGTAAATTCTCCTTCACTTTCTTCAGCGTCGGTAAAAACAAGAACATTTCCGGATTTAGCCTTATCGTCGTCGCCCGAATCAAATTCAAAATACCCGAGCGCCTCTTCGATGGCCTGCGAGATATTTGAGCCACCTGAAACAGAATTCGTTTTTTCGAGTGCTGCCAGACGCGAGTCAAGCAAATCGATATCGTCTGTAAAAGGAATAAGTCTTTTCTGAATATCTGAAAAAAGAACAATCGAAATCTGATGTCCGGCCGCATTCTTCACAAAGTGTCTTGCCAGCTGAAGAGATTTTACAAATCGGCTTGGTCTCACATCTTCTGCTAGCATGCTCGAGGAAGTATCAAGCATAATAATTGTTCTTTGATCCGGAAGACTGGCTCGAATCTTTTTTTCCGGACCTCTCAAATCCAATAGAGAAATCATCAAAAGAAATAAACTCACCAAATATAAAAAAGAGGCAATTCGGCTCATCCATGTGCGGTCATAAAACCAATACGCCTTAACCCATTTAAAGAATCTGGAATTTAATCTGTTCAGTATCAATGTGATAACTGCGATGACGATCAAAGCAATCGTAAAGTATTGGGTGTTTACAAAACTCATGGCCCCTCCCTTAACAGAAGTCTGCGTCCAAGCTCTGCGCCCAGGAGAAAACAAACTCCGATGAAGAGATATTTAAAATAGAGTTCCTGATAAATAATTCTGCCAGAATGTTCGACTTGAGTTCTTTCAAGTTTATTAATTTCACTCAAGACATTTTCAAGGGCGCGGTTGTTTCCCGCCATATAAGCTTTACCGTGAGTCATGTTGGCCATTTCCTGCAGACCTTTCACATCAACGCTTCCGCCTGGAATCATTTGATAACGTTGAACGCCGAACATATTGGGACCAACCGGTATTCTCGCTTCTTTATCGCCGCCAATACCAATAGTGTAGATTTTGATGTGATTTTGAGCTGCCAACTCCGCTGCTTGCAATGGAGTCAGAGTGCCCACGTTAGACACACCATCAGTGAGAAGAACAATGACTTTGCTTTTTGCCTGAGATTGAATCAATCTTCCTACTGCAAGTGCAAGAGCATCTCCAATATTTGTCCCGTCTCCCAGCGGCCCGAGGCGAATCTGCTCGACCATTTTTCGAATAAGTTCCAGGTCAGTTGAAAGCGGCAGCAATGTGAAAACTTTTTCTGCAAATATGACTATACCAATGCGATCTTTCGGAAACAATTGGGTGAATTCGACAACCTTTTGTTTAGCTGCTTCAAAACGATTTGGTTTCAAGTCCTCTGCCATCATCGAACGAGACAAATCCAAAACAATAAAAACATCATTTACATCAATCGTGTTCTTATCCATTCCCATCGGACGGCGCGGACCGGCCAGGGCAAATGAAATATAAAGCCATCCAATAACTCCAGCCGCAAACAAGAGCGTGCGCAGAAAAGGAAATCCTTTTTTGCGATACTTCTTTGGAATAAATAATTGGGGTTTTCTGAAAATATAAAAAAAGCTGATCATCCAGAAGATGAGCCCAACAATTCCCCACGCTGCATAAGTGACATGCTGGAATTCAAAATTCATTTGAAACTCCCGCGGATGATGTCGAATCTGGTTTTAACTTCAGTCAGTTCTTCATTGCCCCACTGAGGTTTGTATTGATGTTGATTCATGACTTTGAAAAATTCTTCGTAAGCCAGAGATTTTTCCTGCAGCAACGGAAGCCACTCATTTTTTCTTGCGTAAATCTCTTCAAAATCCTGTCTGGTGACAGCAAGGGAGAACTTCTCGCGAAAATGTTTTATCGCCATAGCTTTCGGATCTTTCTTTAAACCAGAAGCCCAGGCCATTAGCTTTTTGCGTTTGATAATTGCAGCCACCACTAAAAAAAGAACCAGCCCACCAATCAGGTAAATCTGATAATGAGACAAATTCAAAGCTTGATCGAGAATGAAATAATCCTCGGCCTTTTTTTCGAGAGGCGCAATTTTCAATGAAGGAGCCGATATTTGGACAAGTTCGCCTTTGTAATTTAATTCAAAGTTGGTGAGATATTTAGCAGCTCTGGCAAGGAACAATCCTTTGAGCTCCAGAACATCTGCATTATTAGCTGAAGGTTCAATAGATTGAATTTGAATTAATTGAAGAGAGTTGAACAGTATGCCGTTCTGGTATTTGGCAAATTCGTTGGTGTCTGCATTTTCCAGTGGCCAGACTTTGAGAGTGCCTTCTATCAAATCACCTTCTTTCACTGTATTGACATTGCCAGCAACAGTGAAGTCACCCTTTAATTCTGCAAAAGCAACGCTTGAAAGAATAATCAAAGTGATTATAAGGAAGATCTTTTTCATCGCATCTCCTTCACAAAATTCTCCAGGTATTTTTCCTGCACTCTGAGTCTTCTGAATTTTTTTCCAAACTCGTTGCTGAGCTCTTTCATTCCAGAAAGATCATATTTTCCAAGTCCGCCACGCGTTCCTTTTCCGCCAGAAGCAAACAAAGCATATGGCAGAGATTTCGCCTCATCAAGAGGTGAAAGAATCTGAAAACTATGGACATTTGATCTATAAAGAATTTTTTTTAGGACACTTGTTTCGATAAAATCATTAAAATCTGAAAGCAGCACTATTTCTCTTTTGCTGTTGAGGTGTTTCATGATGGATAAATATTTTTGGTTCTTATCCACACCTTCACCAACAGTTCTTTGTAAATTGACATGCCCGTGTTCATCCAGAATTTTATGATCTTCAAGAACAGAAATCAGATGGCTGACACCGGCTTCACCTGATTTTTTGGGAACATTAATGATTTCATCACTGACGATAAGAGCGTGAACAAAATCATTACTTTCTTTTGCAAGTAAATATAACAGACAGCATATTTCAATTGATGCCTGGAGTTTTGAAACTCCATTGTATCCGGTGAGCATTGTCGCTGAAGCGTCGATTACAACTACAATTTCAACATTTCTTTCTTCGTTGAATGTTTTGACATAAGGATGGCTTGTCTTGGCCAGAATTTTCCAATCAATAAAACGAATGTCATCGCCAAAAGTATAGACCTGATGTTCTTTGAATTGAAGTCCTGTCCCTTTGAAATTAGTTTTAAGCATCCCCACAGAGTGCGAGTTAGCATTCTTAAAAAGATTGGCTTTGATCCGGCCAACAACCTTTCTGACTTCAGTGATATTCATAAATGTGGATTACACCAAAGACTTGGCAATCTTTAATGCAACGTCTGCTCCCTTATAATTATCGATAGCCGCTTCATATGAAAGAATTAATCTGTGACCAAGTACGCTTGGTACGATTTTCAAAACATGATCCGGAGTAACGAATTCTTTTCCTTCCATAAAGGCCATGTATTTTGAAATTCGGTAAAGCCAGATAACCGCACGAGGCGAAGCACCTGCAGTAATGACTCCATTAAATTCCTTTTTAAAATGCTCTGAAGAAGGTCTAGTCGCATGAACGATCTTTACAATTAGATCTTTAATTTTTTCATCGACATAAATTGCTTCAACGAACTCCTGAGCTCCGAGAAGATCATCTGTGGAAAGAACAGGTTCTAATCTTGGCCCATTCTTCTTTAAGTCCAGAATATTTTTTTCTGCTTTAAAACTTGGATAATCGACGTTCACTTTCATCATAAAACGATCGAGCTGAGCTTCAGGTAACTGATATGTACCTTCCTGCTCAATCGGGTTTTGAGTAGCTAGAACAACGAAAGGCGAAGACAGTCTGTGGGTTTCTTCTCCAATGGTAACTTGTTTTTCGGCCATAGCTTCAAGAAGTGCAGCCTGAACTTTAGCCGGCGCACGGTTGATCTCGTCCGCAAGAAGAAGTTGAGTGAAAATTGGCCCGAATTTCGTATTAAATTCTTCCGTCTTCTGACTGTAAATCATTGTCCCGATTAAATCTGAAGGAAGAAGATCCGGTGTGAATTGAATTCTTTTAAATGACAAATCACAGAGCTTTGAAATAGTTGAAACCGACATTGTTTTACCAAGTCCCGGCATCCCTTCAATCAATAAATGCCCTTCGCAAATCAGCGCGGCCATAATGGCATCAAGCAAACTGTCCTGTCCAAAGATTACGCCCTTGGCGTGATTGAGAACTACATTGATTTTTTCTCTGGTTTGAACACTGTTCATAATTAACCTCTGTGTACATGATAAACAATATATTTAATATAAAAGCCTTTATCCTTTAAACCTGACATCGGATGATCAAACCCCTGACCTCCAAGATCGAGCAGCTGAAGTTTTTGTCCATTCTTAAAAGCTGCATCTTGAACCGTCTTGTCCAACTCCTCAAAGCTCACATAGTGAGTACATGAAGCAGCAACAAACACGCCTTCCGTTTTTAATAGTCTCATCGCTTTCAGGTGAAGTTTTTCGTAACCTTGAATGGCATTAATTTTATTTTTTTCAGACTTCGTAAAGGCTGGTGGATCACTGACAATGATATCGTAAGCTTTGCCTTCAGTGACAGCTTGATCGAGAAATTTAAATACATCAGCTCTGATAAATTGGCCGCGTCCGCCAAATCCGTTTCTCGCCGCATTTTCTTCAACTGCAGACTGCATATTTCCCTGGTCCACGAAATCTACACTCATCACGCCAGAAGCCAGTAAATGGAGTCCCCAGCTTCCCACATAAGAAAAAAGATCGAGCCCTTTTTCTTTGCTTACGTTTAAACGCAGAAGAAGATTTTTCAACCGGTTTCTGTTTTCACGATGATCGTAATAGTAACCAATCTTCTGCATGATCGCTTTGGGGATAATATAGCTTAAACCATTTTCCTGCACTTCAAGATCTGTTTCAAGAATTGCGCGTTCGTGAACAGGAAGAACTTCTGCTTTTCTGTATTCTTCATTGTCGAAAAATAAAACTGTTTGTTCTGGAAAAGACTTCTGAAGAACGGAATGAATTAAATCGCGAAAACGATCAAGGCCTGCAGTGTTTATCTGAATAAGAATATATTTTTTATACTTATCAACAATCAAACCTGGAAGCGAGTCACTGATCCCGTACACCAGACGTGAGCCATGCTCGTAACCTGCAAACATTGTTCGACGTTTGAGAGCTGCCTCAAGTAACTCAACAACTGTTTCTTCTGCAACAGATTTTTCATCGGACAGTGAATTGAATTGCGGGTGAGCTGTTTTTAATATTTTGATCTTGAAAAAATTTTCTGTGTAAGGATTAACGTAAGCAATATAACGTTTTTTAGCAGAACTATCGCTAAGACAAAACCACTCACCGGGAGTCATTCCCTTTGGAATTTCTTCCACATCATTTGCAGATAATTCCATTTCTCCACGAAGTACTTTCATAGAAGATTTAGGGAGAAGTTGTAGCGTTTTCAGGGTTGGCCTCTAAGAGATAAATTCTTGTTATCTCTTAAGTATAGACTTAGTTTTGTATTCTTCAATATGGGAATTATTACGAGAATTTTTCTTAATTGAGCGTTGTGATCAGTTAAGAAGCAAAGGAGTTTTTACTTCTTTAATTTTCACACAAGGCAATAGATCATCAAGCATTCGAGAGAGCTGGGAAGTGTTCTCAATAAAGAGTTTTTGGTTCATCAGCATAAAGTTGCTCAGACCAGGGGTTTCGCTGCGTTTATTGAGGAATCTGACCAGATTTGCAGGTTCATCATAATGATAATTGATTTCACCTTCCGAATCGCCAGTCAGCTTAATTTTCTTTTTCGTAGTGAAAGACAAATAATCTCTTAATGGCGTCATATCAATCTGAGAAGACATCGCTGCTCTCTTGATATTTTGTCCAACTGAAGAAAACCATGATCCATTGTTTTCGTGTACAGTATCAACGTACCTGTAATCAGTTCTCAACAATGAATATGTATTTGCGACAAGCTTAGGGTCCTTGAACATTTCCAGGATCAGATCCAAACCTTGAGTGAAATTCTTTTGCTGAGAATCCGGATTTGGCATTTGATCAAAAACACTGGTTTGAAGGGCAAGGAATAGATCATTTAAAGCAAGATAAGCTGTATTTTTCACTGGATCATCTGATTCATTTAATTTCGCCGTTAAAAAATAAAGAGCTGTGTTAACCGGCTTAATTGCATCAATAAGTTTTGCATCAGCAGGGAAAAAGTTTTTAAGCGCCGGCCAGTAGTCGACAAGTTTTTCCAGAGCGGTGAACACTTGAAAAAGATTGTTGTTTGCATAACGCTGATTAAGCTCTGGATGAGCTTTCCCAAAGACAAACTCTGGCGATCCCAGATAAGATCCCACAACCAGCGCACGGGCCACTGTATCTTCCAGCAAGCGAGTTTCATCGTAACTAAGCGTGGATACCCAATCGACAGTGTGGCCAAAAACATTTTGTGCTTCACCCGCTGGAACCGTTCTCAATTTATTGATTAATCTTTCAGCAGAAGGACCAGCAACACCAAGATCAAATCCATACATCAAAGCTTTGTCTACACGCTTGAAATCTTCGCGATTAATGAAAGACTCAAAGTCTTCGCGAGTTCTGCCCACGCGGTCTCTGATAACTCTTGCGGCATTACTCCATGTTGTCAGATAAGTCATATCACCTAAGATTTTTCCATTGTGCTTTTTCAACACTTCTTCTTTCAGAGGAAGCAACTGAACTTCCTGTGCATCGAAGGCTGAAGACATGACAAGAGCTGTTTCAAAAGTCTTTAAGTAATCGCCATAGTTCAAGCGATCATCAAGATTGCGGCCATTGTTTACATCCAGAAGGGAGTCATAGGCTTCCAATGAATTTAATCCCATTCTTAAATCATCATCGCTCATTTTTCGCCCACAGCGAATACCTGGGATGTGAAGACATTTAGCCAGAAGTCCGCGGCGTTTTTCAACTTCTTTGTTATAGTCTTCAGCGTGGACAACGGCATTCAGGAAAGCAACGCCGAGATAATTATAATCAAAAGCGACTTCCCGAATAACTGTTTCAACTCTTTCTAGCGTCGTCACTGTTTCAACCGATTTGACTTTGGCTGCGTTGACAAACTTCATTGGCTGGCGGTTTATTTTGTAAGATTTGTCGCTGGTATCGTAAAGATAACGGAATGTGTCCCGCAGGCTAAGTCGAACGCGTCTTTGTTTTTTTCCTCGAAGTGGAATATCCAGACCTTCGCCGGTTTTAGCTGCTTTTAAAATCTTTTCAATAGGAGAACCTTGATTTTTCTCCCAGGTGTTTTGCAACAGGAAGAGAAGATCATTTCCGTAAGATTTGATAATGTCGCGTGAAGGACACGGATATGGTGAGACAAACTGATTGATGCTTTTTTCACAAGAATATT
This sequence comes from Bacteriovoracaceae bacterium UBA6261, assembly GCA_002440825.1. Classification (GTDB taxonomy): domain Bacteria; phylum Bdellovibrionota; class Bacteriovoracia; order Bacteriovoracales; family Bacteriovoracaceae; genus Bacteriovorax. The sequence continues at coordinate 17,612 of DJVH01000098.1, read as the reverse complement.
GCGGATCATAACTACCAAGAGATCTTTTTAGCACTTTGTCGAGCTGCCCTGTTTTGATCCAGTCACCGTATTCAACCATCAGCTGACCGACGTTATTGAAAAGATTTTTTGAATAAGCAAAATTGCTTTCTCGCGAAAAGGATTTCAACAGTGCATTTCTATGTTGTTCATTTGTTGCCGGAGTCACGCTTAAAAGCGAGTTAAGCCAGTCTATATTTTTATCAACCAGAAGTGCGGCGCCTTTTTGATTAAGATGATAATTAGAGGAGTTCAGAAGATAGCTGATACCATTTGTGGTAGGAACTTCTGAACCATAAGGCCCGATGAGATTATTGAGAATCTTCGCCATACCAAGAGAAGAATTCACCATATAAGGACTCATGATTCCATTGGTATCAAGCAAAGAATCTTTGGGTGTATTTCCGCCTTTAAAGGCCAGATAGCTGTCTTCTACGGCATTCATCCAGCCGAATAATCTAAACGCGATATTGGCTTCTGTCACTTTATTACAGGCTGCCGGAAGGTTTCTGACAAGTTCGTAAAACCCGTTTTGAATATCTGCAAACTTCTGCATACATTCAATCACAGCTTTTGAATTATAATCCGGATCAACACCAGGATCGTATTTTACTTTGTATTTGTATTTTTCACTCTTAGTCTGAAGAACATAGTTATCAGAATTCATGTAGGCGAGTTCTTCTTTAGCCGCTCTGTTAATGGAGGCTCCGTTTGAAATAACTTCGAGAACTTTGATTATCTGATCACGCGAAAAGAATTTTTTAAAATCGAGAAGTGTTTCCTTGCCAGCAAATTGAGTGAACACATCTTGCATCGTCAAATAAGACATTTCTAAATCTTTATCAGTTCCGGCCCATTTATCTTTAAAAACAGGTTGAACTTCCCTGAGATCATCGAGAAATTTTGTATAGAAATCAAACAACATTACATAGTCGACATTTTTATCAAAGTGGCGGTCGACAAAATTAAAGAGAAAGTTTTTTTCCTCTGGTGTGAAGAAAGACCAGAAATCTGCTATCCCTTTGAAGGACGGATCGTTTTCTTTTTTTCCAACTGCCGCAAGGTATTCACCGAGATGAACATAAGCCTCAGGAGGAAGATTTTTGGCAATATCAAATGCGATGGGATAGAAGTTTCTCGTGCTTGAAATAATGGTCGTGTTCAAAGCATTCGCTGACGAAAAGATATCGCTTGTAATCATGTCAAAAAGATATAAATTTTCTGCAAATGTTTTGTCCGGATCAGATTTCGCCGTACTTTGACTTACGAGAAATTTCAAAAGATCGTAATTCTTTTTCTCGCTGACAAACTCTGTCAGGTGGGAAATCAGCTGTATGAAATTGGCATTGTATTTATTGCTTTCAAGTTCACGGCAAATTTCCGTTGAAACTTTCAACCCGACAATATCGGCAGCTGAGTAATCATAATATTCTTTATAAGTTCTGTTTCTAATAACAGATACGTAATCAGACATGTGCCTTTTAAAATCAAATTCTATTAAATCGTTGGGATTTGTATTACTTTTAATCGAACAGGAAACTCCGCCATCGTAAGCGAGTTCCAGGTTTCTAATTTCGCCGACGAATTGTGGATTGGTCAAAACTGGATATTCCACCAGGTCGCGGAATTTATCGCGATTCATTTTTGCATCCTGAAGCCAGGTGTAAATCCAGGGAGTTTCTCCGTCTCTTGCTCTGGTCAGGAGTATCTTAGGAACAAACATTCTGTCTTCATCACTAAAACCATTTTTAGCTTTAGCAGCGATGGAATCTACAAGTTGAAGTCGAAGCGGAATATATAAAGGTGATGCCCTGAATTTATTAATTTCAGTCCGCAATTCTTCTTTTCTGCCATCCAGTGCCTTAACTAAGAACTTAATAAATTGCGAAACATTATCTATCGTTTCGGGTTCGGCATTGACCAGATTGATAATGTTCTTGAGTGATTTTTTTTCAGGGATTCGCCCTTTTCTTGGAAGGCAAGCTTCAGCTCCTGGATTTTCCACACAGGCAAATAAAGCTTTCGTTGAATCAAAGAAATTGGTTTCGTTGAGAGCTACAATGACGTAGCTTAAATCATCAAGGCCACCTTTCGCATCAAGCTCTCTTATGTTTTTAAAAACTCTGTCTCTTCTTTGATGATTTGAAATAAATGACGAATCAATCGGCCCCATGAGATGATCCCATGATTCCGCACTGACTTTCAGCATCGCCTGATACATGTTTGGAAATTGTTCGTCCCATTTCATACAAACAAAAAGATCGAGCGTGTTGCGATAGAGAAGAACTCCTCGGGAGAAATTAACTTTTGAACACGCGTTTAATCTTTCAAGCTCGCGTGATCCTCGGGTTTCTTCTGAGGCGATGTCAGGTGATTGTTGTTTTTGACAGGAAAGCGCGAACACATAAAGTGAACCAATTAAAAATAAATGTAGGGCTTTTGCCGTCCATTTCAATGGTGCGTTTCCTTTTTATTTTTTAGCGTCAATATACCGCTGAGCTTTGCCGGTATTCACTTCATATTTACTGAATCTGATGATGGTTCCGCTTTCATTCTTAACCGTTTTTTCTTTTTCCTTCGCTGTGGCAGGAACTTTTCCTTCGGCCACATTCTTTATCGTAATTTTTGAAGGAAAACCAATACCATTTACGTTTTGGTACTCAATATCGTTGGTAGAGGTAATTTTGACCGCCCCCTGGGACGTATTCAAAACAATTTTGTCCAGTACAAGCTTTCCATTACTCCAGGACTTAGGAGAATGAAAAAATTCCGTTTTCACGACAGACATTGGCGCGCGAGTTTCAACACTTTTAAGGGCACCGGCCTTATCCATAAGAATATTTACTTCAGGCACGGCCATTGTATAAGTTTGATCGATGGCGCGAATGAGCTTTCCGTCAGCAACAGGCTCCGCTTTTAAGTTATAACCTTTGAACTTCTCAGAAAAACTTTCTGGTAAAACAAATTCAAGCTTGCCTTTAATCAGTTGAATTAAATCTGCTTTCACTTCCTGAAAGCCTTTTGGAAGACCATGAACTTCTATTTGATATTGAGAAGGTGAAAGCCAGTAGACTTTAAACGAAACGTCACTCAGCTTACCCAGAGAAAGATTTTTCTGAAGAATGTCAGTGAGATTATCAATTCTTGCTTCGAAGACCAGATCTTTAACACCGCTTTTTTGAGGCGCATAACTTCTGATTTCATATTGCTCCAATTCCTCAATTTTTTCCTGAGCGAAAGAAGTAAATGACAGTGCAACTAACAAGAGTACGAAAATATTTTTCATTTTAGCCTTCCACATAATGATATCAGTTTCTTATTGTAATAGATCAGATGCCCCGCTTACAAACTCACTTAAAGAACGGTAATTATTTCTTTCCAGTTTTTGTATAGGCATCTTAAATGCTTTGGTTTTTTGACAATGACTTCACCTTTAACTCCCTTCATGCCCTTAATGTTTTTTATCTGACTATAGAGTACGGGAATTTCAGTGATGGAAAGTTTTGAATAATCTCTCAATAAGGACGCAATGGCCTCGAGATCCTCCATTTTAAATTGAGAAAAATCATCGGTTTTTAATATACAGTGCGAGCCTGGATAGTTTTCAATGTGAAACCAATAGTGCTCTTTGTGCGCCTGGCTTCGGATGTAATCATTACTGGCAGCATCCAGGGCGATGACTCCCGTTAAATTGCGCAATTTAAATTCCTTGAAATGAAATTCCGAGTGAATACTTTTTGAAATTCTATTCCCCGTTGTCCACAGAGGTTGAATCACTTTTTCTTTTGTCACTTCAATTTCAAAGTCTCCGCTCTTAACCTTTTCGAACTCTGTTTTGGTTTCCTCGAGTCTTTGAGAAAGTATTTCTTCAGCCTTCTTTAATTTTTTGATTTTTTTGAAAATCAAATCACGTTTCTGCCAAGGGGAATGAACACCATGAAATTTAATTTTTTGCCCGTGTAGATTTAACTCATCAACTTCTAAATCAATTTTCTCTTCGAGCAAATCCTTTTCAAGCAATGACCACTTTTTGACTTCTGAATAATCCTTTTCAATATTGGAAATTTTTCGCGCGATAAATTTTTCTTTTTTCTTCTGTAGAGGCTTCCCGCCATTTTTCTTTGCTTCTTCCTGGAGATACTCTTCAACGGTAAAGTCTCGGCCAGTGGCAACGCCTTTGTCTGCGGCGAACTCATCAATTAACTTAACAAGATCGGTTCCTTTGGTTGTTTCACCATTCCAGCTGGTAAAAACTTCTTCTTTAGTTTGCTTAATGAAAAAGAGCTGCCTGTCTTTGTAGCCGAAAAGAAAAGTATTATCAGAATGTTCTGTTTTAAAATGAAAGAGGAAGACTTGAAGTTTTTCATCTACCTCACACTTTCCGAGACGCGCTCCCACCAGGTATTTCCTGATGAAGTCGAGCAGTCTGTCCTGAACCCTTAAATACGAAGGCGGCGCCTTTTCACTGAGGAAAAGCCCCTGGTATTGATTGCCTCGCCCGATATAGACATTCACCGTTTTTCCAGGAAACCTCAGCGAAAAAACCAAAAAGTGTGGTGTTGTCCAGGCTTTCTGCAGAGGATAAAATTCATTTTTTGAAAATAAACTGTTATATTCTTCACTGATTGTTTTTAAATGTTGGTGAGTCTGAATCATGTCTTTAAATCTTCTAAATGGTAACAGCGAAGCTCTTGAACTCCTCGACTGGTTTCAGTTGACCGGCAACATTGCTAGTTTATCACACTTTGATTCTACGAAAAGAAGACTTTCAACTCCTCCTCAGTTCAGGGAACACGATTCCATTGAAAGAGATCTCGATCGACTGAATACCTTTATCGAAAATTATGATGATTTTTCTGTGCTTTTCAGCAGCAAGATACGAATGCTGCCCCCGGGAATTGAAAATTTCAACCTCATTCCTGATTTGTTCAAGGGCAAATTCTTTGAGGGCAAAGAGCTCAACTTCTTTTGCCTGCTTATTGAAACTTATCATGAAAGCTTCAATGCGTTTCAGGCGTTGACGTTTGAAAAGGAATTTAAGCTGCCTCCCGATGTTCTTCAAAAGCTGCGAAGAAATTTTGTCATCCCTTTAAGAGAGTTTGTAGATCACACTGGAAATGTTTCTTATGAAAGGCATCCGCTTTTAAAAAAACTTTACGCTGAGGTTCTCGCACTCGAAAGCGACTTGAGGGTCAGCATTCAAAAAGCATCAAAATCCGACTTGTATTCAAATAAATTGCAGCTCGACAATTACGACATCATCAATGATCGCTACGTTCTTGCTGTACGCTCTGATTCCTATAATTCGGATTTGGGCCCGATCATTTCCCGTTCGCAGTCGGGAATGACTTTATTTGTTGAACCTTATGAGATTAGAGAAAAAAGCAACAAGCGCGTTTTTCTGCTTTCGGAAATCGAAGCCACAATTTTGAAACTCACCATTGATCTTTCAAAAGTCGTTCACAATTATGCTGATCATCTTAGAGATCTTTCAGAATGGGTTGAAGAACTGGACTGGCTCAACACCAAAGCGACCTATTCCGAAAAACTTGGACTGACGAGACCTGTCCTTACAACGTCATTTTATTTTGAGCTCACTGGCTTGTTTCACCCATTGATTGCCAATCCGGTAAAAAACAATCTGCTTCTTGATAAAAACCACAAAGGACTTATTATTTCCGGCCCGAACACCGGGGGTAAAACCGTCGCGCTCAAATCACTCTGTCTTTCTGTCCTTTTTGTACATATGGGGCTTTTTGTACCAGCTAACAGCGCGCACATTTTCCCTGTTAAAGATTTATTTTATTTTTCACATGACCATCAGAATCTGGCAGAAGGACTTTCATCTTTTGCTTCTGAATCAAAATACTATCTCGAACTTCTTCAGGTTCTTGGTGAAAGAAACTTAATTGTTGTTGATGAAATCTTCAACTCGACGTCTTCGGAAGAAGCCTCGGCACTGGCCATTGCTTTTCTGGAAGAAGTCCATCATCGCTCACAATCCAAAGTTATTATTTCGACTCACCATCAGGTATTGAAAACATTCATGCATGCTCGTGGTGATTATGTTTCCGCTCACGTGGGTTTTGATTTTGAACTCAATCGCCCGACTTATAAACTTATCCTGGGAGAGCCCGGTAGTTCTCTGGCCTTCAAAATTTTCGACAATCTTTCAGAGAAGTTCGGAATGAGAACTCATATCAGTGAGAAGGCTAAAACGTTGCTTGACCAGAAGCAAATGACTTACGAATCACTGCTGCAGGAACTGTCTCAGAAGAAAATTGATCTCGATAAACTTTTAAATCAAAACAGAACTCTCCAGATCGAATTGAGAAATCAAAAGGCGTCGATGGAAGGTATTCTCTTTCTGGAAAGAGAAAAAATTCTAGCCGATTATTCTAAAAAAATTAAATCTCTTTTTGATCAGGCTGAAAATGTCCTGAACGAAGTCAAAAAGGGCGAGATTGCCAATCGAAGAAACCTCAACAATGAGGTAGGACGAATTCAAAGTGCACTCAATAAAGAAAGTCCTGTAAGGGCCATTTCTAATGTGGTTGATGAAAAATATGCTCATTACCGCCCGATTTCTTTCGAAGATATTACGGCGGGAATGATTGTTTTTTCTCTCAATATCAAAAAGGATGTCAAAGTCACTCAGATCAATCCACGCAAAAAAGAAGTGCAGATACAGCATGGCGCTTTATCAGTCTGGACGACAACCGAAACTCTCCGTTGGGCTTCCGGGGTAAAACCAACAGCTCCTAAAGTGAATATCCATGTGGACCGCACAGTGAAAGGCGACATTGAAATTGATTGTCGTGGAATGCGTCTGGAAGAATTTCAAAAGACTTGCGAAACCGCCATTGAAGAAGTCTTTAACGGCGAAATTCCTTTTGTCACTATCATTCACGGCCATGGTGATGGAGTGCTCAAGAACTGGCTGAGATCTTACCTGAGAAAAGAGTACAAAGAGTTGCACTTCGAAAATATCGAAGGCAACGATGGTTGTACTAAAATTTCATTTAAATAAAACTTTTGCTGATTTCTAGTTAATGCCTGTGCCAATGCGCCCGGGTCTGAACTTCATTGGATTTTCTCCAAACGGGAAGATAAAAGAGAACCAGACAAACATGGCCTTTCCTTTAATCTGCTCGTGAGAAATGAAGCCCCAGTAACGTGAATCATAGGAGAAATCACGATTGTCACCCATCATGAAGAATTTCCCGGGTGGAATTGTGATTTTATCGAAATCGACTTTGAAATAATTGTCGTTATCTTGTTGAATGACGTGTTCATGTTCGCCGGTTTTAACTTTGTAGAATTTCAAGTTGTAACCTTTAAACTTATCATCCATGTCTGACATGATTTCTTTACCGTCGAACTCTTTTGGTTCAACCGGCTTATCGTTGATATAGACAACTTTATTTCTGATTTCCAAAGTATCGCCAGGAAGACCAATAACTCGCTTAATATAGTTAACTGAAAGATCTTTTGGATATTTGAAAACGACTACGTCGCCGCGCTTGGGATCGCTCTTGCCAAACATATAGACTGGATCGAAAGATTTATCACCGATTGTTAAGTCAGTGAAAGGAACTTTAAACCCATAGGCAAATTTATTAACAAGAATAAAGTCACCGATCATAAGTGTCGGAATCATTGAGCCTGAAGGAATTCTGAATGGTTCAAAGAAAACAGATCTAAATGTAAGGACGGCAATAATGATCAAGATGATCGACTTGGTTTCTTTGATCATCTTTTCTTTTTTGGTCTGCAGATCGTCAGTCATAACTCAATTTACCTATGCACTTCTTTTGTGTGAACGATGACGTCTTTTTTTACGATAAGAACGTGATTCACTCGGTGCTCGTTTAGAATCGCTCGTAGGGACATTTACAGCGACTGGATTAATATTTTTATAATAGTATTCAATTATATTCTTTGCGAGCATAGATGATTTTACGTGCCACTTCTTCACATTTACGTTCATGACCGAAATGGAGATGCCTTTTCCTTTCGTTTTTTCACGAGGAATAGCGTAAGCCGCAAACCAATCTCTTTTTCCGAAAGGTGTACCACCAGTGATACTTCCTGTCTTGCCACCAATGTCCAAAACATCCATGAAACCGCGGTTCATTTTTCTGAAAGAACGTCTCGCCGTTCCATCTTCAATCGTCATGGCCATCATTTCATGCATTTCTTTTGAAGTTTCAGGTGAAATAGCCCTTCTTTCAGAAGCTGTGTCAGGCCAGATATTGTTTCCAGTTGGATCAATGATTCTTGAAATAAGTTTCGGAGTTCTTAGAACTCCATCGTTTGCCACAACAGAGGCCATCGCCGCTGCGTGAATAGGAGAGATGACAGTATCGACGTTATAGCCGGAAGCCAGCTCAGCTAGTCCAAAATCATCTTTAACAGGTCTGATTTCAGATTTGAGAAAACTGAATTCTTTCAGGATTGGTTGGTTGAATCCGAATCCCTCAGCCATTTTGACCAGATTTTCAGCCGTCGTATTCTTAATTGCGGCTTTGCCAAAAATAACATTATTGGATTTTGCAAAAGCAGTTTCAAAAGTTTGCGACTTATCCCAGCGATTGTTTTTTGAATCGTTCAACTGATATTTAAATAGTGTTGTACTTCGTCCGCGGAAATCAAACATCGTTTCTTTCTTAACAGCTGTGTTCTGAAGAAGCTCAGCCGTTGTGACAATTTTGATTAAGCTGGCAGATGGATGAGTATTTGAAAGAACCAGATTTTTATCAAAACGATTGCTTCTACCTTCATACCCGACAGCCGCGAGAACTTTTCCAGTCTCATTGTCGATAACTGTAATTGTCGTGTAATCCGATCTGTATTGCTTTAAAAGATTTTTTGCGTAATTCGTAAGATTGTCATTAAAAGTGTATTCCACTTTTAACATCTGATTATTGACCCTTAACTGATCCGGCCATTCTGAACCTTGAAGAAAAGATTTTTCCATCGTTTCTTTAAAGCCAACCGGTAACTGAGGAACAACTCCGTCTTTTTGCTCGGCTGCGTTTAATTTTTGATTAAATTTTCCCTGGCAGATATTGAATACTGTACCACCGAAAAACAATCCAATTCCCAGAGACGCTGTGATTAGGACAAACTTTCTGTTTGCCTGTGATTTTGTTTTGAACTTATCCATGTCTTATCAACCATCAACTTTTTTACTTCATGTAAGCTAATATTATGGCCTAAAATTCTTCCCAATGACAAAAAATTCTTTCGAAACTGAGCGCACCGATTTTGGTCGGAGATAATGAAATTCCTCGAAAAGATTTTTATTGGCCTTCAAGAATACCTGAGCATCATTGCTCTCAAAAACCTTGATGACCAGATTGCCGCCGGGCTTTAAAAATTTTGGCAGCAATGAAAAAACCATTTCAACGAGATTGAGGGAGCGAGTTTGATCCACCATCTGATTGCCGGTTGTGTTTGGGGCCATGTCTGATAATACTACATTGAATTGATCAGACACTCCCAATTCTTCCATTGTCTCAATGGTGAAAACGTCTTTTTTAAAAAGCTTAACATTAGATAAATTTAGCAATTTATTATTTACTTCTTTGATATCGCAACCGACGACGATGCCTTCTTTGCCGATTTTTTCTGACGTGTATTGAATCCAGGACCCGGGATGATAGCCGAGATCGATGACCTTATCGCCCTTCTTCAGAACTTTGTAGCGTTCATCTATTTCTTCCAGCTTATAAACACTTCTTGCGAGGAAATTTTCTTTCTTCGCTTTATGAAAATAATGGTCTTTTACTTTAAATGTCATGGCCTACTCAAGCAGAAGAATGATGCGATTGTTGTCTTCAGCTGCATCCATGATCGTTTTAACCAGGGCTTCAACATATTCAGAGCCAAGTTTCGCTTTAAGAATATTAAGATGTTTAAATTTAATAATGGTTCCGCCTGAGAAATCAGTACTCAGAACATCATAGAGTGAATCGAGAGCTTTACCGTTATAAGAAGGGAGTTTGAGAGTTTTCGCTACATGAGTGTGAAACTGTTCGCGATTCTTGATTTCTTTTCCATCAATAAGAACCGTTCCAGAAGCCCAGGCCTGGAATGAAAAAAACAGACTCAACACCACCACAAATGCGTTTTTCGACAGCATTTAAAATCCCCAATGATTTTTTTGTTTGAGTCTGTTTTTTCCTCTTCTTTAGGGGGAAAGTCAACGATCGCCAGAGGCAAAATGTAATTTTTACGCTGCTAATTTCAGGGACTTCAGCCTTCCTGCTTCCGCTCGAAGAGAAAGAGTGTCAATACCGTATTTTCTCGCCTTGGAGATGAGTGTTGTTTTGCTGATTCCCAGGAGCTTTGCCGTCTCATTGACTCTTCCTCCTCGCTTTGTCAGCTGGGCGAGCAGATACCAGGCTTCAAAAATGTCCATTGCCTCCGAGAAATCGCCGGGGAAATGCGAAATAAAATCTTCTTTTGACTGAACCGTAGAAAGATTTGAATCTTTTTCAAACCAGTGAGGAAGAGCTTCAATGCCTGCAACCATTTTCTCGCTCATGACCACAATGTATTCGAGACAATTTTTCAGTTCTCGATAATTTCCTTTCCACTCTGCCTTTAAGAGTGTCTGGAAAAGCTCATCATTCATCATCAGATTTTCGCGCTTAAAATTTTGCTTTGTTTGCTCAAAAATTTTACTGATTTCTCGCTGAAGTTTTTCCTGGTTGGCCGCAAGGGGGGGCAACTCCAGAAGAAAAATATTAAGACGGAAATAGAGGTCTTCACGAAATGTTCCATCCTGAACCATTTTTTTCAAATCTTTGTTGGTGGCCATAATCAAGCGGCCTTCAAAATTGTGAGCCAGAGTCGAACCCACCGGCGTATATTTTTTTTCTTCGAGCAAATAAAGAAGTTTTTTCTGAGCTTCAAGGGAGAGCTCTCCAATTTCATCCAGAAAAAGCGTTCCTTTACCAGTGTCGGCCAGATAGCCATTTTTATTTTCAACAGCCCCGGTAAAGGCTCCTTTTTTGTGACCAAAAAGTTCGCTTTCAAAAAGTTCTTCTTTTAAGCTTGCCAGGTGAAGTGTGAGAAACTTTTCCGTATGAACAGAAGACAGTTCAAAAATCCTCCGTGCCATTTTGGATTTTCCAGTACCGGTTGCGCCGGTGATAAGAATTGGGGATGAGACATTGAGAAGTTTTTTGAAATGCTGTTTATTCATGCTGACCTCGCTGTTAAATTCGCGTGATCAAAATAAAGCCCTCAGTTCAAAAATTAAACCACCTGCTGTGATCAGTTCTGGTTTTTTTCAGATTTGAAATCTGCCTTGAAGATCTCCAGCAGAGTTGGTGCCAGAATTTCCGGCGCCCAGATTAAAGGCCCGTAATAACGTTCGCGATCGAGAGTGTGAACCCGTACTCCATTCTCATAAAAATGAATTCCTCTTCGCTCGCAAAGGATAGTTCCGGCAGCGATATCCCAGGCGTTTTTGGGTTCCATGCTGATAATGAAATCACAGGCCCCCGATGCAAGAACACCAAGTTTGAAAGCAATACTACCACGAGGAGTAATGTCGATCTGAGGATGGTTTAAATATTTATTGTAATGCCCTTTGTGGTATTCAGAGCGGGAAACAAACGTGAGTAGTTTTTGAATAGACTTGTCCATTGAAGGAACAAAAGGTGTTTTAGTATCCAGTGAAAAGCCGCTGAAGGGATTATAGAGCCATGCATAGTTGTCCGGGTCGGCAATCGTATGCGTTTTCATCATGGCAAGTGAGACGGCACATTCAGGGCGACCTTTAACCAGCTCGCGAGTTCCATCAATCGGATCGAGTATTGCACACGGAAATGTATATTCTTTGAAGTCTTCCTCACTAAAAAAGGCGTAGTGAGAATATTCAGGATGAGTTGATAATTTTTCTTTAATGATTGTAGAGACGAAGAGATCAATTTCTGTGACAAAGCTTTTATCGTCTTTTAGGTTCACTTCGATATTATTCTGAGCTGTCGGGCCAAACAAATTAGAGAGCTTTTTTGTCAACTCAAGAATAACTTCGTTTTGCAGCTTTTTCATAAAAACACACCTTGCGTCATTAAAATTTCTTACAATTTTTCTGTTAAAATAGTTGACTTGGTTATTTTATCAACAAAAAGTCCCAAGTTATCCACATTTTCACATTTCGCTGTTAATTCTTTGTTGGTCAATTACATTTTTTAACAGGTCTTTTTTTCAATAGTTAGTGAAGATATTCACGTTCATTGAATCCAACCTGTCAGATTGACCCTAAAAAATTGGCGGAACAGCGTAGTTATTCACATTAAGTCAAAAAATTGTCACTCGGGTATTTTTAGCAGAAAGATGATGTAAGAACCAATTTTTTAGAGAGAAAAGCCTCTCTTTATGCCTAAGCATAAACCCTTTAAGAGAGCTAAGCCTGACCTCTTGTCGAGGTCTGGTCGAACTTAAGAGTTCTCTGTTGAGAGAACTTCTACGGCTCCACCAGAAGCAATTGAGAGGGCGAAAATTTCAGATCCAATCTCACTGGTTCTCATCAGATTAGTGAGAAGTTTCACTTCGCCGCTGCCCTGGTCTACGTAGATAAATGGAGTCGTTTTGAGCTCTGATTTGTCCCACTGGTAGGACTTCAGAAAGCTGTTGTAGAGACCTTTAGTCAATCCTGAACTAAACATAACCACTCCATCGGTACACAGACACTAGCATCTGTGTCTTTGATAAAAGTGTATCACATTCAAAATTTTTAGCTGTTAAAAATTTTTAAAAAGAGTTTAACCCGACCTTCAAAATGCGAATCGAGAAGGCAGATTAAGATATAAATCACGTAGATCATATTTCGGCTTGAGCGCACGCGGGAGAGAGACTGAAATAGCAATTCCAGGGGAATCAAACTCAAAAAAGCCAACGGCCACATCATTGCAAAGCCTGTCACCAAAGCGTCATCCCAAAATAGTGAGAAAAAAACGTAGAGTGTGATTGAGAGAAGAAAAATGCTCATGCTTTCCTGTTCAATATGAAAATCTTTGAGGAAAGATAACTTCGGTCTATAAAATTTGATCACCGCCAGGACTAATCCAAACATGCCCAGAACAAAGAAGCCTTTGCGGTTCATCTCCAGCGAAGCGTTTTTTATGAACCCCCAATCAAGGCCATGGAGTGGTTCGATTAAATCAGTGTGCGAAAGCAAGCGCAGGATGGTCAGAATAATTCCAAACAATGCATATTTCAAAAGCTGACGTTTAAACCAGAGAGTTCTGTCCTTAAGAAAAATAAATAACAGAGTGACAACCTGGAAGAACATCAAAAATCCATAATTGGTATTTAACAATGTCCCGTAAAAACTCATAAGTCCCATGAAGAGCCCGGCCCTATAGGTCGAGCTTTTTGTAACCCACAAAAGAGTCCAGATCCACATTAAGGAATAGGTTGTGAGCATGGTGAATTCAACATTGCTTGCCAGCGTTTTGGAAAACGACCATGAAGAAACTAAGGCAAAGACTCCAAGCAGAGACAATCTTCTGGAAACGAAGAATCGTAAAAAAGCATAAAATACCAGAAGGAATAAACCCATACCCACTACATAAAAGTGCAGGCTCCACGCAAGCCTGAATAAGGCCGGGTAACTTTTAAAAGGATAGTAATTGATCAAAAGAAAATTCCAGAGTGGATTTCCTATTTTTTCCAGAGGATCAAAATATAATTTCAACATTTCCACATTCACCAGAGGAGGCAAATCGGGAAGTGTGAAAGCGAACATAATGAGAATCAAACCCACCAGCGTCTTTTCAAAATTGTCTAAAAACCGAAATTCACCAAAATTGGATGAAACCGATTCCTGAATAATTTTTCCCCGCGTGGGCCAGGAATAGAACAGACCAAGAATGGACCAGGTTATCCAGTAACTGTTATAGATCCACTTGGCATCAAGCAGATTGATGATGTTGAAAAGCAGAATGAAAAAAAACATTCCCAAAAAGAGGCGATAGACCACTCGATCAATGGAGGAATTTACTCTGAAATAAATTTTAAAACGGTGATCGATTTCTTTTCCGAGTAAAAACCACTGGCTTACAATGAACAGTATATAAAGAGTCATCATGAGCGCCAAAGCGCCGTGGGAAACCTGCATTCCCTTCTGTACGTAGACAGGAATGAGCAAAAATGAGAAATAGCTAACTACACGATATGTGAAGAATTTCCATTTTAATTTAAGGATGTTTGAACCATTTGCTAAAGTATTTTGCATAATAACCGATTAAATCAGTAATTAAGTTGATCGCATCCCATACTAGCGGTCAGCTTAAATCCTAGAATTAGAGACCCGGCCCCATCCGGGTCTTTTTATTTTAAGGGTGAAACTGAAGCACCACAAGCTAATTCATACCCGTTCCCCTGACTCAACTTTTTCCTTCCTCTAACACATGATGAGAAATTCCTGCCTCATATAAGCCGGTCCTACCGTATGGTATTCTTGAAAGGTAATGCGTCCCTATAAATCAGGAGGATTTTTTGGGAATATCGTTTGGTTCAATTTCCACCGGACTGCCGAAGGATATTGTTAAGCAGATCATGACTGCGGAACAAGTTCCTGTTCAGAACATGGAAAAACAAAAAAGCAAAATCGCGGACAAGAAAGGTCTGGTCGATCAGCTTTTAAAATTGGCTGAAGATGTTCGCGGAAATCTCGCCATGAACGCAAATGCACGCGCCCTTCGCGAATTAAAAGTCGATACCAACAACGATATCATCGGTGTAACGACGGACAAAAACAGAACGATGCCAGGCTCGTACCAATTTGAAGTTACTTCGCTTGCTCAAAAATCTTCGGCAATGTCGACAGGTTTTGAAGATAAAGATAACAGCTATGTTGGGGTCGGTTTCATCCGCTTCACAATGCCTGATGGTGAATCCAAAGATATTTACGTTGATTCAGACAATGCTTCGCTTGATGGCATTGCCAAGATGATTAACAAGAACTCTGACCTCGGTGTTACGGCAAACGTTATCAATGATGGTAGCGGATCTGATACGCCGTGGAGACTTGTTTTAAGCTTAAATAAAACAGGCGATGATTCAGCAGTAGATTTTCCTTATTTCTATTTCATCGATGGAGATCAGGACTTCCAGCTTGAGTTCCAGCGCGAAGCTCATGATGCTAAAATTAAACTTGATGGTTTTGAAATTGAAGCGTCGGAAAATAAGATTAAAGATCTTATTCCGGGAGTGACGATTGACCTGAAAAAAGCAAAACCAGGTGAAGAATTTTCAATCAACATCACTGAAGACGTTGATGCTATTGGGGCAAAGGTCAGCGACCTCGTCACCAAGCTCAATGCGGTTTTAAAATTCATCAAAGAGCAAAACACAATTGATGAGAAAACGGATACATCGCGAACACTCGGTGGAGATATTATGCTTACGACTCTTCAGGGTCGTATTCACTCAGCGGTTTTTAAAGATGTTCAGACGGATACAGGCTATCACCGCGTAGGTGAGCTTGGTCTGACATTCAATCGCGAAGGTATGCTCGATTTCGATCAGAAGAAATTCCAGGCAGCTATTTCAAAAGATTACAATATGGTTTCGCAAATCCTTACCGGTTCTTTTACTGAAGAAGGAAAATCTGACGGATTCATGGATAACTTAAACGGCACAGTGAACACTGTTCTTCGCATGCCGGATGGTCTCATCCAGAGCAGAAAAAAGTCTCTACAGAGCAACATTGAACAAATCGACAGAAGAATCAGTCAAAAACAAAAATATCTGGAAGAGAAAGAAAAGAATTTAAAAGATAAGTTTTCACGACTCGAAGGAACAATATCGCGAATTAAATCACAAGGTGCTGGAGTCGCAGCTCTTGCCGGAGCGGGCGCAGCTAGCCCTGTACAAGAATTAGGATAATTGAGAGGAGGCCAATATGAGTTACGGTTATGGTGCTTACAAAAAGACAGCAGTGAGTACAGCGAGCAAGGAGCAGATCCTTTTGATGCTGTATCAGGCAGCTATTAAAAACTGCAAAAAAGCGATTGAAGCAATTCACGAGAAAAAAATTTCGGCGAAGGGCGAATACATTGGTAAATTGCAGGACATTGTTATCGAACTGAACAACAGTCTCGATTTCGAAGTTGGTGGAGATATTGCCAAAGAATTGTCTGCTCTTTATGACTACATTCTTTTTTCTTCTACTCAGGCAAACATCAAAATCGATGCTGAGCCATTAGAAGGTTGCCTGAATGTACTCAATACTCTTTATGAAGGCTGGAGTGAGGCGATTAAATCGCTGAAGGCTACACAAAATGCAGCCGCTCCAACAGCTCCAAAAGAGTAAATAAAAAACTTTAAAAGGAATTAAAAATGATTTCAAAACTTTTTGATGGAATTCAAAACCACCTTTCTATGCTTGATCTGGCCGTAACAAGCAGTGAAAAAATTAAAATTTATGCCGCTAACGAAGATCTGGAAAGAGTGGTAAGCGAAACAGAAAACCGCGAGCGCCTCATTAACGTGGTCACCAAACTCCAGCGTGCGGTTGAAGAGCAAATCAATATTTTGAATCCAGAAGACGTTTCTCAGGACGATATTTTAATTCTCAAGGCCTGGTTTCAGGACCTAAGTGTCTGTTCTGAAAAGATGATTGCCATCGACAAAGAAACGGTTGAGCTTTTAAGTCAACAAAAAGGTCAGACTACAAAAGAAATCGCACTCATTTTCAAAAACAAAGAAATGTTTAAAGGCTACAATCAAGGCACTTCAAAATAAAAATTTGAAGCTTCTTCTCTCGCGTTCCGGAACCATTGTTTCATTGACAAAAATCCCGGGACGTGAGGAAATAATAACAGTTGAGTTAATGATTAACTCAATCCCACAACCACCAGAACCTTAAGGATGAGGAACAGGGGTGCTCATGAGCTTACCAAAAATTACTTCTTACGAAGTCAGAACATCAAGAACTGAACAGAAAGTTCCCGTAGTAAACGGCGTTCATCTTCATTCAATTTACAACCCCTTCAAAGAAGCTGAAACCCTTGTCGATGCACAGATTGATTCTTTGAAAACTAAAAATGAAGTTCTGATTCTCGGGCTTGGCTTTGGTTATCACGTCAATGCCGTTATTGAAAAACTGCAAGAGTTTCACGGAAACAATTTTAAAGTCATTGTCGTTGAACCCAACATTCAAGTTTACGAAGATTGTATCGCCAATGAACTTTTGAATAAAAAAAATGTTCTGGTTTATGCTGGCTTTAATTCCAATGAACTATACAGCGACCTGGACTTTGTCCACTTTCTTTTAAGAAAGCCCGCGATGGTAGCCCATCCTCCATCGTTCAATCTTTATCAATATTACTTTAAAACCATTCTCACCTTTGAAGCACCTAAAACTATCGGCGGCATTCTTGAGTTTGTAGAAAATGAAAAGATTAAACGCTATTTAAAACGCTTCGAGAATGAAGAGACGTTTGAAAACGTTCTCTATAACCAAGTCCCGCTGAAAAAATCTTTTGATGAATCCGATTTTCTTGCCATGGCACTTGTTGAAATGACCAAGAAAAGCGTTGAGCTGAAAGCGGGAGCAGGAGACCAGT
>DJVH01000051.1 GCA_002440825.1 Bacteriovoracaceae bacterium UBA6261 | reverse complement strand
CCTGCTTTCCGTTCAAAATCATTTTCATTAGCTGAACTTGGTCAGGAAGCCGATACTCTTGCTGCTCAAGTGAAAAAAGCTTACGGTATTCAAAATATTGTTCCTGTTTCGATTTCATACAGCTCTGCGGTTTCTTCAACTCTTCAAAATTATCCTTTAATCATTGATGTTGTTCCGATGACTTCTTCAGCGGCCGTTAATCCGCAACTAGAAGCTTACCGGGCAACTCTAAAAGCTGGGGAAATCTGGAATCCGATTTTTGGACCAGGAATTACAAGATCAATGCTTGATCAGGCTTACTATTCACAATGGAATTCTCAAGTTGAAGCGATGATCGAAACTTTTAAATTAAATGCTGGTCGCAAATCAGACATGGTTGAAGGCTACACAGTTTTAAGTCGTGCTGCTGAAGGATTTGTCTGGGATTCTTCTAAGACTCCAAAGACGACAAAGAGAGTCTTTATGCTCGCGCATGACGATTCAGAAAGTTTGTTAAAAGATCAATTGCAATTAGTTTCAAAACTTCTTTCTGCAAACGCCAACGTTCTGGCTTTTGTTGTGAACAAATCTGGACACGTAATGCCTGCTGATCAACCGGAAGCTTACGCTTCAATCCTTGCATCAGTGACAACCGGGACGATGAAAGATGCGACGGGAATTGTGGAGTTTGATCCGGGTTCTTTTAAGACTAAAATGTATAAGGGCCAAGAGGCAAAAACGTACATTCAGAATCTAATAAATACATTATAAAATTAAGCCCTCTTAGAGGGCTTTTTAGTATCTTAATATTGGTTAGGAAGCTTTTTCTCCCTTCAATAAAAAATCCCGAATTCTTCTATAATAAATTTCAGAAATTCTTTTTCATCAGGAGAAATTATGAAATTTTTTATCCTCGCAGGACTTCTCGCTCTCACTGCTTCTTGTGCCAGTAATAATACCGGACGAAGAATTGCGTCTGAAGAGGAACGCCGTGATATTTATCGCATCGGTGAAATTAAAATTTCTTTGTTAAAACCTGAGGACTTTCGTGCAGTTTATGGAACAGCCTGGGTGTTAATGGATGGATCGACTCAAGTAAGTTCTGACTTTGCCAAAATGACCGGAATGAATCGTATTCCTGATGCACGTGGTGCTTTCTTAAGAATGCACAACAATGGAAGAAGTGATGGTTACCAAAATCCGGACTATAAAGAGCTTGGCGATTTTCAAGCGGATGAATTTAGATCACACACTCATAGCCTTGCTTCGAGCATTCAGGGGAATTATGCCAAGAATGATTTCTACTCAGGGCCAAAGTCTGGTGGCTCGACAACCGGTGCGGCCGGAGGAAATGAAACAAGACCAAAAAATATAACTGTAAATTACTATGTAAAAGTCTCGTACTGCTCTGGTGAGATCAATTGTCTGTAACGATCAAAGCTGGAGAGTTGTATGTCACAAATTAGAAAAATAATTTCTTGTGCTGCTGTTACTGGCCTTTGTCTAAGTGCCACTGCGGGTATCGATGATTTTAAAAATCTCGATTCTCTTCAAAAAGCTTATGCAGAACGCGAGTCAATTCGCTATTACGTGATGACGGGAGTGAAAACACTCGGAGGAATTGGCGCCACAGGATTGGGTATTGCCGCTACAGCGGGGAGCTTCGGGACTCTTTCACCCTGGACGATGCCTCTTGTCGGAGGTGGAATTGCGCTAGGTTTGAGCGGTCTGGATGATCTCTCAAAAATGGTTTCATCAAAATCTTTAAATGAACAATACAATTCTTTTATCTATGCTCTTTACAAGCAGGATTCAGCTGCCTTTGCCTCTATTCTGAAAGAGCCGGATGATGTGAAGAGAGCGAAAACTGTTTTGGAAAAAATCGCTACTCTGGATTCCTACAAAGAATTGATTCCGAGTGATCCGGCGAAACGTTCCATTTATAATTCCGCAGCCATCGTAAAAATTATCGAAGTCACCAAAGCGCTTGCGCAAGAAAATATTGATCAAAATGTTGAGCTGAAAAAGCTTGAGAGCGACTACGCTTCGTTGAAAAAGAAAATGGAGAGTCTCGAAACAAAGCGACAAGTCACGGCCTTTAACGAGGCTTTGATAAATGCAACTCTATCTTACGCTCAGGCAACCGATGGCGCGAGACGGGCGATTGCTTCAATTGATCAGGCAGAGATTGAAGATATTAAAGATCCAGCGAATCCAAAAGTCTTCACTCCCAAAGATAAAAATTTCAGAGAAGAGTACCAGAAGTTTCATTCTTATCTGGAACAGACCGCGAGTTATTATGAAAGTGCCTATCAGATTGCAGTCAATCTTGGTCTTCATGGAAAAGATCAAGAGCGCATGTCTAAAGGCATGGCGTATCTGAATACTGCCATTTCAGTTTCTCGTGCCATCGCTACTAATGAACCTCAAGCCTATATGGCCGCGGCGGTTTCGGTGACGGGGCTATTTGCCAAGAAAAGCGCTGTGGATCCGAAACATCAACAGATCATGGAAGCGTTCGGAAAAATGTTTGAAATGCAGACAATGATTCTGAAAAATCAGCAGGAAATTTATAACCTTCAGGTTAAAAATTATGAGTTACTCGTCAGTTTGTATGAATTTACTCAGAAAGAATTTATTCAAATGAACGACGGTCTCGATGTTATTCTCGGTGGGCAAGCCGTTCTTCAAAAACAAATCGTCGATTACAGTAAACTCAGATCGCAACTCGAATCCTGTGACGAATTCTTGAATTCACGCTTGAATTGTCCTCCTTCAGAGCTGGAAGACCCAAGTACTATTCCAGATTGCTTGAAGCGAAGTTTGAAAACTGATTTCGAAGTTCCCACAGATAAAATTTATTACACCGGCGTCTACGGTCAGTTTAAAAATTTATCTTCAGTGGAAAACCATCTGAAAAATAATCTTGAAGCTTATTATGCCTGTCAGGAAGGAATGGCGACGCTCTTTCCAGCGACGACGAGTAATATTCACTCGGCTTTCTTAACTTCCAATGTCGTTGAAGCAGGGGCGACCGGTTATCAGACAATCGTAGCGAAAAGTTATCTGCCACTGATGGATTTAGCGAAAAAATATTATGCCAAAGACAATGATCTCTATCTTCTGTATGTAATGCTCTTAAACCCATCTACAACCTTAAACCAGTATCCGTTTAAGTATTTGAACGCGAGACAATGGATGAATTCACTGAATACGGATGACAGCCGTTCACTGAGTGCAAAACAAGTTCAAAATGTTCTGGAAAATCTGATCTATGTGCCTAACCTGGAAAAATATGTTTCGATCGAACTGCAAATGTTGAACTACATGCAGTACGTTCCATCAAGTTTTACTACCGACTCAAATTTAGATCCGGCATTTCTTGAAACTGGTCTTAATAATAGCGGCAATAGAAAAATTGCCGACCGTTTATTTACACTCGAAAAAATGGTGAACGTGGCAATCGCTCAGCAAACTTTGCTTGCAGGGGAACCTTTTATCGATAAGGTTGATTTCTTCCTTCAACCGTCCAACGCAGGTACTCCGGAAGCGGCTGCAGCGTTAAAGCTTTTGAGAAGCAATGTCTTCTTTCGTCTTAACTACCTCAAGCACAACTTGCGAAGTGCCCTCAGCTACAGTGTGAATCGCAATCCGGCCCTTTCTTATGAAAAACAGCTTGAGGTCAATTTAAAACTATATAATGAATATGTGACGAGTGGTTATCAGTCCTGTAATCAGGCCAATTGTGAAAATGTGATTTTCAAAGGACTCAGCAATAGATACAAACTCTCTGGTAAGAAAATCCGTTTTCTCGATAAAGACAGGGGAGACTTCACAGTGGAGCTTCCAAGCGCTGATTTCCTTTCGAACAATTCATTTGAACATACGGCAGA
>DJVH01000012.1 GCA_002440825.1 Bacteriovoracaceae bacterium UBA6261 | reverse complement strand
TCATGTCGAAAGCGGACTGAATTCCAACTCGCTGTTAAATCCTTTTCCGGAAGAAATCAACCGACGAATTTGTTCGCGCCTTGCTGAATACAACTTCGCACCCAACCAGGCAGCGGCAGAAAATCTCGCTCGTAAAAAAATTAAAGGAAAAATCATCAACACTGAATTCAATACGATGGTGGAAAGCTTGACTCACAATATGGAAAACTTCCGTATGCCTGAAGAAGAGTTCGGCATTTGCAATATCCATCGCTTTGAAAATCTCATCAACGACGACAGACTTCAGACGATTGTTGATGTGATCCAGGAAGCTTCTCATAAATTCAAACTGATCTTTTTTATGAGTGAATCCACAAAGCATAAATTTGAAAATGATTCAAAATGGAAATCCTTTCTGGCCAATCCCAACATTGAGTTCAGAGGCCGGGCTTCATTTCTCACTTTCAGAAATTATCTTTACGGATGTCAATTTATTATCACAGACAGCGGAAGCAATCAGGAAGAATGCTATTACCTGGGAAAACCCTGTCTCATCATGAGAAGCACAACAGAAAGAACAGAAGGGTTGAATGAAAACTGCCTGCTTTCAAATTACGATAAGAAGAAAGCGGATGAGTTTTTAAGTCATCTGGAAAAATACAAACGATCTCCAGTGCGGGCTTCAACTCCTCCTTCTCAAATTATTGTCGAGACATTATTGGCCCGGGAGCAAAGTGAGCATGAGTGAAAAACTCCCTGTCAGTCTGATCATTCCGGTCTTCAATATGGGGGCTCACGCTCTCGAACTTTGGGAATTGCTCCATCAGCACGGAATCACCTCTCTTGTTCAGGAAATCCTGATTATCGACGATGGATCAACTGATGAGACTCTCGTTCATTTAAATTCAATCAAAGGAAACATCAGGATTATTTCCTATCCTGAAAATCAAGGACGTTTTAAAGCGAGGCTTACAGGCGCCCGCAATGCCACTCAACCTCACCTGCTTTTTATCGATGCCAGAAACCGCATTCCTCATGATTTCAGCAACCAGCTGCGCTTTATCCAGGGGCGCTATGACAATGTGATCGGCGATATTCTCATCGATGCAAAAGAAAGCGTTTACTCACTTTACTGGAAGCTTTCACACGATACTATTTTTCAGGGTCACTATTCCCGGCTGCGCCGTGGACCGATCACACTGACGGTTGAAAATTATGATGAGTTCCTGAAAGGCACAACGCTGCTTTATTGCAGAAGAGATCTTTTTTTGAATGCCTGCGACTCTCTTTCAAGGTTGAAAGTGGAAAGCGACGACACTCTTTTACTGAAGGAATTCGTGAGAACATCTCCTCTCGTGATTGATTCCCGTTTTCATTGTTATTGGTCGCCTCGTCAGACGTTAAAAGGTTTTTTGGAACGAGTCTGGGAGCGCGGACCTTCATTTGTGGAATATCATATTTTTGAACACAGAGGGCGCTTCTTTTACGTGACGATGTTTTTGATGGCCTATTTTTTTGTGATGATGAGTTTCTTGTTTATTTCGTTTTCTTTTTTTCTTTCGTTTTTTTTCACGACTGTCGCGCTGGTGGCCTTCACGTCTCTTTTCTTCACTCGAAATCCTGTGTCTTTTATAAAAATAGCTCCGCTACACACCGTGACTGTGATGACTTTTTTTCTTTCAGTTCTGAAGGCCATTGCAAAGAGTTTTTTTAAAGCTGCAGATTAAGTTTTCTTTTAACCAGGTAAAGCGGTCTGTTCTGCACTTGTTTGTGAATGAGACCTACGTACTCAGCGATGATCCCCAGACAGAGCAATGTCAGTCCCAGGCCGATTGTATTGATCATCATAAAATAAGCGATCGCCCTCGCTTTGATCACTTGTACGGTGTAATAATCCACGATTGAAAGAAGAAGCGCCAGGATGCCAAGAAGAGTAATCGCGCCGCCAAGAAATAAAACGGCCCTTAACGGTGCCAGAGAAAATGAAAAAAATCCCTGGGAAGCCAGATTCATCAAAGAGGCAAAATTAAATTTGGATTCACCTTTGAATCTTTCAGGAACGGTGATGTCGATGGTTTTTGTTTCAAAGCCGCTCCAGTGGACAAGGCCCCGGACAAAGCGGGACGATTCTTCAAAAGTGATCAATTGATCGACGACAATTCTGTCCATCAGACGGAAATCGGAAATCGCGATATCGAGATGAACTTCGGAAAACTTTTTCATCAGACTAAAAAAGAGAACAGATCCAGCCGTCATTTTTAAATTAGTTCTTCGGGTCAGAACGACTTGTGCTCCTTCTTTCCAGACCTTCACCAGTTGTGGAATCACCTCAGGCGCGTGTTGAAAATCAGCATCCATAGTCACAACAGCATCGCCGCTGCAGAAATCCAGTCCGGCGCTCACCGCAATCTGATTGCCGAAATTACGAGAAAGAGAGATGGCTTTGATTTTGTCATTGGAAGCGGCCAGTTCCGAAATGATTCGCCAGGATTTATCCGTGCTGCCGTCATCGACCAGGAGTAATTCATAATTCCCAAGTGATTCGATCTGACGAATCACTGCACTGACTAAAGGCTTTAGATTTTCTTCTTCGTTAAAAACCGGAATAACTATTGATAACAACATCGCCGCTCCCTTAGTCAAACAACCTTTATCTCCTGAAATCATAGCATTAAACCCCACTTTTACTCAATACTAATGGCTAAGCTTCAACCCCCTTGCTACAATGAATGTCACAATTACCCCTTAGTCGACGTATACCATTCAGGAGCAGCACATAGTCCGGTCTGACTTGAAAAACATTTCTGCTGAAGAGCTTATGGTTATTTATCAGCAAAACTCTCCCGAAGAAGCATTTGCTGCTTTTAACGAGCTCTACAATCGTTATGAACAAAAAGTTTTCAACTTTATTCAAAAGCGATTGCACAACCAGGCCGATGCAGAAGATTTGTTGCAGAAAATATTTATCAAAATTCACGAGAGCAAGAATCTTTACAAGCGCCAGTTTAAATTTGAACAATGGCTGTTTGTTATAGCGAGGACATCCATTCTCGATCATATGCGCGCCTCCGGCCGCTATCAGGCAAAACTGAATCGACTGGGTGACGAACATAGGGCAAGTGATAAGGAAGTACTCGATCTGGATTCGCTTTCTTCGCTGAATGAAGATCAGAAAGAAATGCTCGAGATGAAATATATTGATGAACTTTCCTACCATGAAATGTCGAAGTTGCTGAACAAATCAGAAACTTCGTTGAGAAAAACAATAAGCAGAATGATGATCAACCTTCGAAAAGGTGAAGTATGACAGTCTCAAAAGAAACGAGATCAAAAATTCTTTCCACTGTAAAGGCCGGACTTATGCCGGACCTGAAAAGCATAGTGCTTAAAGTTTTTGCCATTCACATCTTCTCTGCCCTGCTTACGTTAACGGTCTGTCCTCAGATGGGCTTCAGTTTGATTGATTCAAAAATTAATCTGATGGATGTTTTCATGAAGTTCGGCCCGCATTTTTGCGATTTTGCCTGCGGGACTTTTTTTACATCTGTTTCGGTGGGATTTATCTACCTGGTTCTTTCCCATGATGAATTCAGATTTCTTCGTTTTCACCCGGTGCTTATGGCCTCAACAATGATTCTGAGCTCTCTTGGCTTTTTATTAATGTTGAGCCCGAACATTTTCATTCAATTTACATTCTTGTGGCTGATTGGCGCAATTGCAGGCGTTCTCGGTACAATGGAAATCGGCTTTCGAATCCAGCGTAAAGCTTTTTAATTTTAAATTTTTCAGGTTTCGTTTATAATTGAGCTTTATGCAGACACGCGAACAGAAACTCATTCATTTACTGCGACTTGAAGTCGTCGATAAGTCTTATGCGTCAAGTTTCGCCTTCATCGCGTTTGCCATTTTCTCCATCGTCTACCACTACAATTGTGAGAAATACGCCTGGCTCATTCAAAGTGCGGCTTCAGTCAGCATCCTGACCAACCTGGTTCGTTTCTCTTATTGCAAACGAATCAACTTGCAAAAGGACATCAGCGAAACCCAATGGCGCATTCTGCAGATCATGATCTGGATTAATGGTTTCTGCTGGGGCGTTATTTTGAACACAGCTTCCTACGAATTAAAACTGCAAGGCACACATTTTATTGTCGTGACAACTTTGCTTGCCGGCTTTATCGGATCATCTATTGTCACACTTGCCTACTTTTCTTCGCTCTTTATTCCCTTTCAGCTTTTATTGCTGGTTCCTCAGATTTTCATCATCGTCTATTATTATATTCAGCATGAAATCAATCTGCTTCCGCTTATCTTTCTTTATCTGATGTATTTATTTTATCAGCTGAAACAGTACCAGGTTTATAGAAGAGAAAACTTAAAGCGTTTCATTTATCAACTGGACCTGGAAATTGCCAACGACAAGCTTAAGAAGAGTAAAGACGAACTCATTGATCAGACAGTCAAACTCGTTCACGTTTCAAGACTTGCGGCGCTGGGAGAAATGTCTGCAGGGATTGCTCACGAAATTAACAATCCTTTGACCATTATGAAAGGCGGCGCCCAGCTGATTGAAAAAAGCGTCGGGCGCGATACGATTGATAAAGAACTTATTTTGAAGCAGTCTCAAAAAATACAAAATTCTGTCAACCGGGTCACAAAAATCGTTCAAGGGTTAAAAAGCTTCTCTACTCTTTCTGATGGAAAACCCAAAGAGAAGGCCCCTCTTCAAGACATCATTGATGACACGTTAAACTTTTGCACCGAACTTCTCGTTTCTCACGGTATTCGTTTAGACATTGATCCGATTCCTGATCTGAGACTTGAATGCCACCCGGTTCAGATTTCACAGGTCCTCATTAACCTCATTAAAAACGCCCAGGATGAGATTTTAGAGAGAGATCTGACCGAGACTGAGCGCTGGATCCGGATTGAGTTTAAAACCGAAAAAGACACTCTCTGCATACGCGTTTCCAATGGTGGGCCGCGGATAAAAGAGGAGTTTTTGGAAAAAATCTTCAACCCTTTCTTTTCAACAAAACCTGTTGGAAAAGGAACTGGTCTGGGCCTTTCCATCTCTCAGAAGATCATGAGAGAACACTTAGGTGACCTATCTATTGATAAAAGCGGTCCTCACACTGTCTTTTTATTAGTCATTCCTTATTTCTCAGCCTGAAAAAAGTACATATTCACACTGCTCACTCTTTCTTGTGTCTAAAATACGTAAATACACACGGCATTCACAAGGACAGCTTATGAAACTGGCGCAATTACTGGCACTGATTTTTTTCTTCTCCACCAACGCAATGGCAACCTCATTGAACCTGGACTACACGGGAATGCTCAATGACCTGAAAGCCTGCCGCAAAACTTTCTATGGATGTACTCCTGAGCAGGAAATTGAAATCGGAAGATTTGAAGGAAAAATTTTAAACGCTAACGATCTTGAAAATGTTCTTGATAGAGATACAGCACAAAAATCTTATTTTATTCCGCTTGAATTAACGAACGCTGAATTGCTGACTCTTGCAGCTGCTACCTCTCTTGGAGTTGTTGCTTTTGCTCACGATCAGGAAATTATGGATGTCGTTCAAAGACATAAAACAGAATCGACAAGAGTTGTAGCTGACGTCGGAAATCTTTTCGGCGGAATCGGTTATCTTCCGGTTGCTGCCGGCTCATACTTTTTAGGCGTCTACTTCAAAGACAGTAAATTAAAACAAGTTGGTCTTTTTGTTATTGGCTCATCGATCGCTCAAGGGATTATCACTGAAGGTGTAAAAAGAACTTTTGGTCGCGCAAGACCACGCATGGAAGAAGGTCCATACAGCTTCTTTAATCCTGGAAACAAATCTTTCTTCTCAGGTCACACTGCTGAAGCTTTTACAATCGCAACAGTTATCTCTGAAATGTACAAAGAAGATCATCCAATCGTTCCCTACCTTGCCTACGGTTTTGCAACGATCACTGCTTACGCCCGCATGCACGATCAGGCTCACTGGGCTTCAGATGTTATCATCGGTGCAGTGGCAGGCCACCTGATTACAAAACTAGCCATGAACGCATTCAAAGGAAATACTGACGGCCGTGGTGGATTTGAACTGTACCCAAGCTTCGATCCATTTACAGGGACAATTATGGTTACAGCAAAATGGTCTCCACGCGAACCGGAACGTCCGTTAAAATGTTCAAAACTTCCTGAAGGGATGGCCAAAGTTGAAGCGTGTATTGCAGAAGCAGCCGCTCTTTCGTCCAGACGTTAAGAAAAATTAGGAATAATAAACTTTGTCTCTTCCGGGTTAGTCCACTCCGGAAGAGACAAATTCTTTTTCTGAAGAACATTCTGTCCGGCAAGAGCAAGAATAAAAGAATCAAAGGCCCGCGGATTTTTCACCAGAATATCCAGATCGTGATTATAGATAAAGATATTCAACTTGTTTTCAATCTTTCTGATCGTCTCGAGTCTCGTTTCAAGCCCAAGATCTACGTCATTAAGCATATCGATATCTTTTCTCAAAATGATTTTCGAGCGAAGAAGCTCAATTAAAATAATCTGCTCATTGGCCTCGAATAATTCAACATGTTTTGGAAAATGTCTTTTGATATAACTGAATCGGGAAAGAATCATCAGCGATATGTTGCCGAAAGAATCAAACGACATGTTGAAAGTATCCAGCAATTGATCGTAATAAAATTTCCAGATCCAGAAATCCAGCGTTCTGTTCCAATAAGGAAGAAATCCTTTTTTCAAGCGGCGCTTGAATGAACGGGTCAACAAATGGTGAGAGGTTTCTTTTTCAAAGATATCTCTGTTGTATACAATCTCGTCCGCCTTATTGCGTTCCTGCTCATACTTTTTAGGGTTGGAATTGATCAGTTTCTGATCTTCATTAAGAAGAGCTTTGATTTTATCTCTGACCGTAATGACATCAGGCTTAGGACAGTGACCTGCGCCCGGGCAATCGATTTCACATTCACTGCAGGCGGCTTTCGACAAAGGAAAATCGACCACAAGTTGTTTAACATTATAGTTGTGAATCCAGGCGCGGATCGCCTCATCTGAATCATTCGCGTCTTCATCTTTAACCGGAAGAAGAGATTTCAAAAACCATCGGTCGCTGTCAGGGTAATACTCGATGAGACAGAAATAAAAATTATCATTCCTGCCACCTTTCATACTGAGACTGCCGATATTTTGGGCGTCCATAATTATTCCTGTTAAAGCGGCTTTTCTACTACAAAATCAAGCTTCGTCATTTTGTATTTTGAAAGAAGAGCATCCACTGCTGAGCGATCTTCAGGCTTATGAGTGATAATAAAGCAACCGCCGCCGCCAGCTCCGCAAACTTTCATTCCCATGTGCTGACCATGCGATTTAATTTCGCTATAAAGTTCCTGCATTGTATGAGTCAAAATCCCTGGAAACAATTTGCGTCTTTCCTCGCCTTCCAGAGCAATCAGTGGAATTAAATTTTCAAAATCGCGGGCACGGATAGTTTTAAGCGCTCTATAGGAAAGGTCTGCAATTTGTCCCAGACCTGCGCGAACAGATTGATCTTTATTGAAGAAAGCTTTGTAAACTTCCCAGTTGTTGATTCCGGAATTTCTCGTTTCACCGCTATAAACCAGCGTAAGATGAGATTCTAAAACGGCCTTTAATTCATTTGAATAAAGCTGCTCGACCAGAATTCTTCCTGGATTGGCAATGAGTCCTAAAACACCGCCAAACAAAGCAGGATAATAATCCTGATAACCGGCAGGACAATCGATAATGCGCGATTCAAGTGCATTGACCTTCTGAATCGCTTCAATGCGATCAAATTTTTCGCCTGTATATTGCGCCAGAGCTGAGTAACAGGTAACTCCCATCGCACTCGAGCCACCAAGGCCAGCGCCTGGAGGAGAACCAGATTCAAGTTCGAGTCTCACTCCGCTATGCAAATCAAAAAGATTCAAAATCTCAGCGATGAACGTAAGATTTTTGAAAAATCCATTGCGCAAATTTTCTTCAGTGAAATCTTTGGAATGGAATTTATCTGTTGAGTGATAATCTTTGGAAATAATTTCAACGCCGTCAAAATCAATGGCCGTCACTGTCACTTTAGCTTTCAGTGAAGTCGCCAGATTTAAAGTCACGACATTGGGAAGAATAACATTTATAGGATTGAGATCGAGTGTTCCGCCAAGTAAATCAACACGAACAGATCCTTCTGCGTGAGTTTTTTTATTCACCATAGACTCCGATATAAGGAAGCTCTCTAAAGCGTCCGTCATAATCAAGTCCATAACCAATTACAAATTTATCTTCGATATCAAATCCCAGATAATCAATCGGCACTTCAATTTTTAAACGCGCGCGTTTGAGCAGAAGCGAACAAAGTTTCAAGCTCGCCAGGTTTTTAAGTTTCATGTGTTTTAATAAAAAGCTGATTGTCAGACCAGTGTCGACAATGTCTTCAACGATGATGACATTTTTACCAACCAGAGATTGCTTAACGTCCAGTCTGAAACTGACTTGTCCTGAACTCTCTGTTCCTTCATAAGAGCTGAGAGAAACAGTCTCTACCTGAACAGGAATTTTGATTTGTCTCATGAGATCGGCGCAGAAAATAAATGAGCCGTTCAATACGCAAACGAGGATAACTTCTTTTCCTTCGTAATCGCGATTGATCATGGCCGCGAGTTCTTTCACGCGCGCAGCGATCTTTTCTTCTGAAATAAAGACACCAATAGGTTTCGTAGCAGTCGTCATTCCTAAATCCAGTTTAGGGGTTGATAATTGCTATAAGTGTACTATAAGTTTTGAGATTTGGAACGCGACTCGTTTAAATTTACGAAGAAAGCGAGTTGGTCCTGATCTTCGCCGAAAAAATCAGCGTGAGCGCGACAACGTGCCTCATAGAGATCAGTTTCACCAACGAGAACCTGTGAACTGTTTTTTGGATCTTTCCTGAATGTTTTTGTCGCCGGAGCTCCACAAACTGTGCAGATGGCATGAATCTTATTCACGCTGTCGGCAATAGCAAGTAATGAGGCCATCGGGCCAAAGGGTTTTCCCATGAAATCCTGATCAAGACCGGCCATAATGACACGGATCCCTCTGCGAGCAAGCTTCTCAACTACAATCGTAATATTGTCATCGAAAAATTGCACTTCATCGATGGCGACCACTCTTGTTGAATCAAAAACTCTCTGCAGAATCTCTACCGAGCTGTTGACCGGAGTTGCTTCCATCGACAACGATGAATGAGAAACAACTTCTGTTTCGTGGTAGCGATTATCAATAGCGGGTTTAAAAATCTGGACTTTTTGACGGGCAATCTGCGCTCTTTTCACTCGACGAATAAGTTCCTCAGTTTTTCCTGAAAACATTGGACCGCAAACGACTTCAATGCTTCCTGAAATACCAGGCATTGTCCCGAAAAGACTCATAGATTCCCCCTAAAATGTCTCAAAATATCTGTAACGTTGTGTGTGTGTTTTCGAATGATGACATGCCCGGGGCCCGCAGTAAATGTGAGAGTTCTGATGAAAATTTAATAAATTCTGACATTAAACGAAATCTCATCATTTAGAGAAGAGATTAGATCAAAGTGAAGAGGAAGACGAAATATGTTGCACTGAATATTGCGAGTAAAAACATGATAAAGGCCGGCGTAATGACTACAAGACTGGCCTGTAATGACGTAAATCCCAGCTTGCGTTTAAGGCCGGTAAAAATGAAAAAAGGCATGGCAATGTTGGAAAGAATAGTTCCGGCAATCGGTAGAATGAGAAGTAAATTCGAGGCAAAAGCCGTGCTCAGAATGTCATCGCATTTTTCTTCAAACAAGGCTTTGTTCTCATCCATGCTTTCAAAAACATTTGCGTAAAACTTGAAACAACCTTTCCAGAACTTATAGGCAAATTGAAAAATGAAAGGATAAAAGACAACTCCAAAAAGAGCTGTCAGCATTGACCATTTTTGAAGAGTGAAATTAAAAGAATCAAGCATCAAGTGAGAAAAATCCTTTGAGCTCGACAGATAGTCGTAACTTTTCACTCCAAGATAAAGAGCGAACACTGAATAAAAAGCTGCAATAATGTGCATGGCCCAGGAAAGGCCCATTAATTCAAAAAAGGAAATCTTTCTCTCACCATCTTCTGCGGGAAAGTGTCTGAAGGCATTGAAAAAAAGCGAAAGAGATTCACCCATAATTATTTCTCGAAATAATCGCTGCGCTTGATACTGAAAGGAATCGTAGCGCCGACGTAATGATGAATTTTTAGCTTCTGATTGATATCCACCAGAAGAGCATCATTGTCTTCAAGAATAACATTCAAGTCTCTATTCTCAAACTGAACTCTTAAAACATTTTTCTTGAGTATTTCGTTCGGTTTTTCGGTCATATCGGAAATATGGTCCCCTTCTACTTTAAGAAAATCCACCAGCTTTTTAAATTCAAGGGATCGCACACTCTTAGTAGACTCGACCTTGAACAATTCTTTATCGATGATTTTTACTGTTTCAGTTTTTCCGTCGACGAATGTCAGAGTGAGATTATATTCTTTTTGAGTCGGAGCGAGTTTTTTGTTCCAGAAATCCTGCACGTTCACGAAGAAATAGCGGGCATCGTCCGGCTTTAAGACGTAAAGAAGTTTATCCAGACTACTCGTCATAAAATAGCCATTGAGTTCGCCAAAGCGCTTATAAACCGTGAGCGTGATTTTTCGGTTTTCGCGGTCTTTAATTTCAAATTGAGAAAGAATTTCTGATAAGGCCGACGGTTCATAAGGAGTATAAACAGTGCGCCCTTCCAGCCTGGTCAGAATGCGGTGAAAAGACAGCCAGTTCTCTTCAAAATAACCAAGAGCGGCTGGAGCGGGAGGATTGGTTGACGTTGTTTTGAAATTCACTGAAAACTTTTTATTTCTGAATGTAGAAATCGTGATTTCTTCAAAGTTAATCGCCTTGTCATCCGTGTACATATCTTTAAAAACGCGGGTGTCGTAAAAATACAGATTCGTCAGCATAAAAATAATCTGCAAACGTTTATATTTCGCCTCTGACCGCTGATAATCTTTATCGTTTTGATAAACGCCCGGATCAGGCGATTGATCTTCAGCGATGACAATTTGTTTTTTGCCTTCTTTTTGTACTTCCATGTAAAAGGTCTGATCAAAATCCAGTTTCTTTCCGAGAGTAAAACTGATTTCGCCTTTTTCGAACGTGAAGGTTAGAGACAGAGAATCGTCAGGAATATAAAAATTTCTACCAACTTTAGCGACATCTTCTTCTTTAAGAAAAGATTTTACTTTAACGCCCGAAAGAATTTTGAAAAATTCCTCCAGTCTCGGCTTTGATAACAGCAATCCGTTTTCGCGGGCGAAGTACTGCTCCCCTTTTTTGATGAAATCAATTTTGATACCTTTGACGGCCTTCAATTCCCCCAATTTTTCCGCATTGAGAATTTCTGTTTTTCTTGCTTCACTCATAATGGCGTTCTGGTTTCCCCGTTCTTCAAACCAATAAGTGACGGCAATCGCCGCTACCAGAACCAGAAACAAAATGAGATTTTTATTTTTTTTCATGATTATTTGTCTCTTCTACGTCGGTACATGAATATGCTGAGTCCGATTAAAATCAATGGCGAGAAAAGAACAGAGAAATAGAAAACAATCCCCATCTGCTGTTGAGAAATAAAGACTGGTTCATTCTGAACAATCGGAAGATTGAATGAGATCAAACGGTCCTCATCCACCAGCCATGACAATGAATTTAAAAAGAGCGCATAATTTTTTCCGAACTTCAGGTAAGCATTTAAAACAAACTGCGAATTTCCGAAGGCGACAATTTTATTTCTCTCACCTTCATAGGAAGCAAAAAGATTCAACGGCCCCGGATGATCTTTTCCGGCATTGTATTGAACTCGTTGCTCAGCAATTTCCTTGATATCCGTTTCTCCCCAGGACTCAGGAAAAAGTGAAGAGCTTGCAAGCATGGAAACCTTTCCTTTTTTCTGTGAAAGCTGTTCAGGCACTTCTTCAATTGAAGCCGTCAAAGGAAAAAAGACTTGTCCTTTGAATTTTTGAGTGATGGCCTGTTCTTTATTAAACGTTTCCACAAGCGGTATAGAGCCATTAGAACCGTTTACAAAACTTTTTTGATCAATGACCAGATCATTCCTGATATTCAATCTATACTTGCGTAGAAGGGCCCGCAGCTCAGGATTCATATCCTGATTCAAATCGGGATCAAGCGCGACCAGAAGATTGCCTTTTCTCTCAAGAAAACGCTGAAGAACTTTAATCTCACTCGGCTGCAGAGCTGATTTTGGTCCCCACAAAATAACCGTCTTGGCATCAAAAGGAATTTCCTGAGTCGAAGCAAGACTCAACGGTCTGACATCGACGGCTGAATTTTTAATGGCTTCAAAAATAAATTTTAAGCCGTCATTTTCTGCTGAAGATAGATCGCCTTCGCCATGTCCCTGTATGAAATAAACCACCGGATCGCTCGAGCGTGAAATTTTAATCAAGCCATTGGTAATATTCAGCTCATCTCGTTCGGTCACATATTGTCTTTTGCCGTTGTACTCAAGAACAAGCGTGGCAGCGTCCGTAATATGATAATCGGCCACAAGATCGGGACGCACATCAATATCAACTTTTTCAATCACAATATCGCTCTTCACTGCACGATAGAATTCAATCAGCGGCATCCACAGCATGGACTCCTGCTTTCTGGCAAAAAGTTTAAATTTCAATTCCCCTTTCATTTTCTGAAGTATGGAAACGCTCTGATCACTCAGAGAATTCATCTTATAAGCTGTGAGGTCAGATTGAAGCGGATGTTTGTACGCCCAGTAATTAGCGACTCCCAGCAGACAGAAAATGAGAAAAACAGAAACGAGAGTTTCCGTTAATTTTTTGAACTGCTGGCTCATGTAATACTGGCTGAGTCTTTCTCTGTTCATGTACACAAGAACGAGAGTCAGCATCAGGTTAAAGACTGTCAACGCGATATCGAGAGCCAGTTCATCCGGAATAGAAATCCAGAGTGCAATAAGCACAAAATAAAGAATGATGTTAATGACAAAAAGAAGAAGATTATACCACTGTTTCATGTTCTACCATTTTCTCGATTGCAGCGATTTTAAAGTTAAGAAGAAAAAGAAGCCCATGTATGAAGCAAAGTAAACAAAACTGTAAGAACGGATAAGTCCTTTGATAAAACCTTCATAATGAAAAGGCACAGTCAGATATTGAATCATCAGAGACAAAAGATAATTGTTGCTGGCATTGACGGTAATCACCATCAACATCGATCCAAGCAAAATACAGAAAGTCAGAAGACTTGCTACAATTTGATTGTCAGTCAGACTTGAACAAAACAATCCGATTGAAAGATAAGCACAGATAGAAAGAAAAACTCCGATGTAAGCACTGCTCACCACTCCCCAGTCACTGTAACCGGAAAGGGCCAGAATGACCGGGAAGATAAAGGTAAAAGAAATCAGAAAAAGAACTAAAACCGCATTGGAAATAAATTTGGCGAGAATAATCTGCAGTTCACTCAATTCTGAACGAAGAAGTAAATCTAACGTCGATTGTTTTTTTTCTTCAGCAAAGGCTCTCATAGTAAGAAGCGGGCTCAGGAAAACAAAAATAAAATTAATGTTTCCAAAAATCGGCGTGATCACCGCATCCGTCATATTTCTTGTGGTCAATTGTTTTGCCTGAATAAGATAGTTGAAAAATAACCAGCCCATCATGAAGCAGAAAAGCCCTGCAAGGATGTAAATGAGCGGCGACAAAAAGGCATCTTTCAATTCTTTGCGAACGAGTATTTCGATTTTTTTTACAAACATTTATTTCACCATCAACTTGAAAACTTCTTCCAGATCCATCTTCTCTTCACCGAATTCAAGCAGTCCGATTTCGGGAACCGCCAGAAACCGGGCCAGGTCTTGTTTTGTGGTTGTTTTAGTGGGAGCGATCAGACGGAGAGAAACATCATTTCGTTCTTTGTCGTTCTGGACGACAACTGATTCGAGCTTGAACTCTTTCATCATTCTCGCTTTATCTGCATCTGAAAAATTCGCCACTCGCGCTTGAATAATTGTTTTTGTTTTCAATCCCTCAAGAATCTGACCAAGAGGTCCCGTGACGACAATTTTGCCGTGATTAATCAGAGTAATGTCTGAACAAAGAAGCTCAACATCGTGAAGCTGGTGAGTCGAAAACAAAATGGTGTGATCTTTTTTCAACTTAGTGATCAATTCTCTGATTTCGGCTATGGCCACAGGATCGAGGCCAACAGTAGGTTCGTCCAGAATAATAATCTCGGGTGAATGAACCAGAGCTTGAGCAATGCCCACTCTTTGTTGATACCCTTTTGATAAATTCCCGATCAATCGATCCTTTACAGATGAAAGGCCGGTTTTCTCCATCACATCAGTGACAGCGGC
>DJVH01000053.1 GCA_002440825.1 Bacteriovoracaceae bacterium UBA6261 | reverse complement strand
CTTCACCTGTTTTCATTTCGGCAATAGAGCCGTTGTAAAGTGTAATCCCGCCCATGAGCTGAACATCAAAATGTCTCATGCCCAGGACGCGTTTAGAAGCTTCTCTGATCGTTGCAAAAGCTTCCGGTAAAAGATCTGTTGTGGATTTTCCTTCAGCAATTAATTTTTTTAATTTCGGCGTCTGTGCTTTGAGCTCGTCATCAGACATGGCCTGCATTTTCGGCTCAAGAGCATTGATTTGTTCAACAATCGGTTTCAGTTTTTTTAAATCGCGGTCGTACTTCGTTCCAAAAATCAGCTGTAATGGGTTCATCTAAAAATGCTCCTAGTGCTTATATAAAAAATCAAAATTAGTTCAATACGTAATAGAGGGGATCAACAGGTGTACCATTTACGCGGACTTCGTAGTGAACGTGAGGTCCGGTAGAGTAGCCGGTGTTTCCGACTGTGGCAATCTTGTCGCCACGGGCAACTTTCTGTCCTTTTTTCACTGAGAGCGTAGACGCGTGTCCAAAAATGGTTTCAACTCCGTAACCATGGTCGATTTGAACAAAATTTCCAAATCCAGGTTTTGGACCGGAAAATGTCACAACGCCATCAGCAGGAGCGACAATCGGAGTTCCGATAGGTGCACCGACATCGAGTCCTTCGTGCATTTTTATTCTTCCAGCGTACGGCGACATTCTCGGACCGTAACCAGAAGTCAGGTGTCCAAGGGCCGGCATAAGCGTTGGCGTAGAGCGGAGAAAAGAATCTTTATCGAGAAGATGCTGATCCAGTTCATGAATATGTAATTCAACTTCTTTTAAAAAACCAACGACTACTTCGTATTTGTAATCAAACTCCGCATAGAGCGGCGCCATAGAGAGACTCTGGCGTGTCAAAAAAGACCATTCTTTGGAATAAGTCATGTTGCCTTCAAGTCCAAAAGAATTGGCAATCTTTTCTTCGTATAATTTTTTGGTTTCCTGGAATTTTTTATCGTCTTCAAATTGAGAAAGTTTTTCTGCGGCTTTTTTTGGTCCGGATTTAAAAACTTTAATCATCGATCCGGGAGTGTAGTCGCGGTCAGGTTCTGCTCCACCAGTCGCGGCCATGCGTCCGGTTGCAGTTGGTGCTGTGAATCCTGAATCTACCGTTGTGGCCTTGATGGCCTCAAGACCTGTGATCGCGCGAAGTTTTCTTTCAAAAACGTTGATGCGTTCAAGATCTTCGGTGATCGAGTTGAGTTTCATCTGGAACAATTGCACTTGTTCTTTCAATTGGCGGTTTTCAACAAGCAGATGCTTGTTCTCATAAACCTGAGAGAGAACGTTCCAGTAATCGTAAGTCAGAATACCGAGTAGAATAACAAATGTGACGAACAAGAAGATTAAACTTTTAAAAAGCAATCGCGGAATCTTGATCGATCGCACTTCTTTATTTTTTTCGGGAATGATCATCAATGTGTAGTAGCGATCCAATGGATCCTCCAAAGCGAAAAAATAGGGAAAATTGCCTATAGTAAATTGTAAGTTTACAGAGAGGTCATGGCAATACTTTTTACGAAGGAGAAATATTGTCTTCGCTATTGAGCGATGACCAGAATGGCCGTGATGTTATCCTGACCACCATTATCGTTGGCCTGATCGATGAGTGCTTTAATCACTCTGTCTGCGGCCGCCTGATTGGCGAGGGCCGGATCTGGAATGAATTTATTGATCAGGTAAAGAATATCTTCGTCGCTGACTTTTCCGTGTAGGCCGTCTGAGCAGATGAGGAAAATATCATTCTTGTTTACCTTGTAGACAAAGACATCGACTTCCACATCGTCTTCAAAACCCACAGTGCGGACTAAAACGTTTTTTTGCGGATCGAGTGCTGCCTGTTCGCGGTCGTAGACGCCGTAATTCAGTTTCTCCTGAACCAGTGAATGATCGCGCGAAAGTTGAAATATTTTCTTATGGTTAACGAGATAGGCACGAGAGTCTCCGACGTTTCCGATATACAGATTCTGACCTTTAAAGAAAAAAGAAACAATGGTCGTTCCCATTCCGACAAGTTCAGGATGAGTTTCTCCGAAATGCTTGATGGAGCGATTGGATTCTTTGATGGAACCCGTGAGCAGATTGACCGGATCCATTTGCAGGTTTTTCACCACGTAATCCGGCAAAATTTTTACTGCCATCTGCGAAGCGATATCACCGCCGTTATGTCCACCCATTCCGTCGGCCACAACAAAAAGTTTGTGCTCAGGACTCATGTGATATGAATCTTGATTTGTCTTTCGCTTTCTTCCGATATCCGTGTTGCCAGAGGCAATCAAACCCATAATCGAAGGTCCTCAAAAATTTAGTTCGTAGAAGTTTATTGTTACTGATTATTCTCAAGGCCAGTCTGATTTTTGTCAACATTAAGCTGTAGAGTTGGAGTTTTTTGCTCAGGTTTATAAGTTTAGGAAATTTATTTTTTCTATGTAATAATTAAGGGGAGAATTATTAAGAGGCCACTCGAAAGTTTTTTAGGGGGATCAATGTCGAAATTAGATATCAACAAATTCATGGATGAGAATTACAAAATATCAGATTTTTCTCATCTTCACTGGAGCGGAACTTTTCAGCAATACCTTGATCTGGTTGCAGAAAATCCTCGCGTGACAAGAAATGCATTTCAACGTGTTCATGACATGATCATGTCTTACGGAAATACACACTATACAGAATACAAAAAAGAAGTTGTTCGTTATCACTTCTTTGATGATCCGATTCAAAATGGTAAAGACGCTGTTTTTGGAATTGATGTTCACTTGATGAAACTGGTGAATTTTTTCAAATCAGCTGCTGCCGGTTACGGAACAGAAAAACGCGTTCTGCTTTTACACGGGCCGGTTGGATCAGCAAAATCTTCTATTTCAAGAATGATTAAAAAAGGTCTTGAACATTACTCGCGCACAGATGAAGGTGCACTATACACTTTCGAATGGATTGATGATCATGAATCAGACATCCTTGGCGGACAGAAAGTTTTTCCATCGCCAATGCATGAAGAGCCGTTGAAGCTTCTTCCTGTTGAAGTCAGAAAACAATTTCTGGATGAAGTCAACAAAGGAAAAAAAGACGGACACAAGATCAATATCAAGGGTGAAGTTTGTCCAGCGGACAGATGGATTCTCGATGCCTATTTAAGAAAATACAACGGCGACTGGAAAAAAGTTCTTGGCCACGTTCGCGTAAAAAGACTTCTTCTTTCTGAAAAAGACCGTATCGGTATTGGTACGTTCCAGCCAAAAGACGAAAAGAACCAGGATTCAACAGAATTAACTGGTGATATCAACTACAGAAAAATTGCTCAGTACGGTTCAGATTCGGATCCACGCGCTTTCAATTTTGACGGTGAATTCAATATCGCCAACCGTGGTATTGTAGAATTTATCGAGATGTTGAAACTCGACGTTGCATTCTTATACGATCTTTTGGGAGCATCACAAGAGCAATCAATCAAACCTAAAAAATTCGCTCAAACAGATATCGATGAAGTCATTTTGGGCCACACAAACGAGCCTGAATTCAGAAAACTTCAATCGAACGAATTCATGGAAGCTCTTCGCGACCGTACAGTAAAAATCGACGTTCCGTACATCACTCGCCTTGATCAGGAAGTGAAAATTTATCAAAAAGATTTCAACGCTGAGAAGATCCCTCACGTTCACATCGCTCCTCACACGATCGAGATGGCCGCAACATGGTCGATTTTGACAAGACTTGAAGAACCAAAAAAATCTGATTTGACAAAACTTCAGAAGTTAAAACTTTACAACGGTAAAACGCTCCCAGGTTATAACGAAGATAACGTCAAAGAACTTCGTAAAGAAGCCATCAGAGAAGGTCTTGAAGGGATTTCTCCTCGTTATATCCAGGACAAACTTTCTAACTCACTTGTTAAGCACGGTCACGTAGGCTGTTTGAATCCATTCATGGTTTTCAATGAACTTGAATCGGGTTTAAAGCACCACGGTCTGATCAATTCTCCAGAGCAGCTTGAGCACTATAAAGAAATGCTTGCGATTGCCCGTCAGGAGTATGAAGACATCGTGAAAAACGACGTTCAGAAAGCCATTTCTGTCGACGAATCGGCCATCCAGACACTTTGTGCGAATTATATCGACAACGTGAAAGCCTACACACAAAAAGAAAAAATCAGAAACAAGTACTCAAACAAGCTGGAAGACGCTGATGAGCGCTTCATGAGATCAATCGAAGAGAAAATCGATATTCCTGAGTCGAGAAAAGACGATTTCAGAAGAGAAATCATGAACTACATCGGGGCCCTTGCCATCGAAGGAAAAGTTTTTGATTACAAAATGAACGAAAGACTACACCGCGCGCTTGAACTAAAACTTTTTGAAGATCAAAAAGATTCTATCAAGCTTACAACAATCATCTCTAAAGTTGTCGATAAAGAAACTCAGGAGAAAATCGATGTTGTGAAGTCGCGATTGATTAAGAATCACGGTTACTGTGAAATCTGTGCGACTGATGCGCTGAACTTTGTTGCATCCATCTTCGCTAAAGGTGACTCTGCTAAATCGTAATTTTTTATAAGTAGGGATTGGGAATGGATCATCCAATAAAAAGAGACCATGCGCGCTTTAGAAAAATTGTCAAAGGCCGCATCAGGGACAATCTTCGCAAATACGTTTCAAAAGGTGAAATGCCGTCTCCGAAAGGAGATGGCACCTTTAAAATTCCTATGCCTTCGATTGATACGCCGAGATTTAAATTCGGCGATAAATCGCAAGGTGGAATGGGACAAGGAAACGGAGAGGCCGGTGATCCGGTTGACGGACAGGAAGGTGAAGGTCCAGGTCAAGGCGGCGAAGTTGGCAACCAGGCCGGCAACAAAGAACTTGAAGTTGATCTTTCACTTGAAGAACTCGCTCATATTTTAGGTGAAGAGTTAGCGCTTCCTAATATTGAACCGAAAGGGAAAAAGGCCATGCCGTCTGTGACGAATAAATATACGTCCATCGGTATGACAGGTCCCAATTCACTAAAGCATTTTAAACGGACTTACAAAGAAGCGATGAAGCGCCAGATCGCTTCAGGCACATATGATTTTCTCGATCCAAGAGTTATTCCTGTAAAACGCGATTTTCGTTACCGCGCCAGCGACGCCAAGGTGGAATTCGAAAATTCCGCTGTCGTCATTTATATGATGGACGTTTCGGGATCGATGGGGGATGAGCAAAAAGAAATCGTCAGAACTGAATCCTTCTGGATTAATTTGTGGCTTAAGTCCCAGTACAAAGATATCGAAGTCCGCTACATCATCCACGATGCCACAGCAAAAGAAGTAGATGAAGAAACATTTTTCAAAACGCGCGAGTCGGGCGGAACGTTGATTTCGTCTGCTCTGAAACTCTGCCGTGAAATTATTCAAAGTGATTATGATCCAAGTGAATGGAATATTTACCCGTTCCATTTTTCCGATGGCGACAACTGGTCAGCTGACGATACAAAACTTTGTCTGGAAATTCTCGATCAGGATCTTCTTCCTGCTTCAAACGTTTTTTGCTACGGACAAGTGGAAAGTCGTTACGGTTCGGGACAATTTTATAAGGATCTTGTTTCCCGTTACGGCGAACAGGATGAGAAAGTTATTCTTTCAAAAATTAAAAACAAAGATGCAATTCTCGATTCCATCAAGGATTTTTTAGGGAAAGGAAAATAAGTCATGGCCGACAGAACGAGACCCTTAGAAGGTGAACTTTTAAGAATCAGAGATGAAATTTATGCCTACGCCATAGAATTTGGTCTGGATTTTCACCCGGTCAGATTTGAAGTCTGCGACTACGATACGATTAATATTCTGGCTGCTCAGGGAGGATTTCCATCGCGCTATCCGCACTGGCGCTTCGGGATGGATTACGATCAATTATCGAAAGGCTATGCTTACGGTCTTCAAAAAATTTACGAGATGGTCATCAATACCAATCCTTGTTACGCCTATCTTCTCAATGCCAATCATATTGTCGATCAGAAAATCGTTATGGCCCACGTTTACGGCCACGCCGATTTCTTTAAAAACAATGCCTGGTTTGCCAATACAGACAGAAACATGATGGGCGTGATGGCCAATCATGGAACGAAGATCAGAAGATACATGGAACGCTATGGTCAAAACCGCGTTGAAGAATTTATTGATCGCGTGAATTCCATTGAAAACCTGATTGATGTCGGACTTCTATTTGAAACGCAGGAATTAAAACGCCAGCGCGAAGAAAGAATGAAGGTGGCCAAAGAAGAAATTGCCAAGGCCGAAGACGACAGATCCAATGCGCTTAAATCTTTTATGCGCCATAAAGAAAGACAGAATAAACCAGAGCAGGAAGAAGTCGCGGTTGATCTTCGTGAGAAAAAAATAAATGCTCCCAGAGATGTCATGCTTTATCTTCTTGAAAATGCCCCTCTTGAAGAATGGGAATCAGATATACTCGGCATCTTGAGAGATGAAGCGTATTATTTCCTTCCACAGCGCCTGACAAAAATTATGAACGAAGGCTGGGCGAGCTACTGGCACTCGCACATCATGACGACCAGAGCTCTCAAAGCTTCCGAAATTATCGACTACGCTGATCACCATGCAGGTGTTATGGCCATGAGCCGTCAGAATATCAATCCGTACAAAATCGGAATTGAACTTTACCGCGATATTGAATACCGCTGGAACACCGGCCGTTTTGGCAAAGAGTACAACGACTGCGAAGACATGCATAAGAAGCTCAACTGGAACAAAGATCTGGGGCTTGGGCGACAGAAAATTTTTGACGTAAGAAAAACTCACAATGATGTAAGCTTCATTGATGAATTTTTCACACCGGAATTCTGTGAGCGTCAGCAGCTTTTCACTTATAAATACAATCCGCGCACGGGAAGAAATGAAATTGAGACGCGCGATTTTATGGAAATAAAAAATAAGCTGCTTTCTCAGCTTTCAAATTTTGGTTCTCCAGTCATTGAAGTTGAATCGGGCAATTATCACAACCGCGGCGAACTTCTCTTAAAACACGTCCACCGTGGAGTTGACCTCGATTTCGGGTATGCCTCGGATACCTTGAAGAATATTTATGCTCTCTGGAAGAGACCGGTGAATATCGTTTCCAAGCAGGAAGAGCAGTCGGTGACATTGTCTTACGATGGGAAAGAATTTAAGCAAAGTAAGTAAGCTTTGCTTTGATCTCCTGAGGAAATACCAGTAGAATAAACAAAAACTACTAACTATTTTCCATGAAAGGATGTCATGAGAATCTTCAATTCCATTCTTCTTTTTTTATTACCTACACTCACTCTGGCCGTTGAAAGAGGGCCTTTTATTGCTGAAGTCGTCCGCATTCGCGGAGAGGCCACACAGCTGTCACCAGGGGCTAGAATCGCAAAGGTTGTTGAGATCGGCGATAAGTTTATCGAAGACACTTCCATTGTGACCGGGCCAAAAAGTTTTTTGAAAATCAAATTCGTTGATAATTCTGAAATGAACGTCGGACCTGAAAGTAAAATTGTCATTGCGGAAATGAAGAGAGAGTCGCCAGGTGTAATTTCTCTTCTCAAGGGCAGAATCCGGACAGAAGTCCAGAAAGATGCCACTTCCACTACCAATAAACTTTTTATTAAAACGAGAACCGCCGCCATGGGGGTTCGCGGGACTGACTTCCAGACGATTTACAATCCGGACAATAAAATGACATCGCTTCTCACTTATCGCGGAGAAGTTGCGATGGCGAGAGTGGACGAAAAAACTTATCAGAAGCTCGAGGAAGCACCGGAAAAGGCCATTGAACGCAATGACGTCACAAAGGATGTCGTTGTTAAAGAAGTACCGGCCGCCAAATTAGATGAAGCAGCTGAGCTTGGTAAAATTTTAAAAAGTCAGTCAACAGTTCTGGTTCCTCCGGGGCAGAACTCTTTTGCTTCAGATGCTCTTAAAAAAGCCTCTCTGCCGGTTAAAATTTCTCCGGTTCAGCTTGAAGTTCTCTACAAGAATAAAGAGTTAATCGAGAAGCCTCGTGAAAATATCAATGTTGTCAGTGAAGCTGAAAAACCTGTGACAACAACACTAAAGGTCGCAGAACAAAAAGCTCCAGTGGAAGGTCTCTTCAATGAAAAGACCGGTGACTTCGCACCGAAGGCCGGAGGTTTTATCGATCTGAACACAGGTCTCTATGTTGCGCCTGAAGCCGGGGCCGTGCTGGACAAGGAAAAAGGCGTTTATGTTTCGAAGAAAGTAGGTGATATCGACGCCGATACCGGACAATATGTCGCTCCAAAAGGTCTTCTTCTTGATGCTAAAAAAGGTTTCATTCTCGCAAGTGAAGCAGAAAAAAAGCCTGAACTTCTGGCGCTCAAAGAGGACTTGAATAAAACCATTGCAAAAGATGTCGTCATAAAAGATGAAGAGGCCATTGAAGCTCCTTTCAATATTCAGGAAAAATTTATCCGCGACCGCATAGCTCTTTCAGTCTGGGGGCTTGATCAGGAACTGAAACTCAATGCCAATAGAAACAGCTCTCCTTACGTCGGCCTTTCTTCAAACAGCTCTGTGCGTTTTGGATTTGACTGGATTATGTCGAGTAACAACCGTTTTTCTCCAATGATTGGAATCGATTACGGGGTTCTCGATTTCAAAGGACAGCAGGCTTCGCAAT
Source organism: Bacteriovoracaceae bacterium UBA6261 (assembly GCA_002440825.1). Taxonomy (GTDB): domain Bacteria; phylum Bdellovibrionota; class Bacteriovoracia; order Bacteriovoracales; family Bacteriovoracaceae; genus Bacteriovorax. Next base: position 16,518 of record DJVH01000053.1, on the reverse strand, counting down.
TGTCAAAAAAGACCATCGCTTTATCATTCGGATCTCAGTTTGCTTTAAGCAAAGTGGTGAATCTGTTTGGAAAAGTGGGTCTGCATCAGGAACATTTTATCGATCAGACAGCGGCCTATACATACGATTTAAAGAAAGTCACTTTGACGAGACTGACCCTAGGAGCAAATGCCGAATTCTGGAAAGGGAAACGCTTTTCACTTGATGCCAAAGGCGCAGGCTTTTTTACTTTCAGAAAAAAGATCAACAATTTAATTATCAAAAATGGTTCCGGTTTCCAGTTGGAAGTTATGCCAAAATATGCTCTTGGAGATCACAGCTGGATCGGTCTTGGGATTCAGTCCGAAAATCAATTGCATTGGATTCGCGGATCGCTTTCAGGCGCTGACAACAAACAGGAAAGAAAATCTTCCGGATTATTCCTGAGATATATTTACGATCTGTAAGTCTTAAGGGGCCACTTTCATAAGCTGAATGCCTTCGCCGTCGAGTTCTTCGATATCTCGTTGATCGACGGTGATGGTTTCAGAAAGCGCCACTACTGGTTTTTTTAATTTTAATGAATCAATTGTCATTTCTTTATCAGTGAAAGTGGCTTCATCACGTTTGATTGTTTTTCCAAGATTTTCCCATGCAATAAATTGCAATGAGATCCAACAGCTGATTCCATCAAAAGTTCTGCAGGCAGCTTCAGTACTTTCTTCAACCTTTCTCACGTCGAATTTTTTTTCTTTTTCTCCCTGAACCAGAGAGACATAGCTATCCATGATGCTCACTTCAAAGGGCGGTTGATTTTTAAAATCATTTTTCAAAAGGATGAGCTCGCGTTCGGCCTCATCGAATTTTTTTTCTCTGATGAGAAAAGCAATGCGTATAGCCTGTTTATTTCTGGGATCAAGCGAGCGGTTGGTGTTGTTGTCGAGCATGGAAAGTCCATCTTTCCACTGGCCAAGGATCCACGCGAGCGGAATCGCACGCTCCAGAGAATTGGTAGAATCCTGCTTTTTAGTCAGGGCCAGGCGGAAATGCCCGAAAGCGAGTTCGTATTCTTTATTCTGAAGATTGATGTTTCCTTTGATGTTTTCCGCATTGGCGGAATCGATGTCGTCGACAAAAGAAAGAGCGCGTGCGCGGTCTTCAGGTCTGCCGGTGCGCAGGTACATAAAGGCCACAATTTCGCGCAGACGTTTCGACTGGTATGAATTTTCGGGCAAAATAGAAAGAATATTCAGCAGGTCTTTTTCCTTGTTCAGGTAAAGGCCGGTTTTAAGCCAGAGCTTGCTCATTTCATCGTCATTTAATGTCGATTCGACATCCGTAATGAGATTGCGGCGAACACCCTGCCTGTCCTGCAGTTTTAATTTCACCATGGTGTCGAGCCAGTACTGATCATTCTTTGAAGCTTTGCCCGTATAGAACATACAATAATCTTTTTCAGATCTCAGTGCGTTCGTATCATTCAGGGCCATGTAATTGATCATCTTCAAAAGGCAAACTTGAGGATAGAGTGAGCTGTCCATAAATTTTTTATTTGTCAGATGGTCGAGGGATTCTTTGAATTTGCCTTCGATGAAAGCAATGACGGATTCATAGCGCTTTTTAATGGCAAAGACCCGGCTTTTCTTTTCGTCGATGCGGCCGAGATAGAACTTGGCCATTTTAAGATCGCCATTGATAATTTTTAATTTTGCCAGGGTGAGATTGTCGAGATCAGCATTGCGGATGTGAACGTCATTGGTCATTTCCGTCTCGAGAGCAGCATAGTCGCCGTATTCATCTCCGGGAAAAGTAATTTCTTTCAGGCCGGCCGAAGAGAGGAAAACATCTTCTGCATGAAGCAGTCCTTCACCGTAAGAATAGGCGAGAAAAGCAATCAGGAATAAAAGTGCTTTCAGGTATTTCATATTTATTTTTTCGGTCAACGACCCGATAACTTGAATATGATTTACAGAATTTGTTTCATTTTTATACTGGCCTTGACTGTCTCGCGTTCATCCTGGGCGCTGGCGCCGATTGAAAGCCTTGTGCTTGGAAACTTTTCTGAATCGTATTCTGAAAATGAAACTGATCCACTGAACTACGTTTTTTCCAGGGATAAAGCGTTGGGAAAAAAAGACGAAGCCTTCAAACGCGAACTCGCGCTTTATCGCGGTTTTTACGAGGAAGGAAAAAATCTCAATAACTATTGCAAAGAAACGCGTCCGATTCGTTACGCAACTGAATGGGAAAAAGTGCAGGTGATGAGATCGCTGATCAGCGAGATTCAGTACATTGGACTCGATATAACGGCAAGAGCGATTCCCCAGTACGCCAAGGCGCTGGAGTTTACCCGCGATGAATATTCCAATCTGGTCGACAATCTCGTCGGCAATTACTGTTCGGCCAATCTGTCAGTTATTTCCAAAAAAGAATTGAAGAACAACCTGATGGTGAAGTTCGACAAAGAAAATACTTTTCGTCTTCCTTCAGTGAAGGGCAATCCGCTTTTCCCTGACAATCTTGATTCTTATCTTCCCCCGAAAGCGGCCATAGAGCAGGAATTCAAATACACAGTTAAGCTATTTCAGAGCGTGTGTTCCTGGGGCGGAAATCCAACGAATGCGGGTCTCATGGTTCCGCTTTTAAAAAATCCTGCCTTGATGTCTTTTTTCTTCCGTCAAATGGATAACAGAAGCATCGAATGGAAAGAGCTCGACAATTCGGTCTTTACTAAAGAAGACAAAAAAACGGTTCAAGTCTGGTGCGACAATCTGATTTGCAGAAGAACGATTCCAGAAACGTTTTACAATAAGATTTATTATTCTGTCGGTGGCACAAATCTGACCGAAGATCTTCGCAGACTTTATTGCGAAGACTGGCGACTCATTGACTACAAACCGAATCAAAATGACGAGCGCCTGGCAAAGATGATGAAATCCATGACGTTTGACGAAGAGAATTTTATCAATTCCCAGTTTATTGCGCTGATCACTGGTGTCCCGGATTTTCTTCTTCGCGGTGAAAAATTCAATCAGGGGATGGATACACTTCGATCGAGCATCGATTTTACATGGAACAAATGGGCAAAGGCCCAGACAGAGCTACAGGGGAGAGAACTTTATTTTGAAGAACCTTTGTCGCTTGAGCTTGTCGACAGGGATCAATACTTCAGCATTTTCACTCCGCGCTTTAAAGTCGCTTTCGATGTTAATCTTGGAGAGTTCGATCGCATTTCCCAGAGACTAGGAAAAGTCCGCGTCGTGTTTAATGTCAATGTTCAGAAAAGTTTTCTTCGCTATTACCGCGAGACTTTAAAAGATCTTGATCCAAGAGATAAGGCCGAACGCGAACGCCTGATGAAACGTTTTAAAGCTCAGATCACTTCAGATGTGCAGAGTGCACGAAATAAATTTCTCATTCCTCCATGGAAAGGCGATCTTGAGCAATTGATTGTCTCGGAATTAACTGATGAAATGTTGTCAGTGGCCGATCGCAATTTCAAAATGGACGGTCCAGGTTTCATGCCTATTCCGATTGAACTCAATTACGGTGTGTTTGCGTTGAAATATATCAACCACCAGAAAACCGTTCAGCAAAATCGCGCCAAATAGTTTTATCATTTTCTAGTAACCAGGTGTTGAATTGGTCAACGTTTTGGTATTCGTTATTGTCCATTGATCTAAAGTGACTGAACTGGAAATCGAACCTGCCGCTCCGGCAGTGAACGCATTCTGAACGGACGATGAAGTAGGTAAATTAGTGACCGCAGAAGGTTTGTTGGCATTCACCACACCTAAGAGTGTCGTCGGAAGAAAAACAATATCTGTACTTGCAGCTGCGCTGGAGATGGATGTGCCTGCCGTACAGCCGGTGTAGCTGGTATTGACTCCGGTGGCATTAAAGCCGCTGGAAAAACCGACGGCATAGTAGCCTCTCGGAGAAACTTCATAACCCATAATCGACAGACATGTGGCATAGGTGTCCCAGTCTGCACTTGAACCAACTTCTGTATTGTAGAGAGCGGCCAGGCGGATTTTGGCTTCTGTTTGTTTTGATTTGGCCTGGTATTTTTTAAAATTGGGAACAGCAATGGCGGATAGAATCCCGATAATCGCCACAACAACCATGAGTTCAACCAGAGTAAAGCCAAGCTGGGAGTGAAGAGTTTTGTGTGTCATAAAAAATTTCATTGCGGCATCCTTATTTTAAAATCTTTATATTTTAAAGAATTTAAATTATTTTAAGCTTTAATCAGCATTATTTACAAGTACTTGTTTTTACTATTAAGAAAAACGTGTTGATTTAGGAGGAAGAGCGAACTTACGAGAACATGCAAGACAAGGATTCCCAATTAGGCTAGAATTCCTGTCATGCCAAAAAAATCTTCATCAAAAAACCCAACAAAGAATGAAGCGGACATTGTCCTGCCGGCGGTCATCGGTCCCGGCGATCACAGTCCGAAATTACAGCATGATCTGGATGTTGTTGATCATGTCATTCATCATCCCGCTCTTAAAAGCAAATCCGTGCCTGCAACGACCGGCACGACAGATCCGCTTGCTCAATATGTAAAAGAGATCAGCCGCTACAAACTTCTGACTTTGGAAGAAGAAGATTCACTCTTAAAAGAACTGCATGAAACAGGTGATATTGAGGTCGCTAAGAAATTGGTACTCGCCAATCTTCGCCTGGTGGTGAAAATTGCTCTGGAGTATCGTTCGGCCTGGCAAAATGTCATGGATCTGATTCAGGAAGGCAATATTGGATTGATGAAAGCAGTCTCCAAATACGATGCCACCAAGGGAGCAAAGCTTTCTTATTATGCCAGCTGGTGGATTCGTTCCTATATTTTAAAATTCATTCTGGATAATTTCCGCCTGGTGAAAATCGGGACGACTAACGAACAAAAAAAGCTTTTCTTTAATCTCTTAAAAGAAAAAGAGCGATTGATCGGCATGGGAATCAATCCTGACAATAAACTTATTGGAGAAAATCTGGGCGTTTCTGAAAAGGCCGTGGCGGTCATGGATAAACGTTTAGGCGCTGGCTCGGGAGAGCTTTCCATTGAGGCCCGCCTTGATGACGACGGTCCAAGTCTTGGCGACATTCTCACTAACCAGGATGAACTCCCTATTGATGAACGCCTGTCTGATTTGCAAGGTGTGGAAATTTTAAAAGATCACTTGAAGAGTTTCCTGGAAGGTCTCAAAGTGCGCGACCGGGAGATTTTCGAAAAAAGGCTTCTGTCGGAAGTTCCTGCGTCGCTTCAAAGTATTGCAGATCAATATGGGGTTTCCCGCGAACGCATTCGTCAGATTGAAGAAAGACTCATCAACAACTTAAAGGTTTACATGTCGGAGTTTATCCGCTAAAACATCAAAACTATTATTAAACACCTATGCCTCGGTTTAAATTTTGAATTTTTACTGGGACACTGGCGAGGAGACAAAATGATTACATCTGCAGAATCAAAAAAAATCACAGCTGAATTCGGAAAAGAATTTGGTTCATCAGAAAAAGACAGTGGTTGTTCAGCTGTTCAGGTAGCTCTTATCACAGCACGCATCAACAACCTTGCACCACACTTTGCAAACCACAAGCATGACTACTCTGGTAACAGAGGTCTTCTAAAGCTTATCGGTCAAAGAAAGAGACTTCTTTCTTATCTTGCAAAAACTGATGAAACTAAATACCAGGCGCTGATTAAAAAGCTTGGACTAAGAAAGTAAAAAAAACTTACCAAAATGGGGACCTTCGGGTCCCTTTTTTGTTTTCGTTTTTAGCTCTGAAGTACTAAAATTTATTCATAGGAAGACACAAGGAGAAAGAGGCTTCGGAATTTGAGGGATATTTGAAAGAAGTGTTTTGATTGAACGAAATCACTTTTTTGAACTATCTTTTAAATCCAGTTTCAATCCCCGACATGTCCTCCATTTTTTTAACTTATCCATGGAGATAAAATGGGATTGAACAACAAAAAAACGTATTCACTTAACTACGGTGGCAAAGAAGTCACTATCGAAACTGGTCGCCTTGCCAAGCAAGCAGACGGAGCAGTTCTCGTCAGCTGTAACGGCACTCAGGTTCTGGTTGCTGTCTGTTCTGCAAAAGAACTTAAAGACGGTCAGGATTTTTTCCCGTTACTAGTTGAGTACCAGGAAAAATTCTACTCAGCAGGAAAATTCCTCGGCGGTTTCATGAAAAGAGAAAACCGTCCGTCGACTGCTGAAATTTTAGCTTGTCGTCTGATCGACAGACCCCTTCGTCCAATGTTCCCGGGCGATTATATGTTCGACACAGTCGTTACATGTAACGTTCTTTCATACAATGAAAAAGGCGATCCTGAAGTCCTTGCTGGTCTTGGAGCTTCAGCTGCTATCGCTATCTCAGACATTCCATTCACAGCACCAATCGGTTCAGCAAAAGTAGCTCGCATCGACGGGAAATTCGTTCTGAACCCAGATCATGCTGACTGGGCAAAATCAGATATGGAAATCGCGATTGCTGCTTCTAAAGAAGCGATCCTGATGGTTGAAGGTGAAGCGCAAATCGTTCCTGAAAAAGACGTTCTTGCAGCGATCACATTCGGTCACACTGCGATTAAAGAATACTGTGACGTTGTCGCAAAAATGCAGAAAGAAGTCGGCAAGCCGAAACGTCAGTACGTTTCTGCTGAATCAAATTCAACATTGTCTGCAAAAGTTCAAAAAGACTTTTCAGCAGCAGCCCGAGCAGCACTTTCAATTTCTCCAAAACTAGAAAGAGCAGAAGCTGTCAGACAAATTACAAAACAAGTGGCCGAAGCGATTAAAGCTGATCCAGCTGCGTTTGGATTGAAAGATGATAAAGGCGCTTCGAAAGAAGCTTACAAAGCTGTCGACAATCTAATGTACGACATGATGAGAGCGGACATCCTGAATGAAGGCAAGCGTATTGCCGGAAGAAAACTAGATCAGGTTCGTCAGATCGAAACAGAAGTTTCTATTCTTGAAGCTCCACACGGTTCAGCGCTTTTCACTCGTGGTGAAACACAAGTTATGGCGACAGTTACTGTTGGTGGATCAACAGGGGATCAGATGCACGACCGTATTTCTGGTCTGACATACGATAAATTTTACCTTCACTACAACTTCCCTGGATTCTCTGTTGCAGAAGCAAAAGGATCAAGAGGAGCTGGTAGACGTGAACTTGGTCACGGTAACCTTGCTGAGCGCGCTCTTAAAGCAGTTATGCCAAAAGATTTCGCTTACACTACACGCGTTGTGTGTGAAGTTCTTGAATCAAACGGATCTTCTTCAATGGGATCTGTATGTTCAGGTTCACTCGCTCTTATGGACGCTGGTATTCCGATTCAGGCACCTGTTGCAGGTATTGCTATGGGACTCATCACTGACGGCGCTAACTACAAAGTTCTGACTGACATCCTTGGCGATGAAGATCATCTTGGTGACCTCGACTTTAAAGTCGCGGGAACAAAAGATGGTGTGACTGCTATCCAAATGGATATCAAGATCACAGGTCTGACTCCACAAATTATCGAAGATGCTATCGGACAAGCTTACAAAGGAAGAATGCACATTCTTGGTGAAATGGAAAAAACATTGAAAACTTCAAGAGAAGGATTCAAGCCAGGTGTTCCAACGATCCTTACAGTTCAGATTCCAACAGATAAAATCGGCGCTCTTATCGGCCCTGGTGGAAAAAATATCAAGAAGCTTCAGGAAGATTACAAAGTCACAATCGAAATCACTGAAGAAGGTCTTGTTAAAGTTCTGGGAACTGATCTGGACGTTCTTAAAAACTGTACAACTGCTATTGATCTACAAATCAATGGACCTGCTATCGGTTCAATCTTCACTGCACGCGTAGACTCTATTAAAGAATACGGAGCGTTCGTTGAGTTCGCTGGTATCTCTGGTCTGGTTCACGTTTCAGAACTTTCTGATGACCGCGTTCAAAACGTTGCAGATTATTTAACTGAAGGTGAATCAATTCAAGTTAAGGTTCTTGAAATCGACAAGATGGGAAGAATTAAGCTTTCAGCAAAAGCTGTTGCTCCTATCAAGAAGAAAGAAGGAAAATAATACGTGAATCAAGTTCAAGTAAAAGTTCAAAAGCTCCCGCACTACGACGGGAGCTTTCCTCTTCCTGCCTATGAAACGACCGGTGCGGCCGGAGCTGATGTTCGCGCGAGCCTTGGCACAGGTGAAAAACTTGTGATTAAACCGGGTGAACGCGTTTTAGTTCCCACAGGGCTTGCAATGGAAATACCTCATGGTTATGAAGTTCAAGTAAGACCACGTTCAGGACTCTCTTTTAAAACAGGACTTATGGTTCTAAATTCTCCAGGGACAATCGATTCAGATTATCGTGGAGAAGTAAAAGTGATCCTTGGCAATCTTGGGACGAAAGAAGAAGTGATCAGTCACGGCGATCGTGTAGCGCAGTTAGTACTGGCACCTGTGACTCAGGCCCATTATGTTGTGGCAGAATCTGATCTTTCTGAAACGGCCCGCGGAGCTGGTGGGTTCGGTTCAACTGGCAGATCTTAAGGAGGTTGAAAGTGGGAGTTAAAATTAATTACCATCAAGTGACGAACGCTGACGATGCCTATAAAAAGGCGCGAGCGCTTATTACTCCTGAGTATATTGAAAAATTTCAGGTGAAAGCTGACTTAACGTACGATGATGCTGCAAAAAAAGTAACGGCCAAAGGGACGGGCTTTACTCTGCAGCTTTGTTTTTTACATGATCACTGTGATCTCGATCTGGATCTTTCGTTTCTTCTAAAACCTTTAAAAGGAAAAATTTTAGAGAAACTGGAAGGCCAGATCAAAAAGAATCTTTAACTTTAAAAATTATAGAACGCATACAGGAAAGCAATGAAATACAAGGTGACCCTAAGACCTTCGGGCGAAGTCGTTGAAGTGGAAGAAGGAAAAAATCTTCTGACAGCTCTGCGCGAACAAAATATTTATGTGAAGTCGAGCTGCGGCGGACACGCAACATGCTCAGATTGCATCATTAAAATTGTTTCTGGTGAGGATAACCTGACACCTCCTCCCTTTAATGAACTGAAACTTCTCGGCAACGTTTTTCACATCACAAAAGAAAGACTAGCTTGTCAGACTTGTGTGACCGGTGGTGATATTACTATCGATATCAGCAAGCACGATAAAGCAAGCGATGAAGATAAACTGAAAAGCAAAACGGCCAGTTTTTCCAAAGCAAAGAAAAAACCGGTCGTGAGAAAAGAGGCCGATGTTCAAAAGATCCGCGAAGAAAAATTAAAAGAGCGCGATGAACACGACCGTTCTCAAAAGCAAAAAAACGACGATTGGAAAAAGCACTGGGAAAAAGACAAGACTGAGGCCGGTGCTGCAAAGAGACTCCAGGGCGGCAAGCGTCCTAAGTTTTTTGATACAGATAAAGTGGATTACGAAAAAAAGGAATACACCCGTCCACTTTCGGCCGAAAAGCAAAAACTTCGCGATGAGCGAGTGGCCCGCGAAAGAGAGCAGAAATTAGAAGATAAAGTTGTTGAGGAAAAATCAAAAGACATCCCGGCAACATCAGATAAGGATTTTAAAAAATTCAGAGGATAGGGGGACATTATGAAATTGAGTAACTCCACAGTCATTCTTTCGACAGTCATTCTCTCGATGCTTTCACCTTCTGCTTTCGCTATCAGCGAAAAAAATTACCAGAGCGATTACTCTGCCAAAATTTCTCCTCTCATTCAAAAAATGAAAGAAGGAACTTTTGATGGCGCTGAAGGAGTCAAGATTCATTACAGAACCTTGAATTCACCTTCTGCTCAAAACTGTCTCGTCATTCTTCCCGGACGAACTGAACCGATCGAGAAATACGCTGAAGTTGTCTACGATCTTCTTCAAACTCCAACTGGAAAAAATATGGACTACTACCTGATGGATCACAGAGGTCAGGGCCAGTCGGGACGTATGGCGAATCCTTCGGACATGGGCCATATTGATAAATTTGAAAATTACGTAAAAGATGTAGAGACATTTGTGAAACTTCAAAATCTCGACAAGAGATGTGAACATAAATTTCTTCTCGCTCACTCCATGGGCGCTGGAATTGGAACAGCAGTTCTGTTGAGAAATCCCAAGATGTTTGAAAAGGCGGTTCTCGGTTCACCAATGCTGAAAATTCAGACGAAACCTTATTCCTACCTGACAGCACGTTCAATTGTTCAGGCAATGGTTGCTGCCGGTAAAGGGGCGAAATTTGCCATTGGACAAAAGCCCTTCGATGGAACAGGCAAGTTTGAAGACAACACATTCACGACAAGCCCTGAGCGTTTTAAAATGGCGATGGGAATGTTTGAAGCCTATCCAAAAACTAAAGTGGGAGGCGTTTCGAACCGTTGGATTCTTGAGATCATGAAAGGAACAAATCCTCTTCGTTCGCGCTACCATGAAATCAGTACTCCCATGATTGTGATCAATGCAGGAATTGAATCTTACTCTGAGCCAGCGGAAATGGCCGAATTCTGCAAGCAGGCGCCAAACTGCAAGCACGTCTTTTTGAAATCAAGTAAGCATGAAGTGTTCATGGATCGCGATGAAAACAGAAATGTCGCTGTCGGTGAGCTCGTCGAATTTTTCCGTTAAAAAAAATCTTCCGCGGACTGTTTTACTTCTTCCATATGGGGCGGTGAACAGTCCGCTTTTGTTTTATCCACTTCACAGAGATTGATCAAGGCCGGGGCACACCAGGGAACGATTTTGAGGGCCATTTGCCACTGAGCTACTGCCTTTTCTTTATCGCCTTTTTGAAAAAATTCAAATCCCTTTTGCAAATATGGCCAGGCATATTGAGAAAATAAAAATTTCTTACTGTAGCTTTGAATATTTTCGAAAACCTCAGGTCTTTCCAAACGAAGCAGATGCTCTCTCGTTTGCAGTAGTGGTACTGACTGAGAAATCAATTTTCCCACAGGCAATTGAGTGACACTGAAATTACCTGCAGGCGAATCTTTATTTGTCCAAAGAATTCCATTTCTACTATTAGGAGAAATTAAGTCTTCCTCCAGATGGAGTTTTTTTTCCCGCCAGATTGTTTCTTTATTATTCAGAACAAAACCTGGAATAGTCTCCTCAATTTTTTTATTCATCCAGGGATGAAAAAGAAGGGAGGTTGAAACGACGGCAGCGTCGGTATTTTGCTTTTCGTACTGAAGATACTTAATGGCAAAATAAGAATTGTCATTATCCGCGAGAATGAGTTTCGCCTTGGATAGTTCTGCCATTCTTAAGACATCTTCAGCGTAATGCTGAATAACTTCATCTTTTCTGAGCGACTGCAACCGGGTGACATTCAGAAAGCCCAAGACGAGAACGACTAAAAGCGCGGCTCCACCCACAAGCTTTTCAATTGATTTGTTGAACTCAGCTTCCTTTAAAAAGTGCGCCGTCGTAAAAGCCAACAGAACGGCCGGCATGACGTGAAAGCGAATAAGGATTTCTTTGCCCATACCGGAGACCTGAAAATTAACCATCAGAAAAAAGACCAGGCTCGCCAGGAGGCTCAGGAGCAGAGAAAGCGACTTTAACTGAAGATTTTTTTTCTTCACAAAAGTGAGCGCAAGCAAAACGACCATTCCCCATTCAAGCGCAGTTGTTTTGAAAAAAAAGAACAGGGCCGCAAAGTGGTCTTGTGGTCTGGCAGAGGCCGGAGCAAAGGAAAGAGTGCCATAATCTGTTCGCAAAAAATGATTCAACAGATCTTTCACTGAGTGAATGTTTCCCCATGAAAAATAAGACTCTGTATTAAAGCCCAGCAAACTCAGGTAAAAAATCACGACAAGGAAAAAACCACTGACTAATCCTAGGGCCAATTGTTTGAGCTCCTCTTTTGAGTTCAGCGCCTCGTAAAATAGACCAGCTAAAAGCGGAGCGAGAAAAATGATCGTATGGTGATGGGCCATGCCCAGAGCGATGAAAAAAGGAACAAAGAAAAATCTTTTCGCATACCCTGAAAGATAGAGAGAACAGATGCCGGCAATGAAAAGTGCATGAAAAGAGAAAACATCCGGCAAAAGAGCAGACTCTATAAAGGCACTGGTAAAGGCCAGCTGGAGAATTAAAAGAAAGGCCATGACGGGTTTTTCTTTGAGCGTCCATGCCACCAGGGCAAGAACGGCCAGAGCGTAAAAAACATTTAAGACACTGGCACAAAAAAAAGCATTGGTGGGAGCTATCAGATAGAGCCAGGCCGATTGCAGAAAAATCCATAGGGGATAGCCAGGGGGGTGAGCGACAAAAAGACCTCTGGCCGCTGTGACTAATTCCGCTGTATCTCCACCTTGAATGGATCTGGGAAGAAGAAAAAAATACAGCCCTGCTATCAGAAGAAGAATCAATGGTGGAAGATTTTTAAGCGCCAGAATTTTTCTCATGAAAAATAATTGCACTTAAATGAAAAAGATTCAAGAACTCTAGTAACGTGAGAGGAGATCCTTGATTTTTACCAGGTCAGCTTTTCGCGTATGGCGGTCAACCAGAACTTTTTTTCCATGAGAGAGTGCGCGCAATTCAAAATAGCCTTTATTCTCAAATCCACGGAGTTCTTCTTTGTTATAGATCTTCGCCATATTGGGAGAATCCATAAAATGTTCCACGAAAAAAGCGTCTTTTTCGTCCAGAGCAATTGTTTTTGAATAAACCGGAAAAAAGAAAACACGGAAAATGAGTTTTAACGTTTTCCCTGACTTCACCATGAACTTTTCATAGAAAAAGAATCCCAGGAGAACAAGTGGAGCAATAATGAGTGTGGCATAGACCAGATAGCCTAGAGCATTCAAAGTCGGATCATCGTACGCCAGAAGCTTCGTCAGCGTGGCCCTGCTTGCCAGCCACATCGCAAAGAAGATGATAAAACAGCCGGCCAGGTAAGACCAAAACACCATCGGCAACCCATATGTTTTCAGCACGATGGCCTTGTCACCGGTTTTTTTATCAGTTTTAATTTCTGTACGTTCTGTCTCGTCATCGCTGACCGGAAAAAGATACATGAGGCCCATTGTTGATATTTTCCTTTAATTTACAAGTGTGCAATAGGCGCCTATCATAGAAGCAGGCCTTTAAAAAAGAAAGAGTGAAATCGCCTTCGGAGAGTGATTATGTCTAGACGTGTTTTAGTTTTTGTTTGTTTGTTCTTATATTCCTTACCGCTCTTTGCAAAAACCGTCATCATTTCCGACCTGGACGACACACTTAAAAAATCCAATTCCATGGGAAAACCGATGGAGCAGGCGTATCACTTTCTTCGCAAAGTTCCTTATTTTGAAATGCGCGATTTATTTAGTGAGATGAAAGGCGAGGCACGCAAGGCCGATGAAGAAATCCGTTTCCATTATGTTTCAGCGGCATTGGCGATGACTTTTAAGGCGCAGGCCTGGATTTCCAAACATCATTTTCCTGCGGGCTATTCTTACCTGAAAACAAAAGAGACGAAAGCGCCGACTTACGAATTTAAATATAAAACAATCAAAACGATTATTGAGAGAGAAAAACAAACTCTTGCTGCTGGTGATAACCTTCACGTTCTGATGTTTGGAGACAATGCTCAGGTTGATCAGTTGGTTTATTCTGATTTAAAACGCGATCTGAATCTTGATGCAGATATCTTTATCCGTGATGTTCGTTGTGAAGCAACGTTCTTTGATTCAACTCTTCCGGTAAAAAGGCTTCCGGATGTAAATTACTATTTCTCTGAAGTCGAATTATTCGCTCTTCCTGCTTTTAATTTCATTTCCAATGATCTTCGCGTAAGAACGTTTGCGTCCTACAAGAAAGAAACATTGGTTCCTGGTTACACTTTGAAAACACTTGAGCGCAGACTGGAATCAATTCTTAAGGATAAAGCGCAGGCAAAGAGCGAAGCGGCCCAATACTGGAAAGATTATTACGCCCGCTTCTAAGATCTCATTGTTAAGCTAGAGGCTTTTTTTCAGCCGACGAGCTTGCTTGGCCAGAATTTCAAGATAAAAACTTTTTAAATCTTTAGCGACAAATTCATCGATGGATTTATTGATATCACTGAGGGAGACCTCGTGACTCTTTGACGAATCTTCGCCGATTTTGCAGTCGAAATCCCAATGATCAAAATCCTCAGAAAGTTTTTTCCTTCTTTCTCTGGCAATGTATTTTTTGATCTCATGTTTTACTGCATCGACTTGTCTTGCAGGTGCCAGTTTTGTGTCCGTTAACTGAAAATTCTTTTTCATTTTTAATCCTTATTTTGCTGTTTTTACTTTTTTAAATTCAAGATGGATGCGAGCGTTGTCATTGGACAACCAAATTTCATCGTCTTCAATGGTAAGGCCCAGATTCATTCCTCTTTCTGCGAAGGCTTCCAGATCCTGACCATCGAGAACACTCAGGTGTGTCACGTTCAAATGATCAAAGCGAGGAACAATATTTTTTACTTCTTCAAACCAATTGAGACTCATTTGGTTTTGGTAAGTAAAGACAGAGACCATTTTCGCCCGGCCACAGGCCTGACGGATGCGTCTCTCGTCCAAGTGACCGAGCTCAATCCAGTGGTCGATACTTCCGTCATAGTTGAGCTTCCAGAGATCCGGTTCGGAATCCGTGGAGAGTCCTTTGGTAAATTCCAACTCTTCATGAGAGTGCAAAGCAAAGGCAATCAGTCTGTACATCAAGCGAAGATCTGTTTCAGAGGGATGTTTTGCCAGCGTTAACTGGTAGTCTTGATAGTGATGTAGATTGAGATTGGCAATCGACAATTTTGCTTTATGAATGGTTGCTTTTAAGGCCATGAAAGAGTCTTACACCACGGTCCTGATTTGAGCAAGTTTAGAGCTTGATACCCAAGATATTCAATCCTTGAATATACAAGAAGTAAACTCCGGCCATCAATGCTGAAGAAGTGATCAAGGCCGGATAAAACTTCCATCCCACCTTAAGAAGAAAAGGCAGACAAAGAAAAAAGAACAGCGATGGAAGAACCATCCAGAAAATTGTGTAAGATAAATCTGTCACGGCCTTGATATCTTTCGTGTCATTGTAAAGCCAGATGAAGGCCAGCAATGAAGTCAGAGGAAGAGAAGCTAATAGGCCTCCGATCATTGAAAAGCGTTTACCTGCTTCTGAAATACCGACGACAACGATTGCAGTGATGAGAGTTTTTAAGATCAGATACATTTGATTCTCACTTTGATTGCACAATAAAATCATTAAATTTTTTAAGGACTTTTTGTGGGGACACATAGCTCATATAAGCTTCATCTTTTGTGTAGAAAATTCCGCTTTCACAACTAAGAGAGAGCAGGACATTCTCCAGCTCTTCATCTCTACTTTGAAAAATAATATGTGTGATGGCCTCCGATTCCGGATAGCCAGGGTCAATTTTTTTCACTCCACTGATAACCTTTTCAACGATCAAGACACTGTCTTTTGCGATTTTTAAATCTTGACCCGTGCGATTTTCTACAATGAGAGCACAACTACTATTATAAATATTTTTTTTACCAAAATGTTTCGTTGCTCCCGCCTCTACCGCGAGATCTTTTTTTAGTATCATTTCGTTTGCTGGTTTGATTTCAGCCTGAATCACAGACGAAAAAAGGGTTGAAAATAAGAATAAAATCATTGAGATCATCTTCATCTTTTTATCCTCTTTGAAGTTTGTTTGAAAATACCACAAAGGAACTCCCGGGTGAGGCAAGTGTCACTTTTTTTCACGGTCAACAATAACTATTGGCTATTGTATTTTCAAGTCGCCGACAACCAGGCCTTCCCAGTTTTTAATCAGCGGATGAAGGAACTTGTGAAGAACTTTTTCTTCATCTTCTCGGAGGCAACCAAATTTCTTTAAGAGGGCCGCTGTCGCAAATTGTGAAGCGCGATTAGCACCGTCTCTTACCTTAAGGGCGAGATATCTATTATCTTGAGGGGAAAGCGCACAGTAAACACCTTCAGCGCCGACCTTGGCAAACACACGGCCGTTTGTGGCGCGAGTGATCTCTGTCGGGAAATTTCCGGCACCCGATATGAGATCGGGATGCTTGGACACGCCATCAAGAATGCGTTTTCCGCTCTGACTTTTAAAGAGATTGACGTGGCCAATGGCCAGGTTGAAAACCGGTGTCGCGAGGGTGGGAATCCCGCAACCATCAATACCATAGGGTGAATTTGAAAGATCGTATTCATAAACTTCACTCAGAAGTTTCATCATATCTTTTTGAACAGGGTGATCGTATTGATCATAGCGGGCCACATCGTAACCTTTGTGAACGCACACTGAAAGAATGCCACTGTGTTTTCCCGAGCAATTATTATGCCCGCGATTGGGTTTTAAATGCGCTAAAAGAAGTGAGTCGCGTACAGCTTCGCGCGACGGCGTTTGAACACCACAACGAAGATTGTCTTCACTCAGTTTATACATCGCTAACCACTCATGAACGAGTTCGGTATGTACCGGATCAGCGTAGTGAGAGGATGAAGCGAGAGCGAGATGGCGCGCATCAAGTTTGTGAGCTTCATAGGCC
>DJVH01000044.1 GCA_002440825.1 Bacteriovoracaceae bacterium UBA6261 | reverse complement strand
GCAAAGCCACTTCGTTGGTTTTCAATACCCAATCTGTTCCGCTATGAAAAACCACAACGAGGTCGAGTGCGCGAACACTGGCAGTTTAACTGCGATATTTTCGGGGCACCGGGAAGATTAGGTGAAGTTGAAATTTTAAGCGTGGCGATCGAGCTCTTCCAGAATTTTGGAGCTAACAGTTCTCATTTTGAAATCTTACTAAACGATCGCGCTATCGTTGATACTGTTTTTAAAACAATGATGGGTGCCAGTGAAGAACAAACTTATCGTTTATATAAGATCGTCGATAAAGCTAAAAAAGTGACACAAGAAGCTCTTCACAAAATGGTGAAGGAAGTTGGACTGGAAGAAAAATCTGAAAATATTTTCTTTCATTATCTACAATTGTCCACATTCGATGGCGTAAAACATTTTCTGGAAAAACATGAGCAGACTGAAATTGCTGCGCAATTTGATATTTTCGTCACCGTTTTAAACAATGCAGGTCTTTCAGAATTCATCAAATATGATCCGACAATTGTTCGCGGCCTGGATTATTATACTGGAATCGTTTTCGAAATCTTTGACAAGCACCCTGACAACAGAAGAGCGCTTTGCGGTGGTGGTGCATTTGCTAACCTGCTTCAAATTTTCAACGAAACGCCACTCCAAGGCGTTGGTCTGGGCTTAGGTGACGTAACGTTGAGAGATTTCCTTGAAGTTCACAATCTTCTACCGAATTTCGATCTTCCTGAAAACGATGTCATGATGACGTTCCAGGATAATGGCGGACTTGAAGAAACATTGAAACTCGCCAAGGCATTAAGAAAAAACAATCTGAAAGTTGTCACTGGGCTTGAAGCTTTAAAGTTTAATAAAGTTTTTCCTACTGCTGAAAAAAAGGGCGTTAAATTCGTAACTCTCATGGGAAGCGATGAAATTGCTCAAAAGAAAATTCAGCTTAAGAACTTAACAACTAAAGAACAACACACAGTCGATCTTCACGATCTCAATTTAATTTTAAAAATTATTAAAGGCTAATTATGAGCACTGAACTATCTACAACGTACGATTCAAAACAAGCTGAAGCGAAATGGTATAAGGCTTGGGAAGCAGGAAAATATTTT
This sequence comes from Bacteriovoracaceae bacterium UBA6261, assembly GCA_002440825.1. Lineage (GTDB taxonomy): Bacteria > Bdellovibrionota > Bacteriovoracia > Bacteriovoracales > Bacteriovoracaceae > Bacteriovorax. The sequence continues at coordinate 5,003 of DJVH01000044.1, read as the reverse complement.
AAACCCAAAAAAGGAAAGACCAACAAGCCTTTCTGTATTATCGTTCCTCCACCAAACGTCACGGGTAAACTGCATGCGGGTCACGCGCTCGACATCACTACTCAAGACTCTCTCATTCGTTTTAAAAGAATGAAAGGTTACGAAACACTTTTCCTTCCAGGGCTGGACCACGCCGGTATTGCAACACAATCAGTAGTGGAAAAAATGGTTTGGGAACAAGAAAAGAAAAACCGTCACGACTTTACCCGTGAAGAATTCTTAAAAAAAATCTGGGCATGGAAAGAAGAATACGGAAATACCATTCTGGATCAACAACGTGCTATGGGCGCAAGCTGTGACTGGGACTATTTAACATTCACGCTTGATCCAATTCCGAACCAGGCCGTAAAAAAATTCTTCGTTGATATGTACAATCAAAAACTGATTTACCAGAGCGATTACATTGTTAACTGGGACCCTTCTCTTCAGTCCGCTGTATCCGAAGCCGAAGTTGAACACAAAGACGTTCAAGGCTTTTTCTACCATATCAAATACGCTATCAAGGGTAGCGATCAGTTCTTGGAAGTCGCGACAACTAGACCAGAAACTCTTTTCGGTGATACTGCTGTTGCCGTTAACCCAGAAGATGAAAGATACAAACACTTAATCGGAAAAACAGCGATTATCCCTCTTTGTAACAGAGAAGTCCCTATCATCGGCGATGAACACGTTGATCTTGAAAAAGGAACCGGCTGCTTAAAAGTTACTCCAGGCCATGACTTCAACGATTTTGAAATTGGAAAACGTCACAATCTTCCAATCATCACCATGCTTAACAAAGATGGAACTCTGAATGAAGAATGTTTGGAGTTTAAAGGCCTTGCTGCAAAAGTCGGCCGCAACGTTGTTTCAAAAAAATTGGAAGAACTTGGTCTTCTTCTCGATAAAAAACCTCACACTCACCCTGTCGGTCATGGCGAACGCTCAGGCGTTGTTATCGAACCGATGATTTCCAAACAATGGTTCGTGAACGTTCAGGAAATGAGCAAACGTGCAGTAGCTGCGGTTGAAAATGGTGAAACGACTTTCTATCCAAAAGAATGGGAAAACACCTATTTCTCATGGCTGCGTGAACCAAAAGACTGGTGTATTTCTCGCCAGCTATGGTGGGGACATCAAATCCCTGTTTTCTACTGCGATAACAATCACCAGTGGGCAAGCGAGCACAATGAAACTGAATGCCCTACATGTAAGTCAAAAAATGTTCACCAAGATCCAGACGTTCTCGATACATGGTTCTCATCAGGACTATGGCCGATGTCGACTCTAGGCTGGCCAAACGCCGAAGCGATGAAGGAAAAAAAGTTCGACACATTCTTCCCGAACTCAGTTCTCATCACAGGCTTTGATATTATCTTTTTCTGGGTTGCCCGAATGATGATGATGTCGCTAAAAACTCAGAATCAAGTTCCTTTCAAAGACGTTTACATCCACGCTATCGTACGCGACAAGCTCGGAAGAAAAATGTCGAAGTCACTCGGAAACGGCATCGACCCATTCGACATGATCGAACAATACGGGACAGATGCTTTCCGCTTTGCTTTAGCAAGCGGCGCTGGCTACAATCGCGGAATCAATCTGGATCCGGAAAGAATCGGCGGCTTTAGAAACTTCATCAACAAAGTGTGGAACGCTTACAGATTTATTCAGCCACATCTTGATGCTGGTTCTGCAAAAATCGCAGACATGACCAAACTCGACCACCATGAAAGATGGATCCTGTCAGAGCTCAACACGACAACTAAAATTATGAACGACTCGCTGGAAATTTATCGTTACGACGATACTTGTGCAGCTGTGTACTCGTTCGTTTACGACAAATACTGTTCATGGTTCATCGAACTTTCAAAAAACATTCTGAATGGTGACAACGCCGCTGTTAAAGCTCAACGTGTTTCAGTTCTTAAATTCGTATTCAGAAAAATTTTGGCACTTATGCACCCGATTACTCCGTTCATCACGGAAGAATTGTGGTCACACTTAAAAGAAGCAGGTGAAGATCTTCTTATTGCTCAAGATTACCCTGAATACGACGCAGCTCTTGAATTCAAACAAGATCAGGATCAAATGAACAAGTTTGTTGAAGTTGTAACCGGAATCAGAAACCTGAGAGCAAGCGTTAACATCAAACCAAAAGATGAAGTGAACGTTGAACTTTTCACAGATCACCAGGAACTGATCAATTACTTCAGAGCAAACTTGGTTAACTTCCAGGAATTGGCGAGAGTAAAGGATCTTAAAGTTGGCAATAAAGATCTGAATCGTCCCAATAAATCAATCATGAACATCACGACTCACACAGAGATCTTTGTTCCACTTGAAGGTGTTATTGATCTGAAAGAACAGATTGCAAGATTGGAAAAAGAACTGGCCAAAACAGAAGTGGACTATAAAAAATACGAAGCAAAAATGAACAATGAAAACTTCATGAAGAATGCGCCTGAAAACGTCCGCGAAGAAGTAAAACAAAATGTAGCTGAATTAGGTGAAAAACTAACGAGCTTAAAAGAAAACATAGCTCAATTTAAAGGCTAGATAATAAAAAAGGCTCCCTAGGGAGCCTTTTTTTTATGAAATTTATGGATCATTTTTTCACGTAATTGCAAAACTTATAAATCTTATCATTAATAAATACTCTCATGATCAGATACTTTTCACTCTCTCTGATCTCTCCGCGGTATTCACCTTCATTGACCTGCTTATCTATGCGAGCACCAATAGCGGTCTCCTTTACCTCCAGAAACATTTTCTTCACACGAGGAAAGTAGTTCAAAACATCCTGATAGGTCATGTTATCGAAGAAATCTTCGCGTTTCCTTTCAGCATCCAACGGAGCTACTTCAAACCCCTCTTCTTCGAAGCTCACCATCAAGGTTGAACCAATCTTTCTATTAGATCCAGAAGCTAAAAAACAACGTCCAGGAAGGGCTTTTCCTACCCACGGTAGAAAGTCAGGCAGCCCGGCTTGCTCATATGTATTATTGGCAAGATTGATTTCATTCGACTCTTGGGCAAATGAATTTGAAACAATGAATAACGTGATGATTGCAAAAAACAATTTCATAACTTCTCCATTCGAATTGGTAGGGCATGAAAACATATTCTGCTTAGAGAGGCAACAAAAAAGGGCCCCATTAAGGGGCCCTTATTGCTTACAATTTCGTGAAATTATTAAGCGATTTTCATTTTCTTTTTTAGTTCTTCGAAAGTTTTTTCTTCGCGGATAGCGTACATAAGATTGTTCTTAATGTTTGAGTTAGCAGAATAGTACTTCTTAACAGTTTCTACATCCATCCCTGCTTGAGCAGCGCTTTCTTCAATTTTCTTGTTGAAGTCTGACTCTGAAGTTTCGATTTTGTATTCGTTAGCAAGATGATCAAGGATCAATCCTGAACGAACTTGGAATTCTGCTTTAGATGTAACATCTGTCGCCCATCTTTTGAAATATTCTTCAACCATTGCATCGTTGAAGCCTTGAGACTTAAGGTTCTTAGCAAGATCATCTTGAAGGTATTTCACCTGATTTTGGATAAGAGTCGCTGGAACATCAAATTTATTTTCTTTTACAAGCTTCTCAAGAATTTCCTGATGAAGTTTTTCGTTAGCTTGTCTTTCTTTTTGCGCAAGCATGTTCTTTTTGTTTTTTTCGTTGAAATCAGCAACTGATTCATAACCGAATTCTTTTGCCATTTCATCGTTTAGCTCTGGGTATTTCTTTTCTTTGATTTCAAGAAGCTCAACTTCAAATGTAACTTTTGCGTTTTGAAGTTCAGTCGCATGGTAATCAGCAGGGAAAGTAAGAAGAATATTTTTCTTCTCGCCTTTTTTCATACCGATCATTCCGTCTTCGAATCCTGGAATGAATTGACCTGAACCAATTTCTAGAAGGTATTCAGAACCTTTCATGTTTTCAGGACGTGAACCATCTTCTTTTACGCCTTCAAAGTTGAATACTGCGAACTGACCTTTCGCAAGTTTTGCACCAGCGTCTGCCACTTCGTTCATTTCAGCTTTTGAACCAAGATAGTTTTTAGTTAGTTTATCCATATCTTCAGCTGTCACTTCAACTTTATCTTTTTTGAAAGATAAGCCAGAGTAGTCGCCAAGTTTAATTTCAGGGAAAACTTCAACAACAGCATCAAAGCTTACGCTTTTGCCTGAATCGTATTTTACGTTTTCGAATTGTGGGTAACCAACAGTTTTAAGTTTTTCAGTGTTCACTGCTTCGAAAAGTTGTGTCTGAACAAATTGGTTAAGAGCATCTGATTCAATTTGTGGGCCGTAAACTTGCTCAACCATAGCAAGTGGAGCTTTCCCTTTTCTGAATCCTTTCATATTTGTCTGCGCTTGTTTTCTCACAACAGCAGCTTTGATCTCTTTTGTAAGATCTAGTGTAGCAAAGTTAAATTCTAGTTTTTTAGTGCATCCATTGACGCTTTTTACTGTGTAAGACATAAAAAATCCTCTTTGAAAATTAGTCCTCCAAAAGTATTAGACAGGTGCGTATTTGTCAATGAAAAGGGGGCTTAATTAGCCCTTAATAATGGACTTCTTTCAGGTAGAGACCTTGGGGAGGAGCTGTAGCTCCAAGCCTTCTCTCCAGTGGTATTTTTAGTGATTTTTCGAGCTCTTCCAGGGTAATTTTCCCTCTGCCAAGGCTCCAAAGCGCGCCCATCATCAAGCGGACCATTTGTTTGAGAAAGCCGTTTCCGACCACGCGCAGGACATAATAATCCGTCAAAAGCTCCTTAAAATGCCCTTCCCCGGAAAAATGGTTAAGTTCACATTCGAAGATTTTACGCACCGTAGTCTCAACGTCAGTCCCAGTGCATTGGTAATTGATAAAATCGTGTTCGCCGCAAAAAGCCCGACAACCTTTTTTCATGAGCTCTATATCCAGTTCGTAGGGAAAATGAGTGACAAGCTCATCAGCAAAGGGAGTGATCATCTGCTGGGTCGAGAAA
>DJVH01000093.1 GCA_002440825.1 Bacteriovoracaceae bacterium UBA6261 | reverse complement strand
TTCTCCTTACGAGTTAAGTCCAGTATAACTTAAAAACTGGACTGGTTTAACCCGGTCAGGTCACTTTGGCAATTTTAAGAATTGTATCCGTGACATTGTTTTCTGCCAGGGCCATTCCAGCTATTCCGGTAAGAGCCAAAAGTGTGAGATATCTTTTTTTCATGATTATTCACCTTTAATATATTTGAAGAAATTCTTCATTTTTGGGTTGTTTTGCATTGTTAATAATTTTGATGATTCACCTTTTGAATTAGGCTTTACCAGCAAGTAGCCTTGCATTTCCAAATGCAGGGCCGAGCAGAATTCAGTACAGTAGAATGGATAAACGCCCGCCTGGTCAGCAACGAAAGTAACAGAAGCTGTTTTACCAGGTTCGAAACTTCCGTGAACGTTGTAATCACCGATCGTGAATCCGTGAGTATTGTCTTTTGATTGCTCGTTACTAGTAATGTGGAAAGTGACTGTGTCACCTTGCTCCACCTCTACGAAATCCGGAGTAATGTGGCTTCGGATAACAGTGGCGTAAACATGCACTCTTTTATCTTTGCGAATAATTTTTTCCTGACCAGAAGGTGTTCCGAAATCAGAAGGCAATCCTGTTCTTGGGTTCGTCCCGATTTTGTATTTGAAAACAGGCTTATTGATTTTTGTCGACATGACAACACCCGCAAGACGAGTTGATTGCGGAACAGAGGAGTCATACAAATCTTGAATTTTCTCGTCTGAGATATCCAGAAGGTGCGCTGACAGACCAGTTGTCGGTCCTACTCTTGTAAATCTTCCGTATGGAGAGTGGTTGACGACGATGGCATATTTCTCAGAAGCCTTCAAAGTATCAGCTTCAGGAATAATAATTTTTCCAACCGGAAAGTCTAGAGCGTGATTATCTTTGATTTGTTTATCAGAAAGAGAAATGCGGACAACTTTATTTGGATTGTGAACCGTTACGAATAAATTGTTTTCCGTAAACGCACCATCGACGCTCGGGCCACCGACATCAATCGAAGTTGAATTGTATTTTCCTTCAGTGAGAGATTTCACATCAAGCAATTCCACTTTTGAGTTTGTCTTGTTCAGGACGGCCATAAACTTTCCATCACCGGAAAGTGCGAGACGATAAGAGCCTGCTGGAAGTTTGATTCTGGTAATTAAATTTGATCCTTTGGCAGCTTCTTCGTTGAAAGTTAAATGACCATCAACTTTTGCGGCTTTGGTTCCAAGAAGTCCTTCGGCATTTTTCCACTGAACAACATTCAGGTATGGTTCTACACCTTCTGAAATATTGAAGACTGCTCCTTCGCTTTCATTTCTTCCTGCCACTGGCGCCGATTGTGGACCTGGGGGGAGGATCACAGTAAATGAAGTCGTGGGATCAATAAAGAATACTTTATGGCTTTCATTTTGTTTTTCTATGAATCGCCAGAAAGTTATACCTGACATAGGTTTGTTTTTTAGACTTTTAGCAGTGGAAGCTGAACCGCTGACCTGTACTGCAAATTCACTGTTGGGAGTAACGGCCACGTCGCTGTTACTCTGTCTGAAGAGAGGGTGCGAAACGATTTGTTTTGTTTCATAATCAGTGATGTCTACCAGGGCCAGTCTTCCATTGGCAGCATCAGCAACGAAGACCGCTCTTCCGTCGTGCTGTCCTTTTGTGAGCGACAATGCGGGAGTTCCCATGTCGCCGTAGCTGTAAGCAATTTCATCGCGACTGCTGTTGCTGATGATAGCTTTACTTTCATCATCAAAGGCGTAACCCTGCCAAGGTTCAGCTGAGAAAACGGAAATGAATTTTAAAATTTTCATCGAAGGCATTGCTACGACGGCTAGACGTCCAGAGACGCCAGTTCCGATAAACGCAAGGTATTCTTCAGAAGCTCCGCTGGGATTATATGTTTTAACTGCAGAGATAAGATCCGAAGGTGAGAGGCCTCTTGCTTTTGCAACAGCAGCAAGTTCTCCATTGACGAATTTATCAGAGAGCTGAGCACCAGGTGAATCCTTTCCGCTTTTGGAACAAGAAAACAGAAGAAAGAGAATACTGGAAATAAAAGCGAACGATTTCATTTTTAGTCCTATGTTGAATTAATGTATTTCCGTTTCTGAAATAATGAACCTCAATCCAAGATTTAAACATGACATTAGTCAGCTTAACAAAGACTGCATTGATATATTTTAAATATATAAATAAAGGATATAGAAGATTTAGCTATTGAATGGTGAGAGGAAAAATGTTAAGAGCTGCTCACTTCGTCAAACAAAATCTGCATATAGAACCCCCACGTGCAATACACGATTCCATTTTCACTTTGAGTCCTGTTGAGCTTTCCAGAAACTGAATATCAAATTGGCACAATTCCGGATGGGCCTTCGCAACAGAATGGTAAACACAATTATTGGCTTCGATGACAGCACCTTTGCGAACATCAGATTGTCGCAAGTAAGAACGATAGCCTAATTCATTGAGCGCCTTGCTGACCTCTGCAAGCATTTCTGCTCTTGGTTTTCCTTCAAATCTTTCTTTCATTGAAGCGGCAACTTTTTTTCCCAGGTCACGCATAATTTTGCTGACAACTTTTGCACCGAGATCCTGTGCGAGTAATTCGAGCAGAACATTTGAAAGCCATGAGTATTGTCGCGGGAAAACTTCCTGCCCGGAAGGTGAGAGAGAATAGAGACGTCTGGGGCGTCCGACATTTCCTTTAACATCTGTGAATTGTATATAGCCATGCTGATCGAGTTTCAGCAGATGTTCTTTGGCCGCGGTTTTGGTGACTTCCAGGTGTCCTGCGATCTCATCCAAGGTTACGCCCTCGGGCTTTTCCAGTAAGAAATCCAGTATCTTTTTCTGATTTTCATGAAGACCCTGCATACAACCCCCTATTTAAACAATTTAAACAGTATTTTCTGTTTTTATTATTTGCTCCATAATACATGTATTAGCAAAAAACGCAAAAGGAGTCTTTTATGAGTGCTACAGTCCAAGAAAATATTCAATCAAACGATGCCCAAAAAGCATTAACAAAAAAAGAAATTGTCGCCGGCATTCTGAGCGGTCAGGTTGCAGGTCTTATCATGGCCGTCGTTGTAATGATCGTCTTTGCGCTTTTCCTCGGAAAAAATCCGTTGTTTCCAGTTCAAGTCATCGGCTCGATGGCCTTAGGTGAGAGTGCTTTGCAGGGAACAAATATTCTCGCCGTTCTTGTCGGGGTTCTTCTGCATCAACTGGGCCCGGCGTTGTTGTGGGGATTCATTTTTGGATTGCTCGCTTCAAAGCTATCTGTGACTACACATAAAGAAGCTCTGGTCCTCGGTCTTTTCGTCGGAGTCCTTTCGATGGTTGGTCCTTATTTTCTCATTCCGACTTTGATGAATGCTCTTCACGGCGCTGATTATTGGAATCAAAATGTTCCTATGTTTTGGGATTGGGCCGCACATCTTGTCTTTGGCGCATCACTTGCCATTTACCCAAGCCTCGTCAAAAAAATCTAAGGAAGGTGCCACTAGACTTCGCAGTGCCCAAGTCTAGTGGCACCTTTCCCTTAGTGAAGACCAGCGAGACAAGCGAACACTTTTTCTTTGTCTAGAAAAGATCGGCAGTTATTGATTTCCTGAGCAGTATGTAGATTTCCTTCAAGGCATGGGCGCACATAATCAGCAATGAGACCGCGGCATGCTGAGATGGCATCAGCTGTTTTGTGTCCTCCGCGAAAGCATGGCCGAACGAGTTCCGATGAGAGCGAAGCGCAGGCGTTGAGTGAATCGACAGAACGCTGACGGCCGCTTAAACAGTCTTTTACGTAAGAAGCATTCATGCGATTACACGTAACTACAAATTCATTATCAGCTCTCTTTGCACCAGACAAGCATGGCAAAATTAAGTCAGATGATAAATTTGAACATGCCTTGATTGCATCGGCAGTTTTATTCTCGCCAGCTAGGCAAGGACTTATGTACTGGCTTTGCAAATTGGTACAAGCACGAATGGCTTCAGGTGTTCTCAATTTAGTTGCGAAACAAACGTTTTGATATTCGGTGCTAATTGAAGCACATGTGCGTAAGACCTCAGCACGATCAAAAGAAAAAATGGCGAAAGGAAAAATCAAGAAGAATGTGATTAAAAATTTCATAAAAAAAGCATAGCGCTTTTCCAGAGTGCTGAAAAGGTGAAAAGGTGCTGAAAAGGTGCCACTAGACTTCGCGGTGCTTAAGTCTAGTGGCACCTATTTTTGTGGCACCTATTTTTTATTTTTATTCTTTGAGGACTTTTTCCAGGGCGGAGTACACTTTGTTGAAAGTGGCACCTTTAAATTTTGAGCGATAACTTTTTAAATAATCTTGATACGACCACAAAGCGTTATCTAAAATATAATCGGTAAGATCGTGTGCGACGATGAAGACTGCCGAGATGGGAGAAATTCTGTTAGCGCTGATTTGCCCAGGAAAACCAAGATCATTACCAAATTCATGATGTTGTTTAACGATGTGGACAACATCGCTAGGAATTTCCGTGATGTTTTCTATTTTTGCAGCGGCGATTAAGGGGTGATTTAAAACAAGTTTATAATCGTCGGGAGAGAAGGATTTCTTTTTTGATTCCAGATCCTTTGCATCCCTGATTCTAACAAGGTCAATTCTATCAGAGATGGCCATGTCATGTAGATAAGCAGCGTAGACAAACTTGCATAAAGTTTTATCAGTATTCCATTCCATTGCAATGGATAGAGCTGTTGAAATATTCACCAACAGCCCTATGTGGGCAAGAATATAATTCCCTTCTGAGCGATCAATTTTCATCGTTTCAAAAAGCTCACGTAAATGAGAATTTTTTCTCACTGTCTGTAAGGCCGATTGAACTTTTTCTTCAATAAATGGGATAGTAAAAGGAAGATCGCATTTGACTTCAGGAATTGCATCTAGAGCATCATTGAGAACTGGTTTATCTGGATTGAGAGTTTTTTCGACACATTCGATAAATTCGTCATGGTCAAAAGGTTTTAGAAAAACTCCTGCAAACTTTCTTTTGTATTTACCTACGAAAGAATCTCCAATCAAACCGCTAATAATGATGAAAGGTTTTTCTTGATTGGGGTTATTTGTATCGATCAGAAATTTGATGACGTGTGCGCCATTCTTACCCCCGAGATTGATGTCGAGAATAATGCAATCAAAGATTTCAGTTTTGAGTTCTTCAATGGCTTCATCTACATTAGTTGCACTTTTTACGATTGAAAATTGCTCACTGATGAGGTTCGTAATGATCTCATGAATTTCGACTGAATCATCAATAATAAGAAGTTTTTTACTCAAGATTTTGCCCGGAGAAAATGATTATTTGTTAATTAAATGTTAAGAAGATTTTTTCTGCAAGAAGGTCAAAAATGACGTGTTTGTAGAGGCCGACTATTTTTCTCCATGGAAGGTGCCACTAGACTTCGCAATGCCCAAGTCTGCTGGCACCTTTTAAAGTACCTTTTAAACCTTACAGTTCTTTGAATTCGGAACGAGCTAAACCTTTCTTCACAAAATTGATTTCTTCTTCGTCGATACTTGCATTGATCCAGCTGAGCATGAAGGGATCTTTGAAACCAAGAGCATCATGAATCGGAACTCCAAAGTTTTTTCCGAAGACAAGTGTATTAAGTGTACTGAATGGATAAGTTTCACAATGAGACACGATTCCTGCACGGAGAGGATTTTGATAAATATAACGATAACAATTTAGAAAATAATTTTGTGAATGGATAAGGCACCATTTATATCGTCCACCGAGCACATGATTCATGTGAGCTGATGTTGATTTTAATTGTAAAGCGAGTCTTTTATTAAATTCATACATGAACAGGTCGAGATTTGCATTCGGAGTCCGTAGCAAAAGATGGTAATGATTGTTCATCAAAACAAAAGCGATAATCTCCACTGTGTGTTTCTGGTTTGCTTCTTTTAAGCACTGCTGACTTATGTCCCAAACTTGCTCGAGTGGAAGCGCAAACCACTCCTTGTTATTTGCACGTGAAGTGACATGATAGGGAAGATTATTGCATCGGATGAGATTTTTTCTTGGCATATGTAAGAAGAGATCCAAATAGCGTGTTTTTTTTAATTTTCCAAAGTGCTGAAAAATGAAGGCCTGCCAAATTGATCTCATCAATAAAAGAGATCAGCTGGTCAATAATGGAGTAGGTGCTGGAGTAGGTGCCACTAGACTTCGCGGCGCCCAAGTCTAGTGGCACCCTTCTGACCCTTCTGCCCTTCTGCCCCCTTCTTCTCACTTCTTCACATCATGGCTGAAGAAGCTTCTGATTCTGTGAACTCGAAATCCATAGTAATGTTGGCCTTGAGTAATTTTGAAACAGGGCAATTGGTTTTCGCAATTTGCGCTGCCTCTTCAACAACGGCGCGATCAGCACCCGGAACGCTGGCCCTTACAATGAGATTCACTGCAGGGATGCCCCAGCCGTCGCCAATTTTTTCCAGCGATACTTCGGCCTTCACGTCTATCAGGTCTGGCGTAAGATTTTTCTTTTGTAATTCACCAGAGAAGGCCATAGAGAAACAGCCAGCATGGGCAGCGCCGATTAATTCTTCCGGGTTGGTTCCTGGCTCGTCACCGAATCGTTTACCAAAAGAGTAGGGAGTGTTTGTGAGAGTGCCGCTGTCGGTGCTGAGAAATCCTTCGCCGTTTTTCAAGTCGCCACGCCATTGGGCATATGCTTTGCGTTTCATGACTGATCTCCTTTTGTTCGTTATAAAATTTCGATCTGCTTTTGCTGTGATGGTTTTACATTTTTTTGCTTACCAATATCAATCTTCAAAACTCCGTCTTCAAGCTTTGAGGTAATTTTACTTTTGTCGGCATCAGGTGGAAGTGTGAACGCGCGTGAGAACTTCCCATTTGATCGCTCAACAACTTTATATTGATTTTTGTTTTGTTCGAGATAACTTTTTTTGTCCCCGCTAATGACAAGTGTGTCGCCTTGAAGTTCAACTTTAAGGTCTTCTTTTTTCACACCTGGAACTTCAGCATCAATGTGATAGCTATCTTTGCCATCCAGAAGATTCATACGGAATGAGCTCATAGATTTAAATGAACCAAACATTTCGGGAACTTTTTCGCTGAAAAAAGAATTAACGTCATTCATAAGCCGGTCTTCTGCAGACACCGCAGCCTGGGCATGGCCACAAAACAAAGTCGTGAGAAAAATAAAAGTAAAGTATTTCATAGTGTGCTCCTTTAGATTTTAAGGAGCAAGCTGGATGCCGGCCATAGGATGTGCAACTGCGAGTACAAACCCATATTCAAGTCAAAATCAATACTGACGACTTCTCTGATTTTGTTTGGCATACCGAAATTATTGGGCCCATTAGGAAAGTTCTGAAAAATTTACATGTGAATCCGCTCGAATTTTAACTTCAAATCATTTTGGCCTGATCAGTTTCATGCTATAAAGAATCACATGTGGAACAAACTCAACAAATCAATGCTCGTGTGCCAAATGGCCTTCGGTTTATCTTTTTATGGAGTCATGATTATTCTGACTCGTTTTTTTCTGGAGGACCTGAAATATAACGAATCAGACACGATGATGATTGTTGGAGCTTTCTCTTCTGTCGGCCCGTTGTTCGCTATTGCCGGCGGATTTATCGCTGACAAATTTCTCGGAGCCTATCGTTCACTTACCGTCGCTTATTTCTCTTTCGTTATCGGTTATCTTTTACTCATTATCGGTGCAGGAACAAAAAATGTATCTTTAAGTCTCGCGGGCATTGCTCTATCCAGTTATTCGCGTGGTCTTATGTCTCCGAGTTATCCCAGCATTTTCAAACGCACATTCGACAGTCGTGAGAGTTTTGAAAAATGTTATCCCGTCAATTACTCTGTCAATAACGTGGGGGCATTTCTTGGACAATATTTGTTTCCCATGTTTGTTTTAGTTATTGGCTTCAAGGGAGGCTTTGCGCTTTCCATGGCGATGGCTCTCGTTGCTTTCATCATTGTCATCACTCTCAGAAAATCATTCGTCGCTATCGGTGCTGAAATCGATAAAAGACCTGTAAGTGCAAAAAATTGGACAGCCTTTGCTCTCATTTCACTTGCGATGATTGCGATCGTCTTTATTATGTTTTCAGACATGAAAGTCGGGCAAAATTTTGTTTACGTCATTGGCGTTGCTGCGATTCTTTATTTTATCAGTCTCATGTTTAAAGCATCCCGATCTGATGCCATGAAAATGGGATCCATTTTAATCATGACTGTTTTAACCACGGCCTTCTTCGTTTACTACGGACAAATGATGACCTCAATGACCATGGTAAGTATCAATGTCATGCGAGGAAATTTATTCGGCTTCATTCCGATTGCTCCTGAAGCAGCGATGGCGATGAATCCACTCTGGTGTATGGTTGCAGGGCCAGTGATCACGGTCATTTTCTCTGCCCTTGAAAAACGGAACATCAATCCAAGCACGGCCACAAAAGTTGCATTCTCGTTTGTTCTGACGGCCATTGCCTTTGCTATTTTAACTTTTGCCGTAAAAAACATCGGCCCTGATGTTTCTGTCCGTCCCGAGATTTTTTTAATTGTTCATTTCTTCCAGGCCTTCGCTGAAGTCATTGTCGGTTCAATGGTCGTGGCCTTCATTTTGTCTGTAGCTCCAAAACATATAGAAAACTTCTCAGTGAGTTTGTTTTCTGTTTCGCTTGCTCTTTCGGGAATTGTGGGAGCTGTTTTCTCAACGACGATTGCTCTGGATAAAAACCAAAAACTCACGCAGGATATCGTCAGAACGGTCTATGGCGGTTACTTCAGTACGTTAACTCTTCTTGCCGTTGTGATGGTCGTTGCAGCGCTGTTAGCGTCCTGGGTTATTCACAAAATGATAGATTCTAAATAGGTAAATAGGTGCCACTAGACTTACGCTTCGCGAAGTCTAGTGGCACCTTCCCTTGTTCTCAAAAGTTGAAAGATGTTTGTCACATATTGCTTTTTACTGAAATTTCTTTAAAAAAATCCAATACTTTATTTTTCATTTTTTAAGACTACTCTTTGCTAGATTTAGTCGCTTATTACGTTAGCGAGGAAATCATTTATGCTTTCAAGAGAGTTGTGGATCAGGAAATTAATCAGAGAGTTCAATCAGCGCTGGGGATACGAGCTTGTGATCTCCAGAATTTCATTCTGGAATAAAGATTTTGCTGAATATGAAGAGACCGCTTTTGATAGAGGTTCTATACGGCTTAACAAAAATAAAACACGCGCTGAAATGGCAGAAGATCTTTATCATGAATTAGGACATGCAATTATTCATCAGTACGGTGTGAAGAGAAAAGATCTACAGCGCTTTCGCGATTTTTCTCCTCGTATCAGTCTCGCGCGTTTTTCCAAATTAAAATATGTGGAAATGAAAACACCGCCAGCTGGGTTTGTGAGCTGGTATTCACAAATAAATGGAACGGAGGATTTTTGCGAAGTGCTCGCGGCGTGGGCTTCTTCCGGTTATAAAATGAACGGCGTTTTGATTTACGATGGATACAAATTTTCACTTGCGAAAGACAGGGAACTGAAGCGCAAAGTTGCGATGGTTAAAAAAATTCTTTTGACTCGCTCTTTCTGAGAATGCGCGTATACTGAAATCTGTGCTCAAACATCCTTCAGGAGAATAGTATGGCCAAAGGACAAGACAAAGGTAAGGAAAAGTCCAAAGACAAGGACAAAGTAAAACTTACGACAAAAGAAAAACAGGACCGTAAAAAAGAAAAAGGCAAAAAGTCTTACGATTAAATTTTTTAAGGGGTGTTATCACCCTTTCTAATGCTTATTCATCCAGTCAGCGCTCATTGCGGAATCATTGATCGTGCGCTGACCGATGGAAGGCTTCTCTTGAAAATAACCGAACGCTCGCACTAAACGGGTACCCTTTGGACCGATGGTTTTATTTTCCAGGTCGAAGAGGGTCTTGTCTGGATTGATAAAAGCATCTTTCGTCTGAATATTTTTCAAAGAAGGAAATTGAGATTCAGCATAAAATTTTGCATTGTCTGCGTAATGGCAGCTGGCGCAGTCAAGAGTCGTCGGATTGGTTTTCATCGGATTGCGAAAGCGATCGATAGCACTGAGTTTTTCGAAAAAAACCTTTTGGTCTCTTTCATCATTGTATCTGAATCCCTCACTGGTCAGGTAAAGCAGATTGTCTTCTAAAGGATAGTCTTGAATATCAAGTGTGATATCGGTATTCATCTTTAATCCGCTGTTATTTTCGGGTGCATTCTCTTCAAGAGCTGAATTAAAAATATCCTGGAATGGAGAAGTGATTCGAGGAATTTTGACTCTTGCCCAGGTGCCGCCATTTTTTTCAATGCCTCCAAATCTCCACCACACGTTGCGAGTAAGCAGCGACATAAAAGTGAGCTTGTAGATATTTTTTTCGCCGACAGTCTTCAAAAGTAATGATTGAAGAGCTTCACGTTTTGGGCCACGGCCCAGAGCTGGATGTACACCTAAGGGCATGAGCGATGTCGAAAGCCCGTCTTGTTCATTGGCCATTTTCCATTTCATCAAGGCGACCTTGAATTCCTGAAACTCCGATTTAGAAATAGCGTAAAATGAATGAAGAGTCGCATCTTCTCCAATCCATTCTTTTGTTTGTTCATCTTTAGTTACAGGTTGCCAGATCAGACGAATTTCAGGCGAACAAAGGCGTTCATCAAAAGTATTTGGACACGGATCAATTCGAATACTGACCAGCTTCAGTTGGTTTTGATAAATTTCATTTCTGGAAACACCAGTATCAGTTAGCGGCGGCACGCGATCAAAAAGCGCTCGAGAGAGAAGAGGACCATTGCTCCCGCTGTCGGCCGGCGACAAAAGCTTCGCATCGAGAGGAAAAAGAAGGCTGACATCGCAAAGATTCCACTTCGGAGTGGAAGCGAAAAGG
Source organism: Bacteriovoracaceae bacterium UBA6261 (assembly GCA_002440825.1). Classification (GTDB taxonomy): domain Bacteria; phylum Bdellovibrionota; class Bacteriovoracia; order Bacteriovoracales; family Bacteriovoracaceae; genus Bacteriovorax. Next base: position 133,763 of record DJVH01000093.1, on the reverse strand, counting down.
GGGAAACTGAGGACAGTGCTTAATAGGATGAGTCTTTTCATGGCAGTATTAAATCGCGAATCAGCTCATCTGAAAATGCCCTTATATTCAGAAAATAACAATTGATACCATGACATAATTGACGTGGCTCATTCAGCCGTTCTTAAGATTTGAACTGTGAGTGTGGAAATTCAAATGAAGCCTCTTTCGTTTTTTAAGTTTCTGACCCGGTCCGGGACTCATCGGGGGTGTAAAGCTTTTATTATTAATTTACGAACAAGATTTATAATACGAGCAATACGGAGTTTTTATGCAAAAGCTTTTTCCATTACTGGCACTGGTTGCCCTGTCTGGATGCGGCCTTTATGAAAGCGATGGAGTTGCCACACAACCCACAACAACTAATAACAATCAAACGAATCCGGCGTGCAGTTTCAAGCTGGATGGGGATGTAACGCTCGATCAAACAGTCGTCCTGGATGCTGATAAAAAAGCAGCCGACTTTACTTTTACTGCGGCATCGCAGTTCACGGGAGTTTTTTCGACGCTCACTTTACCGGATACTTCAAAACGAGTTTACGGAATAAAAATAGGTGCTCATACGGCAGATGTCACTGCAGGACTGGCGATTATTAATAAAGCTGTTATCGATTTTTCAAATCTAACAACTGTGGCCACGACTTTTCCCAATAATGGAATTGCGGTTGCTCCTGGAGGGGCAATGTTGAATTATTTCTCTCACTCAACAGATATGAGTAACGGGAATGCAGTTGCCATTTATGCCAATCCTTATGCAAATGGTGATGTGGTGGTGTTGTATGTGGATGGATCGAGCTGGAAGGTCTATATCAATGGAACTTTGAGTTCGGATCTTGCTTTGGATGGAAATAATGTTCCTTATATGTCCGCAGCCGTGGATGTCGGAATAATTGTAGATACAATTAAAGCAGCGGGAGGGGGGACTATGCACGTCGATCTTCTTGCAACGAAGGCCGACATGCAAACAGCGGGAGTCGATTTCAACCAGTTCCCGGTGGGCACGCAAACTATGTGCGGTGAAACTATTCGATAAGCGCCAGCAAATTTAAAAGTTGCTGGCACGCTATCGGATGATCTTTACGGATTACCAGTTTTTGTGAACCATTTTTGATCTTGGCTCTCTGTCCTTTGCAACTGAAACGACAATTGTTCTGCCTTCCATTTCTGCGCCGTTGAGATCCGAGATTGCTTTTTGGGCCTCTGCTGTTGTCGTCATTTGAACAAAGGCAAACCCACGACTTCTGTTTGTCATAGAATCTTTGATCAGCTTAACTTCCTGAACATTACCACACTCTGAAAAAGCATTGATGAGGCTATCGCTGTCTGTTGTGAAATTTAAATTGCCGACGAATAATTTTGTAGTCATAGATACTCCTTTTGAGACAAAGTCTCTCTTTTATTTTTTTTATTAATTAAGGTTTGATTTGTAAAAGATTAGGCAGGATCTGATAAAAAACGTAACGATACTTAACTTCTCGAGCTTAGTCGCTTTGACCATAATAAGATAGGTTTATTTTCATCATTTGCAGATTTATCATTAAATCAGTCTGTTGAAGGTGCCACCAGACCAAAAGTCGTGGTGGCACACAAAAGACGAAGAGAGCTTGCCGTCTCTCATTCGTCGCAAGTATTTCCATTGGGGTAATCAGTCGTTTCGTCACAAGAAAACGATAGAACATCGCCTTGCTTTAAACCAAGTTTTGCAGAGGCTTCTTCGGTTATTTTAATAATCGAAACATCTTTTGTGCTCTTCCATTCATCGTGATCAAACCAGCAATCGTGAACTGTCGGTTCCTGGCTGACAACAACTTCATTGCTCGTATCAAAGACAACATCGGCATCCTCCTCCTGATAAAGAGGAAGGGCACGAATAATGTCATCGTCATTTTCGTGCCCGACCGTGGAGAGTGCATAGTCGCCGCCAAACGGATAATTGCCCAGGTAATTGAGACTGTGGGAGGATGAAACACAATTTTCTGAGCGATAGGCGTGAGTGGCATATGAAGCTTGTGAAAAAAGTCCGGTTAGAATCATGAGAGGAAATAAATATTTATTCATACAATTCTCCTATGAGTTGATGCGATTTTATGATGAAACATTCGCACCGTTATTCTTCAACGCTACTTTAGACAAACTATCCGTTTGATGAAAATTAGAATGATTGACTAATATCCTTCGAGAAGTTAGAAGGATGCCCGCAGGAGGAACTCGTGGAATTAAATTACCTGAGAGTTTTTTACGAAGTGGCATGCACCGGAAAATTTTCGGAGTCTGCAAAAAAACTTCACATCAGCCAGTCTGCCCTCAGCCGCTCGGTCTCTCTTCTGGAGGAGAGTGAAGGCATCACACTTTTTGAACGATCAAAAAGTGGAGTGACTCTTACTCAGAAAGGTCAGGAGATTTTCAGACTCTGCGATCAGTTGTTTAAGAAAGAAAAAGAAATTGAGAATCTTTGCAGAGGTGTGCAGGAGAAATGTGAAGGCTATATGCGGTTCGCTTCTTCTGATCATTTGATTAATGATTTTTTGCCTGAACCTTTGCTCAAATTTAAAAGAAAACATCCTGGGATTGTTCCTTCTATCCGCACTGGCACGCCAGAAGAGATCACTGATTTTCTCCTGCGGGACGAATGCGAGTTTGCCTTGATGTTTGCCAAAATCAACACTCCTCAAATTGAATTTAAGAAACTGCATTCAGAGAAAATGGCCCTGGTTTGTCATCCTGAACTATGGAGAGAATGCCGGTCATCTTCCAACGATAAAACTTTGCGTAAACTCATTTCAAGATACGGCTATATCAGCTCGATCGATGCAAAACTCGGCCGCAGATCTTCTCAAGTCATGCTCGAACTCTTCGGCGAAATTCCTCCCATCGGCTTTGAGGTCAATAGTCAGGAGTCCCAAAAACGGTTTTGCCTGGCCAGAGAGGGGGCAGCTTATCTTGCGCGATTTATGGTTAAAAAAGAAATAGAGAACGGTGAACTTTTTGAAATTCCGGTGGAATCCGCTCACGAGTTTCCTCTATGGCTGGCCACGGCCAAAGGCAAGCAATTGAGTTTGGCATCCCGGACCTTTCTGTCCGATCTCTTTGTTTGACGCCAATTTTATCGCCTGGACATTGTAAAGATATAAACAAGAAAAACGATAAGCTGTTAATTGCTATGTAAGCAGGAGACGCTCATGAAGATCAGGAAAGCGATTCTTTTCTCTGCGACCATTTTACTTGCAGCTTGTGGAAGCGATAATCCCTCTGTCACGACTACTACAACTGACAATTCACCAGCAGGAGGCGGAGGAGCGGCGAGTTTTCAGCAAGTCCTCGATCGGACAATTGTCACACCCTGTGATGGAAGCAATCGACGTTTTCATATCATTCCAGTGTCCTGGTCATCAGCTTCGGTCGGAGTCTTTACGCAAAAATATATAGCTTATGCAGATGGGGCCACCTGCAGTTCTTTGGACGCTACAGGCTCCAGCACGCTTTCAAACGACAACTATGATTTTAATTTTGAAGATCTCGATGCCTCTTCTGTTGCCTCAGTAAAGGCAGGTCAATTTATGATTATTCGAACTGCTAAAGTCGGTGGGGCCAGCCCTGTCGATGTTGTGACCTGGTATGAAAGTGCCACATCCAAAATTTGCCAGAAGGTTTTAACGTTAGGAGACAGTGCTGCTACCGTTCTCTCAACTCAAACAGCTTTTCTTCAAGACCCTGAAGCCAATGCAAACTTCTGCTTAACTAAAATTTAATCACAACGTCATCGATTCTTCGCTGGTCAGGTAAGATTCTTTCAAGTGAACGCTGCGGTCATACCAGTCGATTTGCAAAATCTCATTTATGCTGATTTCTTCTTCGTGCGAATAAATATGTTTTTTCATTGTCAGTGAAATAATTTTCCAGTCCCTTTCACTAAAAATTAAATCTGCAACATTGCCGATTTTGTTTTCGTTCTGTCGAAAAACATAATCTCGGACAATGCGGGAAGAGCGCAAATGCGGATCGGTATCATTGTGATTAGAAGCTGTTTCCAGGCGCGCTCGCGGATCAATTCCAAAAACCCCCATATCGTCCCAGTAGTAAGGCCAGTTGTAAAAATCAAAGTATCGAGTTTCCATCTGGCGGAAGACAGGCATGTCAGCGTCGACACTCGGCTCATTCATCAGCTGATCTTTTGAGATGGTGAGCAAAACTTTGTCTTTAGTCCAGGCTTTCAAATTAATGGCTTTGGTGTGAATGAGGACTCGCTTGAATTTGAAAATGTTTTCCCGGAATTTAATAACCAGATAACGAATGTCCCAGGTGTCGCTGTCGAACAAAACATCATCCAGCGTTCCTACTTTTTCTTCATCATCTTGAGCGTAAATATCACAGTTCAGTATTTTGTTAAAAGACGTAGACATACCATCATCCTTTGTTAGTGCTTTTCATTTTCAGCGTGAAAGGCGCAAACCCATTTTCCATTTTCGAGAATCCATGTTGAAACATCTACCAGATCGCGGCCGTTGATTCTTGTTGAATAAGTGATCATGGCCGTTTGATCGTTCCACACTTCAACTTGCGGATCATTGATGGCAACATTTTTATAAATGTCCGGGCTGCTGTTTTTAAGAATCTGCCGGTATTCGTTTTCTTCAATTTTCTTAGCGCCATGTTCTCCGGAGATCATACAGGGGAAATGAGTCATAGAAATAGCAGAGTCGATATCTTTATCAACCATGGCCTTCCAGTATTTTCTTTCCAATCCTATGATTTCACTTTGTATTTTAGATGTATCGATTTGATTCATAAAAACCTCCTTTCAATAATACTATTGAGCAAAAAGGAGACCACTCAAAGCTGACTATTAAGATTTGCAAAACCGCTATGCTCAACGCTCAAGACGTTGCCATCATCTGAACGTGCGTTACACTAAGAAGAGAAAAGGAGTGCAATTATGAGTCTCTTTCAAAATGTCCAATCACTCATCGATCAGGAAAAGCAGATCTTTCTGGAAAATGTGTCGGCTTTTGTTCAAGAACACAAGGAAGCTTATGATCGCTATATTCGCAGCTCAGCGTTTGAACAGGATATAGACGACTGGACCAGAAGTTTTTCGACTAAATATTATGTAGATCAGAACTACAGCAGTATTGAAAACAGAGAAGACAGAATAAAACTCAAACTGCAGCAGCTGACCAGAAAGATAAAGGCTTCCACTGCAGAAGGCGGCGTTCGTGGAGCGAAAGTGACAATTCCTTCCATGAACCTGAAAGTGATTTTAGGAGGAGCGGCGACTGGCGCTCTCGGGCAACTTCTTTTTTCTTTGCGTTTTGGCAGCACTGTTTTAATGAAACGTTTTTTTTCGAGTCAGCTCAAAACAATGTTCGGAAAAAAATCTTTAAATCGGCAGTAAAAGGAAAAGGTGCCACTAGACTTTCGCGAAGCGAAGTCTAGTGGCACCTTTTCTATCTTATGGGATTTACATCCAGTTTATTGACTTTGTTTGCAAACCTAGCAGGCAGCAGATTGAGAATCATATCCGCGGTGTTTTTGATTGCGCCCTGGCCCTGGTATTCGGCCTTGAACTTAAGAAAAGCATTGCCGATCTGATCGGCCTCTTCAGTCGTAAGCAGATTTCTGGCCAGTGAGAAAACCTTCGTTTCTTCTTCCTGAATATGATGTTCTAATTCTTCCTTGAATTTTTGTGCTGTTTTTTTCCAGTCTCCGACAGTTTTATCCTTTGCCTGTAATGTGCGCAGTAATCCTTCTGCTTCCATATGTTCCTTAAATGAATGCATCACAATTCCTGTATCAGCGTCAGAGGTGCGAAGTGTGTTGTAAAAAACAGCTTCTTCCGCTCGGGCATGAGGTACTAATTCCGTCGCAATTCTTTCAATAAGAGTGTGTCTATATTCATCATTCTCATTGAGCGTAAGAAGCTCGTTAATCAGACTCTTAACTGTTTCGTGATCTTTTTTCAGGTTCTGATAAATATCCATTTTAACTCCTGGTTTAAACTCTTTTTTCATGAGTTCTTAAATTCAAGTGCGATGCCACTTACACTTTGCTTTAGTGAATTTTTCCCTTAGGATTAATATATGTATTACTGTTACACAGATGGTGGCTGCAGAGTTTCAGAGCACACTCCCGGTGGATGGGGCGTTTATATCCGCACGCCTCAAGGTGAAGAAATGGAAAGCTATGGCGGGGCCATTGATACCACCAGTTCAGTAATGGAACTGGCCGCTGTCAAGGCCGCCTTAGAGCTGCTGCCCAGAAATGCAAAGGCGACCGTTTTTTCCGATTCGCAGGAAATCATTTCTTATTGTGAAAAATCTCTCCCCATATGGAGACAGAATGGCTGGAAGAATCTTCCCAAGCTGCTTGAAAAAGATCTTCTCGCTGTTGAATCGCTTTTAACTGATAAGGAACTTGTGATCACCTGGAAATGGATACGCAGTCATAACGGCAATGCCGGCAATGAGCGCGCAGATCATCTTGCGAATCTCGGAGCGCGCGATGCCAAGAGTGAAATTCAAAAAATGAGAAAGAAATGAATAATGAACGTTTACCACTAATAGATATTGCTCCTGAATCGTCAGCTGCCCGCGTGGCCCTCTGGCGCGCGCTTCACACTGAAATTGAAAGGGCTCCATACGTGATTGAAGACACGGTCGGATTAAAACTTCTGAACCCTGAAGAAGGTTGGCGCAATCGCGGTGATATGAATCCGGAATTCACAAGGCTGTTCCGCGCTTCCATTGTGGCACGTGCACGTTTTATTGATGATCTCGTGATTGATCTTTACGGCAAGGGAATAGATCAATACATCATTCTGGGAGCAGGACTTGATTCCTTTGCCCAACGAAAAAAAGATGTAACAAAAAGGTTACAAATTTTTGAAGTGGACAAACCTGGTCCTCAAAAGTGGAAAGAGCAGCGTCTTGTGGAAACAGGTTTCGGTATTTCATCAGATCTGCATTTTGTGCCGGTGGATTTTGAAGCAGGAGAATCGTGGCTTCTGAAATGCGAGGCTTCCGGTCTCGATAAAAACAAACCTGCCATCATCGCTTCAACCGGTGTGAGTATGTATCTCACCCGCGAAGCCAACGTTGCGACGTTGAAGCAAATCGCCTCGCTTGCCAAAGGTTCGGTTCTTGCGATGTCTTTTTTGATTCCCGCAGATCAAATGCAGACTCAGGAAAAAAAAGGTCTCGATGCTTCGGCCAAAGGGGCAAAGTCCAGCGGTACACCGTTCATCAGTTTCTTCTCTCATGAAGATATCATTAAGCTGGCCTTGGAGGCCGGGTTCAGCGAAGCTCGCTGCATTTCCGGAGAGGATTTGAATCAACAATATTTTAAAAACCGCTCAGATGGATTCCATACCGGACATGCCGAATCTATTTTGGTTGCTACGAAATAAACGCACTTGTCATGGACAGATTCCGGAGAAATTGATTTCATTAATGACAGACCAAGGAGTGTCCCACATGAATATTACAGTGGATGAGTATACAAGCATTGCCCCGATTACCATTAATCTGAACGCTGAGTTGAAAGACGCAGAGTTGTTGATGAAAAAAAATGAGATCCGCCATCTTCCAGTGATGGATGGAAATGAGGTTGTGGGAATTGTTTCTCAGCGTGATATTTTTGCCAACGTCGGTAAACCCTGGAGCGAGTACATGCGCGTGAAAAGTGTCATGTCGACTTCCATTCTCTTTGCGTACGCCAATGATAATCTCGCCGATGTTGCTTACCGTTTATCTTCAGAAAAAGTAGGCTCCGCCATCATTCTGGACGAACAAGATAAACTTTATGGAATTTTTACAACAACTGATGCACTCAATGCATTGGTTGAAATTCTGTTGCCGGAAAGAGCAAAATAAAAATCCGGTCGGTTTTCACCTCATTCTTTCTGATCGTCTTTGCTGTTTTCTTTGCTGTTTCCTGCAGCACGCTCAATGACAAACGTTCTGATGAGCTTATAAAAAAAGCAGAGTCGGAAGCAACTCCCGCAGGAAAAAGCATTCTTGAAACTTCTCAAAGATTAATTGATGAAAAACAAATTTTTATCGGTGGATGTTGGGATTTTATCAATTCAGTCTATAACCGTTCAGGTTTTACAGCAGAGAAACGCGAAACCATTTTTAAAAGCAAGCAAAAGGGCCCTTATCTCCAGGATCAGGACTTGATTCAACCAGGCGACTGGTTGTACTTCATCAACCATTCTTACCGGGACATTGAGCACAGCGCGATTTTTATTGCGTGGACCAATAAGGCGAAAAAAGAAGCAGTGATGGTCAATTATGTCGGCGAAAAAAAGAAGAAGCCCGCCTTTATTAAAAAATTTCTTCTGGACGAAGTCTATAACATCATCAGACCCCGACAATAATCAGCTGATTTAATACAATAAAGAGAATGACCAGGATCGGCCTTTTTAAAAAGATTTCGCGCTAACATCGGCCAAAAACTCTGCTTATAAAACTGACGGGGGACTTGAATCATGCAAGATAATGAACTGGCCGATCTTAAAAACCAAAAAGATTTCAGCAAGCCTCTTAATTTTCATCCCAATGATGAAAGAGCAGAAGAGAGAAGACTCATTACTGAAGAAAGACCAGAGCGGGTTCGCATTTTTAAAAATGATTTTCTTGAACACTTGACTCTCGTTCGCTGGCAGACAATTTTTAAATTCTGGGTTCCGGTTATTTTTGTTCTCATTTATTTGGGAAATAAAAAATATGACTTGAGCTTTGGAGCTAATCTTTCACTTCTTTTTCTGGGCATGCTCGTCTGGACTCTGGCCGAGTATCTTATTCACCGTTATCCCTTTCACTGGAGCCCGGAAAATAAATTCGGAAAACAACTCGTTTACAGTATGCATGGAAATCATCATGACGATCCATTTGACCCTCTTCGTGGTGTCATGCCGATAGCGCCGGCCATTTTTTATGTTCTTATTCTATACGGTCTGTTTTCTCTGATTGTTCCCGCTCAGTATCTGCAGGTCTTTTTTGCAGGTTTCTTGATCGGCTATCTTTGCTACGACGGCATTCATTATTTCACTCACCACGGAAAACCAAAAAGTAAACTCGGAAAATATCTTCGCCGCGTACATCTCGTTCACCATGTGCACGAAGGATCAATGTTCGGTATTTCATCGCCGCTTTGGGATTTTGTTTTCGGCACATATATTAAAAAAGGGTACAGGCCCCCTAAGGAATTCTAAACCTTAGAAAGCCCGCGGTGTCAGAATGCTTCCAATTCAGAGGAAGTGTTATTTTGCGCCTTTGTAAAAAAGTGAGGGAGGGGAGACATAAATTCCAGAGCGTCTATAATCCCCTCACTATGAAAACAACAAAATCAAAAAACAAAATTTTTGCAGCTCTTATTACAGTGTCGTTTCTTCTTCAGGGTTGTTCGACCAAATCGGTGAAGATCGGAACTGAAGTCCCGCAAACAGGTAACGAGACGTCTGTTTACAGAACTTTTCCCTTGATGGGGTACAATAACTTCACACCTGTGAACCGCTACAGCCTGATGCCTCGTTATCAGAATTTTACAAACAAACAATATCCTAAACAGTCTTTTCTGATCGCCAATATGATTGCCGTCGTTCAACCGGAAATGAACGAAGAAAAACGCGATGAGATGGCTTCCATGATTGCGAAGGTGAGCCGCAAATATAACATCAAGCCGGAAATTTTTGTTTCCATTATCGATACAGAAAGTAATTTTAAAATGGACATGGTTTCATCCACTGGTGATCTCTCGCTTGCCCAGATCAATGTTGATGTCTGGAATAAAGAATTTGCGCGCATGGGACTTCCGGTTATCGACAGAATCAGAGTCGTCACAGATCTCGAGTATTCACTTTCGTTTATGGCCGAAATTCTCTCTGTTTTAAAAACACGCTTTGCCGAGAGTGATCCGGTCTGGTTTGCCCGTTACCATTCCAATACACCTAAATACAAAAATGATTATTACCAGAAGTTGTCTTTTAGAATGGAGCTTATTGAACGTTCAGAAAATTTGAGAAATCAGATTGCACAGATTCAAAACCTCGAGCTTCTTGCGGTTGAAGCAGATAAAACAATGCTCGCTATCCTGAGCCCTGAACCGATGTCTACGCCGGAACTGTCTACGGCAAATCTGATGTCACCAGCGCAGACAAAGGGTGACAAAGCTATTGAGTACGCGAAAAATTTCGTCTTTGATGTCATTAAGCTTTAATGCTAACATTTTGAACAAGAATTTTCTTATCAGGATGAATGGATGGCCTCTTCTTTATTAGCTCTGCTAGACGATATTACGACCGTTCTGGATGATGTTTCGGTAATGGCCAAAGTCGCTGCTAAAAAAACAGCAGGTGTCCTCGGAGATGATCTGGCCCTCAATGCTGAACAGGTTGCAGGAGTTGTCGCTGAAAGAGAATTGCCGATAGTCTGGGCCGTGGCCAAAGGTTCGTTCATTAACAAACTCATTCTTGTTCCTTCAGCGCTCGTCATCAGTGCTTTTGCTCCCTGGCTCATTACACCGCTTCTCATGGCCGGTGGCTCTTTTCTCTGCTTTGAAGGTTTTGAAAAACTTTCACACAAACTTCTTCATCGCAAAGAAGATGATGCTCATGAAAAAGAAATAGATGAAGCTGTCGTTGATAAAAATATCGATATGGTTTCTTTTGAAAAAGAAAAAATCAAAGGAGCTATCCGTACCGATTTTATTCTCTCTGCGGAAATCGTCGTCATTTCTCTTGGGACAGTTTCTGAAGCGGCTTTTTTGCAAAGAGTGGGAGTGCTTTCTGTTGTCGCAGTCATAATGACCATCGGAGTTTACGGTCTCGTCGGCGCCATTGTTAAAATGGACGACGCCGGATTTTATCTGAGAAAGAAAAACAATCGTCTGCTGCAAATGACCGGCAATGGTCTTCTGTCCCTGGCCCCCATGCTGATGAAAGGTCTCACTATCGCAGGAACTGCGGCCATGTTTCTTGTCGGTGGTGGAATCATCGCTCACGGAATTCATGCCATTGAAGAATTTGCCCAAAGAACGTTTTCTCCAATCCTTGTTCATCTTGTGGTCGGTGTGATTGTCGGCGCCGTTGTACTGGGGGTTGTAAGTGCCTTTTCCTTTCTGAGAAACAAAGTCAAAGAAGGGTAATCATCCCGGCCCTTGCAAAATTCTCATATTCCTTTTAGGATATTACTAAAGGGAGTCAATATGGACATTGAACTTTCTCTCAATAAGGAAACGGCCCGTCACCATACAAGCGAAGTTTTTCTCCCGCTTCAAACTCCTGTCGACCACGATATTACCAAGCGACATATTTCTTCTCAGATTGATCTCAATTTAGGTTTTCATATTAAGCAGATCGAAGAAAAGCTGCAGGCGAAAGCCAAATCCATTTTACCTGAAACCCATTTTGATCAATGGGGACCTGCTCTTCACGGAGGAGCGCAGACGTGGATCGGTCTCGATTTTCAGATTCTTCAAACAAGTTATCACGATCTGAAAATTCTTTTTGAAGTCATCAGGCCACATCCCGGTGAACGCATTGTTGATCTTGGCGCAGGCTATGGCCGCCTCGGCGTTTTTCTCCATCATTTTTATCCCAAAACAGAGTTCCTGGGACTCGAGCTTGTCGAAGAAAGGGTTCAGGAAGGCAATCGTCTGCTGAGAAGCCTGCACAGCCTCAATAAAGAACTCGCGACTTGTGATCTAAGCAAACTGCGCGAGCTTCCCGATGGCGATATTTACTTTATTTATGATTTCGGTTCTGTCGAACACATCAAACGCATTCTTGTCATGTTGAAACATACACCGAAAAGACTTTTAGTTGTCAAAGGCCGTATTGCTCGCCAGATGATGTTGAAAGATGAAATCTACGGTGAAGGTATCAAGATAAAGAAGCTTGAGGATGTCTATCTTTATTAAGACCTAAAATGCTGACAATTTCTTCCGGTTTTTTCGCTGTAAAGTCCGGCCTTTTTTTCAATAATTTTTCCAGATCAATGTGAGAATCCCAAAGCGCCGCTATTACTTTTGCGCCCGCTCTATGAGAAGTTTCGATATCTCCTTCGCCATCGCCGACATAAAGAAGAGACGCAGCGGGGAGACCAAGTTCCAGGGCCGCGAGTTCCAATCCTTCAGGACTTGGTTTTGGTTTTTTTAATTCGTCATCGGCCACGACAACTTCGAAATAGTCTTCCAGCTGATGGGCCTTCAGGACCACTTCCAGGTCCCTTGAATGCCTTCCCGTCACCATGGCACAGGGTATTTTGTGTTTTTTTATTGTTTCCAGAAGCGGCCTGATTCCGTCATACACTTTCATCTCAAAAACATTTTCTTTTTGAGATTCCAGGTAATGCTCGTAAGCTTCTTTTGCTTTTTCTTCATCTCCGATAAGCTTCTTTAGAATTTCATCTGCTCCCGGACCAAATAAAGACTGAATCTCTTCTGAACTGTGATCGGCAGAATTCACTTTCTTCAAAGCATAATGAATGGAATCAATCACCACTTCCACACTGTCAATTAGAGTTCCATCACAATCAAAAACGATTCCTCTTGTCTTCATCTCTCTGTTCTACGTGTTTTGAAAAAAAACCACCAGGATTTTTCTCTGAAAAAAATTTGACCTTTCATTTTTATTCCTTAAACTTCCAAAAGAAATTTTTTTCTATCTTTTCCATAGAAGGAACACATGAGCCGTTCAAAAGCAGCAGGGAGACAGCTGCAGATATTAAATTCGGAAATCGACGAACCTGTCACGCAACAACTCGATCTTCTCAGTTTCGTTTCTGATTATGCCCTGGCCGATCTCTCTCTCAGAGAAAAGCAAACGCGGACAACCATTGCCCGTCAGAACTATTCACGAAATTCTTCCTCTCATGGTTACGTTGACAAAAATAAAACTTTTGAAACGTTTTGCACCGGCGATTCAAACATGTTTGCCGCGGTTTCCGTTAAACAATTTGTTCAAAATGATAAATCCAGTTTTCAGATTCTCTTTCTGAAAGCAGAAAGTGGTCTCGGCAAAACACATCTTCTTCACGCCGCCGCCAATGAACTCTCAGCGAGAAAAAAATCTTTTTATCTCAGCTCGCCGTTAACAATGTCGGCCCTGCTGGATCATTTTCACACACTTAAGACGTATCAATATTTATTGATAGACGATATTGAAGAGCTGGAAAAAAACAGCGAACTTCAAAAAACGTTCGGGCAAATTCTGGATTACGCTCAGACAGGCCAGATGAAAATCATCCTGACCGGATCGAAACTTCCAAAAGAATTAAACAACTGCGACGAGAGGCTTAAAGGCAAACTTTCCGCTTCGCTCATTCATCATCTTGCCGGTCTCAATTCTGTTCTTGCTCTGGAAATTGTCAAAGCGAAATCCCGCGCCCTTGATCTGATCTTGCCGGAAAATGTGAAAGAGCTGGTTGCTTCTCAATTGGATTTTAATGTTTACGGACTGGAAAGCGCTCTTCTGAAATTAAAAAACATCAGCGATCTGAAAAAATCGCCAGTGACAATCGAACTGGCAAGACAAGAAATTCAGGTGAAAGAAAAAACGCTCACTCATGGCATTCGTCCTCTTCTTGTTGATGTGGCCAATTCCTTTCAAATCAGTGTTGAAAATCTTTTGTCTCACAATCGCCGCAAAGACTATTCAATCGCCCGCCATACGGCCATGTTCATTCTTCGCGAAAAAGAAAACATGAACATAATGAAAATCGCCGAACTTTTTGGCAGAGACCATAGTTCGATCATTTACGCCTGTGAAAAAATCCGCAAAGAAATTGAAACCGATCAACGATTGAAGAAAAAGATAGAACACATAATTTCCTGCTATAACTAAAGCACCGGGGCTTGCAACCTTTACTCATTATGATCTCTACTTTGATTAATGGAGGTGCTTATGAAACCAAATGTTGGTGAAAAAGAAGCTCGTTATCGCATTGGAGTTGGTATAGCAGCAGCAATCGCAGCTCTGACAATTTCAAAATCAAAATCGCTTTCGGCCTTTCTCGGAATGGTCGCAGCTTCGGGAATTGAAACAGGATTGTCACGTTACTGCCCGATGAGTGAATTGTTAGGAATTGATAATGCCCCTGAGAGATCAGACACACCTATCAGTTCCGTTGCAAAAACGATCGGGAAATCTGTCTCTGATCCACTCTTGCACTAATTTTACTCAATGCATGCAATCAAATGTAAGAGTTCTTTGAAAGACTTTTCGCCGCGCGCTTCAATAATATATGTAGCATGGTGAAAAGCTTTCTCTTAATTCTTTTATTGGCGATGATGTCTCTTGCGGTTTCTGCCCACGAACAATTGGCAATGCAGATTTTTGAGCAGGAACGATTCACTGAAACTGAAGTAGGCGATTTCATCGCCCGTTATCCGGAACTGGAATCTCTTTTGGTTGCTAGCGTAGCTAAAATCCCCGCTGAAAACGGCTTTACGCTGAAGTTATATTCAGAAAAAAGCAATGATGTTTATATTATCGAAAAATCAGTCGCCCAAACTGTAATGATCAAAACGTTTCTGCCCTTTGAAGTGACCAATAAATTCTTTGAAGGTGAGATTCGCGGCACTCTCTACGAAACATTAAAAGACGATTTGAAAAACGAAAGAATAGCTCGCCAGATCAGCGAGGCCTTCAAAGAGGATTTCACAACCACTCGTGGATTAAAAGCCGGAGCTTCTTATTCTTTTGAAGTGATTGAATATCTCGACAACGGCGAACCAGTAAAGTTTGGAAATGTTGTGAAAGCGTCATTGTTTGTCGGTAAGGCCGTCTCAGAACGTGTGCTTCAACAGAATCTCGAAACACTTGAATGGGATTTGCTTCCGGTTGATCCTGCCAAAAATGAAAAGCCTTTTTATGCTCCGGTGAAAATGAGCCGTGTTTCAAGTTTATTTAATCTGGCCCGTAAACATCCAGTGAAAAGAAGAATTCAACCTCACAATGGAATTGATTTCGTTGCGAAAGCGGGAACTGCGGTTTATCCGGCACTCGATGGCGTGATCATCGCCATCGGAAGAGCAAAAGCTAAAGGAAAATTTATTCTGATTGAACATGCCGATGGCTATCAGACGACCTACGATCATTTGAGAAAATTTACTAAAGGTCTTCGCGTAGGTTCCAAAGTGGAATTAAATGATCAGATCGGAGAAGTCGGCCGGACAGGCTATGCCACAGGTGCGCATCTGCATTTTGGTGTTCTTCGCGACGGACTATATGTGAATCCGCTTCATCTGGTTAAAGATTATACGTTTGATCAAAAAGATCTTTTTGAAATCGCCGAAGCTGAGGAAGATTCGGCCGAATAGAATCCCAAAATTCCCCTCATTATGTCCGAGTTTATTTGCACTTTTAAACATTTGCCTGTGGCACGTGTTCTGCAGAATTCAAAGACAGGAAGGAAAGACAAAGAAACCTTTTACAGTTCTAGTCTTTGTGTGAATGAAAATTCATTTCCAACCGAACAGTAAGAAGCCACCTCACGGTGGCTTTTTTCTTTTTTAACGGACAGCTTTTTCAATAAAATTTTTCGGCACTGAAGTTTTCTTCACCGGAACATCAAACCAGACGCGCACATCTTCTTCCAGAGCTATTCCGTGCATATAATTATAAAGCGCTTTTCTCAGGGCCTCTCCCAGCATATCCAGGTCAGGACGAGTAGGATCGTCGAAATCAACCGTATTTTTGGCAAACAGGCCCTTTGCCGGGGTTTCGATAGGGTGAAGACTGATCTGGAACTTGTCGGGGTTTAAACCGACTGGAGAGTGCGCAGTACACATGAATCTGTGCCAATAGGCAGATTGAATACAATCGTTAAGAAAAAGCTGTCTGACCACTTCAAGACTGTCGACGGTTTCTTCAATCGTTTGAGTCGGGAAACCATACATCAAATAAGCGTGCACATAAATACCATGGCGGGAGAAGGCCTTCGTCGCTCGCGCCACTTGCTCAACTGTTGTTCCTTTATCAATCATTTTTAAGATGCGCGGGCTTGCGACTTCCAGGCCGCCAGTTACAGCAATACAGCCTGAATCCGCCATCAGCTCTGCGATATGTTCAAAACTCTTATCGAAGCGAAGATTTCCCCACCAGGAGACTTTCACGTTTTGTCTGATGAGTTCTTCACTCATTCCTTTAACGAGAGCAGGAGGAGCCGCTTCATCGACAAAGTGAAATCCGGATTGTTTTGTTTCGGTCATGATTCGCTTCATTTGATCGACGAGAGTAGAGGCCTTCATCGGTTCATAGCGATTGATATAGTCGAGAGTGACATCGCAAAAAGTGCATTTTTTCCAATAGCAACCGTGGGCCATGATCATTTTATTCCAGCGGAAATCTGACCACATCCTGTGCATAGGGTTTGGCATTTCGAGCATGGGAATATAGCGTTCCAGGCTCAGTCCATCAAAAGTCGGACCATTGAGACTCTTGAAAGAAAAATCTTTTTGAACAGAAGAAGATTTTTGAATTCTTCCATCGCGGGCATACCATGTTCTCAGTAAATCGCTTTCAGATTTTTTGCCCTGAAAATAGTCCAGCAAAAGCATGAGGGGAGTTTCACCGTCATCGAACATCAGATAGTCGGCAAATTCAAAGAAACGGACATCTGACAATTCTCTCAATTCTGTATTGATGAAACCGCCGCCGAAAAGCACTTTCTTGGCAGGGTAATTTTCTTTGATAAATTTAGCCGCTCTCAAAGCACCGTACATATTTCCCGGGAAGGGAACGGTAAAGCCGACGACGTCGCATTCAATGGACTCGACATAAGACTTTACACATTCGACTAAGAGCTGATCCACCAGAGTAAATGTTTTTAAACCGTCGTAAAGAAAATCGAATGAGCTTTGCGAGGAAGCGAGCGATTCTCCATAATGGGAAAAGCCGAATCGTTCATCAATGGCATTTTTAATCAAATCAGCGAGATCATCGAGATAAAGACTGGAAATATATTTGGCCTTATCCTGGACACCCATTTCACCAAAAAGCGCAGAGATTTCATTTTCGTGTTCATCCAGAGGAGAAAAGCGAGGCCCTTCAGGAAACAGGGATCTTTTGGAAATTCTCAACGCAAGCGTGGGATCTTTTCCCTGCAGAAAAGAGAGGACTTTATCAATGGTCGATTGATAATCATCAAAAGCTTCCAGAAAAAATTCTTCAAACTCGCTCAGATTTTTTTTCTTTTCAATTTCTTTTTTGATGAGCTGCAAACCTTCGCTGCAAAAAAGGCGATGAAAAAGATCGAGTCCAAGATCTCTTTGCGTCGCTGTGATGTTCTGGTCTCTGAGAAATTGCGTGAGATACGCCGTCGCTGGATAGGGCGTATTCACCTGGGTCATAGGCGGAATGATGAGAAGAACTTTCATATGGGGAGAGTTTTAACATACGCTGGAGAAAAATCGAAAAGAATATAAAAATTTCATGCTTTTTAGAGCAAATCCGGCCAAAGCTCGCGCTCTGGCCAAAAGAATTAAAAAAAGAAATGCAACTTAGTGCAGCTGGCGTTCCGAAGCTTCCCCTTTGTCCTGAGAGGATGCCTGGGTTGAAGAGGTTTCCAGGTCTTCTTCGACTTCATTATCGGCCTTAAATTGCTGCCAGTTTTTTTCCACAAAAGTCCAGTCGACTATGTTCCAGAAATTTTTCAAATAACCGGGGCGCTCATTTTGATAATCGAGATAGTAGGCATGTTCCCAAACATCGCAGGTNNTTTTTGGCAGAATCATTGAATTGATTTTTAAGTTCTTCCAGACTGCCGAAGCTTTGATTGATCTTGATTGAAAACTCTTCACTCATAGTTTCTTTTCCACCAGGAGTAAGACAATGCCAGTAAAAGTCATGGTTCCATGCTTGTGCGGCATTATTAAAAACATTTTGAAGTGTTTTTTCAGATTCAAGAATAATGGATACAAGATCTTTTGAATCAAGCGGCGTATTGGCGATTAACTCATTGAGTTTGGTCACGTAATTCTTATGATGTTTTCCGTGGTGAAATTCAAGTGTGCGCTTGGATATAGAAGGTTCAAGCGAATCAATAGGGAATGGAAGTTGGGGAAATTCTATGGCCATATTGGACTCCTTTTTTAAAGGTCTCAGCTTTAAAAATAAGGAGCAAGGAAGAAGCCATTCTTTCTCTAGTTATACTTGATTTTATTTCTTATTTTGGGAAATGGTTTCGAAGTCCATAAAACTGTTTTCCGAGCCAAAAAAGCAAGTATACGTGTCCATCCACTTCTCTTTGACTTTTACTTGAAGAAAACGGGGACGACCACCAATTCGATAACACTGAATAAAACCTGGAGAGCCGATTCCATTTCCAGGATGGTCAATTTTCTTTTTTTCCCCTCTGCTCAAACATTCTTTTGGATCTTTTTTGCAATCTTTACTGACGAGAAAATAGGTTTCACTTTGATAGCAACCATCCACCGTAAATTCTTTTCCTGCAGATCCAGGAATTTCTATGAACTTGAGATTAAGTTTTTCGCAATTCCATTTCAGATCTTCTGCCAGGGCAAAAGAAGAAACAAACAATAAAACAAGAATGGCCGTGAATTTCATGTTGATCCTAATATTTAAACATATTCGCAAAGGCCTGCCAGATGCTGGAGACAGCGGCACTGATGCCCATTAAAATATTTTTCAGCAGATCACCAAAATCCATTCCACTGAAAGGATTGTTGAAACCGTGATTGTTATTTGTCGTATCTTTTGACGAGTCTTTTGTCTCGACTTTTGTTTTCTGACTGTTGTCTCTTCGAGTGACAACGCGGTCATCTTTGGACTCTTTTGCTGACCCTTCTGTTTCCGGTTTTGGCTTAACTTCGTTTTTAGAGGCATTCTTGACGACAACCACATCTGTCACTCCGGACTGAAGCTGGTCATTGTTCATCCAGAAAGAGCCTTTGGCCGGATCACATTTGTTTTTTATTTCCGGTCGATAATAAGCGCAGCTACGTCCCCAGGAATTGCGGACAAGATATTCACATTTGCCGTCGGCGCCTGGGCGTCTGGCAACAATCATCATTTCATGTGGACCGTGACCGCCTGGTACGGATTCATCCGTAGCAAAAAAAGATGTACTCATACCAATGCTTGGCATGGATTCATTATCGAGTGCTTCATCCAGAATTTTGCTGACATTTTTTCCGCTGGTGTAAATCAGATCTGTATCCGGCTTGGCAATTTTTCTCTTTCCTTCACAGAGCCTGTCCATCAGTGCGCGGATACTTTTTAAACTGTCGCCTTCATTCTGAATCAGAACTTCACGAATCATATCGCCGGTCGCATTGGGGAGAGTCGGCTTGATAACTTTTTCAAATTGATCAGTCGAACATTGAACGCAGTAATCCTGCGGCTTGCCCTTGGCCTTAAAATCATCTGCAATTTTTTGAAAAGAGGCCATCATGTTCAAAATCGCCTGATGACCAAGGTTGGATGACGATGTCTGATCGGAAGGGATAACAGATTCAGGACAGTACCCGTTTTTCTTGGCCACGTTGGTTGCAGAAAGAATACTGATTCCACTCATATCCTGAAGGCGGCCGTCTTTTTTTTCATTGGCATATTGATTTAAGGAAACGTCCACCGCAGAGATAGCTTCACCTACCGAAAATGAAAGCGAATCCGTTGTGGCATAAGCTCCGCACCAACCGACGCTATCCTGATCCCGCGGTTTGGAAAAGTGATCGATAAGATTTTCTTTTCCCACTGATTTTAAATACGCTGGATCTGTTAAATCCTTAGGCGTGCAATCGGCGTAGGCGTAAGTATTGATCAAAAAGGAAAGCAGCAGAATAGTCTTCATAAGAGGCTTTTCGGAAACCTGACTAAAAAGCTTTAGTTTTGACATAAAGCCTTGAATCGACAACACTTATGAACAATGAAAGCTTTTTTACAGCTGCTTCTATTTACGATCGTTTTCAGTCTTCCCCTCAAGGCAGAGGAGCTGCTGCTCCGTGAAGGCTCACTTGTGAATTTTGCGCCTCCTGTGATTAATAAAGATTATTTTCTTTTCGAATATGGCTTCGTAGTCAGAAAAGAAATTAAAAAATGGAAATACGGCTACAACGCTTTCGTCAATGCTTCACTTTGGGAGGACTGGAAAAACCGCTCCGATAATCTTCGCGCCGGCGCCCTGGGCTTTAAAGCAGGAGTTATGTTTCCGCTGTTAAAAAAGCCTCTCTTTTATCGAGTGGCCGGAGGATTTGCGAAATCCGTTCTTCACAAGAATCCGATTCTGGGAAAAGATGAACAAAGCATTTCCAAAAAAACACTGTTCCTTTTTGAAGCCGGTCTTCTTTATAAATTTGATCCAACCTTTGTGACGGCCACATATCAGGTTACCAATGTTAAATTTTTCACGAGACATATCATTCTTTCGGTCGGGGTGAACTATTAAAACATTAGTGGCCCTCAGTCTGATGATCTATACCAGTTCAGTTTTCGCCGAAGAAAAAGAAGTTGTCTCTGGAGAACAAACAGGAAAATTTATTTCTTCTGAATGGCGGCTCTTCAACAGAACGATTGATTCTTTTTTTTCCAACCAGAAGTATCTACTCAAGGAAAATAAAAGCACAATTTTTGTTTCTACTGCTGTCTATAAGTCCGAAGGCTCTAAAATTGAAAACGATTTTGATCTGCAGATGCGATTTGATCTTCCGAAAACCACCAAGAGATTAAAACTCGTCATTGAGAAAGAGCAAAATGAAATCAAGAAGGCCTTGACCGATGAGAACGTTGCACGCAATAAAAAAAATCGCATCACTTCCAAATACACCACGGCTTATGAAGATCGTTATACGGCCGGAGCTGATTTTCTTCTTCCTAAGCTAAAAGCTTTCAGCAGTTTAATCAAATTCGGGATCCGTCTCGACATGCCCATCAATCCTTTTTTAAAACTCAACATGCAAAAGGAATACAACACGAAGTATGTCGAAATTGATTTAAACCAGACTTTTCTCTTATACCGACAGGCCGGCTTTCAGGAAATTTCGCAACTCACTTTCAATCGAAAGTGGAATGAAACGTTTCACACTGAACAGGTGAATTCACTGGTGTGGACAGATGAAAGAGATATCTTTGAACTACGCCACAGTCTTACGCTCTATCAACACCTCGGCGAAGAACGAGGTCTTTCCTATGCTGTTGGTGCCAACGCCAAATTTTCTCCGACCTATTATTATGATGGCTACGATGCTTCCGTCAGTTACCGCCAGCTTCTTTACGGAGGATGGCTCTACGGAACGTTTACCGTCGGTGCAGACTTTCCCAAATCAGAAAATTTCAAAAACGACAAATTTGTTCAGCTGAGACTGGAAGCCTTCTTTCATTAAGAAGGCCCCGGAACGGGGCCATTGCTTACATGTCTCTCAATGCCTGGATACGTTCTTCAAGCGGAGGGTGGGTTGAAAAAAGTTTCATGACGTTAACTCTTGAAGAAATCTGCATTGAGCGAAAGTTCGGATTCTCTCTTGCTTCAACTTCGGCCATGGCCGGATAGACACGTTGAAGCGACTGAAGAGCTGAAATCATTTTTTCTTTACCTGCGAGACTTGCTCCGCCGTGATCAGCCCGGAATTCGCGGTAGCGAGAAAACCAGGCGATGACAGGCATGGCGAGCAATCCAAAAACAATGTCCAGAACAAAGACAAGAATGGAATGCATGAACGGACTTGGAGCTTCGTCATCATCTCTTCTCATGGCCTGAGTAAGAGCAAAGGCAATGACTCTTGAAAAGAACATGACAAACGCATTCACTACACCTTGAACCAAAGTCATCGTGACCATATCGCCATTGGCAATGTGGGCGACTTCGTGAGCGATAACTCCTTCAACAGCATCGCGATCCATTCTTTGCAAAAGACCGGTGGAAACGGCGACCAGCGAATTATTTTTCGAGGGACCTGTAGCAAATGCATTCACATCTTCTGAGTGATAAATGCCGACGTCAGGCATTTTAGTTAAGCCCGCCTGTGAAGCAAGACGATGCACTTTTGAGACGAGTTCATTGTACTCTGGCTTGTCCGAAACAATTTCAACTCCCATGGACCATTTGGCCAGGGGCTTTGAAATAAGCAGGGTAATAAAGGAACCACCAAGACCCCAGACAAGACAAAAGGCCATAAGTGTTCCGTAATTTATTCCGGAAGCTGAAATATAATGACCAATTCCCAGAACTGACATTAATGTGCTGATCGTAATGGAGACCAGCAATGAAACTGCAAAGAAGATGAAAATTCGCTTTAACATATTACACTCCTGTATCTTTTAATTCGCCCTGAATGCCCCAAAGTTTGCTGAGCAGTTTCGGCGCATGTGTCGCGATGTAGGCCATGAGACAAAACTTAATCACACGACTGAATAAAATCACGGCAGCCAGCGGAGCATAGGGAATGTCCGACAAGGCCGCCATGATGAGGGCCGGTTGTTGAGTAAACGGTGTTACACCTACCAAAAACACAACAAGCAACCCGTATTCGCTGAAAAAATCCAATGTCACTTTCCAGACGTGAGTCTGATCGACACCAGGATAAAGCTGAAGAATCTGCTCTATGCCGATGTGGTTGACCAGCGAGATGAGCACAAGTGAACCAATCGCCGATCCCACCGCCACAAAGAGTCCGAATGAGATCCATCGTCTTTTCATAAGCATTGAACTTGAAATTAAAATACCATCCGTCGGAATAACGATTAAAAGCGCATCGAGCGCCGCCAGCAACAGCAGCAGGGGAGGAAACCAGAATCTGTTTGCAAATCCCCTCAGCGTTGTAATCGCCCTTTTAATGAACGCATGATATTTTTCTGTAATCTTCATTACACAACTTCTTTTAATTTTCTTTTTTCTTCTATCTTCGCCACGTACCACGAGCTAAGTCCTGCAGTCATTAAAATCGAAAAGATGACGAGCAAAGAAACCCAGCTTGGAATTTTAAAGAAATCCACTATCAACATTTTTGTTCCGATGAATCCTAAAATCGCCGCCAGTCCCGGCTTCAAATAACGGAGCTTGCTGACCCAATCGGCCAGAACAAAATAAAGAGCACGCAAACCGAGAATGGCAAGAATGTTGGACGCGAAAGCGACAAAAGCATCTTGAGTCACAGAGAAAACTGCAGGAATGGAATCAACGGCAAAAACTAAATCCGTAACCTCTATCACAATCAACGCAAGAAAAAGCGGAGTCGCTTTTCTGATTCCTTTTTCTTTTATAAAGAAATGATTGCCTTCAAGTTTATTCGTTGTAGGCACAAACTTTTTAAATGTTCTGATAGACCAGGAATCCTGCGAATCAATTTTTTCATCACTGTTCTTCAAGAACTTGAAGGCCGTGAGCACGAGAATGGCGCCGAAGACATAAAGAATCCATTCGAAGTGATGAAGCAATTGTGCTCCAACCAGAATAAAAACCGCCCTTAAAATGATGGCACCTAGAACACCGTAGAAAAGCACTTTGTGCTGATATTTAGATGCAATCTTGAACGAACTGAATACAAGAAGAATGATGAACAAATTATCAACACTCAAGCTTTTTTCAACCAGGTATCCGGTAAGAAACTGAAACCCCAGCTCTGAACCATAATTCATGGCAAACCAGAAGTTAAAACCTAAAGCGAGAGCAATCCATAAACCGCTTTCGATTAGTGCTGTTTTGACTTTATGGCCATTTTCATTTTTACCAAAAAGACTTAAATCAATAATGAGTAGAACTACAATGGCAACGGAAAATGCGATCCACAGCCAACCCGGCGCAACAGATATTTGAGACATAAAACCCCCTTCAGTCATGATCTCCCTATTATTATCGCTGAGAATGATGTATTGATAAAATAGATAAAAAAGAGCTTTTAATACGTTTTAAACGAAGCAAAGCAGGAGATGACAAATGAATCCTTGGCTGAACTACCACCATTTGAACTATTTCAGAGTTATTGCAGTGGAAGGAAGTATTTCCAAAGCCGCTGAGAAATTAAAGATAGGTCAATCCACACTCAGCGCTCAACTGAAACTTTTTGAAGAAACAATCGGCATTCCTTTGTTTGAACATAAACACAGAAAACTGATTTTGACAGAGCAGGGAATGCTCACTCTTGAATATGCCAATGAAATTTTTAAAATGGGTGATGAACTGCTGGAAGTTCTTCACGACAGAAAAATCCCAAGTCGACCTCACGTGCAATTCGGAGCTCTCGACAGTGTTCCCAAACACGTTGTTCTCGCAGTAGCGAAAGCCGCGCTGAAAGCGGGGAGATGTACAGTTTCTTTTCTCGAAGGTAACGGAGAAGAGCTGATGCGTGAAATGGAAATGCATAAAATCGATCTTGTCATCGCTAACTATATTCCCCGCTTGAGTGAAGATTTAAAAATCTATTCCCGTCTGGTTGCCAAGCATCCCGTCTCAATCTATGGATCCAAAAAATTTTTAGGGTTAAGAAAAAATTTTCCCGAATCACTCGAAGATGCAACATTTGTTTTGCCGACAGCGCACAGTAAGCTCAGACATGATGTAGAACATTTTTTTAAATCAAAGAAAATTAATCTGGACGTAGCGGTCGAAACTCAGGATACCGAACTTCAAAAACTGATGGGGGTGGAAAGCGTAGGTCTCATACCTCTTACACCATCGGCCGCAGAATCATTCGTGAAGGAAAAAAAATTGTTTGAGATAGGAAAAATTCCCGGTGTCTATGAAGAAATTTTCTTTTTATCTCTCTCAAGAAAAATTGAAAATCCAATTTCCAGCCAGATAATGAAGCATTTGACGTTAAGCAAATAAGTGACGTTTATGATCAAGGTCAGGGAATTTTTCCTTAAGGGAATCTTAAATTCAGTCGATGCGCGGTCATGACTTTTAAATATGCAAAAAGTATTGAAGATGTAGGCAGCTGGACTTTTGAAGTCGTTAATAATTCTTTTTCTCTTGATGATAAATGTGCCAGCTACTTCGAAGTACAGCAGAAGCAATTGAGTTATGAAGCATTCTTCGAGCATTTTGATTCAGAAAATCGTCAATTTTTAAATACTCATTTTCAGCAATTGATTAATCACAATACTCCTTTTGTCGTTGAATGTGTTATCGGTTCCGGGGCTTGTGAAAAGGTCATAAGATTGAGTGGAGTCGCTTGCGAAGTAAGCAGCAAAGGTGAAGTAACCAAAATAAGCGGTATCATTCGACTTTATACCAATGATTTAAACAGCAAGTTCAGACAAGGAGTGATTCTCAATATTCTGGATGATCTGGCGATTATTTCGATATCCAACACCAGAGGAGAAATCATTTATGCCAACAAACTTTTCTGCGAAGTCTCTGGTTATGAACAGGAAGAGTTGTTGGGAAACACTCATGCCATCGTCAAATCAGGAATGCACCCCAATGAGTTTTACAAAAAAATGTGGCAAACGATTTCGGAAGGGCGCAACTGGCACGGGGAAGTGATTAATAAAAAGAAAAATGGCGAATTATATTATGTGGATGCCCACATTTATCCTGTTTTGAATTTCAAACAAGAGATAAGCGAATACATCGCGGTACGGTTTGATATTACTGAAAAGAAAATGCGTGAGCAGGACGAACTTGTGCGCGCAAAATTCCAAATGATGGGTGAAACAAGTGCTCAAATCATGCATGATGTGATGAATCCTCTCACGATCATTCAGATGTCACTTGATCTTCTCGATTACCAGGTTAAAAAAGGGGTGCCGGTTTCACTGGAAAACCTCGGGAAGAAAGTCTCCAGCATGAGAGATTCAACTTTGAGAATACGGACAATTTTTTCCAACATGAAAGATCTCCTGTCAAACAAGCAAGATGTGGAAGACATGGATCTCTATGAATGCGTTCATAAGGCGATTGAAATTTCATCATTGCGGCTTGGGAAATACAAAATACCGGCCGATGTCGAATTTTGTCAGTCTCAGTATGATGTGGAATTTAATTTTCAGCAATTGCTTCAGGTTCTCATTAATTTAATCAATAATTCGATTGATGCCATTGATTCATTACCCGAAAAATGGATCAAGTTTTCGGTTGTTGATCATGGAAATTATCTGGTTCTTTCAATTACTGATTCCGGCCAGGGCATAGATCCGTCTCTGCATAAAAAAATCTTTCAATCGCTATTTACAACAAAGGCTAAAGATAAAGGAACCGGTCTGGGGCTGCCGATTTGTAAGCGCATAATGGAAAATTATGGCGGCAAAATTGAAATCAACGTCAAATCTTCCAACACTCAATTTGATATTTATCTTCAAAAAAATCTAAGTTTGCTCAAGGCTGCCTGATTGGGCTTCACTTGTTGGAGAAAATTGTTTAACCTGATTTAATGAAGGGAACAACATTTTTAAAACCACTCGAATTCAACCTGGAAGCTATCGGCGAAAAATGGCGCCAGGGAGAAAAAATTAAAGCCTCGCTTAAAGTCAAAAATCACGGCACTGAAAAAATTGAAATGCCCGTGTTAAGAACTATCTTGGGCGAAGGCATCTATAAAAAAATCAAGGCCAAAGATGCAAAGGCCTGGAAAGTTTTATCAGAAACAAAACTTGAAGAACCTTTCCAGCTGAATGCTCAAGAGGAAAAATCCTTTTCATTCGAATACACACTGCCGGAAAATTGTCTTATTACAGACAAGAACGCAAGTTTGTATCTTGCCTTTTTTGATACTGCGGTAAAAGACAGTCAGCCCGTTGGACATATTGAACTCGTCATCGAACCCAAACTAGTGATCAGTCAGATTCTCGATTTGATCCAGAGTTTTTTGAGATTTAAAGTGGTGCAGATAAAATATAGTAAGGGGATGGTCGAAGTTAAACTTGCTCCGCCTTCTTCATCGCGTGAACTCAGCACAATCGACAATCTCATCCTCAGTCTTTCGGAAGTAGAAAAAACGCTTAAACTTAACTATGAGTTTAATATGCGTGTTCTCGATATGGCCGGCGGAGCGATGTCGGCACAAAAGAAAACCCGTGAGTTTGAACAGTCGTTTCAATCCAAACAATACCTGCAATACGATTCACTCAATCAGGATTTTATTCTTCAATCCATCAACAGTGTTTTAAATGAAGTGAAGCCGAAATTTTTATGATGAAGGCGACGATCACTTCCATTATTCAAGCGACGCCGAAAATTAAAATTCTGCGGCTGTGGCACGGGAAAAAAGATTACTCTTTTAAGCCTGGCCAGTGGATTGACCTGAAAGCACCCGTTGAGGGGAAAAATATCGGTGGCTATACCATCATCAGCTCGGTCCATACTCAGGAATTCATCGATCTCGCTGTTCGCGAGTCACTTCATCATCCGGTCACTCAGTTTCTTCATTCGGCAAAGGAAGGAACCGAAGTGGAAATAACTCAAGGGCAGGGAAAATTTTTTCTGAGTGAAGAAATGGCCACTTTTCCAAGCCTGACTTTTATTGCGGGCGGAATTGGACTGACTCCCATTCTTTCCATGATTCGAAGTGTGGACAAAGAAAAGAGCAAAGTTAAACTTTTTTATTCTGTCTCTCATTCCGAAGACATTCTGTTTAAAGAAGAACTTGCTCCTTTTACAACCTTTACAGTGACCAAGGAGAATCAAGAGAGACTAAGTCTTTCTTTCCTGCAAAAAAATGGTGTTGATCTTCACTCTCATTTCTTTATTTGCGGTCCACGCGCGATGATTGATTCACTCACACTTCAATTAAAAGAGGCCGGTGTTTCTCCTGACCATATCCACTTTGAGAAGTGGTGGTAACCCGATCAAAATCTTCAAATTTTCTGATTTATATTATGTTTTAGGCATATCTCCAGGACTAGCATTTACTCATAAGTAAACAACGAGGTTTATATGAAAATCCTGATAATGCTAGTAATGATGATGGTTGGAAATGCAGTTTATGCAAACAGTGCGGAAAGAGAAGAGTTGTTTTCGCCTGAACAAAATAATCAAATCGTAAAAGCGATAGACTATATTTGTGGAGATATCTGGTGTGAAGGTTACTACGACTATAAGTTTATCGGCTTGTCTTGTGATAAGGGCGGTCAAGATTGCGACCTGAGCTTCCAGTTCAAAGAATCTTTCGATGACAGAAGAGTGCAATACTCACCAGTGCAAGTTTGCCACATCGATGGCATCTCTTCTTTCAATCAAGTAATGGAAGATGACCAATACTTACAATTTGGTTTCATCAATAAATTGAACGATTGCTTTGAAGAATTAGCTGAAGCTTATCACGGACACTAATTTCCTGCAGTCTCCGCAAAGGTGCTACTGCCTTCGACCTTTGCGGGGACATCTTTTTTAATGAGCAGAGTATTCTTCGTAATCGGACTGCTCGTTTCCATAAGGAACAAAATCTTTTTCAGCAAACTTTACCACTTCATTGAAAATTTTCTGAGTCCCGACAGGGAAATTTTCCATGGTAATGCCTTCAAGATCCAGTTGCTTCAGTTTTTTCTGAAGTCTTTTTAACAGCGATTCAATTTCATTGAACTCGCGGGCATGAGGCAATTTTGGAGTTTCGCGAATCGCTTCCTCCACACCTTTGACTTTTGCTTCCTTCACAAATTTTTTGATTTCGCGGACGGGAAGAGTTTTGATGTGATTGAGCGCTTTTTTCTGCTCGTCTTTTTTCAGCTTTACGATTTCATTTGTCTGACTGATGGAGAGTTCTCCGTTTACACGGGCTTCTTTGACTGATGTATCGGCCATTTCATCGCGGTTGATGGCTTCGTGAATTTGCTTAGGAGACAGGCCTGTTTTTTCAGCAACGATGTTGAGAAATTTTTCAGCAGGAAGAACTTCTTTTTTTTCTTCCATTTCGATTTCTTCAGCAGTGACCGGTTCTGGTTTTTCCTCTTCAGGATTGATGGCCTGATAAATTTCTTTGGCGCGACGAAGGTGTCCTTCGAGCTCCACTTTCGTCAGATCTTTTCTCACAAGGTTTTCATCGATAGAAACGAGTTCTTTTTCCAGTTCGCCTTTATCGACAACAACAACCGGAGCTTCTGTATAACCCAGGTTTAAAAGCGCCTGAAAGCGTCTTGCGCCGGCCAGAATGACGTTGTCAGTAGAGATGACCAGCGGTGCGATGAGGCCCACTGTTTGAATAGATTTTTCAAGATCAGAAACATCTGTTCCCAATCGCAGGTAAGCGTTAGTTGCTTTAAGATCATTAAGTCGTCTTGACTCAGTTTGAGTTTTCAAAATGTCTCTCCGGTAAACGGTAAAATCAGTCATCGAACGTCAAATATCCAACGTCCAACATCCAACTTCATTGTGTGTGTGTGGCGAATAGAATGAAGACCACAGGCGCAAAAGTCAGGTGAATTATCCTAAAAATTTATGACATCTATTCTAAGAGGCTTAAATTTCTTACGAGAGAAACGATAAAAAACATTTATCCTTTTCGCAGATGACTGACAGACTTTTCAATCTATCTTTGTCATAGAAAAGATATTGGTGCGTAAGACTCTTCATACAGGGGAAAATGCAGAAGAGGAGACGATCATGACGAAAAAAACCACCTTCAATGAAGAGGCCGCGGCCAACTATCATAACGCTACTGAAAACTCCTATCCCCAGACCTCACAACGATTAAGTGAAGAAGGGCTGCGAGGAGATTATATTTCTCAGTTTGAGACTGAGTATGGACCGCTTACCGACGAAATCAGAAAAGCTTTGCTTGATAGCAAGCAGATTAATGCCAGCGGTATCAACCTGCGCGTCGGTAAAAATGACATTCTTCTCTACGGAAGTGTTCTGTCTGAATCAGAACGAAAAACTGCAGAAGAGATTGTCACTGAAAGGGCCCAAGGCCGATTAGTGAAAAACGAAATCACACTTCAGCATTAGAGCACGCCATAAAACTTGACGGGAATTTAAGAAAGAAAGAATAATTAAGTTCACTGTCAGGAGTAATGAATGAGTGCGAACATGTCGTGGGCGATTCTGGTTATCGCTGGTCTATTAGAAACTTGCTGGGCCATCGGGCTGAAGTATTCGCAAGGTTTTACCAAACCAGTGGCAAGCCTTTTTACCATCGTGACTCTTGCTGGAAGTATGTATCTTCTGGCGAAGGCGACAGAACAGTTACCCATCGGGACTGCTTACAGTGTCTGGGTGGGAATTGGAGCGCTCGGAGCTTCAGTGCTTGGCATCTTGCTGTTTAAAGAAGAGGCCACTCCCGGGCGGTTATTTTTTCTTTTGCTTCTCATTGTTTCAATCCTTGGTCTTAAGATGACATCCAGATAACTTTAAAATAGAAGATGTTATAAATTACTATAAGACAAAAGCGCTTTCCTTCCTGATAATTTAATTCATGAGAAACTTAGCGCTTCTTCTATTCAGTTTATTCTGTACAGTCGCCCAGGCCAGAGACTTGTCCGGGCAATTTGAAAAATTGTACAGCACGACCGCACATAAACTGACCCGCGCTGAAATAGCCTCTTATTCTCAACTCAATTTTTATTTTGTTCCCGGCATTTTGGCGGAAACTTTTATTTCCGATGATCCCAGATCAAAAATTGATTTCTCCTTTTTGACCGGAAATTATTTTGCCGGAGAATTGAAAGTTCTCACCAAAAAATTTTCTTTTAGAGCAGAAAGACTTTCGCCATCCTCACTGTCTATAGATGAAACCCGTTCTAATATAAGACTGGCCCTTGAGCAAAGCAGAAGAGAAAATCGCAAGGCCCTTTTTATTTGTCATTCTTTGGGAGGTATTGCCCTTCTCGAAGAGCTGGTTGAAAACAGCTATGAACAAGATCAGATTGCAGGAATTCTTTTTCTTCAGTCACCTTTTTCCGGTTCTCCTCTGGCCGATACCTTTTTAAAAAACACTGATAGCAACAGTAAGATGTTGGGGCTTTTAATGGCCTGGTTGAATGTGGGAGAGGGGACAGTCGAACTTCTAACGACCACTTATCGAAAACAATTTATGCACACGTACTCCAAAGACATCATGGCGCTGACAAAAAAACTGCCGGTGATTACATTAGGAGGAGTGGTCAATGGACACGCCACTTTATTTCAGCCGACCATGCCTCTCATTGAAGGGGAGAGCGACGGCATGGTTCCCTTTGAAAGTTCAAAATTATTTTCCAATGACTTTGTAAAGCTCGATAAGGCGGATCATGGCGAGCTTGTCGCTCGTGTACTCTTCGACAATTTTGACAAAGAAGTTTTCACAGAGACGATGTTGAAGTTGCTCGCTCAAAAAAGATAAAAAAAGCCCCGGTAAAACCGAGGCCTTTTATAAAAACTTTTAAATTTACTTTTATTCAGCGTAGATAACGGCTCCGCCTTTCAGCTCATTGATGACGTAGGCACTCTCATTTGGATTAAGTGCCGGACATCCCCAGCTGCGTCCTGCTTTTTGCCCAGGCACAACATAGTCGGCAGGGTGGATAACAATGGCGCGGTCGCGGGCATTGGAGTTTGTCGAAGACTTTCCGTCGAGTCGAAGAGAGTAGCCATGGCTTCCTTCGTACGTCTCTGCCGTCAGGTATACACCTTGTGAACTTGCGTTGGATCCTTCTGTGTTAGAGAAGATGGTCGCGTAGCCGTCATAATCAGGATCTGAACCTTTTCCATGGGCCACCTGAAATGTTTCAACGTTACCTGTTTCCATATTGATGACATAGAAACGTTCTTTTGAACTGTGCTGGCTGAAATCGATAACGCCGATAAATTCTTTGTTTCCGATTCTCGACTGATTTGCATCGTAATACTTAAGAGCAGAGGCCAGACGCGCTTTAGGAACAATTCCACCGGGATCGAGGTGAGAATATTTGTCACTGATTGTCGTTGAAGTACTTACAACCGGTGTCGTTGGATTTGTCACAGTGGTTGAAGTTGAACCAGGTTCATTTCCTTCTTCCTGAATGCCTGTTGCACTTCCATCCGTAATAGTTGGCATCTTTGAACCGGATGCCTGCGCTTGAGTAGCGAAAAAAGCTATTAGTAAAAATGCTGACAGTAAATAATATCTTACGAGTGAGAGAGGAGCGGAACTCCTTCCATTGTTTAATTGCCTCATCCTGAAGCTCTCCTTTTTTATAAAAAGATTTTTATTGGTGTTCTTCTTTGCAAGAAGTCTGTGCCAATAAATCTAAGCTAAGCTGTTGAATTAC
The DNA here is from genome assembly GCA_002440825.1 of Bacteriovoracaceae bacterium UBA6261. GTDB lineage: Bacteria > Bdellovibrionota > Bacteriovoracia > Bacteriovoracales > Bacteriovoracaceae > Bacteriovorax. The sequence goes on along the minus strand of DJVH01000093.1, from coordinate 101,632 downwards.
TCCTCATGTTTAAACATGAAATTTCTAAAAGTGGTGACAATGAAGTTCGCAAAAATAATCCACTCACTTTTCTCGGGATCACAATCTCCCTGATGAGACTGTTTTGTGCCGGAAGAATTTGCCTACTTCTTTTCACGTTCGCGCGTAAAATTTCCTACAGAGAGCTTAAGGCAATCGATAATCCTTGGAAGGAGTTCAGGATCAAACTGTTTACCTTTGTCATACTCGAGTACTTTGATCGCATTCGTATACATTTTTGCTTTATTCTTTCTGTTTTCAAAAACGATGTTGTCAAAGGCGTTGGCAATCTGAACAATGCGCGAGAGACCATAAATAGCCTCTCCTGAGATGCCTTTTGGATAGCCGACCCCTGAAAATTGCTCATGATGTTCAGCTACAATCGTAAGAACAGGCTGGGGGATATTTGGTAGTGATTTTAAAAATTCCACTCCGGCATTCGGGTGATTTTTAATCGCTTTTTCATAGGCCATGCTGTTTGGTTTCTCGATAACGTCTGCAGGAATTTTAGCCTTGCCGTAATCATGAAAGAGAGCGCCCATGTAAAGATTTTCAAGAACGATGGAGCTGCTCTGACCTGTGACCATTCCAAAAAGCAAAGACAGATTGGCCACATTCATGGAATGTTCAGCGATCGTATTGTTCATGTTAGTCAGTTTAAGAAAAATATCCGCAGACGGATTTTTGTCTTTCACTGCCGAGATAAAATCGTCGACTTGAGTTTTTAACAGATCGACTGTTTCATTGGAGAGTTTTTCGTCGAGAAACGTTTCATAAATTTTTTCGCGCAAGTCGATTTGCTTCTCTGCCAGGTCGCGGTTCTCTTCACCAATTTCCTCGGTCAAAGTTTCAATCGCTTCCTGTTTGGCTTCTTCCACTGCTGTTTCAAAAGCAGCTTTGGATTCTACGTGAACAAAAAGCTCTTTGACGTTTTTAGAAATAAAGTAATTGAATTTTTCTTCAGAAATAAAATCGCCGTGTTCTTTAAACTTGATGAATTTTTCACCGATTTTCACGAAGACATCTGCAACGAGTTTGTCATTACAACCAATTTTATGAAGAGGAATAGCTGCGAAATCATCCGTAGTGAAGCTTACATTTGTCATATTAATAAAGTGTAAAGGATAATGACTTTTTACAAAACGTAAGCAAGATATTCCTAAGCATGAAACTCGGGAATAAAAAAAGCCTCCCGAAGGAGACTTTCAATCTAAATGAAATTATTTTTTTGCAGCTTCAAGACATGCTTCATGAGCTGTTTTTGCTTCTTCAACACATGTATAAGAATCTTCCATGCAGAATTCGAAGGCTGGAGTTTCAGCTGGAAAACGGAAACAGATTTGTTGAATTTTTTGGCATCTTAGTAAGTTTTGATTTTTTTCGCTTTCGCAGTTTCTTGTTTCACCGGCGATTGTCGCTGTCGCTAAAAGAGCAAGTGTAATGGCCATTAATCTTTTCATACTATCTCCCATGGAATGTTTTGGAGGAAAGTAATCCTCCTGTAACGAAGTGACTAGGCACTTCTGTAAAAATTTCATAAACTACGCCCATGGACAATATCAGCAAAACACTTCTTATTGCAGGCTTCGTTCTGATTGGGGCGGGTCTGATCTGGCATTTTAGCGGCGGAAAAATTCCTTTAGGGAGACTGCCGGGAGATATCAGAATTGAATCTGAAAACAGCAGTTTCTATTTTCCTTTGACTACATGTCTGCTTCTTTCAGCCGTGCTTACTTTTATAGGATGGCTCTTCAGAAAGTGACCCATATCATTTAACAACCGTTTTTAAACAGATAGAGTGCAATTATGAAACTTGGAATTTCTCCTGAACAATTTTTGCGCGAATACTGGAATAAAAAGCCTCTTTTGGTTAAAGGAGCGGTAAAGAATGCGCCTGATTTAGCCACATTCGATGACTTCTTTGACATGGCCGAAGATCCGGATTTTGAAACACGCATGGTCTATGAAAGTGGCGGCGAGTATCCCTGGCAGGCAATACCAGGTCCCATCACAAAGGCCGATTATAAAAAGGATGCTCTGTGGACATTGATTTGCCACAATCTGGAATTATTGAACCCGGATTTTTTTGAATTTAAAAAAGCTGTTCGCTTTGTTCCAGAGTGGAATTTTGATGATGTCATGGCAACCATCTCCAAAAAAGGAGCATCGGTTGGAGCGCATATTGATGATTATTCAGTTTTTATTTTTCAAGGTGCAGGCTCACGCAAGTGGATGCTGCAATCAGATCCCGATCCTGAATTTGTCCCGAATATCGACATCAGACTTCTCAAAAAATTTGTTCCTGATACGGAATGGATTCTTGAGCCCGGAGACATGCTTTATCTCCCGCCAGGAGTGGCCCACCACGGAATCAGTCTGGAAGACAGTATCTCTTATTCCATCGGCTTTAAATCTCTTCGCTACAATCAGTTGATCGATTTTCATATAACACAGATCATTGAGCAGGCCGAGAATGCCAGCTTCCGCGATTCAAATATTTCTCTTCAAAACGATCCCTTCTTGGTTCAGGAGTACGTTATGGAAAGCATTTATAAAGATCTGATGAAACTTATTGGCGACAAAGATGTATTCAGACAATCACTGATGAAATTCTTAACCAGCCCGAAAAACGCGGAACAGAATCCGATGGATGAAAGCCGCGAAGACATTTTTAACGAATTGAAAAATGGAACTTCTTTCAAGCGCGATATGTGGGCAAAGATGGCAGCTAAAGAAACATTGACCGGCGATATAGAAGTCGGAATCAATTCAATTTTATTTCGCGTTTCAGATGAAACGTATCAAAAAGTCAGATCTTATTTTTTAAATGAACCTGAGACTGAGTATCAATTCTCTAAAGCGGATTTGAATAATCTTGAGCTGGTTGAAATGATGCTTACGTTGATTGGCGAAGGCGCTTTTTATCTGATTTAATTCATGATTCAAATTGTTCTTCGATCAACATTCATCTGGTGCGGCTTTTTTGTCCTGGCGTTCCTCAACGGCGCACTCAGAGAAGTCGTTTTGAAAAAAATTATTGCCGAGCCGTGGGGGCATCACTTATCCGCACTCACAGCTATTTTGCTTTTTGGAACTTATCTGCATTTTGTCTTCGAAAAATCTCTGATCAAAAAAACCAGTGAAGCCGGATGGATCGGCCTCTACTGGTTAGTGTTGACTGTTCTTGCTGAAACTTTCATCGTCGGGAGGATGATTGGAAAGCAAAGCTACGAACAGATTTTTTCCAATTACAATATTTTTGAAGGAAATCTCTGGCCGCTCGTTCTTCTTTTTGTGGCCGTCTCACCATTACTTTTTCTTCGCCGGTAATTCATCCGCCCGCGGAATTCTTACGTCATGCTCTTCATAATTTCCAGCTTCGGCACCCGGGTGGCAGGCCAGGCAATTCGCTTTGCTTCCGATGGCCTTTCTTTTAAATGTACTGTCTGCAATCTCATCATGCTTGCGGATGAAGTAAGGCGTTTCTGAAATGCGCAGCGGAGTTGAACTTCCGATTGTCGCGAGAATTTTTGATCCTCTTCGCGAGTACGCATGATCAGAGCTGTACTTGACCAGATAATCCATGACTTCTTTTTTAGTGGCTTCATCCAGAGATGCATCTTCGCCAAAGTGTTTATCGAGCGTATTCATCATTTGTGTCCATGAACGCGCAGGAAGCAATCCTGGAGGGTAGGCCATATGGCAACTCGTACATTCAGCTTTGAATTTGGCATTCATCACAGGTGCTGTCGTCACTTGTCTGCGTTCGTGAAACAGAAAACTTTTGCGACTGTGATGTTTTCCTTCATGCTCATCATCGTCATCATCAGTCCAGGCTTTCATTGTCACCGTCATACTGGCCAGGCATAACAAAATTAAAAATTTATTCTTCATACAATTCTCTCCTTATTTAACGGACAGGATCCACGCTGTGAAATGCCCTTTTTCAGTATTAGTACATTCTCGGTCGTATACGTCTTTGCAATTTCTTTTAAACCATTTTTCTACTTTAGCGATGTCAGTGAACCTCTCTTTGTTCACAGAAGGGGCGAGTGGCTCAACGACTTTATTGGCCCTCGTCAGCCCTTCTGCTTTCGGATTACTTGTATGACATGTCATGCAGCTGACTTTTTCTCCTTTGGAGTTAACTCTTTCTGTTCGAAAAATTTTTTCTCCTTCAGCTACTGAAAAAGATTTAAACGATGGATTGGTCTGTTTTTCTTTTTCAACAAAAATTTTGAGAATGTCATCTGCTGCAAATACGTTGAGTGAAATTGCTGTTAGTCCTAAAAATAAATTAATTCTGATCTTCTTCATTGTTTGCTCCTGGTCGGTATTGATAGCCGCTTTTCATACTTTCAAAAACGGGAACTTTATCTTTTATTCGGTGATAAAAAAGGGCGGAGAGATGCATGAACGTAAATCCCAGCAAGCCCCAGGCGATGTATTCATGAGTTCTTAAGAGTTCAATGAACCATGTAAGATCGTCATAATATTTTTCCGGAACTAAACCTTGGTCAAATTGAATACGTGTCAGAATGATTCCGGTGAGGCCCATGATCATAAAGGCAGCATAAACCCCGAGGTAGAAAAAAGAGGCCACAGGGTGGTGACCCCATGGCCAGTTCACCGGGCCGCGCGCTTTTTTACCACAAAAAGAGACGACGATAGCTTTCCAGGCGTTCAGCTTAACCAGGTCAGACAGTCGAGAATGCGCAGGTCCGATAAAGAAATAAACAAAACGAAATAACAAAAACACGAGAAAAATATTTCCGACGTAAATATGAATCATCCACAAGTCGTGGCGTATGGAACCTGTTTCATAAAACAGATGCGCAAGGGCCGCCGTCAGGAGTAACAGCAGCGTCGAGAGACCAAGTCCTGCATGTAAAATTCTCGTCGGTAAATCGTAGACGTATTTTTTTCTCATGCTCTGAGCATAGAGGTTTTTCAAAAAAACACAGGGGCTGAAGGGTTTAGGCCTATAGGACGAAGGCCCTATGTGCCCCGAACTTCATGAGCTTAATCATTCATTTTGAAGAGCTTAATTGATTAGAAGATGTTCTAGATCATGTAAAACTTATTGCTAAAAAATTAAGATGAGAAATCATTAAATTTACAGTTACACGGAGTCTTTTATGCCTAATTCCGACTGGACAAGACAATCCCTTGATTTGAGCAGAGTTTTTTATCAGTTGTCAGATACATCTGTTTTTGAACTGAAACGTTTCATCGCTGACCATAATTTGAGCGGACATGTCGATCAGCTGGCCATCGACCGAAGCCATTTCCACAGTTTAATGTTAGACGTTGAAAAACTTCGCACCGAAGTGGACGACGGGCAAAAATTTGTCGTTGTAAAGGCGATTGAGGGTTTTGGTCCGGTACAGACAGAAGCTGTTCATTGGATATTATCACTGCTTTTAGGTGAAACAATTGTTCAAAATGAAGAAGGCCGCCATCTCATTCATATCTATGATCGCGATCCAAAAAGACGCATTAAAGATGGAGCGCGATATCATCAGACTCATGAATCGGGGCAAATCCATACTGATAATGTGAATATCCCGGAAAACTATCAGTACCTGCTGGTAGGATGCGCGAATCCGGCAAAGATCGGTGGTGAAAATATTATCGTCAATGGTCGAGCCATTTATGACTACCTCAATACTCATGCGCGTGAAGAACTTGAGATATTGAAAAATAATTTTGTGTTTGAATACAGAGGTATTTCTCGCGAGCTGTATGAGGCCCCGATCATTACTTTCAGCGAAAGAGGTGAGCCGCTTTTCCGTCACTTGAGAACTTATATGGAATCCGCTCAAATGCGTGCAGATAAACCATTAACTGAAGATCAAGTCCGCGCCCTCGATACACTTGATGCAGCTTTGTCTATGTCAGAATTTCAATTGCTATACCGCTTAAAGTCTGGTGAAATTTTAGTGGCCAATGATTCTCAGGTGCTTCATGACCGCCGTTGCTTTGTCGATGGCAAGGATATGATCACACTGGATGAGCTTAAAAAACATCCTGAGAGCAAGAAGCCGCTAAAAAGAACACTCTTACGTACGTGGGTTAGAAAGATCTGATGAAGAAACGCTATTTCCTTTTGTTGCTCCTTATTCCCATTGCTTTCATTATTTTCTGGAAGCGACAAACACAGGAAATCGTTCATCCCAGAATAGGTAAAATTACTGAAAGTGTGTATGCTATTTCAACCGTCAAGTCGGAATGGAATTATTCACTCCGACTTGGTGTCATCAGCACTGTGGCCGAATACTATGTCAAAGAAGGTCAGCTCGTTAAAAAAGGTGATAAGCTTCTACGCATTGAAGAAAATGGAACTGTGTTCAGTGCTCCGCATGAGGGGATTGTGACGTACAGACCCTTTGGTATCCGCGAAACGATCAGTCCACAGATTCCCATCTTGAAAATTGTCGATTTAAAAAATGTCTATCTTGAAGCCTCTATTGAACAACAGGGCGCTTTGAAAGTCTCCAAAGGCATGAATGTCATTATTTCCTTTGAAGATTTTCGTTCAAAACTTTTTAAGGGCAAGGTTCGCTCGGTTCTTCCCCGCGATGAAGACTTTTTGATTCAAGTTGATTCACAGGATTTGCCGTCCAATATTCTTCCCGGAATGTCAGCTGATCTCTCAATTGAAATCGGGACCAAAGAAAAAGCAGTGCTTATTCCTACCAAAGCTATTTCCAACGGCTTTATTGTTCTCTCCAGAGAGAAGAAAAAAGAAAAAGTGAAAGTTGAAATTGGCATCAGTGATTCTGCAAACACTGAAATACTGTCACCAGCGCTTTCTCTGAACGACAATATTTTATTGCCGGTTAAAGAGAAGCACTAATGCTGTTTCTTAGTTTGAAACATTTGCTTTCCAGAAAAAAACAGACGGGACTCATCCTTCTGGGAATTATTCTTGGAACGACTGCTTATGTTGTCATCTCTGGCATGATGCTCGGGTTTCAAAGTTATATTCTCGACCGCCTCGTCAACAATCAGGCCCACGTCCGCATATCTGCCCGCGAAGAATATGTTTATCAAAATGAAATGCAGAAAATTTTTTATCCCAATGATGAAATGATAGTCTGGAAAATTCCTCCATCAGGACGGCGCGATTCAACGGAACTGCAAAATCCAAAATTCTGGTTTAATGTCCTCGACACAACTCCGGAAGTTTTCGCTTATTCGCCAGAACTCACATCTCAGGTGATTTTCAGAAGAAATAAAACAGAAATCAGCGGGAAAATTATCGGATCAAAACCCGCACTCGAACAACGAGTCAGCAACCTTTCAGATTATCTTTCTGAAGGGCTGAGCTTTACCGATCTGGGCGACAGTGGAAACAGAATTATTATCGGGGCCGGTCTTCTAAAAACGCTGGGAGCGCGTCCGGGAGAAATTATCAACGTCGCTACGGGAAAGGGCAAATCTGTTCCCTTTAAAGTGCTGGGAAGCTTTAATCTGGGCATTCAGAATATCGACGATACAACGGCTTTTGCTTCATTGCTCGACGTTCAAAAGCTTTTGGGAATGCCCAATAGAATTTCCAACATCGGAGTTAAATTGATTGATCCGTCCTTATCCTCAGGTCTTACTGAGGAGTGGGTGAAGCTTTCGAGCGACAAAGTTGAAAGCTGGGAAGAAACTTCAGCGGCGATTCTCTCCGTTTTTAAAACTCAGGATATTGTCCGCAATTTTATGACCATTTCCATTCTGGTTGTGGCGGCTTTTGGAATTTATAATATTCTTTCGATTCTGGTGAATCAGAAGAAAAAAGAGATCGCTATTTTGCGCGCAATTGGATTTGATTCAAAACAAATTATTGAACTCTTCATGTATCAGGGAATGATTCTCGGTCTGCTCGGCGGATTTTTTGGCATGTTTTTCGGTTATCTAGGCTGTCGTTATATCGGCACCATCAAGGTCGCGGCAGGAAGAATTGGCGGCGACACAATGATTATCAATTACGATGCCATGATTTATATCAAGGCCATCTCTCTGGCCTTCTTCTCATCATTGTTTTCGTCATTTTTACCAAGCTACGCTGCCGGTAAATTGTCTCCGATTGAAATTATCAGGTCGGAGGGATAAATGGGAATCAAGGTAGTCAATCTTCATAAATCTTTTGGCGAACCACCTGTGCAAGTGTTGAAGGGAATTGATCTCACAATCAATGACGGCGATCTGGTCTCCATTGTCGGGCGTTCGGGATCGGGAAAATCAACTTTGCTTTATGTTATTTCCACTCTGGATCGGGCGACTTCCGGCGAAGTCTATTATGACAATCAAAATATAACGACGTTGAATTCGGAGCAGATTCATCAGTTGCGCAATTCTCAGATTGGTTTTGTCTTTCAGTTTCATTATCTGCTGCCGGAACTGACTGTCCTGGAAAATGTACTCCTGCCTGCTTATAAAAAGAAACTGCAGAAAGAAAAACGAGAATACGCTCTTTCTCTCATCAATGAAGTGGGATTGAGCGGGAAAGAAGGGCGCATGCCGGGGCAGATTTCAGGAGGCGAGCAGCAGCGAGTGGCCATTGCCCGTTCTCTTCTCATGGATCCAAGATACCTGTTTGCCGACGAGCCGACCGGAAACCTCGATACGGTCAACGGCGATAATATCATGGCGCTCTTCCATCGTATCAATGAGTCGAAGAAGACCACAATTGTTTACGTGACTCACGATCTGGATTACGCTAACCAGGCGCGAAGAAAAATTGAACTGGTAGACGGACTTTTAACATGAAAGCACTCATTATTCAGAACTCAGCGGCCACACCTCCCGGAACAACCATTGACTGGCTTGTTCAAAAAAATATTCCTTACACTTTTCATTTTTTTTCTTCAGAAAAAAAGATTTCCTCAGATGAGTATGATCTTATTTTTATCTGTGGCGGTGGAATGAATGTCGATCAGGAAGAGATCTATCCATGGTTGAGCGAGGAAAAAAAATTCATCCATGACTTGATCTCCAAAAATAAAAAGATTGTGGGTCTATGTCTCGGTGCTCAGTTGCTTGCCGAAGTGCTTGGCGGGAAAGTTTTTAAAGCTCCTCATTGGGAAGCCGGATGGCAGAATGTGAATTTAACAAATGGAAAAATGCTGAGAGCTTTTGAGTGGCATGGCTATCAGTTTATTTCTCCTCCGGGAAGTATCGTCACAGCTTTTAATGATGCCTGCGCTCATCAGGCTTTTAGTTACGGAAAAAATATTATTGCTTTTCAATTCCATCCTGAATCCACTGTCGAATGGATTGTTGAACGGTCTGAAGATGTCGATGCTCCACCATCCGGCAGCTATATTCAAAGCAAAGAAGAGATGCTGGCAGAGCTGGACAAACAAAAACAACTGCAGCAATGGTATTTTCAGGAGCTTGATTCTTTTTTTGCTATTTGAATAATTTTTGCAAAACATTCTGAGGCCAGGTAAATACTTTCAAGAGCTGATCTTTTTTAGAATGAATGAGTTTTTGATTCTTATAAATGCCGATGTGTCCGCTGAGGTAGTAGGCTACCCAGCAAGTCACCAATGAATAAGGGAGAATCTTCCAGCCAAAAAGTTCTGCGGCCATAATTGCACAAGCAATCGGCGTATTGGCAGCGGCTCCAAATACGGCCGCAAATCCCAATGCCGTAAGAAGGGGACGCGAAACCATAAACACCCCTGAAAGAAAACTTCCAAGAGTCGACCCTACATAGACCAGCGGAATGAATTCGCCGCCTTTAAAACCAGAACCGACTGTTACACCAGTGAAAATGGTTTTAAAAAATGGCTGAGTCCAGCTTGCTGTCTGCAGAAAAGCATTCTGGATATGTACCAGCCCGAGCCCTCTGAACTGGTAAGCACCATCAAAAGAAAACATCCACAAAAGAGCAATGCCTCCGGCAAAAGCAAAAAGCCATTTTGTTTTCACATAATTTTTAAGAACGTTTTCAACAATATGAGTGAATTGAATAAAAACGTTGGCCGCAAGACCGAAAAACATTCCACTGATCATAATCGCCGTGAGCTGATGGGCCTGATAAGGCATTTCATGAATTTTTGGCAGCAAGGTATGATGAATCCCCAGAAAACGAACGGTGTAGTAAGAAACAAAAGAGGCAACGAGGCATTCGAATAAGGCGAAGACTCGAAGGCGTCCAATTTGAATGACTTCAAGACCAAAGAAGGCGCCGGCAATGGGCGTTCCGATGGCCGCGCTGAAAGCAGCGCCCGCACCTGCGATAATTAAAATTTTTCGCTCTTCTTTTTCAATCTTAAAATATTTATTCAATTGATCTGCCAGTGAAGATCCGAGTTGAACAGCAGTGCCTTCGCGACCGGCAGAGCCTCCTGCGAGGTGAGTGAGGATGGTGCAGACAAAGACAAGCGGGGCTATCACAATAGGAAGGATATTTTTCGGATCATGAATCTCTTCCAGAATAAGTCCGGTTCCTTTTTCAGCTTCTTCACCAAACTTGAGATAAAGAATGCCTGTCACTAAACCTATCACGGGAAGCATCCAGATTAGCCATGTGTGAGTTTTATGAATGAGCGTGACAAAATCAAGCGCATAAAGAAAAAGCGCTGTTGCCAGGGCAGCAGTCAGTCCGGCGAGAATACTGTAGAATGTCCAATTGAGTTTCACTTTACCAGTTTACCCGCATGCCGATTGTATTGTAAATTTCATAAGGATTACCGGAAGGTGTTCCGTAGCTTTTATCGAGAGGGGTCATATGTTTTTCAACACCGATGTATGGTTTGAATGTCACTTTTCTTATTTTCATGGGAAAAGAAATTTCGACTCCGCCTTCTTTTGCGGTTCCTCTGAAGTCCCGGGAAATTTCTCCCCATAAACTAACCACCAGATAGGGAATGGCAGAGGCTTTGAGTTTTGTTTCAGAACGTGCGCTGTAGGCATAATCCAATTTATTATTGTAGGAAAGTCCAGCTTTGCCTGTCAGTGATTCAGTACATGTGATACCGGCAAGAGTTTTTTCGATGTCAATTCCACCACCGGCCAGCATCTTCACCGTCGTTTGATCTTCATTCTCCTGGACGTAGTGATAGTAGCGTGGATGTTTTCCATTATCGTAAGTAAAAGCGTGGTGCCAGGCATTTTGAATGTCGCGGCTGATATGGCCGTCGTCAGTTTCATTTTCCAGTTTGAATTCCACTGTGCCAAACAGCTTTTTTTCTTCATCCTTCTTCAGGAATTTATCGTACTTCACACTGAGAGTGTCCAATTCTCGAAAAACGAGATAGTGGTCGCCGGCGCTGTCTCTGGATGTACCGTTTACAGTCGTATATTTTCCAAATCCGGTTGAATCGAGATTGAGTTTAAAACGACCTTCACTTCCAAGAAGAGAATAATCTAAACCCGAATTAAAAGTTCTTCCGAGGTCATTGCCATCATACTTGCGCCATGAAGGGGCGTAGAGATTGATTGTTCCATGAAAAAAATTATCGTTGCCTGAATTGATGGAAAATTCCTGCGATTCAATTTTTCCAATCAGACCATTAAACTTGCAGTCGCATTCTTTTTCTGCCGGTTTAGGCTGTTCAACCTGAACGCCATCTTTGCAGGGAAGTTTTGGTTTAAGATTGTCGATTCTCTCTTTAGCGATATCGAGCAGAACAAGATTCACGCTCATCATATCTTCAACGGATGTTTCAGTTGCCTGAACTTTGCTAAAAAAAAGAATGCTTAAAAAAAGAGTCGATAAGATCTTCATAGAAAAACTTATCGACGTCAGGGGAAAAGACTAAAATGGTCGGTTATGCTTCAGGTTGTTTTGCCCTGTACTGGCCTTGAAGGGCCATCATCCATCCTGGGTATTCCGGAGGAAGGGCACTGACCTCATTCAGAACGGCCAGGTCTTCAGCCGTAAGCTTCACTTTTGTGGAATGAATATTGTCTTCCAGTTGGGCCACGGTTTTTGCTCCGATGATAACGGAACTGACTGCATTCTGATGGAGAAGCCAGGCGATCGCCACTTGGGCCACGCTTGCCTGATGTTTGAGAGCGATGGGCTTCATCGCTTCAATGCATTTGAATGCTCTCGGCTTATCTATAACAGGGAAATCGAAATTATTTCTTCGCGATCCATCCGGGCCTTTTCCATCCGGTGAATATTTACCGGAAAGCAGTCCACCTGCAAGCGGCGACCAGACCATAATTCCCATTTTCTGATCCTGCGCCAGAGGAATGATTTCTCTTTCTAAATCTCTTCCTGCGATAGTGTAGTACGATTGAATACTTTCAAAACGGGCCAGATTTTTTTTATCGGAATGAGCGAGGCCTTTCATAATCATCCAGGCAGACATGTTGCAAAGACCGATGTAGCGAACTTTTCCCGAGCGAACAATATCATTGAGCGTATTGAGTGCGTCTTCTATCGGGGTGAGCGGATCGATGCCATGAAGTTGAAAGAGATCGATGTGATCAACCTGCAATCGTTTTAAACTCGCATCAACTTCATTCATCAGGTGATAGCGTGAATGACCTCTTCCGTTGGGAAGGTCATTCATTATTCCGGTTGCTTTAGTGGCAATAATCAATTGATCGCGGGGAAGGCCAAGCTTTTTGATGGCTTCACCTGTCAGCATTTCTGACTGTCCGAGAGAATAGACGTTGGCGGTGTCTATGAAATTGATTCCGGAATCAAATGCTTTTTTTACAAGAGCTGTTACGTCATCCTGCTGTAGTTGTCCCATATTTGCCCAATAACCAACACCTCCAAAAGTCATGGTGCCAAGGCAAAGTTCTGAAACGTAAAGACCGGTATTGCCGAGCAGATTATATTTCATATTGTTTTCTCCTAAGTTTTTTCTAGGCCTTAGTTTTGCTCTAAAAATAATAAAGAGAGTTTATCAGAAAAGCAGGGAGGATAAAATGGAATTGCAAAACCAAGCGACAAGTACACCGAAACAACACATTCATTCCAAAATGGATATCTGTATTCAAAATTGTCTGGACTGTTTTCGAATTTGCGAACAAACACTAGCTGAATGTTTCAAAAAAGGCGGAAAGCATGTTGAATCTTCTCACCTTATCTTACTCAAGTCCTGCGCTGAAATCTGTCATACGTCGGCCAAGTTCATGATGATGCAATCTCAATTTCATACAAAAACCTGCGGTGTCTGCGCTGAAGTCTGCCAGGCCTGTGCTGAAGATTGTGAATCAATGGGAGACGATGAAATGATGAAGAAATGCGCTGAGATGTGCAGAAAATGTTCTCAATCCTGCAGCGAAATGTCTCAGTGGGATCATTAGTTTTAACTGCAACTGTGAAGTGAGAGAATGACCTCTCACTTCACGTTAACTTGAGTTCAAGAATTTTGGAAATAAAGCGTTCTTGAATGACGTTTTCCATCATATAAAAACCATGCTCTTTGCTTTGAATCCACTTTGAAGCAAAGATGGCCCCTGTCCCAAAAGCCGCTCTGTTTACACTTTCATGCGTAAGCCTGAGTGTCTGATTAGGCAATCCAAAAACCACTTCATGTTTGCCGATGATTCCGCCCACGCGAATAGAGTTAACATGCTTTTCCGGCTCCAGGTTCAGGTGGTGCGCCAGTTTCATCGCCGTGCCTGAAATATCTTTTTTATCTCTGAAGTGTTCTTCGATAACTTCAATATCGGCGTTCGGAATGATTTGCTGTAAAAGTTTAGAGGCAATGATCAGCCAGTTAATTCCTAAGGTAATATTTGGAGAATAAAGAATCGCAGTTTTGTGCGAAAGAGACTTAAGAGCACTCAACTGATCATTGTTGTAATTAGAAATAGCAGAAACTATTTTAATTCCTGCATGAGCAAAAACATTGTAGAGATAACAAGCAGATGACGAAGAAAAATCAATGATAATGTCTACCGGATTGTCTTTTAAAAAGTTTGATCCCATGGATTTTTCTTCAACAATGGGGGCAAAATTTTTATCAAAGCCCAGCTTGTGACTGGCAAAAGCAAAATCTTCCGCGCTATTTTTTTTGCACACCCATTCAAGCGAGAGATCTTGATCTTTAACAATTTCTTGTGCAACGACACTTCCGGTTCTTCCAAAACCAAGCAAACCTATACGCAGCTTCATGAATCCTCCTGAAACAGCGCAAGCGACCCTACTTGCAAAGAACTTCGAAATGCAATCTCGAACCCGATGAATTTTTGAAACTTCTGAAAAGAAGCCTGCACTTGCTCAAGCAGGCTTCAATCAATTAGGAGTAGATGAAATCTAATAGCTACTCATCTATCTTACAGTTTTATAGGAAAAATAAAATTATAAAATACATATATCAGAAATAGACTTTATCTATGTTCTTTTTGATGCGAAGAATTTGAAACGCCGTTGGAAATTAAATACGCAATTGTCGAAGCGACAATTCCCAACACGACCATTGAGCTTTCACCTGTAATTTCTGCAATGAGTACCGGACCAAATAAGAGTCCGTTGTAGCTGGCTGCAATAAACGAGGCGATCCCAATCATTGGTAAAATTCCAGGTGTGGCAAAGTGAAAAACCAACTGGCATATAAGTCCCAGGCACGCACCAATTGTTGCTGACGGAAGAAAAAGCCCGCCGATTCCACCAAAAGCAAACGTTATTATCGTGGCGACGGATTTTAAAAACGCAATCAAATAGGCCGATCGTATCTTATACTGATTGGCAAAAATATTATTGATAATATCGTTTCCTCCAAACAGAGTTACATAATGGCCAAAGAGAAAAAGTCCGGCGTAGGCAATTAAAGAAAGAAATAAACCTCCTAAAAAATATTTCAGGAGCAGTGGAATGGTGCTGATTCCTTCTCTTACTTTGATAAAAATTTTTAAAAAATAAAGAGAAAAAAGACCGGAGATAACGCCCATCAGTGCTGAAATTAATATATCTTGCCAGCGCAAAGTGTAGGCAATTGTAATGGGAAAAAATTTTTGACTTCCTCTGAGCGATGTATAAACAGCGTAACTTGTAATGGCCCCTAGAAACGACTGCACCATGGGTTCATGAGCAAGATCTTTCTTATAGGGAGACTCGAGGGCCATAATTGTGCCTGACAAAGGAGCTTTAAAGATGGCTGCAATTCCGGCCGAAGCTCCGGTCATCATACCGATAGTAAGATTTCCTTCAATCTTTTTAAAAACAGAAAAACGATTAATTGTTTTTTGATAGATCAATCCAGCGACAGCACCGACCCATTTAGAAGCGCCTTCTAAGCCCGCACTTCCTCCAAAGCCAATCGTCAAAATGGAAGCAAACAATTTTGGAACAGTTTTCTCTGTTTCTATATTATTAACATCCGTGTGATAGGCGAAGACGATTTCATCGGCCATTGAAGTCCGTTTGATCTTAAACACTTTAATCATTATTCCGGTTAAAAGCATTCCTATCAGGGGAAGAACTCCAAGCCATGGAGTGGGAAGCTGCTTGAAATTTTTTGTACAAAAATCAGTAATGGCCCAATCATAAAAGGCAATAAGTAAACCAACGATAAGTCCGATTAAAATGCCATTGATAATGGCAGCTTTGGAAGTTCTTATACCTTGCAAACCTTTAGTGAGAAATTGATCAATATAGAGACGCATAAATTTCCTGATTTTCTGTCGTTGAACCGACATAGGATTATGTTATACTGCTAGAGACTAAATTAGGAAATTCTTATGTATAATTTTAACCATTTTTTTTATTTCTATGTCACTGCCCAATTTGGAAGCATCACCAAGGCCTCGGATTATTTGAAAATCTCCCAGCCTTCGCTAAGCGCTCAAATAAAAACACTGGAGGAAAACCTGGACTTTCCTTTATTTGTCAGAAATGGCAGAGCGATCGAATTGACCGCAAAAGGAAAAATCTTCTACCGCTATTGCAGCAAGATGTTTCAGGACCTTGAGGGCGTAAATAAATTTTTGAATGCCAAAGATGAAAATGAAATTGAAAATCTCAAGATTGCAGTTTCCGATCAGGTCGAGCGACCTTTCGTTGCAGAAGTCATCGGTAAATTTATAAAAAAATACAATCCTGAGAATCTCCCAAGAATTGTTCTTTACACAGATTCTCATGAAAATCTGCTTGGTCCTTTTAAATTAGGTGAATACGACCTTCTGATTACTCACTCCAGTAAATCGCTCAGCCGCGCTTCTGTGACCGTCATGAATCTTCCAGTCACACTTGCCGGTACTGTTAAAGTTCTGTTTAAAAATGGCAAGAGCTTTAAAAATCTGAACTCTTTTTTTAAGGGGAACAACGTAGGTTTAATTTTGCCAACAGAAACTTTCAAATTGCGCGAAGAAACAGAAAGCTTTCTTTTGAAAGAGAAATGTCAGCCGGAAGTTGTTTTTGAAAGCAATATTCTGGCTTCAAATATACGTGTCCTTGTTGAAGGTGCAGGTCTCGCTTTTCTTCCCCAGGCCTACATAAAAAAAGAATTAAAGAAGGGAACTCTGGCTTCTTTTTCTCCGCCCAACGGTCACTGGACTCATCAGCTTTATATGGCCACTCAACCATCAAGAGAAGCGAAGAAAGGAATTGAAGAATTTAAAACTCTTTTCCTGGAAGAAGTGAATATCGAATAAAGGAGGATTATGAGCGCTGTTTTAACATTGATCATTGCCTTTTTTGCAGCGGTGTTGGGGTCTATCAATGGTCTTGGAGTGACCTTGATTATCAGCAGTTATCTTTTACTACTGGATTTCGATAAAATTCATTCTCATCTCTGGTTGCCTTATCTATCAACAGGGATCATCGCTTTCATCTTTTTAATTTTAAGACCTCGGCTGTGGTTTAATAACTTCGTTCCCATTTTACAGATGACTTTTTGTTGTGCCGTTGGACTCATTGCTGGAAAAATTCTGAGCAAGCAGCTGGATTTAATTTCCATAAAAATTGCCATTGGTATTCTGATCAGTTTCATTACATTCTTAATCTGGAAACTTGATTATATTTCTCTCCTCGGAAAGGAAATTTTTTTAGAGCATGACTGGAACTTTACTTTTATTGATTCATGTATTTTTGTCCTGACAGGTTTTCTTGCCGGAACATTTGAATTCAGTCTTGCCGCTTTTTTATATGCATATCTGATCTTGAGACAAAAACACTACCAGGTGGAAACTCTGGATGTAAGTGTCTATTCAGTGTTAATTGTGAGCTCAATCATTAACTTTATTTCTTCTCTTGTTGCCTATAACGGACAAATACCAGAGACGATAGATTGGCTCTTTTTTGTTGTAATTATTTCAGGTGCCATTATCGGAAAGCTGATCTATAAGTTCGTTTCAATCGAACTCAGGAAAAAAATTATTTTCAGTTCTCTGGTTTTCCTTGGAGCCAAATTAATTATTCAAAACACCTGGTTATTTTTTTTCAACAAGTATTGAAATCAGTTTCTATTGTCTCGGCTGTGCCTGATTCTCTGCCTGTCTGGCAAAGATGGACATTTGCTCAGGGGAAACAGTATTGATCCATTGCTCATAAGACTGAATAAATTTTGTGAGTAAACCTTTGACACTCTCATCGATGAGTTTTCCGCTGTCGTCAAAAATTTTCGGTGCATTTCCAATGTACAATTCCGGTTGCTGCATGCAAGGCATGTCGAGGAAAACAAGTGATTGTCTCAAATGGTGATTGGCCCCGAAGCCGCCCATGGCCCCTATTGAAACACTGATGACTCCCGCAGGTTTTTTCGCCCATGCGCTTTGTCCGTAAGGACGTGAAGCAATATCAATGGCATTTTTTAGAACGCCTGGAACTGATCTGTTGTATTCAGGTGTGAAAAATAAAATAGCATCACATTGTTTTATTTTTTCGCGAAATTGCGTAAATTCTTTTGGAGGATTGGAATCGTCGTCCTGGTTATAGAGAGGAAGATTGGCAATGTCGATAAACTCAAACTCGAGATTCTTACCAGCAAGCTGAACTAATGCATTAGCCGTTTTTCTATTGAAGGATTCTTTTCTCAAGCTTCCAATTAATACTCCGATCTTTTTTGTTTTCATATTTCGCTCCATTCTTAATTTAAACTTTTCCTTCATTTACAATTTACTGTAAAAAAAAGTCGAGTACACATTTCAAAAAACGATTTCAATCATAGAGAGTGTTTTTCAAAGTGCTCCGATGTGTTTCATAAGTTTTTACAATTATGTTTTTCTGGAGAAATTATGAATCAGTAAACTAGGAACTTTAAATGACAGCATGCTCAGGCTTGCTAAAACGCCAGGTCAACACTTTAATTGGAACAGTTTTAGGAGAGGCAGCTTAGGCTGCGCTCTCCGCTGAGAGAGAAAGGGCAGTGGAAATTTCGCTGTAAAGCTTGTAGAGATCGTAGGGCTTTGGAAGAAAACTATAGGCCTTAAGTTTTCCGGCAAATGTTTTGATGTCCGGCTTGCCTGAAAGGATCACAATGGGAATTGTGTCCTTGCCTGTTTGAGCGCGGAATGATTCAACAAAATCTTCTGCGGTAATGATGGGAAAGCTCAGATCCATTAAAAGCATATCAGGATAAGCATTTTTATTTAAATGATCGAGAGCTTCTTTTCCGTTTTCAAAAGCCACAACTTCATAACCTTCTAAACGCAAACATTCAGCGAGAAGTTCTCTGTTATCGAAATCGTCTTCAATGAGCATGATTTTGGTCATTCTTGGTCCTCCAGACCAGTTCATTATAAACTTGAACCTGTTAACAAACAAAACACATCTTGATACAAACTTTTTTTCCCATTCTTAAATATCTTTAAAACGTAGATCGTTTGCAGATGGTTGCAATTTCACTTCTTTTCTATTCTTCTGAAGAGAAATTATTTTGGCTTCCTGAGTTTGTTTTTTGTTTTGAGATGTTTCTCCTTCCATGGTGACGACTAAATTTTGTACTAACTCTTGCAGTCTTACCGCCTGAACAGATAGGTTCTCTGCTGCATTGGCAGATTCTGCTGCACCGGCAGTATTTTCCTGTGTAACCTGGTCAAGTTGGGAGATCGCTTTTGTAATTTCCTGCACTCCCTGCGCTTGTTCCTGGGAGGCAACTGAAATTTCTCCGACTGATTTTGTTACAACCGCGACAGAATTGACGATTTCATTCAATGCTTTTCCGCATTCCACAGCAATTTCATTTCCGCTTTCCACGGAATTTTTTCCTTCGGTCACAAGTTTGCCCATTTTATCTTTGGAATTTTTAACGATGGATTGTACCTTTTCAACACTGGCTTCAAGCATTTTGGAAATTTCCACAGCCGCCGACCCGCTCATTGCGGCCAGGTTGCCCACTTCTTCGGCGACCACAGCAAAACCTTTCCCCATTTCTCCGGCCCGTGCCGCTTCAACAGAAGCGTTGAACGACAATAATTTTGTCTGGAAAACGATATCATTGATGACTTTGGTTTTGGTGCCAATTTCATTAATCACCAGAACGATGTTTTCCATTTCTTTATTGCTTTGATCGATTTGTTGCATGATCTGTTCATTGCTTAGATTGATCTGCTCAATCGCGCTGATCATTTTTTCAACCGTTTCTTTTCCTTTTTCAGCAGTCTCCAGAGAGAGGGAAGCTGAGCGCTCTGATTGTTTTGCATTTTCCGTGTTCGATGTAATCATGGAATTGATTTCTTCAATTGAAGAAGATGTTTCCTGGAGAGAAGCAGCCTGTTCTGTTGTGGCCTGTGAAAGCTGTTCAGAAGAAGAGGCAATTTGAGAAGCCGCGGCCGAAACGTTCTCAGCACTTCCGTTCAAATTTTGGACAATTTCATTCATTGTTTTAGTTGTTGCAACGGCAAAAATGTAAGCGACCACTAAGCTGAACAGGATACCTATGAGCGAAACAAAAATTATAAGTGTATTGGCCTTGCTCTGAATGGATTTGGATTCAACGCTGACAGAATCCAGGTTGTCACGGTGAAATTTCAAGGCACTTTCTATAGCCGTTTTAAATTCAGCAGCTGCTTCAGGACAATCTTTAAAAAAGATGGCATTCATGTCAGAAATGTCCTGAGGTTTTCCACTTCTGTATAATGTGACAATTCGATTTCCAATATATTTAAAATGAGTCCATTCTTTATAAAGCGTATTGAACACCTCCTCCTGGCCTGGCAAAAAGGGGATGCTTTTATATTCCCGCACATTTTCTTCAAAGGCCGCGATTTCGTCAGTTGCCAGCTGAATGGATTTTTCCGCATCTGCTTTACTCAAACCTGGAAGACCAAGTGTTCTGAGCTCTACACGGACCTTGTTGAAATGAATCATCATTGAATTGATTCTATTCGTTTCTGGAAAAGCGCGATCGACAATTCTCTGGTTGGATTCATCGACATTGCGTAAACCTGAATAGGCGATGACACTGATAACAATACTGACAAAGGCCATGAAAGAGCAAAGAAGTAAAAGCTTTGCTTTGAAACTGAATGATCTCAACATAGACACTCCATAAGTTTAGGTGAGGGGTTATCGGGTGGTCTCTTGAGATTATGAGGGAAGAATGTGGAATTTTAATTTTGACTAGGTATTGTATAGCTAGACAAACTTGAGATAGAAATGAGGACGCCCAAGTGGGCGCCTTTACGCTGATTTTAAATTTGATTTATTTCTTGCGAGAAGTTCGGTGCTCTAACTTATCTCCGCTTTGATAAATTTTCTCTCCAACTTTTTCCAGAGCATCGCCTAGTTTTTTTGACACCGATCCTTTTTTTGATGATTTTTTCATAGGTCCTCCTTGTAGCTTAAGAGTATGTCCGGAAGTCTGAATCTTCATTCTGCAGAGGGCAGATAGTAAGTGGAACAGAATGAATTGAATTGAAATAATGTATTGTTCTTTTCTAAAACTCCCGGCTTAAGATTTTTTTCCGTCGAGCGGGAGGACCTCATGGTTGAGCATTACAAGTATCTGAAGAGAAATTGGAATGCAACGCTGGCCGAAAACAAGGCCTTTGCATTGGAATTTATCTTCTCGGTTTTTTTCCTTGTTTTTACCATGCTGACATTTGCCAAGTTCACGCAATTTGTGGAGATGAGAAAGGGGATACAATTCACTGATCCTATCCTTCGTCATTTTCCTCCAAGGGACCTGACCATTTCACTATTCGTTGTGATTTATTCATCGATGATCATCGCGATTGTGTCCTGGCTTCATACTCCTTATAAACTGATGATTATGTTTCAGGCGTATGCAATGATGGTTCTAATCAGAATGGTGACTTTATATGTTCTTCCGCTCGCGCCACCTGCAGATATGATTTTTCTGCAGGATCCGTTTACCCAATATTTCGGTACCAGCTCTTCGGTTGACAACAATCTTTTTTTCTCCGGACATACTGCAACGATTTCTTTGCTCATGTTCGGTGTCGGGAAAAAACTGAAGATTCCTTTTATTCTGGGAACACTTTTTATTGCAACCGGAGTACTCCTGCAAAAAACTCATTACACGGTGGATGTTCTTATCGCGCCCTGTATTTCATTTATTTGCTATGATCTCGCCAGTAAATTTTTTGTGTTCCGTTACGGTCGGAGCCCGCACTCTCTTTATAGTGAGAATGAAATAACCTAACATTAACGCTCCAATGGCAAAGATAGTGTCGCCGATGGCCCGCAACCATCGCAGGGTATTCATTAAATCTGTCTGTAGAAATTCAGCAGAGCGGGCGTACCACAGGCCATGCTCAACACTTGCAAAGGATTGAAGCATACCGACTGGAAGTAAACTTAAAAAGGCCATTAAAAATAATCCGATGTTGATCATCCACAAAGACGCACCCAATGTTTTGCTGTTCCAGTTGGATTCAAATCCCATCGTTTTAAGACAAAATAACATTAAACCGATTCCGAGCATTCCATAGACTCCAAACAGCGCTGTATGTCCGTGTAGCGGTGTCGTGTTGAGCCCTTGCATATAGTACAGTGCAATTGGAGGATTGATTAAAAAACCAAAAATCCCTGCGCCTAAAAAATTCCAGAAAGCAACAGAGATAAAACAATAGATCGGCCATTTGTATTCGCGCAACCAGTTGCTCGCACGGCTGAGTTTAACATTCTCATAGGCTTCAAAACCGATTAAAACAAGCGGGACAACTTCCAGTGCACTAAAGGTTGAACCGATCGCAAGAACGGCCGTAGGTGTACCGGAAAAATATAAATGGTGAAATGTTCCCAGAATTCCTCCTGAAAGAAAAACTATGGTTGAAAAAAGAACCGTTAGTGTCGCTGTTTTTGATTTGAGAATTCCCATTTTCACAAACAAAAAGGCAATGACTACAGTGGCGAAAACTTCAAAAAATCCTTCAACCCACAAATGGACAACCCACCAGCGCCAATATTCAATGACGGCGAGGTTGGTATTTTTTCCCCACATCAATCCTGCTCCGTAAAAGAGGGCAATGGCCCCGCAGGAAACAAGAAAAAGAATAAGTAAATTTCTTCCTTCAGCATCGCGCTTTAGAGCAGGCCAGATGGCACGCAAAACAAGGGCAAGCCATAACCAAAGCCCGATGAATAAATAAATCTGCCAGAAGCGTCCGAGATCCACATACTCCAGTCCCTGATGACCGAACCAGAAGTTTGTATTGAGTCCCAGCTTCTGCATGACCGCAAGATATTCTCCCGCAGCAGAACCGACCACAATAATCAGTAAACTTAGAAATAAAAAATTGACGCCGAGGTTTTGGTATTTCGGTTCATGGCCGGAAATAGCGGGAGCGATATATAAACCAGTGGCCAGCCAGGAAGTGGCAATCCAGAAAATACCAAGCTGCACGTGCCATGTTCGTGAGACAGAGTAAGGCAGAAAGTCGGCAAGCGGAATTCCGTAGAAGCCGGCACCTTCCACACCAAAATGGGCAGTGACAACACCCATGATGATTTGAACAATAATAAGTGCTGATACCACCCAGAAATATTTCAGTGTGGATTTCATTGAAGGCGTTTGAGTTAATTTGAAAAAAGGATCGCGCGGTGGAAGGTGTTCGATTTTAAATTCGGTTTTTTCTTCGTGAGCGTAATAATACGCGAGCAAACCAATTCCAAGAAGAAGCAGAATCACACTAAAACCTGTCCAGACAATGAGGGAACCGGATGGAGTATTTCCCACAAGCTTGTCAGGCGGCCAGTTATTTGTATAGGTCACGTTGTCGCCAGGTCTGTTGGTGACTGCGGCCCACGAAGTCCAGAAGAAAAATTGAGTCAGCTTAGTCACTTTTTCCGGATCTTTTAAAATATTTTCAGGTAAGGCGTAGGCAGTGCGAAGATCTTTTAATGAAGGATCATCATTGAACAATTTTTCGTAATGTGTTCTGACTTTTTGAATGGAATTGTATCGATCTTCGCTGATGATCAAATGACCATTTTCATCTACGGCATCATTTTTTAATTCTTTTTCAAGTCTCGCTGTGAGCAGTGCCGATTGCTCAGAATTTAATTCATTAAAAGGTTTTTTATAATCTCTTTGCGACCATGTTTCCAAAGTTTCATTTGCTTCGCGATGAAGCCAGTCAGCTGTCCAGTCAGGAGCGACATAAGCACCGTGGCCCCATATCGATCCTACTTCCTGGCCGCCCATGCTTTGCCAGATTTGTTGTCCTTCGCGGATATCATCTCCAGTGAACAAGACTTTTCCATTAGAAGAAGTTACACTTTCAGGAATGGGCGGAGCTTTAAAATAGATTTCTTTTCCAAAATAAAGCAGTACTGCAAATGAAATTACTATCACTGCTGTCATTCCTATCCAGAGTTGTTTCACTTTCAATGTATCCTCCTCATAAATCGCCTTCAGAATTTCAAAGAATTCTTAAGTAGGCTAACGTGAGAGAGAATTTAAGGACAAGTGAACTCGCACTAATAGAAATTGCTTATCAATGAATAATGGCCGTCGCGGCCTTTACACAATCAATTCGTTTTTGTTTCTTGATCATATAGTCCGGGCATTTTTCACCTTTCAGAGTGAAAGGTTCACCATTCATGCAGGCTGCATAGTGAAAGAATTTTTTCCATGATTCAGAGGTGAGAGGATAATTTTTTCTGGTGTAAGACATGTGCGCTTCTTTAGAATCTGTTTTTTGCAATTCCGCAAGGGGGATATGAGTCAGTTCTGAAAACTTCTTTTCAAATTGGCGATAGAAACTCCAGCCGTATTCTTTGTATTCCAGAGCAAACATCCAGTCAGGTTTTTCATTCCCGTGTAGAAGTCCGATGCCGGTTGCTATCGATTCCCTGACAATGTTTTTTTGATCCCAGTCTTTCAGGATATGAGAATATTTTGTATTTTTGATGAAGTCTTCCATGATGAAAGCGTCACCAAGATCGCGCATCACAATTCTTCCTGTGGGCTTCATATCTCGATCGAGTTCAACCAGAAAATTTTGAGCATGAGGAGAATCATACCATGCACCGGTATACGCAAAGTATTCGGCCATGGCGTTGGCAATAGGTGCGACCAGATGTTTATCCCAAAACTCGACTGTGTTTTTTGCTCCATTGAGTTTTGCAATTTCGTCACCGGCCTTTTCATGTAAAGCGGAGAACGCCGGAAGATAGTAATGATCGTCAGTGGGAAGATCACCAAGGCTTCTCATAATCATGGCCTGATCAATTTCTTTAATTCCCATCGCCAGGGGCTCATCCATAATGAGCAGACTTTCAGTCTGCATATTGGGAAGAGTGGCTGAAACATATTTATTCATATTTCTGACTTGAACCGCATCAGTCCAGGTTTGCTTTTTGTCTGTCCACTTTCCGCCGGTTTTATCTGTGGAAACTTTCAAAGAAAAGGTCGCTCCGTTATCTGGGTTGACCAGAATCATTGAGCGCGAAGCTGTTAAGTATCCATCAAAAAATTTTTTGGGAGTCGAGTCGATTTTATTTTTTTCCAGAAAGGCCTTTACTTCGAGATGCCATTTGGAATCTTCAGGGTTAATCAACCAGCGAACGAACTTCTCGCCATTTTTAGTGAAGATGATTGAATCGCGAAGCTGGGAGTCCATATTGCTTTCAAAATCAGCGGACAGCAATCGCAAAGGGATTTCATAATGTTCAACTCTGATCATATCACTTGATCGTTTTGATACGGCATTGGCCCCCGTTTCCCATTTCACCAATTGCTCCGCTGCATTCCCAATATGATAAGTACTGGCAATATCTCTGGTCAGCGTTGTCTGACAAGCGACAATCATCGCCAGGGTTATCAATAACACGGAATGCTTGAGTGCTTTTAACATAAATATTTTGTCGGATCAGGTTCCAGCAGACTTAACAGGAAACTTTAGTCTCCTGAACTTAAAGTCTCATGTGAACCCTGGCGATAAGGACATGAGGTATATTTATGAAAACACTGATGTTCACATTTTTTCTATTGATGGCCTTTCCTCTTTATGCTTATGAGGAGGTCTGGAAGCTCGGCGACCATTTTCTACCGATGGAAAAGAATGAATCAAAAAATTTATTGATTTCAAAAATGTGCATGGAAGAGAAATGTGAGGCTTTGAAAGCTTTAAAGCGGGTCTCGCTAAAAACGATACCTTCAGAAAAATTCTCCGGTGGAAAAAACCCGGGTGCTGTTATCTGCACGGAAAGTGCAAAGGGTAGAATTATTTATTTAAAAGATTTGAGTGGCAATGAAAATACTTTCTGCGCTTTTGACGATAAATCTCTTGTGGCCACAAGTACAATTGCTATTTATGCCAGACAAAATGATAAGGGGAAAAAATAATGAATTCAAAACTCCTTCTTCTTTTGTCTGCAATGTCTTTCAATCTTTACGCTCAGGATTGTGGCGATGTCGCGGATGGAACAGTTTCACGTCTTGATGAACCGGGAAAAAGCCTGGCGAATGCCCGCGTTCAGGATCAGGATGGGCTGGGGACTTGTTATGCCAATACAGCTTCACTGATGCTTCAATCCGCAATGCCGGATCATCCGGAAATTTCCTATCTTCATCTTTCCATTAACAGAGCTGAGACGCTTGTTCAAAAAGAGTACAGATCACAAGGGAAAAGTCAGGCCTTTAAAGACAATGGTGATTTGCTTCTCGATGCAGGTTTTAGTTGCGAAGCCATCAAGCTTGCCAAAGACAACGGCGGCGTTTGTGAAAGAAAAAATGTGGCGCTTGAGCAAATGATGTTTAAAACAGATCTCAATCAATTTTCTGATCCCAATTGGGCTCAGGTGGACTTGCTGAAAAGAGTTTCTACTTATTATGATGGAATGCTACGCGATTTTTCGACTGCAAAAAAATCAGGACAAGAACCGAACGATGCTCTCTCCAGAAATGCTGATCGTCCTGCTTCTACCAAAAGAAGTTTTTTCTCGCGCTTGTTCGGGACACAGGATGATCAGTCGTCAGGACAGGAAACAATAAAAAACAGTCCTCTTTCCAGAGATGAGAAAACAGAAAAGTTTGAACAGTATAAAAGTCTGCTCGGTAAAGTGATTGATGAAAACCGTGACAAATATGCTCAAAGAAAATGTGAAAAAATAGATACGACCAATTCAATGAAAGTCGCACAGAATTTGCTGATGAGAATGCAAAACAATCTGAATGCTCAAAAATACAAAAAATTTCCTGAAATGAAATATAAATTGTTTCAGTATAAGCTTGGTTACGCTTACAACTCACGAAGCAAAGGTGTGCCCATTGTCGAGGCCAGAGTCGACGATAAATTTAAAAAATCGCTGGAAGATATTTATTTAAAGCAATTGACCAGTCAAACAAAAAAACCAGAGAGTGCATTACAGGCTTTCAAGGAAACTCTTTATAAAGCTGATCCTGGTACACCTAAGAAATTAATTGACGACCTCGTCGCTGATTTTTCTGCCGATGACAAAGATTTACTGAATCAGGATTTTAAACGTTACGTCCAAAAGGATTATTCTTCCTGTGCACCAACAGGACAGCTGGAATATCTGGCCAGCGATGATGGTTTATTGAAAGATTTTGTCGGGACTGGATGCTCTTCAGATTTTATCAAGCATGTTAAAAATCTGCAGCAGATGATTATAGGTCTCGATAAATACAACTTTGATAATATTGATCGATTGAATGACTTCATTTCAAATCTTCCGAATATGGCCTACGACAAGGCCATGATGCAGCTTCTTGCTCCGGAGTGCAGTGAAGAGAAAAAAATTAAGATTCCAGATGACGTCAGCTGTTCGACAAAACGTTTTGCTTATCCTGGCTCTCAGGATGATGATGCTGGCGAAACCCAGAAACATCTGGCCTCAATGAGAAAAGACTTTAAAGAAGACACTCTCAAAAGCATCAATGGAAACAAGGCCGTTGGTCTCTCGATGTGTACAGGTTTTTACGATAAAGACTCAACTGATAATTTCTACAATAAGACCAGAACATGCGATACCACGAAGAAACATGGTTTTCATGCTGTGACGATGATTGGTTACAAATGCGATAAAGGCAAACTCAAGTATTTGATTCAGAACTCCTGGGGCTCGTGGGATTCGGCCAACCAGCGCTTCGAAAAAGATTCTCATGGCAAAGCCTGGATGGAAGAAGACGATTTGATAAAAAATACTTATCAGCTCGACCTGATGGACTAGGGAATAATTTCTCCCCGTTCCGTCAGGGCCTGAATAGATTTATTGCGGATGTGTTCTCCGCTTTCAAGTGTCAATGTCTGCATTATTTCCATCAGGGTTTTCGCACCTAGAACTCTTGGAACATAGACATAGCTTGCGCCATGAGAGTAAAGTTCCAGAGCTTGGTCTACACTTTCGGAAGTGAGAATGATCTTTGCTTCAGGAACCATCTTTTTTATCTGGAACAGTAATTTTGCATTTGTTGTGCCCTTGAGGACACGGTCTGACAACGTACAGATAACAATGTCCGCATTTTCAATCTGGACCATTTTAAGAGTGTCCGGATTGCTGATGTCTCCAAAAACAGTCTGGACGTTTTTTGTTCTTAAAGTGTAATTGGCTTCGGGATTAAAATCCACAATCATCAGGCGAGAGAGAATTTCATCAGAAAGATTTTTTTGCATTTCTACAAGAAGTGAACTGCTGTCTTTGTAAAATCCAAGCATGACAATGGATTTTTTCTTTGGCGTATGCGCTTCTTCGCCATTTGTCTGGAGTGTATCTTTAAAACCAATGAACATGAGGAATGGATTGATGAGTTTATATATTTGATGCGCTCTTGGAATGAGGAGAGAGGAAATCAATGCGGTTAAAATCATGGCCAGAATAAAACTGACCAGAAGATCTTTTGAAATGTGATTGTACCCCAACCCCAGAGACGCCAGGACGATAGAAAATTCCGAAATCTGAGAGAGGTTGATTGCTGTGAGAAGACTGACTCTGTTGGCAAATCCCAGTCGGTGAAGAGTGGGAAAGATTGTCAGAATTCTTGTTGCAAAAACCATCAGAGTCATCCAGGCCGCAAGTTGAATTGTACTGGCGTGAGGAAGAGGAATTTTCAAACCAAGAGACACAAAAAAGAGTGTGATGAAGAAATCTCTCAAGCTGATAATCTTCGCGGCCACGTCGAGATGGTACGGAAAAGAGGCAATGGAAATACCCGCGATAAGGGCGCCCATTTCCATCGAAAGATGAAGTGTATTGGCAAACCCACACATCGCAAAACACCAGGCCATGGCCAGAATCAAAAGGAGTTCGGAATGTTTGGAAACAGCTTTTAGTAGTGCGGGAAGTAAAAAACGGGCACAGAGCCAGCTGACGAGAATAAGAGTAAGAACCCGGGCCATTGATATGAGAATTGAAGAGCTGTCGATATTCGAAAGATTCGGTTGAATCGCCAGAAAAGCTACTGCAAAAAAATCCTGCAGAATCAACAGCCCGAGTGTTATACGAGAAGGAAGCGAGTCCAGATCCATTTCATCGGAGAGAATTTTCACAACAATCAAAGTGGAAGAGAGGGTAAGTGCGATAGCAACGTAAACAACTTCGTAATTAAATTGTGAAAAAATAATTGTAGAGAAAACAGCGAGACTAAGGAGTAGCGTCCCGGTTATCTGTATGGCCCCGGTGAACAGAACGGCCCGCCCCATCTCAAAAAGTTTTTTTAAGTTAATTTCAAGACCGAGAATAAACATCAGCAGGACAAGCCCGATTTCCGAAATTCCTGCGATCGAATCGTGTTCGCGGATAAAGCCAAAACCCAAATTGGGTCCGATGAGAATCCCTCCTGCTATATAAGCGAGAATGAGGGGGATTTTTAAATAGTATGCAGGCACACCAATGGCGCCTGCTGCGATGACGGATTTGCCGATATCTTCCAGTAGATGTGTCTGCATACTTATCCTTAAAGTTTATTTTGTGTAGAGAGCGTAACCGACTACGAAGATCAACATGGCCGCAAAAATCAGCATGACTCTCAAGGCCTGTTTGTTATTTCGTTCAGTGATTTTATCATCATTGTCATTTCTATTAGGTTCCATAAAAAATTCCTGAAAAAAGACGCACTCATCCGGAGAACGGTAAGGCGTAAGTTAAATATCTTTTTTTTCTTTCAGGTTTAGACAGGAGGAGCGCGCGGCCGGTTGCTGATGGAGAATGAATCAGCAGCAGAAAAGATAAGAGAAGGAATTTGTTGGGAGAAAGTCGTAAAGAAAAATCTGGTTAATTGAGGTGTACTGTAAAAAAGAATTTCTGGCGCATAAGTTTTTGCCTGACGTTTTTCTTTATGATCATTGCGCTGAAGTGACTGTGTTGTCGCGGCTCCAAAGAAAACTTTTTTCAGTTCTGTCTTTGCTGTGCCGTTACTTTCAAAGACAAAGCTATGCCCTTGAATAGAAATATTCAGCAGCGAATAAATCGACAATAAAAGTAAAAATAGTTTTTTGTTGAAACTCACTCAGTGAGTATACACCACAAACTCTTTTTCGGGAACCTCAATTGCGCGGCGGAACGACTTTAAACAGAAGCTTCATATTCGGGAAAGTTGCTTTCTATGAAAATCGCTTCTAACTTCGCAAAACATTGTTCCCAGGATTGCTTGCATTCCTGAACAGTTTTCTCATCGGTGAAGCCTCTTTGAGTCACAGTGACTTTTGTGTTACCTTCATCGTCTTCAAATTCAGTAATGCATTCCAGATCATGAAAAAAAGCATTTCCGTCAGGCCCGAGTACACTGTCCATCTGAACAAGTTTTCTATTGGGAATGTATTCTTTAAAAGTTCCATTACATTGATAGTCTCCATCCGGTCCCGTGTGAGTCATAGAGTAACTGCCGCCGGGACGAGAATCCATGTGATGGACTTTGAGGGTCATCCCATCCGGCGCTCCCCAAAGTTCAAATAACTCCGGTCTGGTGAAATAATCAAAAACTTCCTCTACTGGTTTGTGAAAGAGATATGTCATTTTTAAATCATTCATTGGGCACCTCTTTAAAAAATTTTAATGCTAGTGATGAGTAAATAAACATCGGCATTTTGAATGTGTTGTATTTAAAAACTGTGTAGAGCAGTGAGCGTGGCACTTTTTATGCAATTTATTCAGGTAAAAAGGAAACAGGAGGAGATTATGAACACGACAGTACATCAGGATATTCGCCCTTTTGAATGGAAACGGCGTATTTCAAAATCAGAATTGTGGTCGGGCATTCTCACCGGACAGGTGGCTGGCCTCATTATGATTGTTGCGATGATGATTGTTTTTGCTTTTCAGGGAATTAGTCCGCTTTTTCCAGTGCAGGTGATCGGTTCACTCGCTGTTGGCGACGGGGCCTTACAGGAAAACAATGTCACCGCCGTTGTCATAGGAGTTGTTCTTCACCAACTCGGACCTGCTTTGTTATGGGGAATTCTCTATGGAGTTCTCGCTTCGAAATTAGCAGTGAGAACAAAAGGCGAAGCGCTCATGCTTGGATTAGGAATTGGTGTTCTTGCCATGATCGGACCATACGTTCTCATTCCTTATTTGATGAAAGGAATTCATGGGTTTGATTTGTGGAATCACAATATACCTATGGTGTGGGATTGGGTTGCTCATCTGATCTTTGGAATTGCCTTTATCATGTATCCTTCCATTCTTGATAAAGTGATGGAGAAGCGTGGGAAATATTGAGTGAATTACTCGGCATTAAGCACTTGTCCTTTTATGGTACCGCCTGCCCATTTCCAGCTTACTCTTTGTCCAATCGAAAAAGGTTTGATCTTCATCATGATTTCATCTTAAAAACTTCTGAAGACATTTGAAAGCGTGTCCAGACAATGTCGATGTGAAAAATTCAATTTAAATTTTTTATGTTTCTGTTAGCATTACTGACATGATGACAAAAAAATTATTCTTCTCCTTTTTTCTTCTCTTTTTTATAAGTGGTTGCGCAGCCTTCCGCGCACAAAACTGCACTGAAAATGCAGGTTATGAAAAAGGAATGAATGATGCAAAAATGGGACGATTGATGGCCATGGGACAATTCGCGACTCTTTGTCCGGATAAAGATGTAGAAACTGCTCAGCGGGGCTATAAGGCCGGTTATGAAGCAGGCAAAAGCAGTGTGGGCACTCCACAATTGAACCTTTCTTTTAAGAAAGGAAAAATTGGCCTCGAAGGCGCAAATAAATGTCAGATCACTTTTCAAAACGAATCTTTTTCAGATCAGGATGCTTCTGAATCTCGCGCACGCAATAATGTCTTAAGCAAATGCCAGAAGAAGTTCAAAGCTTGTTCGGAAAGAGACATTATCTGTTCAAAATAACCAACTCCCTTTCAAGGTGAAAAAATGAAATCATACATTCTGATTCTAGCTGCTCTTGTTCTTACTTCCTGTGCTTCGACAATGCCTGGGAGTGATTTAAATCTCAATACAAATCTTCTAAGCGCAACAGTGAATGAAGATTCAACTTACAGTTCTGACACGATAAAGCTTTATCAAATTTCACTGAAGAATACGTCAACGGTCTGGATCGATATCGATTCAGTCACTCTTGAAGATCCAACGTCTTCTGCTTCAGTTTTAGTTGGTGGAAAAATGAATGCCTGGATTGATGCCTGCAAGTTGGAAAAAAGTGTATCAGATTATAACAAAGAAATTTTCTTTGGTAGTATCGCAGCGGCCGGCATTGCTGTCGGTGGTCTTTCACAAAACAATACAACTTCTGTGGTCGGATTATCCCTTGCAGCGGGCGCACTGACAGCGGCTGGAGTCAAAGAGCTTATCGATTCAAAAAACAAAGCTGAATTTCAGGAGTCATTGCCTGAAGGACATCTTCTGCGTCCATTTTACATCCCTTCATTAAAAGTTGTTCAACGCTGGGTTATTGTCGAGAATCCAAAAAATGTGGATTTAAAATTTGTCATCAAATCAAAAGTTAAAGAAGTTGGCAGTGTCTCTTTTGTCATTCCTTCTACAAAAGCGCAGGAAATGAAATAAAGGTAAAGCGTCTGATAAAAAAGATGCCTACAAACATCTAACTTCCTGATTCAAATCATAACGAAAATTTTCCAACGGGACGATACTGTATTTGAGAAAGGAACCTACCAACAACAGGAGGTCAAATGAGAATGAGATTCTTCAGAAGCTTATTCTCGAGGGCTAGGACGCGAACCTCAGGAATAAGTTGCGAAAGTTTATCTGCCTGATCTAACACTCTCGCGCTCGCTATGAGCAACACATCAATACACAATGAGAGTTGTTTTTGACGGCCTTTGCGAATTGGAGTTTTTTTAACAGTAACTTACATTCAATTATCATAGAGCATAGGCCCCAGAGTTTGGGGCCTTTTCTTTTTTAACATAGCGTGCAGTGATGAAGAAAACCGTGATTGTTAAAATAAGCCACCATGAAACAAGGGCAAAAAAATTATTTCAAATCCAATCTTCTTTTTCTTCTGGAAAAGCATAAGTTGACGCCTACGCAGCTGGCGCGGGAAATTGATATTTCCAAACAAGCGGTTTCATCCTGGATCAAAGAAGATTCAAATATTTCAATTCAACACGGAATTGATTTGGCCGGTTTTTTTTCCATTTCTCTCGATGTCCTTTTTCTTTACGATCTTCGTGCAGCTCAGGCCTTGAACAACCTGGCAGAAATTGATATTTTCTCCAACTCCGACATTCCTTTCATTGCGCTTGATATTTTCGGCAAAGGAAATTATTGCAATCCTGCGATGGCGGAACTCCTGCGATACAATCGCGAAGAACTTATTTCCCGTCACTCTTATGAGCTTGTTCATCCTTTTGATATGCAGAGATATAGAGCGGAAATGAAAAAGCTTAAACGCGGAGAAGCTGAATTCGTTTTACTGGATTTAAAATATCTTCTGGGCAGTGGAGAGTTCAAATGGATCCGACAATTTTCCATCAATAGTCCCAAAGACGAGCGTATTTATATTTTTGCCTTTCCTTATTCAGACAGCAATCATCCTGCAGTTCCTTTAAAGAAAGAGAAATTTTTTGTTGAAACGATCGCTCTTCAAGAGCTTAACGATTGCATCAGCAAAACTCTCTTTCCTATTAAAATGGAAATTATCAATGCACTGAATCCGGATCTGGCCATTTCCGTTGATCAAAACGTATTTCAATGTCTGATCCGTTCGATGTTTTATCAAATGCTGTTGATAGATTCAGAAACAGATAAGCGTGTGGTGAAATTTTCTTCCAGAAAAGAAGGCAGCGATGTCATCATGTCCGCTATCATCAACTGCAAACTCAATGCAACTCCGATGGATTTGAGAAGACTGAAGACTGTTGCTGAAATGGTCGATGCGACGGTGGAAGAAACACTCGCGGGAAATCTTTATTGCCTGACTTATACATTTCATAAACAATAGCTTTCATTTAAACATCATAGTCTGATTGACTCTTGTCCTCTTTGTTGAGGTAAGTTTGCTTGACCTGCAAGTGATTGCACAATTTTCAACGCTGTTCTTGATAATAAATTGACCTAACATCAAAACCAATTAACCAATTTTAACATTTTCAGGAAGAAAAAATGAACTGGTTTAGTCGATTAAGCTTCAAAACACGCATCCTTTCCATTGTCTCTCTTGCAATTTTCATTTGCTCTGCCATTGCCATCAGTGGATTTCTCTATTTTAACAACAAGGAAATGCATCGTGGGATTATTGAAAAATCCCGGGCAATTCATTTAAGACTGGAAGCCGCTACTCATTACGTGGCCACACAGGCAGGATTGCCGCCGATTATCGAACGCATGAAGCTTAAGTATAAGCCTGGTGAAGAAATCAATAAGGAAGACAGAGAAGCTGTTCTCAAGCAAGTGCCCATCGTAGCCGCCATGAAAATCGGAGAGAAAGATGCAGACAAAGATTTTTATGAGTTCAGAGTTTTTTCAGATGAGCCGCGCAAAAAAGAAAACCAGGCGCAGTCTGATGAGATGGTGGTATTCAATAAGTTTTTAAAAGATGAAACTCTCACTGAGTACATTGATGACAATGACAAGGCGATTACTGTTTACCGTCCCGTTCGCTTAAAAAAAGATCATGGCTGTATGACTTGTCACGGGGATCCTCAAACCAGTCCATGGAGCAACGGCAAAGATATTCTTGGCTATAAAATGGAAAACTGGCCGGATAATAAACTTCACGGTGTCTTTGCTGTTAAAACTGATTTGAAGAAGTTTGTCGCGATGGAGGAGAGTGATAATCATCTTTCACCTTCAACTTTTCTTGTCATCGCGATTATCCTTGGTGGAGCACTGGGAATTGCAATAGCGGCAGCCATCATCAAAAAACCCATTTCAACGTTGAATGAAATTGTAGCGAGCCTGGACAATTCCGGAACACAGGTTAATTCAACTTCTGTTCAGATTGCTTCGACGTCCGAAGAGCTGGCCCAGGCGTCACATGAGCAGGCTTCTTCCATTCAGGAAACTTCATCAGCGATTGATGAAATCAGCGCCATGATTAATTCCAATGCGGACAATGCTTTGAAATCTTCCGCATCTTCTCAGGACAGTCTGCATATTGCGGAAAAGGGAAAAGAAGTCATCGGACAGATGATTGTGGCCATTGAAGATATCAATGTGA
The DNA here is from genome assembly GCA_002440825.1 of Bacteriovoracaceae bacterium UBA6261. Classification (GTDB taxonomy): domain Bacteria; phylum Bdellovibrionota; class Bacteriovoracia; order Bacteriovoracales; family Bacteriovoracaceae; genus Bacteriovorax. The sequence continues at coordinate 66,691 of DJVH01000093.1, read as the reverse complement.
GCAATACAGAAATCATGAATCAGATTGAAAACATGAATAACGAAATTAAAAATATCGTTGCGATTATTCAGGACATTGGCGCAAAGACAACGGTTATTAACGATATTGTTTTCCAGACAAAGCTTCTTTCTTTCAATGCTTCTGTCGAAGCGGCGCGTGCCGGAGAGGCGGGGAAAGGATTTGCCGTCGTGGCCGAAGAAGTCGGCAATCTGGCGGCCATGAGTGGAAAAGCCGCGCTGGAAATCTCTCAGATGCTCGATAAGAGTGTAAAGACCGTAGAAGATATTGTTGTCACATCAAAATCTTCAATTGAAAAACTTGTTCACCAGGGAAAATTGAAAGTGGAGACTGGTACTAAAATTGCCAGAGAAAGCGAAATTGTTTTAAACGAAATTGCTGCCTCTATCAATGAAGTCTCGAAAATGATTGCAGAGATTTCATCTGCCAGTCAGGAGCAGGCATCGGGCGTTAATGAAATCACCAAGGCCATTGGTTTATTGGATCAGGTGAATCAGCAAAATAGTTCAACTTCCTCTCAGTCGGCGAATGCTGCTTCAGAACTCGCGGCCCAGGCATCGCAGCTGAGCGAACAAGTGAAAAGACTGGTGTTGATTATTGAAGGAGCTTAGAAAAACTGGAACCTTTGGAGGAATCATGATTAAATTGCGTCGGGGGTGCGCATGAATCAGATTTTGAAATCGTCCAAGCTTAATAATGTTTGTTATGATATTCGCGGAATTGTTCATAAGGAAGCGCGACGTCTTGAAGAAGAAGGCCATCGCATCTTGAAACTCAATATAGGCAATCCCGCGGCCTTCGGATTTAATGTCCCTGAAGAAATTGTCCGCGACATTATTTTGAATTTGCCTAATGCTCAAGGATACTGCGAATCAAAAGGAATTTTTTCAGCACGAAAGGCCATCGTACTCGACTATCAAAACAACGGTGTCAAAGGAATCGATGTTGAAAATATTTATATCGGCAACGGCGTTTCCGAGCTTATAGTGATGGCAATGCAGGCCCTCTTGAACGACGATGATGAAGTTCTTCTTCCTTCCCCTGATTATCCTCTCTGGACGGCGGCAGTGAATTTATCCTCAGGTCGCGCTGTTCATTATCGCTGCGATGAAAATGCCGACTGGTTTCCCGACATAAGTGATATGCGCAAGAAAATCACGAAGCGGACACGGGCCATTGTTCTGATCAATCCCAATAATCCGACCGGCGCTGTCTATTCAAAAGAACTTATTCTCGAAGTTATCAAGCTTTGCAGAGAACATAATCTGGTTTTATTTTCTGACGAAATTTACGACAAAATTCTCTATGATAAAACCCAGCATGTAACCACAGCAGCGCTCTCAGAAGATATTTTGACTGTGACTTTCGGTGGGCTTTCAAAAGTATACCGGGCCGCAGGTTTCCGGGTCGGTTGGATGATGTTGTCGGGGAGTTTAACCTCTGCCAAAGGTTATATCGAAGGCCTCGATATTTTATCGACAATGCGTTTGTGTGCGAATGTGCCCTGCCAGCATGCCATCCAAACAGCACTCGGCGGATTTCAAAGCATCAATGAACTGACAGCTCCGGATGGTCGACTGACTATTCAAAGAAATTTGTGCACAGAACTTCTAAATTCCATTCCCGGCGTAAGTGTCGTTAAACCTAAAGGCGCGCTTTATGCTTTTCCCAAACTGGACGCCAGAAAATTCAATCTTCAGAATGATGAAAAATTAGTTCTCGATTTGCTTCATAAGAAAAAAATTCTGCTGGTCCACGGCCGCGCTTTTAACTGGCCTGAACCAGATCACGTGCGCATCGTTTTTCTTCCTCATGCTGAAGATTTGAAAACGGCACTGATCAATTTCGGTGACTTTCTTGAGCACTACAAGCAAGAGGGCTAGTGGCACCTTTTCTTTTTAGAGAAGTTCTTCACTGAAAACTTTTTCAGTAATTTTCCAGAATTTATCCTGCTTGCGGGCAATGACAAAGGAGGGGAGGCGCAATAGCTTCTGGTATTTAATGACTTCTTTTGGATTTGTCAGGTCTACGGCAAGCTCCGGTCTTCTCAGATGTGACCGAAGAAAATTGATATTGAATTTTTTTATCGAAGAAGGATTGTTGAAGAAATGCGCTTCGCTCACATATTGTGCGTCGGCATCGTAATAGCGAACCTCAAGATAAGGATTGGCGTTTTTGTCCGTGCGTTCTTCGAATGTAATTTTATCCGGGGTGAGGACGTGTGCATTTTTGGAAAGCTTGGCCTGTTTTAATTTTGCGTCGGCATCAATCAACACGGCTTTGCATTTATCACATGCTCTGGCAGTAACATCATTTTCCTGTCCACAAGCGTGGCATAATTTAAACCGAAAACGAAAACCGCAGGGAGTGATTTTCATTGTGAAAGGATCTTGATGAGCTCCTTTGCATTTTCTTCCAAAGTGTTCAATGAGATCGCCATCGTAATCGACGTGTCCCCAGAAATTATTTTCAAAACCACATTGAGGACAAGGAACGAGAACCGGCACTGTTTCTTTTGAAGGACGTTTGTCGGAAATTTCGGGAGTATAGATATCATGACCCATTCCCGTATAGTCCAGGATAAAACAATCTGTTTTGCCCGGCTCGAGGCGAAGACCGCGGCCGACGATCTGCTGATAAAGAGAATTGGATTCAGTCGGGCGGAGAATCGCAATAACATCTACATGAGGGGCATCAAAGCCAGTGGTCAGAACCGAGACGTTCACGAGGTATTTGAATTTTTTCTGCTTAAAATCTTCGACGATCTGATCCCGTTCGCTGATGTCAGTATCGCCGAGAACTACACGAGCTTCATTCTCGGGAAGATAATCCATAATTTCTTTTGCATGATTGACTGTACTGCTGAAGATCATGACGCCTTTTCTGCCAAAGCGTTCAGTGATATCGACAATGTTTTTCACAATGAGCGGAGTCAGTCGTTTTTGATTTTTTAAAAGCTCTTCAACTTCAGAAAGAGTGTACATGCGGTTTTTCTCAGTAAGCTCCGAGAAATCATAACACGTCACCGGAATATCAACTTTCACAGGTTGAGTGAGAAATTTATTTTTGATCATGTAGGAGAGTGGAAGTTCATACACGCATTGTTTGAAAAATTTCGGCTGCTCCGTTTTGAGTTCACCGATGTGCGAGTATTCGTAAATCCAACCTATGCCCATTCGATAAGGAGTTGCGGTCAAACCTAAAATGGCAAGATTGGGATTTCGAGCGCGCAGTTTGCGAATGACATCCTGATATTGAGTATCGCCCTCTTCGTCCACACGGTGACATTCATCAATGACCAGCAAAGAAAAATCATTAAAAAAATCATCAGGTGCGCGCGCAACAGATTGCACACTTCCAAAAATCGCTTTTTGACTCCAGTCTTTTTTTCCCAGACTGGCAGAAAAAATCCCTGCTTCAAGATCATAGCTTGTATATTTGGCGTGATTTTGTTCAACAAGTTCTTTGACGTGCGCCAGAACAAGAACGCGCCCTTTGGCTATCCTGGCCAGTTCTGCTATAACCAGAGATTTTCCCGCTCCGGTAGGAAGAACAATCAACGCGGGATCGCGTTTTTTTTGAAAATATTTAATCGTATTGTCTACAGCTTCTTGCTGGTAACTTCTAAGTTTGTACATGCTCTTCGATTATAAAGGTGCCAGCAGACTTCTGGTAGTGCAGTTGCACAAAACCAGAGGACCTGATTAAATGAACAAATGAAAAAAATTGTTATCCATAAGCCAGGTGATTATTCTGTCCTTAAAATTGAAGAGTTTGCTGATCCTGTTCCTGCAGACAATGAGGTTTTGATTAAAGTTCATTTTATCGGCGTCAACTACGCAGACATTGTCGTGCGATGGGGACTCTATAAAAGTGCCAAAGACTTTGTAGGATGGCCTATAACCCCAGGTTTCGAAATTTCCGGAACGGTGGAAAAAACTGGCAGCAAGATAACCAAGTTTAAACCTGGCGATCGTGTTTTTGCCGTCACCCGTTTTGGGGGCTACACAACTCATTTGTGTGTAACGGAAGATCTGGTTTTTCCTCTTCCCAAAAACCTCACCCTTGAACAGGCCGCAGGTTTTCCTGCTGTTTACCTGACGGCATACCATGCGCTCTTTCAAAATATTGTTGTTCCCCCTCAGGCAAAAATTCTCATTCACTCTGCAGGAGGAGGTGTAGGAAGCGCACTCGTTCAACTGGCAAAATGGAAAGGATGTGAAGTCACCGGCATTGTGGGGTCTTCTCACAAAGTGGAGTTTGTGAAATCTTCAGGAGCTGATTTTGTCATTGATAAATCTTCGCAAAATCTCTGGAGAGAAGCGGAGAAAATTTCGCCCGCCGGTTTTGACATCATCGCTGATGCCAACGGGGCCGAAACGTTGAAAAAATCTTATGATCATCTGGCCTCTTCGGGAAAACTTCTTGTCTATGGTTTTCATACAATGATGCCTAAACAGGGCGGAAAAGTAGATTGGATAAAACTCATCAGAATGTATTTAAAAACACCGCGCTTTAATCCCCTCGATATGACCAGCGATAACAAGAGCGTGATCGCTTTCAATCTTTCTTATTTGTTCGATAAAAAAGAATTGTTCACCCTCGCCACTCATCATCTGATTTCACTTATTGAGAGCGGTAACATCAAAGGCCCCTCAACGACACTGTTTGATTTTGTAAGAGTTGGTGAGGCTCATAAAGCTCTCGAAAGTGGGAAAACGACTGGCAAAATAATTTTAAGTCTGAATTGATTTGCTTTAAGCACGACGTTTCTCTAAGTCTTCTTAAGATTTGCAAGAAGCTTTAACAAAAATTAAATTTCGTTTTCAGGAATTTTTCGAGATGATCGAAGGATGAATTTATCAGAAGCGATTATTAATATTCATTCTCTTGCCTCAGAAAAAGTCGGAGAACTTGAGGCCGATGAACTTGTTTCAAGTTTACTTGTGATCATCATCAATGATCTGAAAAGAAATGGGGAACTCAGTCCGGAAAATCTCATTGCAGCTTTTAAAAGAAAGCAAGAGCTGGTTGAGCTTGCTCATCTGGATTACGATTTGAAACGTCCCAAACTTACCTTGTTGAATTTTTCATAAAAAGGCTCCGACAACGGAGCCTTTTTTTTGGATAAAATTATTCGCAATAAATAACGTAATCTCTTGGAGAGTAAATTCCCCAGGTCAATCCACCAAGAAGACCATTCAGAAAAGACGTTCTCGTTGCAACTTGAGCGACTGCTTTGTCCCCGCATACTTCGTGCGGGTTAATTAATTTTTCCTGTCCAATACCCCAGAAAATAAAATGGCTGGTGCCTTCATATGTAGGAACAGTTCTGACATCTCCTTTTGTGATTTTTAAGTTCTGAGTAGAGCATGAGCAGAGAACGACGAGGAGGAGAGCGAGAGAAAGAGATTTCATTTCAAATCCTTTTTAAATGAGATTGATAAAGAAAAATAATAAACTGCAAATTGGTAATCACAAACATTTTTCTTTCTGAGATAGATCAGATTCAAATCCTCGCATTCCACCGATACTGTATTCAAGAAATGTAACCGAGGAGGTACAGTGAGAACGAGAAAGTTTCGTAGCTTGTTCTCCAGAACAAGGTCGGGTCCACCAATCCCACCATGGAACAGAGGGGAACATTAAGTCAGTCTCGCAATCGTACACAATCGAAGCTCCGATAGAGCAATCAACGATCAAATGAGGTGCGGAATTGCCAGACCCTTAAAAATCCCCTCGCATAATTGGCGTTTTCTATTCATTCAATGTTTCGTACGTAAGAAAAGCCCCGGATAAAACCGGGGCTTTTCTTTTTTGATCAATTCACTTCACTATGTATCAAAAACATTTTTTTTCCTGAGATAAATCAGATCAAAATTTATCCTGTAGACCGATACTGATATTGAGAAAGGAACCAAGGAGGTAAAATGAGAATGAGACTTTTCAGAAGCTCCTTCTCGAGATCTAGGACGGTTCTCGAAGATAGAATGAGTAACGGTTTTAACGCTTGCTAATATCTCTCCAAAGCTCCCCCAATGAGTAAAGCTTTAACAGCAAAAAATTGAGAGTGAAGCCGCGTAAAACTTGATAAAAATTCCCCGACATTTTTTCGTGTGTTTTGATTTAGCCCCGGTTTTTCCGGGGCTTTTTTTATTAAAAAAACAAGAAAGAAAAATTTCTCTCTTGAGCTCTGCTTTGTTCATGCGATATATTCTTCTCCTCTAGATCATTCGATCTTTTTAGGAGCATCAGAGAAATCATGAAGATTATTACTAATCTCGAAGAATTGAAGAAAGGCGACACTGTTATCATTAAAAATGCACGCGACTTCGAAAGGCGTGGATTAATGAGAGTGACAGGCGATGTCTTTACCATCGATGCGAAAGGTCCTGAATTTACCATCAAGTGCAAAGAAACTGCGGCGATCGAAAAAGTAAATTTCGAAAACGCCAAGATTTTTTTAATTGATGGTTATTAATCATTTCATTTAAGCTGCTGTTAATCAGTATTGACTGATTTATTAAAGAGGCGTCCCTTTGGGATTGCTCAGTTCAGGTGGAAGAGGAATATATTCGCCATGATCTGTTGGGATTTTTGGAAAGCGTTCTGACCCTGGACCCGACTTCCACGCTGATTTGGCTTCTTCAAGTCTGGCCTTTGAACTGGCTACAAAATTCCAGAAAATAAAACGTTCACCGACGGGTTCGCCTCCAATGATCAACGCTCGAGATTCTTTGAGAGCTTCCAGATTGATCTGCCGGCATTTTTTGATGACGGCCATAGTGCATTCCTCTGTCTCTTTATCATCAACTTTAACTTTTCCTTCGACGACATAAACCGCAGCTTCGCCATGAGCAGGAAACTTAAGGGAAGAACCCTCGGGCATTTTTAAATCGAGATAGAAAAGCGGCGAATGAATTTTGACGGGACTTTCACGATCAAACGCTTTTCCAAGAAGAAGTTTTATCTTCACATCATTAATAGAGAATTCGGGGAGGGTAGAGGCTGGATGATGAAAGAAAGTGGGATCGGTGTCCTCGAATTCATCCGGCAAGGCCACCCAAAGCTGAATGCCATTGACAGTTCCGCCGCTTTTTCTGAATTCATCCGGCGATCTTTCAGAATGAACAATTCCCTTTCCAGCTGTCATCCAGTTGATGTCACCGGGAATAATATTTTGATCTGAGCCCAGGCTGTCTTTATGACGAATGATTCCTTCAAACAAATACGTGACGGTCGCAAGTCCGGTATGTGGATGTGGTCTCACGTCCATTCCTGTTCCGGGAGCGAGCATAGCAGGTCCCATATGATCAAAGAAAATAAAAGGCCCTACCATTCTATGGGCGGCATAAGGAAGGACTCGACGGACGTGAAAGCCGCCGAGGTCGCGTTCTCTTGGAGCAATAACCAGTTCTATATTGTTCATAACAAAATCCTCAGTATCAATTTTAGCATTTTTCGGGTTACACTGTCACAATGAACGGAACAATTTATGATTTAATTATGTCTACCGGTGAGAAATTTACCCGCGGAAAACTTCGCTCGGAACTGTTGTCTCACGCTCGCGGCAAAACGCTCGAGATAGGAGCAGGCACGGGGCTGAATTTTGCTTTCATTCCTCAAAACGTTGAGTACACAGGGATCGAGCCTGATGAATCAATGAGAAAAAGCGCGTTGAAGAAAGAAAAAACATTTCATCTCCACGTTGAAAATGGCGATGCTCAATCTCTTCAGTTTGCAGATGAATCATTTGATACAGTGGCGGCCACACTTGTATTTTGTTCCATCCCAGATCCGAACCTGGCTCTGAAAGAAGTGTATCGCGTGCTCAAGCCGGGTGGACAATTTTTACTGCTCGAACATGTAAAACGAAAGACGCCGGTTGCAGGGTGGCTTCAGGATCACCTGACTCCAGTCTGGAAGCATATGGCGGGGAATTGTCATTTAAACCGCGATCCTGAATCAGAAATTCTTCGCCTTGGTTTTTCAATCGAAGAAAAAAAGGTTTTGTGGAATGGATTTGGAAAAATGTGGATTCTTCGCAAATGATCACAAGCAATCAACGAACACTGATTTCCCCTCTGATCTCTGTATAGAGGCTGTCAAAGTAGGGATAGTTTCTCGTGCGCAAAAAACGCAGACATCTTTGCTGTCCGGGAGAGAGTACAATATCAAAAACATCTGACCTTGCAGAAGTCGTTCCGCTCGTCACTGTATGGGAAACAGTATCTGTATTGTTCCATTTAACAACATCGTATTGCAGAATCGTTTCAGTTGAAGGAGAGAAAACTCCTCCGGTGATCACGACTTCACCGGCCGTCAGGGAAGGACAAGTCACTTCAAAAACGTCATTTGTAGAAATCGGTGAAATACTGCTCCCTCCGTACCGCTCGCGGGTCTCATAACATCCGGTCAGCCCAATAATAAGAAGACAGAAGCTCATCCATTTCATCAGATGAGCTTTTCAAAAAAATAAGATCAGTTCCAATTGAAAAAAATTATGAATGTCATTGCAGAACATTTTCCCGGACCATCTTTCTTTGGGCCGGAGGTAATTGCTGCAAACATTTTTCAAGCTCTTTTCCAGAAAGTTTCCATAATCCCATTGAGCCCCGGATGGGAACCGCTTTAGGAAGTTTGATCATATTTTTCAGAACGAAACCATATCGACCTTCAAACCATTTCAGCGTGGCCCGTGTGACATCTTCTTCCTGGATGACATCTATGATTTCGGCAAAACCGATAATGGCCCCGTAATCGACCTCATCCGGATCGATGGGGATTTTATAATTTTCATCGAAATAGCTGTATCGGTTGCGGTCAAATTTTGAAGATGCATGAATGGCAATGAAGCCTCGTTTTTTAGTTTTCCATTCACGATTTTCGACATTCTTCTTTCCTCGGACAATAAGTTCACCAGAAGGCTGAATAATACTGAGTGCATGTATTTCCTGCATAAAAACCTCGCTTTTTTCAGGGAAAATGTGCAAAGGGTTTTTCGTTGCGAAAAGCTAAGTCTTCTAAATAAAAGTCAGTCTGAAGGGGGAGATGGCATTTTTTCAGATCCATTGATTCATAATTTAAAGTGTGGCAAAATCTAGCTTATGAATATCTAATCCCGCCTTACATTTCTATTTGCCTTTATCCAATTTTTTTTTAATGGAGCTTTCATCATGAACATTTCACGTTCTGCAATCATTTTTATTTCGTTTATTACTTTTGTGCAGGCGAGGGCAAATGCTCATCAGAAAATTTATTATTGGGTTACTCAGTTTTTACTATAGTGAACTTAGAAGTGTTCAACCCGGCTCCCGCGTTTCAGGGCAGGAGACGGTAGAATTCTTTTGGGAAAAAAAGAAACAGAAAGAAAAAAAGAAAAGCCGTCCGTACGACAACCGCAAATGGAAAAAGAAAAAAAACTATAAAGAAAAATCTTTCAGTTTGAAAGGAACCGGGGCTAAAGACCGCCGCTATTCAAATCAACAATTAATAAGAAGGATGTATAGAAACAGCTGATTAAACCTGTTTCATTAAATCATGAAGTGTTTTCTTCGCGAGATAGCTTTGAGTGGAGGTTTCAATTCCATCGACAAGGTTATTCAAGACTGACTTGATACAACAGCTGACTTCGCATGTTTTAACAATAGGCTTGTTGTGTACATTGATTAATTTTTTCTCGTTAGTGCTGGCGATGTAGATATCATTGAGGGAAATCTGGTTAGGCTTTCGTGCTAATTCAATGCCACCGCCTTTTCCTCTGTAGCTGTTCAGAAGGTCAGCCTCTACAAGGCGCGAAACCATCTTGCGGACAAAGGTAGGGTTGGTATCCAGTGCATTGGCCAGTAACTCCGATGTAACCAGCTCGTCCTTGTGGTGGGCGACCGTCATCATAATTTGAATGGATACAGAAAAGCGTGTGTCAATCATACGGAGAGGTTATCAGAAGCTTTAATAATGTGCAAATTATTGTTGCATTTAAATCCTGTATGATTTAATGTAACAATAATTGACACATTTATGGAGAGGTGCCCGAGTGTTCAAGGGAGGCAGCTTGCAAACCTGCCGTTCGGTGGTTTAAATCCATCCCTCTCCTCCAGATTCTTTTTAAGGATATTTATGACTAAATTATTATCTTCCCTTAAGGTCGGTGATTTGATCCTGCCAAATCGTATAATCATGGCGCCATTGACACGAGCGCGTGCAGCGAATGCCGGACGCGTACCCAATGATCTTATGGCCGAGTATTACGGCCAGCGCGCAAGCGCAGGTTTGATTCTGACAGAAGCCACTTGTGTTTCTCCCTCTGGAGTGGGCTATGCCAACACTCCGGGAATCTGGTCTGAAGAACAAGTAGAAGGTTGGAAAAAAACGACTAAAACCGTTCATGATAAAGGCGGAAGAATTTTTATGCAGCTATGGCATGTCGGAAGAATTTCTGATCCGGAATTATTAAACGGCCAGCTGCCGGTGGCTCCATCGGCCATTAAACCGAAAGGCCACGTCTCACTGCTTAGACCTGAAAGAGCTTACGTGACTCCACGGGCCCTTGAGACAAATGAAATACCCGGTATTGTCGCCGATTATAAAAAAGGCGCGGAGAATGCCAAACGGGCAGGATTTGATGGAGTCGAAATCCATGCGGCCAATGGGTATTTGATTGATCAGTTTCTTCAGGATGGAACGAATAAGAGAACAGATCTTTATGGTGGTTCGATTCAAAATCGCGCGCGTCTTCTCCTTGAAGTCGTCGATGCAGCGATAGAAGTTTTCGGAGCAGGACGAGTCGGCGTGCATCTTGCCCCTCGTGGAGACTCGCATGACATGCATGATTCAAACAGACTTGAAACGTTTGGCTATGTGGCCGAGCAACTTGGAAAACGTAAAGTTGCCTTCATTTTCACACGCGAATATTCTGGTGTCGACAGCCTGAGCGCAGAAATAAAAAAACGCTTCGGGGGAGTCCTGATTGCCAATGAAAAAATGTCACGTGAACAGGCGGAAGCCTTAATTGAAAAAGGTGAAGCTGATGCAGTGGCTTGGGGAGTGCAATTCATAGCCAATCCCGATCTTGTTGAAAGATTTTCCAAAAATGCTCCATTGAATGAACCGAATTATTCAACGTTCTATGCTGACGGAGCCAGTGGATATACGGATTACCCGGCACTAAGCTAAGCTGTATTAGCCTATTTTCCATGATTCAAAATCATTTTTGTTCTTGAGATGAATCAGAGTGAAGTCCCTTCTGGAGTGCGATCCTTAGTTCATACCAGTAACTCAGAGAACGGAGGGGGTAAAATGAGAAACAGATGCTACTGTCTTTTCTCGAGACTAAGGTCGCCAGCTTAAATTTATAGCAGTAACTAAGGTAAAGCTAAAAAACATTCTTTTCATTCTTGTTAAACGTAAGAGACGGGCCCTGATTTGTCACCAGGGCCCTTTTTTTTTTCTTTTTTTTATTCCACACTAACGCCGGCCTCGAAAGTATCCATAGGAGTTTTCTATGCAAAAGATAACGACGTGTCTGGTGTTCAATAATCAAGCAGAAGAAGCAGTGAAATTTTATTGCTCACTTTTTAAAGTCGGCAAAATTCTTGCGACCACTTATTGTGGAGAAAATGAACCGAGTGGCCCTCCGGGCAGTGTGCGAACTGTTCATTTTCAACTGCATGATCAAAAATATCTCGCTATCAACGGCGGTCCTCATTTTCAATTTACAGATGCGCTTTCTCTCATGGTCCAATGTGATACTCAGGAAGAAATTGACTATTTCTGGGAAAGGCTTTCTGAAGATGGAAAAAAAGTTGAATGTGGCTGGCTCGTCGATAAGTTTGGAATGCGATGGCAGATTGTTCCGCGCGCTCTGAATGAAATGCTGACAGATCCAGATGCAAGAAAATCTGAAAAGGTCATGCAGGAAGTTCTGCATATGCAAAAGCTCGATCTGGGCCGTTTGAAAGAATCCTACAATTCTGTTTATCATTAATCACTGGAGTCATCATGAAACTTAAAATTAGTCTCTGTATGGTCCTGCTTTTTTCATCCACTGCGTTCGCTCAAATGACTCCATCTGACTGCGATGCCATGAAAGTTTTTGATTATGAAACAGGTGGATGTTCTCCGTTAGCGATGTCGGGCATGCCGATGAAAATGTGGATGGTTCATGGAAATGCGTTTTTGGCGCAGCCAAAAGTCGAAGGGGATCGTGGGCGAAATCAATTCTATGCCCCAAACATGTTGATGGCAGATGTCGGATCCTCTGTGGGTGATCTTCAATATATAAATCTCGATGTCATGCTGACTTTTGAAAAGTGGACGTTTCCCGAACAAGGAGCGCCTCTTCTTTTGCAAATCGGTGAAGAGCGAAAAAACGGAGCTCCCTATATTGATGGTCAACATCCCCATTCATCTCCACTGATGGGCCTTACGCTTTCAGATACGGTCAGCCTGGGAGGCAAGGATCATTTTAAAGTCTACTTTTCTCCCCGAGGGCAGACAACAGAAGGCCCGATTGCTTTCATGCACAGGGTGACGGGAATGATTAATCCAGATGCCCCACTTGGACATCATGTCGGTCAGGACGTGGCCCACATCTCCAGCACAGTGCTTGGAGCGTCCTTACGTGTTTATCAATTTACACTTGAAGCTTCTGCTTTTCATGGTGAAGAGCCTGAGCCGACTAAAACCGATCTGCCTATTGGAAAAATGGATTCTTCAGCAATGCGATTCGTTTATGAGTATTCAGAAAATCTTTATGCGATGGCGAGTTTTGCGACAGTTAAACATCCCGAACATGACCAACCTGATATTGATAAAGTGAACCGCTATTCTGCATCGGTCTTTGCTCATTTAAAATCTGATCGCGGTTTTACTTTTCACAACACATTTATTTTCGGCATGACCAATTTCTACGATCGCATTTCAAAACTCAGAAGTTTTGGGGATGAATTCTTAATCACACTAAATGAACTTCCCCACAATGTCTGGGGACGTTTCGAAACACTTGAGCGAAGCGGAAGCGAATTAGCTATTCCCAATGTTGATGTGAAGTGGGTCACTGCGGCGACCGTGGGGTACACCTATGATCTCTTCAAAACATCCAAAGCAAAACTCGGACTGGGGGGCTCAGTGACAAGAAATTTTCTGCCTGCTGAGTTTGAAACGGCTTACGGCCAGGATCCTCTGAGTGGAAAAATCTTTGTCCAGCTGAGTGGTATGACGATGGGGCAGTTTTAGAACCATTGCGCGGAAATCCGTTTTTCATTAAGCTTAATTGAAAGAAAAATGTTTAATGATTTTCGGGGGCGCCAATGAAGAACTCTCTTATTCTTCTTGTTATTTTTTCAAGCAATGCTCTGGCCGAAGGACGGTTTAGAGACCGCATTCGCGCAAAGATTGCAGAACGACGTGAGAGAAAAAACAACAATCAATCAGCATCATCCATTGAAGTGAATGGAGCGACAAGAAATTTTAAAGTCCATGTCCCGGCTTCCTATCAAAAGGAAAAAGCAGTGCCGTTGCTTATTGCTCTTCACGGCGGCGGAGGTGATATGAACTTTCAAGCGGATGAAAAATTCTATCACCAGATTTCTAAATCAGAATCGGAAGGTTTTATCGTTGCTTTCCCAAATGGTTACTCACGATTTGGGGGAAAGCTTGCGACCTGGAACGCTGGAACATGTTGTGGCAAGGGCCGCGATACAAACAGTGACGATGTAGGTTTTATTAAGGCGATGATTGAAAAACTTCAATCGGACTATAATATCGATAAAAAAAGAATTTACGTAACAGGGATGAGTAACGGCGGAATGATGAGCTATCGGCTAGCTTGTGAACTCACTGATGTGATTTCCGGAATTGCTTCTGTGGCAGGAACTGACAACACAACTTCTTGCAAACCTTCCAGACCTATTTCTATTCTGCATATTCACGCCAAAAATGATGACCATGTTTTATACAACGGTGGAGCGGGAGAAAACGCTTTTAACGACAAGAGTATGGTTTCCAATTTCACTTCTGTCCCGGCGACAATTGAAAAATGGGTTAAGTTCAACGGCTGCAACAATAAACCCAAACGCGTTTTGGAAAAAAACGGAGCCTGGTGTGATCTTTACAGTGGTTGCAAAGACAATGTACACGTGCAGTTGTGTGTAACTGAAACCGGAGGGCATTCCTGGCCAGGCGGAGAAAAAATCAGAGAGAGTAAAGGTGAGAAACCTTCCCAAGCTGTCTCTGCCAATGATGTGATGTGGGATTTTTTCAATCTAAAATAAAAAAGGTGCCACGGGCACCTTTTTTTTTATGCAGTCTTTTTTTCTTGATGATGAACTTGCCACTTATCAAATCTAGTCAGAAGCAGAAGTCCAGGAATCGCAATCAGGATTGAAATAATAAAATACCATTCCCAACCAACGCGTTCTTGTAAAAAACCGGATGGAGCTTGTACAAGAATTCTGGTGAGGGCCATAAAGCTGGTCAGAAGAGCGTATTGAGTCGCCGTATAGCGTTTATCACAAATGCTCATCATGAAAGCTGAGAAGGCAGCGGTTCCGAGACCTGAACAAATGTTTTCGATAATAATTGAGGCCCACATAAGTGGATAATTATGTCCGGCGTGAGCAAGAAGATAAAAAGTTAAACCAGAAATCCCCTGGACAATACCAAAAATCCAAAGAGATTTTTTCATACTCCATTTTAGCATCAGCGCCCCGCCAGTAAGCGTCCCTACGATCGTGGCGATCAAACCGGCGCCTTTTAAAACGGCGGCAATTTCTAGTTTTGTGAAGCCGAGGTCCATCATAAAAGGAGTTGTGAAGGCCATGGCAAACGCTACATCCAGCTTATAAATCAAAATGAAAATGAGCATTTCGATGGCTCCTTTTCTGCTGAAAAATTCAACGAATGGTTTATAGACTGCATCGGCAATTGAAGTTGGAGCCGCTTCGTTGACGATGGGTTCAGGACCAAAAACGCTGGCAATTAAACCAACGGCCATACATCCGGCCATGATGTAGTAAACTGTCGACCAGGGAAGTTTTTCTGCGAGGCCCAAAGCAACTCCGCCGGAAACAAGCATCGCAATTCTGTAACCCATGATATAGATACTGGCAGCCGCTCCCAATTCCTCTTCAGGAACTGCTTCTGTTCTATAGGCGTCGATAGCAATATCCTGACTCGCGCTGAAAAAAGAAACAAACAAAGCAAAGATGGCAATGTTTTGGAGTGAAACTTTTGGATCACACATTCCCATGACTATAATGGAGCCGATCAAACCAATTTGCGTCAGAAAAATCCATCCGCGTCTTCTTCCAAAAAGAGGAGGAACATAGCGGTCCATGATTGGCGACCAGACAAATTTCAGGGAATAGGGAAGACCGACAAGCGAAAATAATCCGATTGTTCCAAGGCTGATGTTTTCTGATTTCATCCACGCCTGGAGTGTGCCTCCGGTCAGCGCTAGAGGGAGCCCGGAGGCAAATCCCAAAATCAGGACAATAAACATTTTGTAGCTGGCGAATACTTTTAAAATTGTTTTCATAATAAAAGCTTAATAGTCGCCAGCTTTAAAGTAAAGTGAACTAAAAGCTTATGGATGCTGTTTTTGTCCCTCTTCACCTGTAGTGCTTGGATCATNNCTGCCGCAGCTTTAGCCTTGCCTTTTGAATGCTTCATCATCATCCCTTTATCTTTTCCCATCATTGGACAGTTTACACCCATTTCACTGCAAGAATCTCTCATTTCTTTATGGCATTCATTGATATCTTTATCTGATTTGAGACAATCGGCCATTTTAGTATGCATCTCTGCCATTTTTGCACGATCTTCTTTAGTCCACTCCACAGACTTTGCTTTAGTCTTAGCAAAAGCCGTTGAAGTTAAAACCAATGTCGCTGAGAGAAGTAGAATTTTTTTGATGTTCATATAACCTCCATTTATTTCAGAGAGCTTTTTTGGTGAAAGCATCATTCACTTTTAGTGCAAGGCCGGTGCCTTAACTGACATAATCAATGAGCGTTTGTGCATTGAAAGCTGCATACCCCAATTGATCATTGTCGAAATACACGAACACATCTATTCCTTCATCTCTCCATTTGTTAATTTTAGTGGCCCAGGATTTCAGGAAACGTCTGGAATAGTTTCCTGCATACTTTGAATCAGGCCCGTGAAAACGGATGTAGACGAAATCAGCGGTTACTTTGACTGGTGAAAAAAAATGGTCGAGATCGTAAATGCAAAGAGCACAGTTGTATTTGTGAAGTAAATCATAAACTTTCTGTGTGAACCATGTTGGATTTCTGAGTTCAAATGTGTAGCGGTATTTTTCGGGAAGTTGAGAGAGAAATTCTTCAAGCCTTTCCAGATTTACTTTCCAGCCAGGGGGAAGCTGAAACAAAACAGGTCCTAGTTTTTCTTTTAACTTTGAAGCTTGATCCAGAAAATGTTCCAGGCCACCTTCATCATTTTTAAGTTTTTTCATATGAGTGATGTAGCGGCTGGCTTTGACGGAAAAGATAAAATCCTTGGGCGTTTTTTTTCTCCATCCGGCGAATGTTTCAGCTTTCGGGAGATGATAAAACGAACTGTTGATTTCAACTGATCGAAAGTGTTTCAGATAAAAAGGTAATTCTTCAGAATCCTTAATGTCGGCCGGATAAAAATTTCCTTTCCAGTGCTTATAGCTCCAGCCGGAAGTTCCGATTTCTATTTTTCCCCGGGTTTTCTTCTTCATCAGGGGAATTTTCTCATTTTAATTTCAGGGTGTATGTTATAAATATTTTATAAAAACTATCGGCAGGATTGTTTATCGTTTCTGTCAGGGATTTTGCATGTGCGCTCAGTTCGAAGTTAAATTTAATTCAAAAAGTTTTGCAAAACTTATCAATGGTGAGAGCGATGAAGATTTTTTCTTTGAAAAAAGAGTTCTTCCTTACACCAATTCACTCGTACTGCTGAAGAATGATGATTCACTTGCCCTGAAAGAGATGTCCTTCAGTCTGGTTCCTTCATGGTCGAAAACCAAAAAAGTTTCCTTTGCCACTCATAATGCGCGAGTGGAAACTATTACTGAAAAAGACACATGGAGAATTCCTTTCCTAACGAAACGATGTCTTGTTCCTTTGAACAGTTTTATTGAACCGATTTATGAAAATGAGTTCGCGGGAAATATGGTGAAGTTTTCCGAATCAAATGGAAATGTCCTCTACGCGGGAGGACTTTGGGATCAATGGGTGGACAAGCACTCAGGCGAAATTCTGGAAAGTTTTACAATCATTACCAGACCTCCGCTTGCATTCATTGAGAAAGCGGGACATGACCGGAGTCCTATCTTTCTTTCTGAAGAGAGTTTTAATGACTGGTTGGACCCGGCAATGAAAGAAGCTCAATTGCTGGAACTTTTGCATTCACAAAAAGACGATAAAAGCTGGACGGCTGAAATTGATCGTCCTTTGAAAAATTTTTCGAATCAGCTGAAACTTTTCTGATCATACATGACGTGCAATTGATTTCTTACCTTTTCAACTCCGAAAACACTATAGGCCAGCTTTTCTGCGCGTAAAGCTTCTTCCGGAGAGCGTGCGTTTCCAGAGAGAAAAACGATATTGTCTTCGACATAAACTTCCATTTGGGATGCGTCCACATCGAAGGCGTTGGCGAGAACATCGCAGACATCTTCCCATATCCGGCTTGATTGAACTTCGCTAATCTTTGGTCCACGGCGGTAGTGACTTCCATAGCGATATCTTTCATGCCAGGGATCATTTGAAAAATTTTTTTCATCTGAGAAATGATGAAAGCCCTGGCCATAGATAGGATTTTTCTTCGTCATAAAAGTTCCTCCATCAATATCAGTTCAGTTTTTATGCCAATAGAATTTTCATTGCCGGGATATAAGCAAATGATATGAATTCAGCAGTTCTCATGACGAAGATGAGTGTGTTTAAATTTTCAGCATGAAAGAATTCAATAAACGACATTGGGTAAGAAGTCAGTTTTCCTCATTAAGTGGCTACATCAGTTACCCTGAAAAAAATGCTGGAGCGAAAACTGAAGTTCTCGTTATGCTCCATGGAATAACCAGCAATGCGGACCGGCTAAAACCTTATGGAGCGGTTCTCAGTCCGGAAGCTGTGCTGATCAGTCTTGAAGCTCCTATTGTTCTTGCAACCGATTCTTTTGCCTGGTTTTCTCTGGACTTTAGCCGTGAAGGCTCTTTTCATCACTGGGATGAAGCAAAGAAAAGTTTATCCTTATTAGAAAATCTTTTTGATGAAGTTAGTGACGAATTTAAAATTCCACATAATCAGATTTCAATTCTTGGATTCAGTCAGGGGGCCATTATGGCGCTTGGACTACTCCTCGGAGGCAAAAAAAATCTGGGAGCATACTATGTGTATGCAGGAACGATTCTTCCGGAATTTCTTTCAATGGGAAGATCCATTGAAACCTCTATGCTGAAGAGAAGACCTGTGTTTTTAGGCCATGGCGCGCTTGATAGAGTCTTGCCTGTGCACCTTGCTCATGTGACAGCTGCTTTTCTCAACAGCCTGGCGGCCAATTACAATTTTAAATCTTATCCTGTGAATCACGATATCAGCTGGGACTATATTGACGACGCTAAGATCTGGATAAAAAAATGGCAGAGTGAAAGAAATAGAGAAGCTGCGGAAATATCTCCTTAGCCTTTACATTTTTTCAGACGACTTTAAACTCGTATCATGAAGAAATACCTTATCTTATCGCTGACAATTTTACTCACTCTTTCAGTGGCGCATGCGGAATCCTGGGGATTCCTGGCAGGTATGCATCGTTGGGAAATCAAACATGAAGACAAGACAACTTATCCGGCTTCCCCAAAGTTTTCTTCATTGTTTGGTGTAGCTGTTTTTCATCAATCATATCCGCTGGAACTGGATATACTTTACACGAATAAAGAAGTGCAGGAGTGGGGCACTCGAGAAAATAGTCTTCAGCTGCCGTTTTTTTATCGCGCTCATATCACCAAAGAATTTATTTTCGGACTCGGTGGTTATTTTGATTACGATATGACAGACAGACCTTATACATCCAGACAAAAGTTGGACATTGGAGTTGCGACTTCTCTGAAATATCAAGTTCCATTCGGAAAATCTCTTCTTGCCTTTGATGGTCGTTATCTGTTTGGTACGACGGATCTTCCGGGGAAGTCGAGAGATATCGTTCTTCTTGTTGGTCTTATCTTTAAATAGTTCTATAATTCCCTGGTAGAAAACTTTATCAGGATGAATTTTATGAATGAAGTTCCAGCATACGCAGCGCCAAGTGCAGGCGCACCTTTAGGTCCCTTTAAAATTAAAAGACGTGATCCAAAAGATTTCGACGTCCAGATTAAAATCGAGTATTGCGGTGTCTGCCATTCCGATATCCATCAAGCTCGCGATGAATGGGGGGGCTCACTTTTTCCAATGGTGCCCGGCCATGAAATCGTAGGAACTGTAACCAGTGTCGGTTCAAAAGTTTCAAAGTTTAAGCCTGGCGATACGGTGGGCGTTGGATGCTTTGTGGATTCGTGCCGGACGTGTCCATCTTGCAAGCAAGGTCTGGAGCAATATTGTGATGTCGGAACTGTAAGCACATATAACGATGTTGAAAAAGATGGAATCACTAAAACGTTTGGAGGTTATTCCACTCAGATCGTGGTCGATGAAAATTATGTTCTTCGCATTCCTTCCAACATTCCCCTCGAAAAAGCGGCGCCCCTTCTTTGCGCCGGTATCACGACTTATTCTCCGCTCATGCATTGGAAAGCTGGCCCAGGAAAAAAAGTTGCGGTCATCGGTCTGGGGGGGCTCGGACATATGGCCGTTAAAATCGGTCATGCCCTTGGTGCAGAAGTCACAGTTCTCAGTCATTCAATGAAAAAGAGAGAGGATGCTTTTAAACTTGGAGCGAAGGATTTTTTTGCGACAAGTGACATCACTACTTTTGAAAAACTTCAAAGTACATTTGACCTGATTATCAATACCGTCTCCGTTGAACTCGACTGGAATATGTATTTATCTCTTCTCAAACTGGATGGAACGATGGTCTTGCTTGGAGTCCCTCCGACAGCTCCGCATGTTCAGGCCTTTCCTCTGATTGGTAAACGGAGAAGTCTGGCAGGTTCACTTATCGGTGGAATTAAAGAGACTCAAGAAATGCTAGATTTCTGCGGAAAACACAATATCGGCTCTGATGTTGAAGTTATCAATATCAATCAGATCAATGAAGCGTATGAGCGAATGCTTAAAGGCGATGTTCGTTATCGGTTTGTTATTGATTCCAAGTCACTTGTTTCAAAATAAAATCAAACGGCGTGCGTTTGCGGTTCATTGTCGTGAACGCGCGCTCTGTGAGTGATATAGCCGAAATAAAAACCGAGTAATGAAAGGACCCCGTAAAAGATTCCTGCTCCGTAAAAAACAGGCATATATCCAAAGAAGGCGCTTGTGTCGCGGAACCAGCTGAAAGAGGCGAGAAGGCCCATTGTATAGAATAAGACGCGAGCGTAATCAATCGAAGCATCTTCTGTACTTTCTTTTTTATGAGAAACCAGAATACCGCCCAGGCCAAAACCAATAAGAAGAATTTTACTCAGGAGATTGAGAGGCAGATATCCCAGAAACTTTCCATCGCTGATATTGAGACGAAGAACAGGAAGGTCATGGGCGGATCCTACAAAGGCGGGAATCAGTGAAAATGCGCCGAGAATAAGCAAGGCCCAGCCGCACACTTTGGCAAATTTTCTGGTCTTCATAAGTAAACCTCCATCTGCTTATGATTCTTGCAAAGCAGATTCCAGAATCTTTGAGAGAAGTTTTTAAATCAGTTTAACCGGCTCACCAGGGGCGTTCAAACTGATCACCATTTGGCGGTTCCTTGCGTAGACCCGTTTCCTCATCATAAAGTTCATCGTCATGAACATCATTGACAGGATCATCGACAGTGTAGCGTGTGCCCGGTTGAGGTTTTTTAGCCTGTCCGGATTTTCTTTCAGATTGCTTTTGTTTTTTTGCCATGGATACTCCTAAAAAAATTCTGAAATTTCAATTTGGCTGACAGTGGTTCTGACAAAAATTGTTTTTTGTGTCACATTGCTGATGACAAAACGACTTTGTGGAATGGCGGGCAGACGCGACCATTCAATATCCAGATTCTGCTCAGGAACTTCATAATCCATTTCGTACAAAAAGAAATTGAGCGCAGTCTTCATTAATTCCACGGTAAAAAATTCACCAGGACAACGATGGCCTTTAACGGGATGGCCCCCGCCCTGCGGAACAAAATTGTATTCATCAACTGCAGCTGACTCAAATCTCTCAGGCCAGAAAGAATGAGGCGAATCCCAAAGCCTTGGATCATTATTCGTTCCGTATAAATCGAGAATGGCCCGCGATCCTTTTTTAAATTCAATATCTCTCCAGGTGAAGTCCTCGCGAACTCTTGCCATCACCGAAGGAAAAAAAGGGTAATAGCGCCTTACCTCATGAATAAAATTTAAAGCGTACTCTTCATCGCCCATCATAAGTTTTTCATAGCAGTCGGGATTGGAATGAAGCGCGTGAGCGATAAAAACGAGATAAACTGAAATCGCAACGACCGGTCTGATGAGGTTTAAAATCTCTACTGCCGCTGTATGGGGCTTGAGCAGTTCTTCATTCATGTCTCTGTGCCAGATAATGACCTCAATAGGGGTTTTGATTAAAGGCTCATAGCCATCCGAGCGCAGGTCATTCACAATATTTTCAATCCAGTCCTCGGCATTTTTTCTTGAGAGTCTGGACATGAAATGGGCCGGACCTTTGGAACCTGCTGAATCAAACATTGAAACAATTTCTTTGGTGCGTCTGACTTTTTCTTCATCGTCGAGTGGTATGCCTGCCCAGGCGCAGATCGTTTCAGTCAAAACTTTTTGAAATTCATCATAAAGCGAAATTTGTTCTTTCAGACTCCAGTGTTTCAGATAATGGCGAAGCTTTTCGGTGAAGAGATGTTTTAGTTCTCCGGCATTTTCTTCTGTCATGAGCGACATGAACATGATTTTGCGATGAGTATGTTCGGCCCCATCCAGCCCTTGCAGGCCGCCTTTGCCAAAAAGAGTCGCGCGCATAGCTTCAGGAGAAGCGCCGTTGCGGATAAAATAGTTTGGATTATAAAAGAGTTCAGCCGCTTCCCGGCCAATCATACAATATGTTTTTTGCATAAAGATTCTGGTCTCAAAAACGTCTTTACCAAGATCTTTACTTCGGCTTGAGATAAAGCGGTAAGGATTTTTAAGTAATGCCAGTGTGTCATCTTTCATCGTTATTTTAGGCATCTTCATTTTCGGCAATCTCGCATGTAAAAATAGATAGAGTTTTTCAATGTAAGTCAGTTATAATATTTGCAAAGCACTCGCCAAAGCACGATCCATACAGGAATAGTTAAGATGTCTCATGAGAAAAGCCCGACAAAGCATATCCTGATGAATTTCAAATTCTTTTTTAGAGAAATGATTTTACTGATTAAAAGTCCTGTCTTTGTTCTGCTTACTATTCTTGGGAATTCTTTAATCGGCCTCTTTGCAACTATTTTTTACTTCATAGAAGTCGGTCGCAATCCCAAGATCACTCATTTTATCGATGCTATTTGGTGGGGATTTGCCACGGCCACGACGACAGGCTATGGAGATATTACCCCTCAGACTCTCGCCGGCAAAATTCTGGGAATCATTTTAATGCTTACAGGGATGGCTTTGTTTGCTATGTTCACCGCACTCTTTGCGGATACAATTCTGACTGGTACACGCAAGAATAAAATTTAAATTCGCACCATACTTTTTTCCTATGGAAACAAACCAGAATAGTCTTAAAAGACATTTGTCTTTATTCAGCGTGAGCGTCTTTGGCATCGGAGTGATCGTCGGTGCAGGTATTTATTCAGTCATCGGTGTAGCTTATGGATATGCACAAGATACAATCTGGCTGAGTTTTCTGCTGGCAGGACTGGCCGCCTTTTTAACCGGAGTCTCTTATTGTGAAGTTGTGACCATGTATCCATCTGCCGGTGCAGAATACGTCTATCTTCGCAAAGCTTTTCCTAAAACAGCTCTGCCTTCATTTTTGACGGCCATGGTTTTGATCACTGGTGGTGCTGTGACAGCTGCAGCAGTAGCAGTTTCCTTTGCAGGATATCTGCAATATTTTTTTCAGTTTAATCGAAGTTTTGCTGCTGCTTCTTTGATTGTGATCAGTACGGTGATTAATCTACGTGGTATTCAAAGTTCAAACAGGGCCAATCTGCTTTTCACTTTTCTTGAAATAGCAGGAATTTTTCTTGTCCTATGGTTTGGCTTCACTGAAAAAAATCCGGTTACATCAGCCTCACTGAAAATACATGGTGGAACACTTACAGCTGTTGGTTTAATTTTTTTCGTCTATTTAGGTTTTGAAGATATTGCCAATCTTTCGGAGGAAACGATCTCGCCGGAAAAAAACATCCCCAAGGCCATTCTTTACAGCCTGGCCTTGACAACCGGGCTATATCTGTTGATTAGTTTTTCCGTGATGAGACTCATTGACAGCGAAACGCTTGCGAGCAGTTCATTTCCTCTTGCTGACGTCTTAAAAAATAAATCAGCTACGGCCAGCCGAATTCTTTCTGTCATTGCTTTGTTTTCGACGGGGAACACTGCACTCATTACATTGCTGGTTACGTCAAGAATGCTTTTTAGTGTGGCCCGTTCAGGGGAATTACCTTCAATCTTTGCAAAAACGATTGGTAAAAATTTAATCCCTGTTCCTGCCACGCTTTTAACAATGGGCATGACGTTACTATTTTTATTTTTTGATAAACTGGAAATGCTGGTCAGTCTGTCATCTCTGGCCACATTGATTGCGTTTGCTTCTGTGAATTTTTCAGTCATCAGGCTGCGTTTTATCGAAGAGGAAACAAAACGTGCTTTTCGAGTACCGATGAATTTTGGAAAATGGCCGTTGCCTTCAATCGCAGGCTTTCTTCTCACTCTTTTCATGTGTTTTGATTTCAACAAACAAGTTTACACCATTTTTACAGCCGTTCTTTTCTTCTGTGGAATAATGTTTTTTTTCAGAAAAAAAACATCAGCAAATTTGTAACCCAGTACTACCAGTAGGAAGCAAATCTCTCCAGTTGGAGATTAATTCCTTGTAAGCTTCACCCACGGGATTTATTTTTCTGTTTAAATCAAAGAGACCGCAGTTGTTGATATTGCCGTTATCTTCTCGAAGAAGTGAATCCCAATCTTTCTGATCGGTGAGGCTGTACCAGGTGAATCCCATAATCGGAATCCCATCTTTTCTCAGCCTGAATAAATTCTGCCATTCCTTGTATAGCCAGTGCACAGCTTTTTCTTTATCAAAGACGTTTGTTTCAGTGTGCATGACTGGAAGATGGTAGCGTTGGTAATATTGAGAGGTGATGACATAGTATCCGAAAACCTCTCCTGCGCAGACAGTGCTTCCGTCATGTTGAACGAGATGTTCATTGGATGCATAATAGTCAGTTCCCATGATACAAAACGCCTTAACTTCATTTTCTCTGAACCAGTGATACTCATCACGGGTCATACCGTTGTCGAGCAGATATTCATACATTCTGCAGTCAACACTGTGACCATAAGTCAGATCGAGAGCGATGAAACGTTTTTCATTGAGAAAACTGGACCGGTCCATACAATCCGGAGCATGAGGGTGATAATATTCTGACGATTCACTTTGTACGAAAACGCATCTTGGTTGAACATCAAGTATTGCTCGCATGGCAAGCGTGTTGGCCTGGCAAAGGTGCTTCATGGCCGTGACAAAAGCTCTGTCACTTTGAAGTCTTTCATTCCACCATCCGTATTGTGCAGAAAAAGTCGCGGTAATAAAAATTTCGTTAATGGGAGTGTACCAGTTGATCCAGGGAAATCTTTTGGCAAACGCCTGTGCATATTCAACAAAATATTTGGGGAAATCCGGATTTTGAAAATTTCCAAGCCAGTCAGGGACGCCGAAATGACAAAGATCCACAATTGGTCTGATGCCAAGCTCTTTCATTTCTTTTAAAGCTTCATCAGCAAACGACCAGTCGTACTGTCCCGGCCCCAGGTGAGTTTTGTAGTAAGGTGGTCCCCAGCGAAGATGACTAACCCCTAATTGATGAACAAGTTGAAAATCATGCTTCCAGTTTTGATAGTGACCGCATGATTGCATTTCATCTATTCGTTTCACTTTGCCTTCTTTGGTAAGAATCGTAGGGTAGGAATTTTCAATTCCCGTAGCAAAGATAAAATTTAATGGAAAATGTTGCATACAAATGATCCTTATAAAATAGCGAGTCGTCCACCGTCTACAATCAACGAAGTTCCATGAATATTGCTCGCTTCATCAGAAGCAAGAAAGACAATGGCAGCAGCGACCTCATCCGGTTCTGCCACACGACCTTGAATTTTTTCTCTTCCGCTTTTTATGTTGGGATTGTTCCAGAGCATAGGGGTATTGACAGCTCCGGGGGCCACGCAATTCACGCGCACTTTATCAGGTTTGATTTCGAGGCTGATGGCCCTTGTAAAAGCCTCCACACCGCCTTTAGAAGCAGCATAAGGAGAATTGTTGGGAGTTGTTTCATGGGCGTGGACAGAGCTTAAATTAACAATAGCACCGCCATTGATATGCGGAAGAGTCAGTTTGGTCATTAGAAAAACGGAGCGAAGGTTGGTGTGAATCACTCTGTCCCAATCGTCGAGTTTCACATCTATGACAGGACAAAAAGTCATGATAGCAGCATTGTTGACTACTACATCTATACGCTTGTAGAAGTGCAGAGACTGATGAACCAGATGGTGAAGATCGCTTTCACTGGCGATGTCTGTTTTAACAAAGATGGCCGATTCATTAAGAGCAAGGATTTCTTCTTTGACCGATTCACCATGAGTTTCTGAAATATCGGCCACAACAATTTTCGCTCCTTCTCGTGCGAGCTTGATGGCCGTGGCACGTCCTATACCCGAACCGGCGCCGGTAATAATAGCAACTTTATTTTTAAATCTCAATGGCGGCTTCCTTGTTGCTCTTCACTCTCATTTTTTCTTTTGCGATAGACGGAAATATCATTTTGAATATCTTCTACACCAATGACACTCTCTGAAAGCATTTCCGCTTCCACGCGGTCTTCGCGTTGATTGACTGAGCCGGATAGTTTGACTACACCATTTTCAACGGCAACGACGATGTCGCTGGCATCTATATAGTGATCGCGCGCGAGCAATTCACAGATTTCTTCTTCAATGCGCGCATCACTTCGCTTGTAACCTCGTGGCCCAAAACCGGAAAAATCCTTATGACGTGGTTTTCTGTGATCGAGGTTATGGCCTTGCTGAGGATATTCGTCGAAATCCGCCAGTGGACTCTGATAGTTGTGAGCTTCACCGTCAGTTCTATATTGTTCAGCCCAGGTGAGTTCTCCTCCAGGAGTATTGTTCCAGGCTGAATCACTGAGATGTCTTTTGAATTGCTCATCTTCGTAGTAAGAATCTTCCTGGTCTTGTTGACTGGCGCGATAACTTTTGTGCCGATCGTGAAAGTCGCGGTCGGGATTTTGATCATGATCATGTCTCATGCGTTCGCGCGAATGCATATGCACAGGTTCTGTGCCTCGGCTTTCTTCATAACGGTCGTAATGATTTTGTCTGTGTCTGAGGTTTTCTCGTCCACTATATGTCCTATTTTGCTCGTTAGATCCTTGTTGATTGCGATTCATAACTAACTCCTTCGTATAAAATAAACGTCCTTCTTAATGAGAGAAAGCATTTTGCTTGCCAAAAAGGGGTAAAGAAAAAAGGCGTCTTGCTGAGAAGCGCACACAAAGAGAAGCGGAGCCATTGTGGCATAATTCTCTCTGGCATGGGGCTTGTATCAACCACGGAAGAACGCTTGGTCAGCTAAGTTGAGTTTATTATTTTTTTCTATAATCAAACGGAGAGAATTTTATGCCAAAAGAAGAACGAAAATCGAAAACAGCAGGTGATCAGCGTCTTGAACGCTGGACTGATAAATCAAACTCATATGAAAAACTTGATCCGTCTGAACATGAAAAACCAAATTCAGTTTTTCCTTTTGAAAAAGGGAAAATGAATAAAAATAAAAAATGAAAAAACAGGAGAATTTTTATGTCTAAAAAATTGTATTCGGCTTTTGCACTCACGTTAACTTTAGCTCTAACCGCACCCGGCCTTTATGCACAAAGTGGCTCGGGTTCAGGTTCTGTCTCTGGTTCCGGAATGTCCGGGACTTCAGGCACAACAACTGGATCCAGCGGATATGGAACAGGAACTGGATCGACAACCGGTACATCAACAGATACCACTTCAACTGGGATGGGAACAGATTCCACTGGAACAACATCTCGCTCAACAACCACAACAACAGATACTGTAGGCTCAGGTATGTCGAGCACAACAACTACAGACTGTATCAATGTAAAGAAGCAAGGAAAGCTTTGTGGATCAAGAGCAACCACTTATTGCAACAGCCACACATCATCAGCAGAATGTAGAAACTTCACCGGCTCAACAACTGGTTCAGGATCAACAACTTCTGGATCTGGTTCGGCCGGAACTGGTTCAAGCACAGATACAACTTCTGGTTCTTCAACAGATACTTCGACAGGAACACGCTAACAATAAGTTAGAAAAAAAGTGGCAGGTTTTCCTGCCACTTTTTTTTTCCTCGAGTAAATCCGTTTCCTCTAAGATCAATGACTTAAAAAACGCTGGAATTTTCTAAAAGCCTGTATTAGCTGAAAACTCCATATTTAGGACTAATTTCAAAGTTCATCCGCTTTTATAATTTAATTATGAAAGCAATAACACACACACTTGCTAACAGAACAGACAAAGAACTGTTTATAAAAATTGTTCTTCTTTCGACAATTGCGATCGGTGCAATCTCTACAATGAAAAACAAAAGCACCAGAATGCAGTCGATTAAGATCCACAATATTTATAGCAGTGCTGATCCCTTCGGTGATTTCGACAGAGCTCCTGTCCCTAACAAGACTCCTGTCATTGCTGAAATGATCTCAGTATTGAAGCCGCAATTTTCAGCAACGAAGAGACAAGCTGTTGCTGCAAAAATTCAAAAGGCCTTAAAGAAGTACAATATTGAACCGCAAATTGTTGTGGCCATTATTGATGCTGAAAGTGATTTCAATCACGACATGGTTTCAAGCACAGGCGATTTATCCATGGCGCAGGTGAATGTTGATATCTGGAATAAAGAATTTGAAAGAATGAAAATGATGCCGATTGAAGCAGAAAGAATGAAAGAAGACCAGGCGTACTCTCTGGAAGTGATGGCGCAAATTCTTCATATTTTAAAAACACGCTATGAGAAAAAAGACCGCCGTTGGTATGCACGCTACCATTCAAAAACACAAAAACATAAAAGAGCTTATTTGACGAAATTGAGTGCCCGACTGAAGCTGCTGGAGAAATCGAGAGTCGCCCAGCTTCACTAGGGGGGAATAAGAAGGCCCGCGTGGAGGCGGGCCTTTCTTTATTTAGTCATTATTTTTTTTCTTTCGGAACTTTAGACTCATCAACAGTCACTTCAATTTCAACGCGACGGTTTTGTTTTCTTCCGTCCATTTTTCCATTGTCCGCGATTGGATTTAGTTCACCCATACCGATTGTTGAAATAGTTTCAACCGGCATTCCTGAAGCGACAAGAGTTTGCTTTACAGCAGCTGCGCGTTTTGCAGAAAGTTCATCGTTTACGTTTTTAGAACCTGTGTTGTCAGTGTAACCTTTTACTGTCAAAACGTTCTCAGGATATTTCTTCATGATCTCTGCCATTTTTTTCAGGTTGTCCTGAGCAGCGGGTTTCAGATCAGATTTTCCTGTGTCAAAAAGAATGTCACTTTTTAATTTAGTCACAAGACCTTGTTCAGTTCTTTTTGTTTCTGCAATTTGTTCAAGTTCTTTAGCTTGCTTATCCATGCGGTGACCAACATAACCACCGAGTGTCCCACCAAGAACCGCACCAATGGCCGCGCCTTTTCCTTTTCCTAGAACTGCACCCAATGCACCACCAGCAGCAGCGCCGATTCCAGCTCCTGCGTATGTTCTTTTGTTTTCACTTGCACAGCCAGTTAAAAACATGGCCACAACAGATAAGAGAATGAGAATTTTTTTCATTTCGTAACTCCTTTAACAGCGATATGATTAGCTCCAATATTTTGGTGCATAAATCAAAAAACAGGAAGCAAAAAAATGAAATTTCTCCATACGATGTTGCGAGTAAAAGATTTAGACCGTGCATTGGATTTCTTCGTTAACAAATTAGGACTTATTGAAACGCGCCGTAATGAATATCCGGCAGGAAAATTTACACTGGTCTTTCTGGCCACCGCCAAAGGCGAACCGGAAATCGAATTGACTTATAACTGGGAGCAGGAAGATGAATATTCTTTCGGAAGAAACTTCGGGCATCTCGCCTTCCAGGTCGAAAATATCTATGAAACATGCGACCGCCTGATGAAAGCTGGTGTCCTTATCAATCGACCGCCGAGAGACGGATATATGGCCTTTGTGAAATCACCTGACAATCAATCAGTGGAACTATTGCAGAAAGGGGAGCCTCTTGCGCCGGCCTCGCCCTGGAAGGAAATGGAGAATAGTGGGAGTTGGTAGGTCGATGTGAGAAGTTGGATGTTGGCCGTTGGCTGATTGATGTTCTATGGGGATGTTTGATGTTTAATCATCATACATCAACCGGCCAACATCCAACGGCCAACAGCACCCATCAATCATCTAATAGTACTGATCCTTATCCTTCTCCCCAGGATTCCGATCATACCAATCCCTCTGATACGGTCTATCCGAGTAATCGCCCCACTTTTTCAGTTTGATTTCGTTCTGAATATCATCCACACCGGCAATGCCTTCTATGGCCATCTCTGCCTCAATTTTATCCATGCGGCTGTCGACTGTGCCTGAGAGAATGACTACGCCGTCGCGAACATGAACTTCGATATTGCTCGCATCAATATTTCTGTCTTTCATGAGAACATTGCAGACTTCTTCTTCAATGCGATCGTCGGAGCGTTTGTAATTTTTTGGTCCGACTCCTGAAAAACTTTTCCTGTCCTGCGGATGCAGAGAGCGTCTGAGAGGATATTCTTCCTGGGTGGCATGAAAGCGTTTGCGCGGATAATCCGGTCTTGCCGATCCGTAGTGTTCGCGATCGTGCATTTGGCGCGAGCCCTTGAGTTCATTTTCATTCAACGGCCCGGCCGTATCGACATATTCATCCTGTCCCCAATTGTCTTTGGAGAAATCGTGTTCATACATTTGTTCAGGTTGTCTGTCGTAACTGTCGTTGGGATTGGAAAAACCGCGCCCTTTGCCGCGATAATTGGATTCGACTTCTTCATTTCCATAAATAGGGCTTCGGTATTTCGGACTTCTGTCTCTTGAATTTCGATTCATTTTTTTGCTCCTGTCTTGTCAAAATCTTTCAATTTTTCTTCATCAACCGGAGCATTTTTTTTCAAATGGTCAATGAAATCTTTTCTTTCGGGAATAGGGTCGCTCACATTGCGGTGATCGACTTTATCTCCTTTATCACTTTCTCTCATAAAGACTCCTTCACTTAAAACTTAAATTGAACCCTTAAATTGAACCCTTAAATAGAACCGTAGATATCGTATTCCGCTACGGTGTATTTTTTCCCCGGGTACTCGCTTTCAAGATTGATCAAAGCATTCAGTAGTTCCTCGCGTTCTGATTGAATTTCAAAACGTGTACGGAAGCCGAGTTTTCTAAGCACTGGCACCGGAGGACACCATCCATAAGTTGTATGCAAAAAGAGAAAAGCAGTTTGAATCAAAGGGAACCAGGCAAAGCTTGTTTTCTTTCTTTTTACGGACAGGGCGAGCTGTGCGCCCACGGTGGTTGCAAAAAGAAAATCCAATGCGCGGTCAATATCCCATTCTTTATCGAGCTGCAGAAGTCTCTCTCTGATGGCAAAGGCTCCTTTTTCCAATGTGGTTTTGATCATGTAATCCGTTTTCTGATCAATCTCTCTATTAAAGGCTTTTGGACTGCGGTTTCTCACGCGGTCGTGGGGATTTTTGATAGCTGGTGATGATTGCAAGTGGGTCATAAATCTGCTCCTGATAGAACTGTCCATTTTTTTTACTGCAAATTGGTGCCCACAATAGAAAAGGATTCAGCTTTGGAAGGGGCCATGGTAAAGTTTGTCCCTATAAAATTCATTGGATCAGATTATGGAAATGCAGAAATACGAAGCTCAGCTTGAAGAAAAAAAAGAACGTCTCACAAAGATGTTTGCTCAGTTTTGTCCTCCTGCGCTTGAAGTGTTTCCGTCAACTCCTTCGCATTACCGCATGCGCTCGGAATTCAGAGTGTGGCATGAAGGCGAAGATCTTTACTATTACATGTTTGATAAAGTGAGCGATCAAAAGATTCGAACTGACCAGTTTCTTCCGGCCAGTCTTCTCATCAATGAGATGATGGAAGCTCTTATGCTTGAGCTTCGACCGAATAAAACTCTTCGCCACAAGTTATTTCAAGTGGATTTTCTTTCTACAGTTTCCGGTGAAATTCTGGTGTCCTTGCTTTATCACCGCGCCTTGAACGAAGATTGGTCTCTCGAAGCTTCTGCTCTCAAAGAACGTCTTTCAAAGCGTTTCAATGTGAATATTATTGGTCGTGCACGAAAACAAAAAATTGTTCTCGATCAGGACTTCGTGATTGAAAAATTACAAGTGAACGGTAAAGAATTAATCTATAAGCAAGTTGAAAATTCATTTACTCAGCCCAATGCTCATGTCGCTGTCAAAATGCTGGAGTGGGCGATTGATGTCACAAAAAACAGCAGAGGCGATTTGCTTGAACTTTATTGCGGCAATGGGAATTTCTCTATCGCCCTCGCAGAAAATTTCCGCAAAGTTCTCGCAACAGAACTCGCTTCTCCTTCAGTGGAGTCTGCTCAATTCAATATTAAAGAAAATCAAGCTCACAATGTTCAGATCATCAGGATGTCAGCAGAAGAATTCAGCGATGCTGTGAAAGGTGTGCGCGAATTTAATCGCTTGAAAGGTATCGATCTCAAAGATTATGATTGCGAGACCATTTTCGTTGATCCTCCACGAGCAGGACTGGATGACAGAACCCTTGCCATGGTTTCGGAATACCCTCGCATTGTGTATATTTCCTGCAATCCGGAAACATTGAAAGCGAACCTCGAAATGCTGACAGCTACACATTCTATCGAGCGTTTCGCCTTGTTTGACCAGTTTCCCTACACAGAACACATGGAGAGCGGAGTTTATTTAACCCGTCGATCGTAACCGCGTTCAAGTTTTCTTTCGGTAATCTTTCCAGAAAATCTTTTTGATGTTTTTTTCTCCGGCCGTTCATTTTCTTTTTTATTGTCAGCAGGAACCGGATCTTCTCCGTGTCCGTATCCGTATTCATCCGGCTTGTTATGAGCTTTATCACGATTCATGCGAGGTCTCCTTAGCTAATCAAGCTTCAATGAGGGGGAGGGAGTAATTTTAAAATTAAAAACATTTTCAAACTGATGAAGAGCAAAGTTATTGTCTTTTACAGAGTTGGAAGCAATACAGTCTTTGGGAACAATGACTTCATAGTCCCGCATGTGAGCATCATTTGCTGTAAATAACACACAGATGTTTCCGGCAATACCGGTGATAATGAGTTTCTTGACTTTAAGTTGTTCTAACAACACTTCCAGCGTGGTTGAATAAAATCCCGAATGCTTGGGTTTTAAGACGAAGAAATCATCATCTTCTGGTTTCAATAAGCGGGCGAGTTTTCCTCCGAGACTTTTTGGTGAACAGACAATTGTAAAAATTTGTTTCCAGTCCGAACGCCATTGTCCAAAATTATCGTTGACGTAGATAACAGGAATTTTTTTCTTTTTACAGCGCTCTTTTAATTTTTTGATCTTCTTTGCTGCTGTCATCGCTTTTGGGTAAAGTTGCCGCGCCTCTGGAAAGTCGAGTGTATTCAACATATCGAGAATAAGAAGAGCACGAGCCGTCATCAGAACCTCGCGGTCAATTCTGCAAGGGCAGTGCCTCAAGAGAACTTTAAAATTTCATTGATAGCTTTAAGCTATGGTTAAAATTCTTTACTTCATCATGGCCAATCGTTATGTATTGCACTCTTATCAAAGGAGGAAAAGGTCATGAAAATTTTCGCACTTAGTTTTCTTTTAGCTTGTTCGATTAAAGTGGCAAAAGCTGAATCGAATACGCCGTTTGCTTCTATCCTTACAACCGAAGACCGCTCACAAGTTCTTCAGTTGATCGGGGAAGCTTGCAGTACTTCATGGTGTGAAGGTCGTTATGATTTTAAATTTAAATCTTTTTCCTGTGACGAAAATACGGCGAGCTGTCGTCTTCGTTTCAAAATAATGGACAGAGGATTTATTCCCGGAAAATTTTCTGAAAAGTACGCTTCATGTGTTTTTAAAGAAATCAAAACAGCGGAACAAATTCTGGTTGAGGACAAACTCAACGAACATTTCTTTAAAGATCTTGATGCTTGTCTAACTCTTGTTGTAGAGGAATAGCTCAGGTGAACATTAAGTATTTTATGCACATGATGGCGACAATACTTAAGAGCAATTTCAATAAATAATTAATTAAATTTTCTGGACTCATTTTTTCCGGATGTTCGTTGGCGTTCTCTATCGAACGGCGGCCGGAAAAAATGAGGACAATTTTAAAATCGATCCAAAAAAATTTCACCGAGAAAAGTAGTGATAATGGCTATTCCCAGACAAAGGAATAAATCATTTGGATGAAGATAAGAAAATCTCATCAGATCACGGATATAAGGCACATAGAGCGCTGAAATTAACAACAGCAGTGAACCAATGCCTATAGAGAAGACAACACGGTTGGGCGCTTTAAATAATCTTTTGACAAATTTCTCTTCTGAGTCCCGACTAAAGTGAATCAGTAGCATATTGGCAATGATCAACGTGGTAAAGACAAGGGCCCTCGCTTCCGCCGCACCCTGATTTCTTTTCAGGGCAATTAAATAGATGCCAGAAAGGGCGGCAAGAAGAAAAATCCCTCGAATAAAACTTCCAAAAAGAATTTCTTTGTTAAACAAAGGTTCACTAGGTGAGCGCGGTTTTTTCTTCATCATCTGATCGTCCGCTGGTTCAACTTCAAAGGCCACCGACGAAGCCGGCTCGATGATCAAATGTAAAAACGCAATGTGAGCAGGAAGGAAAACCAAAGGGAGCTTTGCGAAGACCGGAATGATGGACATGCCCGCGATAGGAATGTGGACAGCAAGCAGATAGACGAGCGCATTCTTAATATTACGATAGATTCTTCTTCCCTGACGGATGGCCGAGACGATGTACGCGAAGTCATCCTTCAAGAGAACAATGTGACTGGCTTCGCGGGCCACATCTGTTCCTCGCTCGCCCATGGCAATACCTATATGCGCTTCTTTCAGGGCCGGAGCATCGTTGACGCCGTCGCCGGTCATGGCCACGATTTCTCCGGAATTTTTGAGAAGTTTTACCATTCGCAACTTTTGTGAAGGCATAACTCTGGAAAAAACTCTGCCAGTTTTTAGAAAGTGCAAAAGATCATCGTCACTCATTGATTCCATTTCTTTGCCTGTCAGCACTTGATCATGAGTTTGCAAACCAATTTTTTGAGCAATTGAAAGCGCGGTGGATTTATGATCGCCGGTCAGCATGAGAATTTTAATCCCGGCCTCGTGACAGAGTTTGATTGCTTCAGTCACACCTTCGCGAACTGGATCGGCTATGCCGATAAAACCGAGAAATTCAAAATTAAAATCGTGCTGGTGACCTGGCAGAGGATTTTCGGTGGTCGTTGCTCTCGCCACACCCAGAACACGCAATCCTTTTGCGGCCATATCATCTGAAACTTCTTTGAGTTGTAGCTCTGCTTTCGGATCGAGATGGCACAATTCAAGAATGGCTTCAGGCGCGCCTTTTGCGCCCACGACTGTATCGCTTTGCTCACTAGGTTTCCAGGCATGACTGATGGACAAAAGCTCATTGCTCAAAGGATATTCTTTCTCGAGATTCCAGTCGAAATGAAGGTGCTCCGTATTTTTTAAAAATCTTTCACCCGCTTTGAGAAATGCGATTTCCATCGGATCAAAAGGATCGCGCTTACTGGCCAGGATGCCGAATTCAAGTGTTTGATGAAAGTTTTCTTCAAGAACTTTTAAAGCAGCCGTGTCTGCATAAAGTCCATTGGCATAAATCATCTGGATTTCCATCTGATTCATTGTGAGAGTGCCTGTCTTATCCACACACAACACAGTTGTCGATCCCAGATTTTCCACTGCAGAAATTTTTCTGGTTAAAACTTGCCGTTGAGAGAGTCGCCAGGCTCCGAGTGAAAAAAAGATGGTCAGCACTGCTGGAAGCTCATTGGGAAGAATGGCCATGGCGAGAGTCAAACCAGTCAAGACACCGTTAACCCAATCTTGTCTGGTGAGCGCATAGATGACAATGACCGCAAGACAGAGGAATACGGCGGCAAAAGATAATTTGACTACAAGTGAGCGGGTTTGTTGTTCAAGTCTGGTCGATTGATTGCTTTCGGCCTTGAGTGATTTTCCAATTTCACCTATTTCGGTCTTAAACCCGGTCGCGGTGACAAAGGCGACCGCCTGGCCAGAGTTAACTGTGGTTCCGGCATAAATTTTTTCTGAATAATTTTTTTGGACAGGCAGAGATTCGCCGGTAATGAGCGATTCATCGACAAATAAATGTGAGCTGGAAACCAGCAGGCCATCGGCGCTGATCCGGTCACCCTCATTTAAAAAAAGAAGATCTTCGCGAACGACGTCACTTCCGGCAATTCTTTTTTTCGCTCCATCGCGAAGGACTTGCGCTCTCGGGCTGGAGAGTTTCTGCAAAGCTTCTAGGGCGTGTTCCGCCTTAGCCTCCTGAGTGACAGTAAGACCCATGATGACAACTAGAAAAGCGGAAAGCATGACGGCTTCCTGTGCATCACCGAGGATAAAATAAACCAGGCAGCACCCAAGAAGCAGATAGACCATCGGTTCTTTTAAGAGCTCCAGAACTATTTTGAACAAAGTGCGGTTGGTCTGAAGAGCAAATTCATTAGGGCCTTCTTTTAACAGCCGTTCGTTGCACATTGCGGAATTCAGTCCGCCTTGCTTGAAAAGAGCTCGCCCTTTTTCTAAAAGCCTGGAATTTTCTTCTGTAGAATTCAAGAATCTAACCCCGGTCATGAAAATAAACCTGCGCCTATGTTATCTTTAAGCACGACAATCTGGCGAGCAATGGTTATGCTTTTTTTGATTGTTTTAAGGAGACAAGAATGAAAATCATGTGGGCCTTTGATCCTTTCCAGACCAATAAGGAACAGCAGCAATTTGCGGCGCGAATTTTGCGTTCGCTTGCAAACAGCAAAGATGAATTGACTGCCATCTATGTCGCTTCAAACGCCGAAGCAGAACTGGCCACGGCCTTCAGTGTTCCTGCAAGCAAACGTTATTCAACCTATCCAAAAAAAATCATGACGGCTGCTTTAAAAAAACTTAATTTGAAAAAAATCAAATCAGAAGTCCTGTCAGAGAAAAGTCTATCGATGACTTCTATCACCAGACAAATCACGGATTATACAAAAAAGAAAAAAATTGATCTGCTTTTGATTGCGACCAATAATAAAAAGTTTTTACCCCGATTGATTTTTGGAAGCTTTGCCGAAAGCATCGTCCATTTGTCCAATTGCGATCTTTTTATTTTTCATCAAAGAACTAAGTTTAACGATAAAGCCCCTGCTCGGATTTTGTATGCCGATGACCTGACTCCGAAGGGAACGTTGGGTCTTGAACGGGCGATTGGCTATGCGAGAAAATGGAATGCAGAGCTGAGTATTGTGCACATTCCTATGCCTGAAGCAGGCATGACACTTCCAGAATTCAAAGAAACCACTCAGAAGAAAATTGCGAAACTTGAACAATACATGGCAAAGCAAAAAGTTCATTATCAGATTTATCTTGAGTACGATGTAAAACCGATGTCCGAGACTCTTCTTGAAATGGCCGATAAAACCGGGGCCGATCTCATCGCTGTCGCAGCTCAGACTAAAAAGCTGGAAGCCTTTCTCGGTGGCAGTATAACCAGACAAATTCTACGTGCCTCAGAACTCCCAACTCTTGTTTTAAAGGTGTAATCATGACTTCATTGTTTTCTTCTTTTGCTGCGGAAAAATGTATAAAAAACAGCGGACCTGCCCATTTCATGGAAAAATCGCTACAGAGAAAAGAGAGCTCTCTTGGTCCAGACGGCGAACTTGTCGTGCAAACAGGAAAGCATACTGGACGTTCAGCCAATGACAAATATGTTGTCGTGAATGAACAATCTTCTGAAAAAATCTGGTGGGAAAACAATATCAATAAAATGGATCAGCAAACATTTGATCAATTGAAAAAAGATGTCATTGCTTTTCTCAATACGAAAGATGAGCTTTTTGCCACTGAAAGATCCATTGGCTCCGGCAATCATTATGCTCTTGGGATTGAATTTATTTCTTCACGGGCCAGTGCTGCGCTTTTTTCTACCTATATGTTCAAAGCTGCTGGTCAGAAAGTGAATGACACTTATCAGATCATTCATGCGCCCGATTTTGTTCTCGATCCTGTAAAATATA
Organism: Bacteriovoracaceae bacterium UBA6261; assembly: GCA_002440825.1. Classification (GTDB taxonomy): domain Bacteria; phylum Bdellovibrionota; class Bacteriovoracia; order Bacteriovoracales; family Bacteriovoracaceae; genus Bacteriovorax. The sequence goes on along the minus strand of DJVH01000093.1, from coordinate 28,918 downwards.
AGACAAAATCCGAAACAGTGATTGTGACTTGTTTCAAAAATAAATGCACAATTATCGCAGGAACTTTCTACGCAGGCGAAATCAAAAAGAGCATGTTCTCCATTATGAACTTTCTTACTCCAGATGCCGGACTTCTTCCGATGCATTCAGGGGCCAATCAAAATAAAAAAGGCGAGAGCTTTGTCTTTTTCGGTTTATCCGGAACAGGGAAGACAACACTTTCTACTGATGAAGGTCTTGACCTGATCGGCGATGATGAGCATGGCCTTTCAGATAAAGGAGTCTTTAATTTTGAAGGCGGCTGTTATGCAAAAACATTCAAGCTGGCAGCGGATACCGAGCCTTCTATTTTTAAAGCGTCGACTCGCTTTGGCTCTTTTCTTGAAAACGTCATGTTGTCAGCTGATCGCAAGAAAATTGATTTCTTTGATGATTCAGTCACTGAAAACGGCAGATCTTCTTATCCTCTCAGCTTCGTTGATGAAAGAGTGGAAAGTGGTGAAGGAGCTATTCCTAAACATCTTTTTTATCTTTCAGCAGATGCCTTCGGTGTTCTTCCTCCAGTAAGTCTGCTGGAACCTGAGCAGGCGATGGATTATTTTGTTCTTGGTTACTCGGCAAAACTGGCAGGAACCGAGATTGGAGTCAAAGTTCCAAGTGCAACGTTCTCGACATGTTTTGGTGCGCCTTTTATGCTTCGTCATCCGACTGTGTATTCCGCTCTTCTTCGTGAAATGATGACCAAACATAATATCAAAATCTGGTTGGTAAATACTGGCTGGTATGGCGGCGCTTATGGTGTCGGCCAGCGCTTTCCTTTGAAAGTTACCAGAAATCTCATCAGACAAATCCAGCAAGGAAAACTCGACAAAGCAACCTTTGCCAAAGACGAAGTGTTTGGGCTTTCCATTCCTCAGGAAGTAGAAGGGATTGATTCAAAAATTTTGAATCCAAAAAATGCCTGGTCAAATACGGCCGAGTATATGACCACGGCCAGAAAGCTGGAAGATAGCTTCAGGGCCCAGTTGATCAAGATGAAGGGCTAGGGAGCATTAAAGAGCAAGACAACCCAAGATTTCTGGCGGTCGCTTTGCAGTCCAGGTGTCTAATCTTTAGACACCTGGGGCACAACTTCACAGAGTTAACAGCGACCGAAAAATCTTTGCCGTTCTGAGAGTGAAATTATGATTTAATAAGGGTCTATGAAAGCTTTTCTCAGGCCCTATCTCCATTCAATAGAAACATTCGACGACCTGATTCAATTTGAAAGAAACAATCTTCTGCTGTTTTCTGTTATTTACTATTTAGTTTCGGTCTTCATGTTCATGATTGCGTTTCAGTTATTCCCGGGAAAACTTCTCATGATATCGCAATCCACATTCGGACTGATTTATTTTTCCAATGTCGCCGGTTTTTTTGCAGCGGCCACGCTTTCTCAAATTTTTCTTTCTAAAATTACAGACATTAAATCTTATGAAGAGTTGAAAGTTTTCAAGAAAAAATTTTATCTTGGCTTTTATTTTTTTGCAGGCGTTCCTTTCATGGCCTTTATCGCCTGGGCGATCGTCTATGCCGATTTGCGCTTTGCCTTTGAAATGATTTTAGCTTTTATCGCGACTGCCGGAGCGCTCTATTTCGGTGACTGGAAAAGCTTTCAATCTTACCAGTTTTAAATTTCAACTTCGGTGAGAACGTGAGGAACCTTGACGTGCTTCCACCCCATGGCGGTTAACTTTTCGCGGAAGGCTTCTTTTGCTTCTGGTTCACCATGATTGAGATAAATAGTGGATTCCTTCGGAACATTTTTTAACCAGGCCAGAAGTTCATTCTGGTCGGCGTGTGAAGAAAAAGCTGAAGAGGTCATGACTTCTCCACGCCACTTGATTCTTTTTCCTTCCTCATCCTGAATCTCTCTGCGCCCCATGGAGAGCGCGCGGCCCGGAGTTCCTTCCGATTGATAGCCCGGAAGAAAAAGAACTGCGGTATCGTCATCCTGCCAGTTTTCCAGATGTCTCCAGATTCTTCCGCCTGCAACCATTCCGCTTGAAGAAAGAATAATTAACGGCCCGTCTTTTTTCTGAAGCGACTCCCATTCGCGTTGATGCTGGAGAGTTTCCACAAAACGAAGGGCCTGTTTTAATTCTTCAGGAAGTTTTGTTTCATGAGCGTATTCAACATAAACTTTATTCGCTTCCAGCATCATGGGACCATCGATGACAAACCGGACTCTATCTTCGGGATGCGCTTTGTAGTGTTCAGAAATTAAAGTAATCAGAAGTTGCGAGCGGGCAACTGCAAAACTGGCGATGATACCGATGCGGGATTCATTTTTAATCTTTTTCAAAAACTGAATCAATTCTTGCTCAATATCTCCCTTGCGGATTGTTCCTCCATAGGTTGATTCCATCATAAGTACATCGGCCGGAGGGCAGTCGTCGGGAGGAAACATAAGTGGATCGTTGGCCCGGCCAAGATCACCTGAAAAGACAATTGTTTTCTCGCCCTGCTTTTCTTCCTGCTTTACTACGACACTTGAAGCTCCAAGAATATGGCCAGCAGATTGAAAATGAATTTTCAATCCTGCCAGGTCAAACTCTTCTTTTAACGGCTTCACCTTAAAAAAAGAAGTCGCTTTCAAAATATCTTCCGGACCATAAAACGCGTGAAGAGGATGATGCTCGTTTTCTTCCAGTATGCGGGCAGAATCTGTCATGACGATTCGGGCAAGCTTCATTGTTTCCCTGGTGCAAAAAATATCTCCGCGGAATCCGAGTTTGACCAGTCTTGGAATATATCCTGAATGATCAAGATGGCCGTGAGTGAGAACAATGGCCTTTATTTCATGCGGATCAAAGGCCAGCGGTCGCACATTTTTTTTCACAATGTGAAGAACGCCCTGATACATACCGCTGTCGATAAGAAATTTTTGATTGTTGTTTTCTACCAAAGTCATTGAACCGGTGACATCTTCAATAGCTCCAAGAAATTTAATTTTCATACGTGACCTTTTAAATTTAATGATTGATGAGTTTTACAATGTCGCTGAAAAGGTTCTCAATTTCATCTTCAGTTAAACCCATTGAAAGTAGCAGATCCTTTTTCAAAAGGAGTTCCGAGCACAATACGATATTTCTTCTCAGTAGTTCCCGGCAATGAATTCTTTTTAACCGGCGCAATGAAGTAATCGGATAAATTTTATGTCTTTTAATTTTATCCAGAAAGGATTCTTCGGCAGGAGCATTAACGCCAAGAAGTTTGAGTCCAACGCCCTCGGCGTACAAAAGGGCATCGCTGGTAAAAACCGTATTGGTCGCCACATAATATTCTCTGAGATATTTTCCATCAGGACCATTTTTTAAATCATCCCATCGCGCTTTCACATACAGAACGATTTTTATGTCATTTTTCCGGCCGATAGTGTTGTGAAATTTGCATTCCACATAAGTCTGATAATTGGGCCTGCTTGCGACAACGTCCACTTCGTGACGAACGAATTCACCCTGAAGAGTAATGCCAACGTAAGAAGTAAAACCGATGGATTCAAAATAGCGCCCGACAAATTGCTCGAATTCATAGCCGGTAGGACCAAGTTCCAGCAATGATTTTTTTAATGAATAGTGAGTGGCCGCAATGGTGGATTGCTGTCGGACTAATTTTTCTGTTTTCTTGAAAATGTCATGAGTCGTCGATCCATGGCGGACCTTTTCAGCAACTTGCTCCGTAATTTCTTTGCATTCTTTGGGGCGAAGACCTGCTCTTTTTAATGAACGCTGAAGTTTACTTTTGTTGAATTGTTCAACATCACCTGAAGATTTGATGATACTTAATTTAGGACCATGATATTTGAATTTGTTTCTGGCTTTCAAAGCGGAACCTTTATAAAATTAGACTTATCTGAAAGTTTATTCCAAACAAGGATTAAAGTATATGGCTGAGTGTGAAGAAGCAAACCTAACCGAAACCAGACTTATTGTTCTCACGGGCGGCCCCGGCGGCGGCAAGACGGCCGTGCTTGAAATGGCAAAGAGAACACTGAATGAAAAAACGGTCATTCTTCCTGAGTCGGCGTCAATCATCTTTGGCGGTGGGTTCTGGCGACTGCCAAGCCTGACAGCCAGAACGGCTGCACAGAGGGCCATTTATCATGTTCAGCGTGAAATGGAAACTTTAGTACGCCAGGAATACAACTGGGAAATTGGTCTGTGCGATAGAGGAACTCTTGATGGTCTTGCGTACTGGCCTTGCGAAGAAAAAGCATTTTGGGAAATGAACGGAAGTTCATTGGAAAAAGAATATTCTCATTACTATGCTGTGATTCATATGAGAACACCGACAGAAATTAACGGTTACAATCACACAAATCCATTGCGTATTGAAAATGCGGTTCAATCAAAACTCATTGATGATAAGATTGCCTCGATCTGGAAAAATCATCCGCGCTACGTGGAAGTGCCCAGTACAAAAAGCTTTGTTGAAAAAGCAGACATGGCCCTGAAGTTTATCAAGCGTTTTCAAACCGAATGATGGTGCTGATTGTAGTGTTTCGGCTTGAAAACTGGCAATGGCTCTCTGTCGTTTTTGCTGATAACGTGTTTGTGATAAATAACATGATCAGCAACAGGTAAGGCCAGAGCAGATAAAAAGGCAATCAATCCGCCGCTTAGAATCGAATTCCAGAAATAGAAATTACTCAGGTTGAAATAAATTAAAAAGAGCGGTGCCACCATCAGCCACACACCGGCAATGATATTAACTCTTTCCGCCCAGGCAACCATTTTTCTTATAGAGAGTATCGACATAAAAATGACGGCCAGACCTACGATGATAAAGTTCCACCAGTAGACGTGTAGTCCACGGTAAACCGGAATCAATCCTCCAATCACCGGGCTAAAAAGCACCCAGGCTCCGATGATGAGACTACCAAGGTTCTCGTATTCGAATGATTTCTTTTGATTTTTATTCATACATCACTCCTTACTTCCACAGATTTATTTTAACTTCGAGATCGTTGCACTTGAACTTAAGAAAATATTCAAAAAATATATATAATTGAACGCTTCAATTTATCCTCAAGATTGAGCGAAGGAGTTTTATTCTTTAGATGAGCATTGTAAAGAGTCGCTGACATTAACCCAAAATCGAGAAAGGAGATTTTATGAAAGCATTAATTTTGTCAGCATTGGTTTTTACTTCAGTATCTGCACTTGCCCACAATCTTGCAGGTGATTTCCCTAAAGTTCAATTTGGTTCAGTATTCGTTCCAGTGAATGAAGTGTGCGTGGATGGGGACATGGTTAATACTCAATATGAAGTTGCTGTTTGCACTGAATGGAAAGGAAGTGAAGCTTCTGTGTGTTCTAAAGAAGAAAAGAAAATTCTGAGCACAGCTATTGAATATAAAAAAGCTATTCCAGTGGGTGAAACTGGATTTGAAACAATAACTATGAAAATTCCACTTCACTATAATATTGCTTACGGTTATTACACTGAAGGTGGATTCCAGACAGTGAAAACAAAACATTTTGCTATTCCAGCTTGCGAATAATTTTTTCAAAACTTTAAAGAACCCGGCCTGCTTTCTTCCTTGCGGCCGGGATAAAATGGCCATAGGAAACTCTTTTCAACAAGGAGAGGACTATGGCCTTTTTCAATAATGATCGTTCCCGCCAGGGAGAAAAAACACGAGATCTCAAAGATTATACAAAACGAGGCGCTGTCAAAGGGCGCCCTGAAACTGAAGGCAAATATAAAAAGAACTCAGTACAGATCAACCGCAAAGATCGTCAATTTGACAATGAGGATGTATGACAAAAACAAAAAAGAAATTTGAAAAAAGAACTCATCTGGATAAACATCAGGATGAAATTGATAACGACACAAATAAATCGAAGTTTGAAAAAGACAGAGGTTTTAAAATAAACAAAGTCGGGAAGAAGAAATAATCTTCTTCCCGATGGGAATCTAGACTTCTACATGAGATTCCTTCCGCGCTTTCTTATCGCGCAGAAGGAGATAGAGGATCAGCGTGGGAACTGCGACAGCTGCAGCAGTGGCAGCTACGCGTTTGTAATAAAGTTTCTTGTCGTATTTTTTAGTGGCACCAAAGCCCATTTCTTTAAAAATGTTTGGCACATGTCCGTGCATTAAATCTTCGAGCAATCCTTCAATCATATCAATCCGGTCTGCCAGCAGTAGGGGCAGCCAGTGACGGTATTGATTTTCTGAATAGCGATAGGCGATCCGTCGGATGATTCCCGACAGGCCCCTTGGCGCAACAGACGTTCCGAAGACGGCGGTGATTCTTGGCATCTCATTACTTTTTAAAATCTCCCGGTCAATTTTTTGTTTTTCCGGTTTGATCCAGTGAGCACCTGTATCTGTCTGCGTTTTGTGAATCGGCCAGTAAGGTCTGTTCTTAGGATCAGCATCCACACCCCAGCCGTTCATTTTTACATATTGATCGACGCTTAAATTTGTAGGTTGTTGTTCCATGTGGCCTCCTAATAGCTGACTGACGGTGGAATAAGAACTGTCTTGATACAATTGTCGAGTTTGGAAGAGAACATGTGATAAGCGTCCGCGATTTCTTCCAGCGGAACACGATGAGTGATGATCGCTTTGGGATTCAATCGTCCGGCGCGAATGTGTTCAATCAAATGGGGAAGATGTCGTTTGACACTCGCTTGATTTCCTCTGATCGTGATTCCTTTGTTGACCATGTTGCCGATGGGAACCAGGTTGTCTGTCGGTCCGTAAACACCGACGACTGAAACGACTCCGCCTTTTTTCACTGAATTGATGGCCCAGTGAAGAGCTGTGGCCGATCCTGCCTGCAACATTAACTTTTGTCCTGTCAAAGTCTGCATGGCATTTCCTGTCGCCTCTGCACCGACGGCATCGATACATACATCTGCTCCGAGATAGTCAGTTATCTTTTTCAAGAAGAGAACGGGATCGCCCATCTCTTTGTAGTTGTAAACTTCACATTGAGCGTAGTTTTTGACGAACTCGAGTCTGTAGTCGAGACAGTCGACGACGATGACTCGTCCTGCGCCGAGAAGCCAGGATGATTTTGCAGCAAAAATTCCGACAGGGCCCGCGCCGAAAACAACAACAGTGTCACCCATTTTGATTTCACCCATCTCCGCCGCCTGATAGCCGGTAGGGACGACATCGGTGAGAAGAACGGCATCTTCAATATCAATGTCGGGAGGAATAATCATCGGGCCGACATCGGCGTAAGGAACGCGCACAAATTCTGCCTGACCTCCATCATAACCACCGCCAGTGTGAGCGTAACCGAAGAAGCCTCCGCACGCAGCTGACATGGGATTTGATTCCATACAGTTTCCGTACAGACCCTGCTTGCAATTAATACAAGAACCGCAGCCGACATTAAAAGGAACGAGCACTCGGTCGCCAACTTTTAAATTCTGAACTGAGGATCCGATCTCTACAACTTCACCGGTGAACTCATGTCCGAATGTCATACCGACGCGTGTGTCTGGCACACGTCCACGATATAAATGCAGATCTGAGCCACAAATACAAGAGCGGGTCACTCTGACAATGGCATCGTTCGGATGTTTAATTTCCGGCACGGGTTTATTTTTATCAACGCGGATTCTGAAAGGGCCGCGGTAATTCATTGCTAACATAAGATAATCCTCCTTCACCAGTCTAGTTTGGTGACATACATCAAGACTAAAGTGCAAAGGAGGAGCCGGGTTCCAACACACTTTTCTGTAAGCGTTGCATACAGAAAAGTGTGTTGAGATAGAAAGAATTAATGGATGGTGAATAATATTGTGGTTATCTTAATGAAAAAGATATCTGCCTTAATTCGATAAATTTTAAAATTTAAAAAAATTTAACCTGAGAATTTCATGAAAGTTGCAATACTCTTTTGTCTCATATTTTCTAGTGGCCAAGCATCTTCCTGCCAATATGATTTGAGACACCTTGATTATTTGAACACCAACCCTGAAAGGGCTAGCCTAGCTGCCATTGTGAAAGTTGTAAGGGTTATAAGTCTATCCGTAGAAATTTTATTCAAATTCCCATTAAGCACGGCGGTTATAACTGTTCGTCCAAACCCACATGTTTCTGCAGCCTGAAGGTGTGTATAATGTTTTTTTTTATGGCCGTAAGAATTCCACTCACTAACTCGAGCCTGATTCGTAGCTTGCCGACTTCTTTATCTGGTAAGCCCAATAGCGAAGCAAGTTCTTCTAAATTTGCAGCGTCGATTTTGGTTATCACAGCAACTCCTTAAGTCTGATTTGAGCGGTTACGATTTCTTGTATGGATGTCTTTTCGCTCTTTTTTTTGAAAATAATGAAAGACAAGTATGGCAAGCGACATTTGGCATAGGTCTGCTTATGGGCATGCCTAAACTTACTCCATTTCCTAATTGTGCAAGCAATTCAAAAATTTGTTTCTTAATGGATAAATCAGCTTTCTCGATTTCTTTCAATGTTTTTATGTGGAAACGGATGGTTTTCAGATGAAAGCGATGATCAAAACTTGTGGAGTATAGTTCTGCGACTCATACAGAAAAGTGTGTTGAAACCTATGAAGTACGATTTGATACTCTTCGTATTCATAACAACGCCAATTTTAATTATCACTTTCTTTATAAAACGAATGACTAGATTAAAATCTTAAGATCAAGATTGTCATACTTTGCATGTTCTTAAATATCAAGTTTATGCAAAGTTGTCGAAAATACTCAAGCTTGCTTTAGAATTGACCGTTATAAATCTTAATTGTTATCAATAGGATTAATTATGATGAAGTGCTTTGGCTTCTTTTTACTGTCAATTTTTGTGTCTTTTTCAGCCTTAGCAAGTGTTAGTGAATTCAAGGTAGACAAGAAAGAGGGATTTGGACCTTTGATAGTAACCTTCGATGCAAGCGGGATTAAACAGGCAAAGAAATATACATGGGCCTTCGGTAATGGAGAAAAGTTAGAAACTACGAAATCTATCGTGAGCTATCAATATAAGACTTTTGGTGTATTCACAGCGAGCCTTCTTTATCAAGTAAACGCGAGCGAAAAAAATCCTAATTACAAAGAAGCGGGTAGCATTCAGATCACAGTAAAAAATGCAACGCCTGCGCCTAACCAAGCACCTATTGCTTCGCTTACGTGCTCAGTAAATAACCTGCTCGTAAACTGCAATGCTTTTTCCTCGTATGACCCGGAAAATCAGCCTCTTGTTTTCACTTTTGACTACAATGATGGTTTTTCAGAATCAAATACAACTGGTCTTTCTACTCACTCATACGCAGCTCCAGGGCTCTATACAGTTCGTCTTAGTGTTTTTGATAGTGCAGGAGCGAATGGCGATGCGACCACTCAAGTTCAAGCGGTAAAACCGCCAAATAAGCTTCCTACTCTTGCGCTAAATTGTTCTTCAACTCAAATAAACACTCTCGTCTGTGATGCGAATGGTTCAACTGATGCTGATGGGACAATTGTGAGCTATTCGTTTGCGTGGGATGATTCTATAACTGACACAAATGCACTCCCTTCAGAAATTTCTCATGCCTTTACAACCTCTGGGGCACACTCTGTGACTTTAACAGCCGTTGATAATGACGGGGGAGTAAGCAATCTAACAAAGTCTTTTGCCGTTAAAGCTAACACCATTCCGATTGCAAATTTCACATGCGATAATTCAAAATCACTCATACTTGTTTGCACTTCAACTTCAACAGATCCAGATGCTGGAGATGTTATTCAATCTTACGCTTGGAAATTTGGCACAAGTTCAGAATTTAATTCTACAACGGGTACAACAGATTATTCTTTTTCATCTGCTTCACTTGTAGTTGTTACATTAACTGTAACAGATTCTTATGGTGGTAAAAATTCAGTAACTAATTCGATTGAAGTGAAAGCTAACCAGTTGCCAACTTTTGATTTCATTGCTGATAAAATTTCAGGTTTTGCTCCTCTTACAGTTCATTTTTCTTTGGCAAATTTTGTAGATTCTGACGGCACAATTAGCAGTTTCTATATAGATTTTGATGACAATACTTCGACAGGTTCAAAAGTTGTTGATCACACTTTTAATGCACCTGGAACTTTTAACGTAACAGCTACAGTAATAGATGATCTCGGAGGAGTTTCCACCAAAACAATACAAATAACGGCGAATGCATTAGTTGACAATCCGCCCCGGGCCTTTTTCAAAATATTTGAATACGACACTGCAGTTGAGCTACATGCAACGCTAACAAAAACTCAATATGATATTAAGCGTGCTTTCTACACTATTGATGGTGGAGACACTGTGGAGCTTTCAGAATTTTATCCAAACACGATTAATTGGGTTGATCTAAAAAATTTTGGTGAGCACGAGATTAAACTTACGGTGGAAGACATATATGGGGAAAAATCATCTTTCACTCACAATTTTGAACTTTCAGAAGATTTGGATTCATTAAAACCTTTTGTAGATTTTACTGCTCAGCAGAGTGCTGCGCGAACTGTATTCATAAACCTAAATAGAGCATTCGATTTTGATATTGATCAACCGATTCAATCTTTCCACATTGATTTTGGTGATGGCCATTCGATCGATACAACCGATTTGTATGCGACTTATATTTATGACTCTTCTGGAAATTATCCAATTTCAGTTACTGCAATTTCATCTCATAGAACTCAAGCTACAATTACAAAAAATCTAGCGATATCGGATGATTCAACTCCGATCTTAAATCCAACGGCTAATTTCGGTTATCGCATATATGACTTTGCTCAAAACGTGAGTTTTTACAATGACAAATCGGGTACTCCTAATGGAAGTATAATTTCATATGTGTGGGACTTTGGTGATGGTTCGAATGGATCAGGTTCTAAGGTGTCACATTTTTATAACCCAGGAACATATTTTGTAAAACTTACGGTCGTGGATAGTGCCGGACAAACATCTTCTCAAGTTCAGCATATCACTGTTTTCGGAACCGGTTCAGATCTGGTTGCGCAAATTGGATGTGATATTGCTCAACCATATTTCGATTTTACACAAACATGTCAGGTTTTTGCTTTAGATAAATTGAATCAGATTTCTCGTGTTAGAGTTTCCTGGGGTGATGGGGCTGCAAACAATCTAACATTGCCTTCAGCCAATGGGATTTTTAAACCAACACATAAATATACATTTGCTGGAACTTATGTTGTTACTGAAACTGTGACGACCACAAGAGGAGAAGTTAAAACGACCTCAACTTCTTTAACGTTGAATAAATATATACCAATTGTCGCCGATATCCAGTGTTCGACAAATAATCTATTGGTGTCCTGTAATGCTCTTGGCTCGTACGATATTTATGGGCGTTCTCTTAGCTATACATTCGATTATGGGGACTCATTTTTTGAAACTAATTCATCAGGGGTTTCGTCGCATGCTTATACTTCGGCTGGTATTTATAAGGTAAAAGTGACGGTGAAAAACATTAATGGTGAATTTAATATTGCTGAAACACAGGTTATGCCTGTCTTACCACAAAATTTAATTCCAGTTGCAAATCTAAATTGTAATTCTACGGAGCCATATGTACTGAAATGTATTTCAGCAGGATCGTATGACAATGATGGAGAAATTATTTCGTACAAATATTTAACTGATGAAGGAAGAGAAACCACTGTTCACGATGCGGAGGTAATATTATCATTTTCATCTGGAGGAGTTCATAACGTTACGCTTACGATTACTGATAATGATGGTGGACAAGGCTCAGTTACAGGTGAATTTTCGGTTGAAGAAAATCACTTACCCATTTCTGCATTTACTTGTTACAGCATTACACCTCTTCGAATTCATTGTGATGCAAACTCCTCTTCAGGTGACATTAATGATGAAATTATAGAATATGCTTGGAATCTTGATGGTAAGGTAATTAAAAGCATGGTTCCTTCTATTGATTATATTTTCTATACAGCGGGAGATACTCTTGTTAGATTGACTGTAACTGACAAATATAATGCGAGCTCAACATCTTCACAGGTGATTTCAATCAAAGATAATTTGGCTCCTATCGCAGTTTTAGATTGCACTGAAAGTGGTCTACAATCAATTTCTTGCAACTCGTTCTCGTATGATCTAGATGGTTCGATCATTAATACCATCTGGGAATCAGATGACGGGTTCAGGACTGATGAGGCAAATTTTATACATTTATTCTCAAGTGGAGGTGAACATTCTATTAAATTGACTGTCACTGACGAATTTGGTTCTGTTTCCTCGGCTTCAAAAACAATACAAGTTATCTCAAATCAATTACCTACATTTGAAATAAAATCAAATAATACCTCAGGATTTTTACCTTTTGCTGTGCATTTTTCCGCGTCTAATTTAATCGATAAGGATGGAAAAATTATTTCACATAAATGGTTTTTTGGAGATGGCCAGACTTCTGATCAAATCGAAGTAGATCATGTTTTTTATGATGCTGGAATTTATAATGTAAAATTTCAAGTTGTTGATGATTTCAATGGAGTCAGTGAAAAAAGCATTACAATAAGTGCTTCGGAGCCATCCAATCTAGTTATTATTTCAGATAAAGATAATGGTGTAGCAAATTTAAAAGTGCATTTTGATGCGAGCGAATCAACAGATCCAAACGGAGATATAAAATTATTTGAATGGTTTTTAGGTAATAGAAAAATAGGTGAAGGGGCTGAAATTGATTATAATTTTGACGTGGTCGGCTTACATTATGTAGAACTGTTCGCAACCAATATTTACAATGTTAAAACACACGCCTTTAAAGAAATAAATGTGGCTCAACCTCCAATTTATTTAGCCTCAATTTTTCCCAATGTTTTATTCACGAATGAATCTTTAAATGTGGATGTACAATTAACATTGGGGGATGGGATAAGTGCAGATAATGTATTTGTTACATTAGAAAACGCTCCCGACGGTTTAACTTACGACGATCAGAAAAAAAATATTTCTTGGACTCCCTCTGTGGAACAAGTTGGAATTCATAGATTTATAATTCAGGCAAGTGATGGGATCCTATTTTTTGAGAAAAGCGTACAGATTGAAGTAGTAGAGCCTAGGTTGATTGGTAATTTTTCTGGCAACAATGAAACGAATATCATTTCAAATCCGAACTCAATTTTAAATGGTGTAGAATTTAGCATTCAAACCGATCAAGATCTTACCTTGTACGAGGCCGATACCGAAAATGGGAAAATCGTAAGTGCGAAAGTTAGCGGGGATGTAGGCGCGCCTATTGATTTTCATTTTAATAATTTACCTCTCGAGGTTGCAGAAAATGTCGGCAGTAGTGTTAATTACGGTATTGATTCATTGTTTAATGATGTTAAAGCAGTTTATTATAAATTTAATGATTATTATTCATGTCCTAACGAAAAATTTTATGTAAATTTTGTCCCCACCAAGATAGAAACTGATGTGTCAAGGATTGCTGGCGACGTATACAAATCGGTAAATAATTTAAATTTTTGGGTAAGCGAAAAAGTACTTAAGCAAATAAATGCGGAGGACGTTGCGCTTAAACTTTTTATTGACAATATATCTAGTGAGAACGGTTCAGTTGTGCGAGGGGCCAGCTTTAATGATAACAGTAAATTTCAAAGGATAAATATTCTTTTGTTAAATGAAGATGAGGATGTTGGATTAAAATCCATTTTTGCATATCACCCCCTAAATTCATTAAACACAATTGTTGTGAACGTAGATAAATTAAAAAATAGCGAAATGTATTTTCAATCCGAGACAGTTCTTCATGAAATTTATCACCAGTTACAAACTTTTTCGTTAAATTGTCAACGGATTAATTATCAACCATTAGTCCATTCTAAATTTCAAACTTTAATGGAAAGTTCCGCAGAGTTCTTTGCTCTTGAAAGACTTAATAAAGACGAAAAGAGTCAGTATGTAAAAAATGAAATTCTAGCCAAGGAGTTTTTCGATATTAATAATATATATGAGCACATCTTTAAAACCGGAATTTTTAATACAACGTCAGCGAGTAATAATATTAAAGCTGCCGCAAGGTTTTATCGACCATTTTTCCTGTGGGATTTATATAGTTCATATAACATCAGCTGGAATCAAATTGATATGCTGGAAATTTTAAGCTTCATGTGGGAACAAAATGGAAAAAAAATAAATAATCCAATTGCTACTTTGGATGTTTATATCGATCAAATTTTACCCCAATATGCATCCTTTTACGATATGAGTTTAGGAGATTTGTTTTTGGATATAAATTCTTCATTTTATTTTAGACCGCACTTGGCATTTTATGATTATAATTTTTCGCAAACCGCTGACATTTTTGGAAACTATTTTAACCCATACATAAATAATGATCCTTTCAGCTTGCCAGTAGCTTCACAAAAATCAATTGAAGGAAATTATTCAGTTCCAGTGCATGCTTATGGCGGAAATTTTTTAATCCTTCAAAAGGATAAGTTTACGTCTTCGTTTAACAATAGGTTTCCAACTTTTATTAAAGTTAAAACTGACGTTGGAGTAAGGGCTAGAGTTGAGTTGGATATAGGTGATGAAACATACTCTATAGATAAAAATTTTATCGCCAAGGATGGAAAGTTGGATGGTGAATATCACTTTGTGATTAATTCTAATTTTTGGAATGTCATAACCGAAATCAAAAATCCCTCTTATTTATTAATAAATTTAGCCAATTCAACTGCAAAAGATGCAAGTGCCAACATACAAGGAAAAACATTATGTAAAAAAATGAAACTTCCAGTGCATACTGATTGGATGTATTTTAAAGTCAATTGCGATCAGTTAAATAACGATTGTAATAAAATACAGCAAAACTTCTATAGTTGTAATACTTCCCAAGGCACCTGTGTAAACTGGTATTATATGTCTGTTGCCAATCCGAAGCAGAGGTTGACTTTTGCTAGAAACGATATGGATTTAGTTATTTCTTGCCAAAATAACATAACACCTGGAAAAAGTTATTTAAATGAAAGCGACTTTGACTTTAGTGACATTAAGTTGATATCGTTTGATGAATTTCAAACAATATTTCAAAATTCAGATTATGTTTTTAAGCAAGCTGATTTTCATTAACAAGTTTGTGGTAAGATTGAAGTTAATAATTGAGGAAAGGAACTGCTATGAAACTTTTGTTTTCTAAGTTAGATAAAATTTTGTTTGGGAACTTAAGAAAAAATGATTTGAAATATGTTTTTTTTAGTGCTGCTTTTTTTATAGTGTTGATCGATTTTGTTATATTTCAGCATTGCAAAGGAAAGGGACTAGTAAGTAATTTCTGTTCTCAGTTTGGTCTCGCGATTGATTTCTTTTCATTTCATACTGATCATACTCCAGAAAATTTAAGGCCATATTTTCAATCGGCCAGGTGGCACCATATTCCTGTTTTTGTTTTGGTTTTTTTATTATTCAGAACTTTTAAGAAAAAATCAGGAAATGATAGCGAAAGTTTTGGGAAATTTTGGAGAGCTGGCATTATAATATTTATATTTGTCTCTCCTGTTTGGCATATTATCCATAATGTTATTATGGGAAAGATTGGCGTTTCAATGGTTAATTAATATACAGATCATCACAAATATACATTTGTTGAAACCTATTTGAGAATGGTGCCCGCGCCTAGGCGGATCGGCCTTGGCGGCAAACCGAATAGGTCAATGAAACGTGAAAAGGTTTGTTTGGAAAGCGCCATCGATTGATCGATATGATCTTTTGTCTCTTCCCGGATTTGTTCAATGGAATATTTTCCGGACTCTTCAATGTCTTTCTTATTATTCGGATGATCCAGCCAGCGAAGAATCATCGGCTCATCCACTTCAAGATGAAACTGCAAACCGTAAACTTTGTCGCCGTAGCGAAACGCCTGCGCCGGACAAACTTTGCTTTCAGCGAGATGCACGCAGCTCGAAGGAATGTCGAAAGTATCACCGTGAAGCTGGAAAACTTTTTCTCTTTGTTTGAAATCTTTAAAGAGAGGATCTTTTTGTCCTTTTTCCGTCAGGTAAATATCGTGCCAGCCGATTTCTTTTTCTTCGTGTTTGCGGACAGGGGAGCCAAGCACATGCGCGAGAATTTGCGAGCCCAGGCAAATACCCAGAACGGGAATATCTTTTTTCAAAGCATCTTCAATCAGTTTAGCTTCAACTTTAATATGTTTGTATTTATCAGCTTCATAAACGCCCATATGCCCGCCGAGAATAATGAGACCGTTGTATCTCTCGACGGAAGGATGAGCGTTTGGTTCGCGTTCAAAATTCACATAGCGCATGTTCAATCCGTTTTCTTTTAAGGTCGGATTGAGCGTGCCTAAAATCTTGTGGGCCACATGTTGAAAAACTAAAACTTTTCTCATTGGAGAAAAGTATAATCCAATTTACTCCAAAGTGCATCCAAACTCAGGATGATTTGTATCGAAGCGGGCCACCGGCAGATCTTTGCTCTCCAGCCCGAGTTTGGTTCCCAGCCATGTCGGAGTGGCCTTAATTGTATAAACTCCGCCTTGCGAGGTCGTCGAAACGGTCGCAAACGTTTTTGCCATCGGAACGTAGCTTCGCTCATAACAATCTTTTTCATTGATCTTGGAAACAAACCGGCAGGAGCACATATTTTTAGCAAGAGTCGGCTGCAGAATATTGGATGAGATTCCGCTTTTTAATGTTTCCAGAATTCCCGAAAGCGGCCCCTTGTCGCTTTTAGGCGCCGGAATGTATTTTCCAATCGGATAAGTCGGATCGGCAAAACAACTGATCGCTCTCGTGACAAACTCATCAATGCGTCCGTTGTAATTCTTGTCAAACCCAGTTCTGGCAATGACCATCTTCTGCGTTGGCAGAACGATAATCAGCTGGCCGTAATGCCCGATCGCCATCACCATATCTTCCGGAGAGTACGGATATGGTTTTCCAAAGCCCGGCTTCATCGCTCTGTTGAGCCAGAGTGAGCCGCCGTAAACACCATCGTCAGTGATATCTTTGATGATCGTTCCGCTGGAAAGATAGCCTGGCGAGACCGTCAGCATTTTGTTGATATAATCTTCGGTGAGAATGGTTTTATTTTCCCACTTTCCGTTGTTGAGAAGGAGGTAGCCGATCTTCGCCATTTCTCTTGGAGTGGCAAAAGTCAGAGCTCCGCCTACGAACGTTCCACTTGTGTCGCGCTCAAAAGTGAATGTATTCATTCCCAGCGGTTCAGCAAAATTTTTCCAGGGCATTTGTTCATAATCTTTTCCGTAAGCTTTTTTCAAAACGCCCATGGTGAGAGTCGGCGTTCCCGTGCTGTAGTTCCATTCAAACCCCGGCCCTTGCATGATCAAAGGACGTCTGGCCGCATAGCCGGCCATATCGTCATGACCTTTTCCATAAAGCATGTTGACGACAGAACTGTTTTTCACATCCCCTGAATAGAATTCGCTCCAGAGAAAACCTGCATCCAGATAAAGAAGATTTGCCAGAGTCACTTTTTTATAATTTTCTCCCGCTGATTCCAGTGGATAATACGTGGAGAGTTTGTCAGTCAATTTCACTTTGCCGTCTTTTACGGCCGTTCCCAGAAGCATTCCGGTAATAGTTTTAGAAACAGACCAGAGCAGGTGAGGTTTATTTCGGTCATAATGAGACGAGTAAGCTTCATATTGAAGCATTCCATCTTTAACCACTACCAATCCGTCAGTGTTGAAGTCTTTGTCGTGAAGAGTGTAGTCCACAAAGGCCTTGCACTGCGGAAGACCCATTGTCACATCTCCCTCAGGATTTACTTCCCAATTCGGCATCGGCCATTTAATATTCCCTCGCAAGGGGTCTTGAGCAAAAGCAGAAAGTGAGGATGTAAAGAAAGTTGAAAGAGTTATGAGGGTGACAGTAAGGATCATTTTATTTTTCATATTTACTCCCTTTAAAAAAACTTCTCTCAAATTCTTGAAATTTTAACTCATAAAAACAAAGTGCTTTTTATTATGGAACCCGACTTGCACCATGAAAGGAACT
Organism: Bacteriovoracaceae bacterium UBA6261; assembly: GCA_002440825.1. Classification (GTDB taxonomy): domain Bacteria; phylum Bdellovibrionota; class Bacteriovoracia; order Bacteriovoracales; family Bacteriovoracaceae; genus Bacteriovorax. The sequence continues at coordinate 10,914 of DJVH01000093.1, read as the reverse complement.
AACAGGCAAAGGAGAATGCTATGCTTGATGAAGGTAAATTTAAAAAGGACTGGCCAGAACTTAAGCAGGAAATCATTAATCACTGGCCCAGACTGCCGCAAACAGAAGTGGAACATACAGAGGGAAATCTTGAGCTTCTCAATAAGCTTTTCATCAACACTTATGGGGCAGATAAGAAAATTGAAAACGACCTGGAAGAGCTTTATAAGCAATTTGAGGCCCGCAAAAAAAATTCCAATCCGGTTTACGCGGGATCAAGAGACAATAGCCCTGAAAGGAAATTGAATGCCAATTACAGCAAAATCAATTCTCCCGACGAAGTCATTTCAGGAAAGACCAATTCTCCGACGATCCATGAAGAGGAAGATTTGCACTAATTTGCGCCAATGGTTGCGTGAATTTTAGTTCCCGATCATAATGGGATGAACTGTTGTGATCGGGGACAAGTCATTAAATTTTTATTTCTTTTTCTTTTCATCTCTCTCTATCAAAATGCCTACGGCGACGACCTTTGCGAATTCTTTATGTACTGCCCGGGGGGCAGATCTTCTTCGCGTTCGAGTGCCCAGTCTCTTCCCAATTCTGCTACAGCAGCAGGCCTCAATCCCAGCAACATCGCCAAGGTCAAAGGCTTTGGCATTGAAAGCATTTATCAACCGGGAAACAACCCGACACTTGGACTTGTGACTGGCAATGGTAAGGTCGGCGCCTTGATTTCACCTACGCAGGAAAATACATTCTTCGGGAATAGAGCAATTGAAATCGATGAGATTTACGCCGTCAGAAGGACTGACAAAAAACAATTTAAAAACAAAAAACTCAGCTTGTCTTTGGGGGCAAGCCTCTATAGTTCCAAAATGGTGAATCTGGATATCGGAGTTTCTGCCAAAAGAAATCCCGACGTAAAAAAAATAAATCCCGGATTTGCAGCCAGCGCGCGGTTTTCAATTTTTAATTTTGGTTTTTATTACACCAATGATGATGCAAAAATTGAATTGGGCAATTACATTAATCCTTACACAGGTATTCCTTATACTGTTTTCTACAACAGTCCGACTTACACAGAAAAATATAAAATGCTGACTTATACAGTGGGGGTACAGCTGAACAGCTTTTCAGTTGATATCGGACACATCAAAACCAAATACGATTTCTATCCTGAAGAAACATTGGTTCAATTATTGTCTTTGTCTTATACCCGGAAAAAATGGCTGTTCAATTTAGCATTCAGGACTGAGTATTCCTCCAACTTGCATTACGATCAAGGCGCTTTGTTGCAGCAGCGTAAAAAATCCGATGTGTACTACGGAGTCCAATATCTTTACAACAAGCACATCATGCTTGGTCTTGCATACAACAATTTTCTTTTGAAAGAATTGTCAGGTTCGTTAACTTTGTTCTTTTAATAGAAAACCCCGCAGCGATAAAAAAACACTGCGGGATTCTCGTCCACCATATATTAATACATTTTAAGATCGTCGCGATACAGATGTTGTGAACTTGTATCACTCTTAGGGGAATTGACATTAACACTGTCTTTGTCATTGGACATTCTTCGGAAAAAATTTTTAATTTTTTCTTTCAGAGTGACCAGGCTGTTGTCAGTAGTATTTGCCATAACTACCTCCTGTTAAAGGTATATCATTTTTAATGCATCTTCCATTCCGTTACATTTTACAGAATCAATTTACTTTTTCAGAGCGGAACAACCTTTGCATTTTCCCTTTTAGGGAGGGTTGTATGAATGAAGTCAGAGATATAATGGTGAAAGATGCAAGCATCTGCACCTTTACCACCAGCATAGACAACATCAAGAAAATAATGACAGAAACAGGACAAGAAGAAATTCTTATTGTTGATACTCTTCAGGAAGGACATCTGCTGGGAAAAATAAATTCAAATACTATTTCCCGCGTTTCAGCCGAGAAAAGTGTTTTGCCTTCCCAACTCAATGCCGAGCAGTGCATGACTCCTGTTGAAGACGTCGTTGGACAAAATGTCTCAATAGATGACTGCCTCAGGCTGATGGAAGAAAAACACATTTCCAGAATTCCCGTTATAGACGAGCAGGGACACTGCATGGGCATTGTGGATAAAAACAATTTGGGGGTGGAAAATGCATCACGCTGATGAAGTCATGAGACGCAATTATGAAGTCTGCACAACTGAGACTGTCACTCCTGATGTAAAATATCTGATGAAGCGATATGAATACGACGATCTTCTTGTGGTGGACAACATGCGCGACAAGCATATCGTGGGAGTCATTCACGCCGAAGATGTTTCTGATGAAGCTCTCCGGGCAGAAGTTCACCCTTTCGAACTTCGCGCCCGACATTTCATGGATCCGCCACCACCCAATGTGAACCGCAAGGACAGCATTACCGATTGTCTGAAGTTAATGGAAGAATCCCGATTGCGTGTTCTTCCTGTGATGGACGAAACAGGAAGATGCCTGGGGATCGTCAAGAAGAGCGATCTGATCGGGTTTGATAATTAAGCGAACATGAAAGTGGTTTTTTCAAACAGCCACAAGGTTCCGATCACTGCAATCATTAAGGNNGCCGTGTGAACAGGAACCCGCACAAAAGAATATTTTTTGATCGCAGCAAGTGCAGGTGAAAAAATCAGTATGACAATCATCTGGGCGCATACAATTCCAAAGAGAAAGCCCGTCAAAGCTTTTGGGATAATCGTCTGTGGCAAATCAAAACCTAAAAGAAGTTCACCCAGTTTAAAACCGTGGACGACTCCCAGGAGAATGCAGAAAATTATTCGTCTGAATCCTTTGTGAAGAAACAAAACATCCAGAGAAAAATAGAGCAGACCGAACGCGATCAGTATGTCTATATAGCGCGATTCCAAACCATGGGCCCGAAAACTGACCCAGGATAGAGCGGCCGACAAGGCCAGAGTAAATCCTCCCAGATGATAAAAGAGATCCCTGCGGGAATGAACAGTGGCTATCATCAGCACGATCAAAAAGAGTTGATTGAGTCCAAAAGGAATATGAAACAAGCTTCCTTCTGACCACGTATTGGGACTGATGCCAAGAGCTTCAATTCCGAGAAGAGTGTATTCAATAAAGCCCGCCTTGATGGTAGGGGCCATTTTGATGAAATGATTAAATTTGTTGATCACAAGGGTGGATTCATAATCGGGAGTGATGGCCCGGATGAAAATTTTCACATCAGGTGTACTGGTTTCCAGAAAACGAAGATCAAGGGAAAGACGGTCGCGCGAAGAGAGACCGGGACATTCGGCGCGCGCACTTATTTTGAGTGTTTCCGAATTCAAGGCCATGGCCTTGCCCTCTCTCCATTTGCATTTTCTATTGCCTGCAGACCAATTGGATCTTCCCAGAGTTTCATGGAAAAAGTTTCTGGTCTTAACCAGACTCGGATGAATTTCGATGCTGGTGAATATACTTTCTTTAGAACTGTCCGCTTTGATGTGCATATACCCCACATCCAAAGGATGAGAGTAGGCTGCAGCAGAGACCAGCAGAAAAAAAAGAGAACTCAAAAGTTTTAGTACCATAATGTTTTATAGTCTGAAGAAATTTCCAGAGCAGCCTGTTTGCTGTAAACATCAGCGAGCGGACCATTTTTCAGCTTTTTCTCAATTGAGCTCGCGCGGTGAAAAATTTCAGGAGTTTTAATATTTTTTGATAAGATCTCCCTGACATGTTTTCGGGCCTCGAACAAATTATTGTTTTTTTCATTGGCCCACGCAAGAAACAGCGACGCTTCAGAATCCATACGGCGTGCATATTCGGCCTTGGCCAGTCTCAAACCTTCGTGAATATCAGAGGGCGCACCTCTTTCAAGCAGAAGTCTGATCAACTCTGTCGCGTTTGCACTTCTTTTATTTTTTTTCACCTGATCACGCAAAATCGTTTCAATCTGGGAGATCAGTTTTTTGGCGTAAATGTCGTCGCCTTTTTCTTTATGAGCGCGGGCTTCAGCGTAAAGATAACTCAGTTGCTTTGATTCCTGAAAAGCCTGTTTGAAGTAATCAGCCGCTTCTTCAGGCCTTTGATTTTTTAATTTTAATTCTCCTAATTCATAAAGGGTGCGGGAAGATTTGGGATTTATCCGCAGAGCTTCTTTTAAAACTTTTTCGGCGAGATCGATATTGCCCACATCGATGCAGAAACGAGCAAAGCTATTGCGTGTCTTTAACGCCTGGGCCACATCTTCTTCTTCAACTGCAAAGGCCTGGTTGAAGTCTACCAGTGCTTCTTCTGCGCGGCCCTGCTCCGCGAGAACTTGTGCTCTTAGAGTAAAAGAGGCTTCAGAAGGAAAGAGCTGAACAAGATTGTCTGCATAGCGATTAGCTTCTTTGATATCACCGATCTGAAGAGCGGCTTCCACAAGAATACTGTAAGCGACAGGGTTGACTGCATCCATCTTCAGGAGAGTTAATCCGTATCCCTGAGCGCGTCTGCTTTCATGGCGTGCCAATGCGAGTTGAGCAAGAACCTGCAAGGCCGTCGTATTCTTTGAAGGTTGTTGTTTTATTGAGGCAAGTGCATAACGGGCAGCCTCTTCGAAGTAGTCATCGCGTGAAAACTCTTTGGCCGCTCCTAAATAATAGTGAGCAAGCATGGCCTTATCATGAGCATCACCCGGTTCTGATTTTATTTTATCCATGTAATAATTTTTGATTTTGTCGAACTCTTTCTCGTAAGAAGAAAACTCATTCTGTTCTACTGGATATCTGTACGAATAAAAACTTTGTTTGGGTGCATAGAACGTTTTATAAAGTCCTGCACCGGAAAGGCAGACAACCAGACCAATCGCGGCCATAAGAGCAGACGTCCGGCCATTTTGCTTGAACTTCTTTTTCATAACATTCACCTTTGATGAGTTCCTTTTCATAGACAGGGCAGCACGTTTTAAAATGCGATCGGGGATTTGAACAATACATAAAACCTATGGGGGCCATTGCCGGAATTCTATGGAAGAGTCGCAAAAGTTGATTTATGATCTACCTATGGAAACACAAAATTTTACATTCACTAGTTGTAAGAAATGTCATGCTGTGAACAAAGTTCTCACCAGCAAACTTGTGAACTCCAATGGAGTCTGCGGAAAATGCGGCGGAGTTCTGGCCTTTCATGCTTATGTGTCCGAAGTGGACGAGCAGGGATTCGACAGCGTCATTGCAAAATCTTCATTGCCGGTAGTCGTCGATTTCTGGGCACCGTGGTGCGGTCCCTGTAGACAGTTTGCTCCAACGTTTGAGGCCGCTTCACGTTTTGGCGAGGGGAAGATGGTTTTTATTAAAGTGAATACCGAGGAGCACGCGGCGATTTCAAATCGTCTTCACATCCGTGGTATTCCCACCCTGATGATTTTTAAAAATGGAAAAGAAGTCGCGAGAGAATCGGGGGCTTTTCCTTTGAATCTTTTTACAGACTGGATCAGCAAATATTTTTAGAGGCACCGATGACAAAACATACAGTAGAAGAAAACGAATCAATCATCACAAACAAAATGCACAATGTGCAGGAAGCTTATTCGCATGCGGATGTATTCAATCGTTATATCCTTCAGACACTGGACAGTTTTGGATACCGCTATTTCGACACACCATTAAAAGCCGAGATGCTTTCACCGACAGAGTTGCGTGTTCTCGCCATTGAAAAAGGCATTAAAGAAGCGATTAAGATAAAGAATGAAACTCTGAGAAAAGGACTTGGCGAGCTTGCCAAAAAAGTCAGCAAAGAAGAAGGTCCGACCGTGGCACGTGAGCTTCGTGTTCAAATTCTTCAAAGAGAATCAGGGAAGGGCGGCAATGCCCACGTTCTGGCCAGAGTCAGCTGGGGCCATCCGGATCATCCTTTTACACCGGGGACATTTGTAGAGAAAATGAGTGTGCTTAAATTTGAAGATGATATATTTTTTCGCAATCACTTAGGTGCCCATCTTGAAGATGTGTGCAGCTTATTCGACTAAATCTTTATCGTAGGTCACCGGTAAATTCGAATCAATTTTCCGAAAGGTGAGATTGATCCGTGGTGCCTTCTTTTGAGTTGTTTTCGCCACCCGATGATACCAATGCCTTTGAATATCATTCATGACAATCAGTGATCCTGGCTTCAGGCCAAGAGTAATGACCTTAAGCGTTTTGTCTGTTTTGTGCTTGAGTTGAAAATTGCGTTCTTCTCCGAGTGAAAGTGAAGCAATAATCTTTGTATCTTCATAGGTACCCCGGTCTGAGTGCCAGGAGACATGATCTTTTTCGTCTCTGTAAAGATTAAGAAGAACGCTGTTGAATTGAAAACCTGTCTGTCGTTCCACGTCTTCTTTCATTTTCAGCAGAAGCTGGGGCCAGTCAGATCGGGAATTATAAAAACAGGTGAGTCTGGGGAGCGGAAGAATCTTATCGTACATTTTCATGCGATCCTGTTTCCACTCTATCGTGGACATCAGTTCTTCATAATATCTTTGAGATTCTTCTTCATTGTAAAAAGGAAAAAAATAGGAGACTACTCCATCGCGTGGAAGAATATTTTCTTCTTCTAAATCAAGCAGACCTGGCAAATACATTTTTCTTTACGGATTGGGATGAAGACTCGGTTCATTCGGAAAGTTCTCATCTTTCCCCAGATCTTCAAGATCTGTTTCGTCTTCTTCACTCCAGTCATCATCGCGCGGATCAAGATCGTATTCCATACCGATCAAAGTTTCCTCTAAATTAGTCTCATTTTCGTCGTCGAAAGCGACTTCATCCGGAAGTTGAGTGTGATGCTTTTTTTTGGGATTGGCGAGACGAGTGAAATCTTCTTCTGAGACTAAAATTTTTTTCTTGTCCACTTCTTCGTTTAATTCTTTTTCAAACTCTTTTTCTTCTTTTTTAGGCATAAAGACCTCCATAGCTTTTATGAAGCAATGGAGGTGCCGGGAATTGAATTAAGCAGCGCGCTTTGATTTGTTAGTGCGCGTTCTTGAATGAGCGGAATATTGCATATCTACGCCCATGATGTGTGAAAGAAGCCAGTTGCGTAAAAACGAAACGATTTTCTTTTCGTTAAGTGTGTTGCTTTTGATCTGCTCTCCATAAATACCCACTTGATTAACAAGGTTTTCATGAATTTTTTTATGTGAACTATATTGAGGATAATCGATCGACTGCATGTAGCGCTCTTCATGCTCAAAGTGTTCGACAGTAAAGGAAGCGAGAGCATTAAAGGCCCGCAGCAGACTTTCTTTGTCGGTTTGCACATGTTGTTTTTCCAGAGACGTGATAAAAGCATTGATTCTTTCAATAAGAACTTTGTGTTCATCATCCATCTGGTGAACCCCAAGCTCCAGTTTATCATTCCAGATAAATTTCTGATATCTCACACCTTCGCGCTTGAAGACATTTAATTCACTCAGCTCTGCGTGCATCCGGATCAGATTGGCCGTTTGTTTTTCAAATTCGTGGGCCTGCTCAGTTGATTGAGAAGCGACGAGATTGTTTCTGTCGGCCATCTCCTGCAATTTTAGAATGGCCACGTCCAGCTCCTGGACTCCAATGGATTGTTCTTTAGTCGCCAGGGCAATTTCTTTAATTGTCGAGCTGACATAGCTAATCTTATCAGAAATTTCACTGAACACCTGTTCACAATGTTTGGTTGAAGTATAACCGACTTCATTCTTATGAAGAGATGCTTCCATCAACTGCTCAGTTCTCTTTTTTGTATTGGCCAGGGCTTCGTCAATGGAACGAGTGCTGAGCTCCACAATTTTGGTAATTTCATCAGCTGTGTGTCCGCTCATTTTTGCCAGTTTTCCAATTTCTTCTGCCACGACTGAAAAACCTTTACCAGCTTCACCGGCGCGGGCGGCTTCAACCGAAGCATTGAAAGAAAGAAGTTTAGTTTGAAAGACGATGTCGTTAATAAGCTTTGTTTTTTCAGAAATATTTTTAATTAAGTGTAGAGTTCCATAAAGTTCATCCAGATTTTTTTCCATCTCTGCTTTGAACTGCTCACTTCCTTCTTTGATTTCCAGACTTGTTGAAACCATTTCTTTCACAATATTATTTCCCTCTCTGGTCATAGTGCTCAGCTGTTGAGCTTCTTCATCGAGAGCGATGGTGTGATCCTGCGTTCTCATCATCATTGATGAAATTTCATTCGAGCAGGCCACTGTTGAATTGAGAGTATCCATCTGATCTTCAGAAGCTTTTTTCAAGTCTCGCGAGACCGTCTGAATTTGCTCTGCTGATCCTACGAGATCTGTACTGATATCTTCCAGCGGAGCAAGAATAGTTTTTGTCTTATTCATTCTTCTTCCAGTGTGGAAAGCAAACGATGCAGTAGAAGTAGCAGCAAGGAACAAGACAACAAGTGTAATAAACATAATGATCTCTCAGTTGTTTTTTAAAAGTATCCCGCTCATCGGTTCAGAAAAGGTTAAGATAAGTTATATTTTGATAAACTGATTAAAGTCAGTATTGCCTCATCAGCAAAATTTGTGGAGTTTTTAGCAGTAAAATTGTTTTGAAAAAGCAATGAGATAATAAACTAATGACAGTTGAGTTCCTGTTTTGGCGCAGAATATTTTTGAATTTCCTGGAAGCGAAACACGCGATAAGAGATTGTTAAACACCCAATGAGAATGAGGCTGATGGCATAAGTTTTTGGCAGACGCATTTTTAATGGTCTCAATATTTTTTGTACGATGGAAGGAGCGAGCATCATCGCTGGAAGTGTACCGAGCCAGAAAAAAAACATCGTAAACAAAGCATGAAAAGAATGTTCGAAGGCCGCTACGCCTAAAACGACGCCATAGAGAAGACCGCAAGGAAGAAGAATAGAAAGAAGTCCTGTGAAAAATGAACGGCTGAAATTTTTGTTTTTTGCCACCAGAACAGAAAAAAGTTTTGTGTACAGCTGACTCACAAATTTAGGAGCAGGAAGTTCTGCCTTTTTTCCACGGTAATTTTGAATTCCCCAAAATAAAAATAAACCGCCAAGAATAAGGCCAGGAATCAAAGTCATTTTGGGATTGTTCTGTTGAACAGTAAAAATTTTTCCAAGAAGTCCGGCAAAAAAACCAAGTGTTAAATAGCCAATCAAACGACCCACTTGATAGCGGGCGACATCATTGGATTTCTGGCAAGTCGCAGTCACGAGACCACCGCACATTCCTACGCAGTGTAAAGAGCCCCCAAGCCCCGCTAAAAGCGAGACCCAGGGGAGAAATGCTAAATCACTCGTAAACCAATTACTCAACCTTGTTTCCTTGAGGCTCTTTACCGCCAGGAGTGTGAGTGTTGTGCAGAGTCTGAACGTAAGAAACAACCTGGTAGATCTCATCATTGCTCAGAGTTGCTGACCAAGTCGGCATACCTTTATCAGGAACACCGTTGAAGACAATCGGATAGTTTGTTTCTGGAGTTCCTTTTGTGTTGATCCAGTACTCGTCAGAAAGGTTTGGACCGATATCGCCGGCACCTTTTTCTTTGTGACAAGGTACACAGTTCGTTGCAAAGACTGCTTCACCTTTTTTCACACCGTCTGCTTTAACAATCGCTTCGTACTTAGCAGCATCGAAAGCACCGTTAGCAGCGTTGAACTTTTCCTGCATAGTCTGGATTTGAGCCCAGTCTGTTTTAAATTCATCACGAAGGCTTGGCGCCCCCATGATTTGATAAAGAATGAAATAGAAAACACCAAAGGCGATTCCAATATAGAAAAGGAATTTCCACCATGATGGAAGCGGGTTATCCAATTCGTGAATCCCGTCATAGTTGTGATCCATAAGGATCTTTTTTTCACCTTCTTCAAGGTGAAGGTCGTTGTTATTATTGTCGCTCATGCTTAACTCCGTCTTCTAATACGATTTGTGATGATTCTTCGTAATACTTTTTATTCGACTTCTTATATGTCCAGTAAATGTAGACAGCAAAGCACACGAGAAAAATGATTAAGGCCACAATCGGAAAAATTGGTTGATCCCAGTGACTTAAAACTTCTTTGTGCATACTTTTCTCCTTACTTCACGCTTCCGTAGTCAACACCGATTCTTTGCAGGTAAGCGATGAGGGCAACAAGTTCTTTGTCACCAACTTCAGCAGGAACACCAGACTTCATAAGGTCTTCAGTGATCACTTTTGCCTGAGCGCCGGCAGTTGCCACACCATTAGCAATTTCTTCATCTGTATAAGGAACGCCAAGAGTTTTCATGGCCTTCATTTTTGCCTGAAGAGTACCGGTCACAAGAGTGTTTTCAACAAGCCATTTGTAGTTTGGCATAATCGATTGTGGAGTTACATCGCGAGGGTTAATCATGTGACGGTAGTGCCACATATTTGGATACTTTCCGCCAACGCGGGCCAGATCCGGACCAGTTCTCTTAGATCCCCATTGGAACGGGTGATCGTAGATAAATTCGCCGGCTTCAGAGTTCTTACCATAACGAAGAGCTTCGTGGGCCATCGGACGAACTTGTTGAGAGTGGCACAGGTAACAACCTTCGCGAACGTAAACGTCACGTCCAAGAAGTTCAAGTGGAGTGTACGGTTTTACAGTCGGGATTTTTGTAACATAGTTTGTAGAAAGAATTGAAGGCACGATTTCGATTGCTGAACCAACAAGGATCGCAATCAAAGATAGCACAGAGAAAACCATTGGAAGACCTTCAAGTTTTCTATGTGAGTCTGCACCTTTTTCAATGCTTGAATCATCAAGAGCGTAAGCTTCGTAAACTTGTTCTTTGCCTACAGACCCTTTTTTCATTGTCATGTAAAGGTTGTAAATCATCATTAAGAACGAGATAAGAACAAAAGTCCCACCGAAAGCGCGTACCCAGTACATCGGGATGATTTTGACAACTGTTTCGATGAAGTTCGGGTAAACAAGTTTACCAGTTGCCGGATCGATCGCTCTCCACATAAGAGATTGAGTGATACCAG
>DJVH01000108.1 GCA_002440825.1 Bacteriovoracaceae bacterium UBA6261 | reverse complement strand
GTTTGGGGAAAATTGCTCAATCAATGTACGCTCTGGATCTACCATATATCTTCAGAAACCACGACCATGCTCAAAAAGTTCTTGAGGGTGAAGTTGGAAACAAAATCCTTGGCGATCTTGCTAAAGGAAATTTACGTGGTCTGGCCTTCACATACAGTGGCGGGTATAGAATCGTTCCCGGTACAAAAGCTATTGCTAAAATGGAAGACTTCAAAGGCTTAAAAGTCAGAACCTCTGACAGTCCGGTTGCTCAGGATACTTTTAAGGCCCTTGGAGCTAAACCGGTTCCGATGACACTTGATCAAATTGAAGATGGTTTAAAATCAGGAAGAATTAACGAAGCTGAATCTACTTATGCTCGATACTTTCCTCTTGGTCAAAACAAACAAGCTCATATCGTAAACGATACCGGACACAGCTTGTTCTTAACTTCGATTATCGTAAACAATAAGTTCTGGTCTCAATTGCCTGAAGACTATAAACAAATCATGAAAAATGCCGCTTTAAATGCTGCCAGAATTGAAAGACAGCATTCAATCGTTGCTGCAGAAGATACTAAGAAACGTTGTCTTGAAAATGGAATTAAAATCGTTTCTTTGGACAAGAAAGAAGAAGATCGCGTTAAGGCTGCTTTAGCGCCAGTTTACAAGAAATATGAGCCAATTCTTGGAAAAGATCTTATTACTCAAATTCAAGCCCAATAAGCGCTAATAAAGAGCTTTTTAAATTAAAGGCCAGGGGAACCTGGCCTTTTTTATTCAGATCAAAGGAAGAAAATCTCTAAGGTTCTTAATCTCGAGAACATCACTGATATCGAACTTAACCTTAAATTCCTTCTGCAGCTTAATGATTAATTCTGCATGTTTCATAGAATCCCATTCGGGTGTCTTTGAGCGCTCGATGTCGAGAGAACTGAAATTTTCTCCAAAAAGCTTATTAAAAGTACTTAGCAGAAGTGATTCTTTTTCATTCATTTAAGTTCGCCTGTATATTTTTTAATGGAATCAGCGGCAATTTTACCTCTACCGGTTCGCTCAATCTTGGGAACAACAAAAATTTTGTCAGGAAATTTGTTCGCGGGCAGATTTTTGAGACAGTATTTTCTGAACATTTCGAGTGTGATCTTTTCCTTCAAGACAATCAGGACTCCGATTAATTCTCCAGAAAATTCATCTTTAACCGGGAAAGTGTGGCAATCTGAAACCATCGTAGAGTTAAGAAAGAATTCATCTAATTCATTTGGATAAATTTTAATTCCCTTTTTGTTGATAACAAATTTTGAACGACCGGAATAATGGGAATCTTTAAAAATGTCTCCTGTTCGGAAAAACCCCTTTTCATCAATGGCTTTCGCCGTTTCTTCTTGGTCAGCTAAATATCCTGAAAACATATAGGGAGCCTTGATAAGAAGCTCACCGTTTAAATCGAATTTTGTTTGAGCATTAAAATAGTCAGAGAAAAGATTAATATCCTCAGCTGGAAAAAACTTTCTTTGTGCAAACCATCCGCTTATTTCAGTAATTCCAAAAATATTGTAAAAAGAAACGTTTTTACCAAGCCATCTGGAGATCACTTCGGCTTTCTCGTTTTGCAAATAAGCTGAGGCACAATGCACGCGCTTCAGAGTCGGAAGAGAAGTATCATCCTCGCCAGAGAAATTTAAGACTAAATCCCAGACACTCGGAACAGAGCTAAAAAAAGTGATCTTATTTTTGTTGATAAGATTTTTAAAGGCGCTGGCCAGTTGCAGATCCATTTTGGAGGCAATGAAAAAATGCTCGCCACTAAAAAGGGCGAACAAGCTGTTGCAAATGAGCCCATGTCCAAAATAGGTGGGCAAAAAACAAAGTGTGTTTTTGCTCTCATCGGGAGTTATGAATTTTGAAAGCGTTTCAATTTTGGATCTCAAAGCATTAAAGCTTAATTTAACACCTTTTGGTTTTCCTGTTGTTCCAGAGGTGTAGAGTACCAGTGCGATAGTTTTTAATTCTTCATTCAGTTCTTTTTTGAATTGAAAAGTTTTATTGTCCTTTATCAGGAGGTTTGCACCAGAATGATTTTTTATGTTTTCCAGCTCGAGTTCACTTGCATTGGGATCAAGAGGAACTACCGTTGCACCCAATGAAAAAATAGCAAGAAGATTTACAAAAAAGTGAATTGAATTTGGATTGGCAATTAGAACGACAGAACCTGGTCCTATAGATTCTTTTTTTAACTCAAGTATTTTTTTCTCAATAGCCTCTTTAAAAAGTTCCGGTCCCAGTGTTTCGCCGGATTCTAGTTGAGTAATTGATGCTTGAGGATTATTGAAAACTATCATCTGTTAAAATATTTAGTTGTTCGGTTTATAAAGACATCAAGTATGAAATAAATAACAAAACCGGCCAGACAGAGAAATAAAACACCTGAATACATATCCAGCACTTTAAACTGATCCCAGGATTTCCAGATGAAATTCCCAATGCCGTTTTTGCTCATCGAAAATTCGCTGACTACGATTAAGGTCAACGCGTATCCCAGGGCCAGTTTTAGACCCACGAGAAAGTCCACAAATACACCTTTGATGAGAAAATGAAACAGGTAATCTCCAGAGGAAATTTTGAAAATAGTTGCGACATCATTCAACGTCGATGATTTTAACCTGTTCATTGAAGTGTAGAGGTTGATGAATAATAAATAAAACATTCCCAGGGAAATAACAGCGATTTTGGTTTTATCTCCTATCCCAAAAATTAACATTAACAACGGAATGATGGCAACTTTGGGCAAGGGATAAGTAAAGGCAACGATTGGTCTGAATAAAATATCGAAAATCTTAATCTGAACACAGAGCAAAGCTAAAATGAGGCTCAATGGTATGGTTATAAGTGCACTTATCAACAGGCGCAGAAAGCTTGCTTCGATATCTTTTAAAAATGCGCCTTGGGTAATTAGTTGAATTAAATTATTAAGAACGTGAAAGGGCGAAGGAAAGAATTCAGCATCGATGACATGTGAATTGGCAAGAATGTGCCAGCCAAAACTTAATAAAAGAATGACAATGAAGGATTTTAGAAAATTCTTCAAATCAATTCCTCCTTCAGTTTTCCGTAAATTTCTGCATAAGTACTAATATGTCCGGGGGTCGTCTTGCTTTCATTAAAACTGAACCCTGATTGATTTTTTATATCGTAACTCTCGACGATGGTTTTGTGGCGCCTGGAGAGATATGAAATCTGTGTCGAAAGAAAAATAGCTTCATCCAGATCATGAGAGACGAAAATGATGGTGGGCTTATTCTGGACCCATAATTCTTTCGTAAAAGAGTAGATTTCTTCTTTCTGGGCCATGTCCAAGTAGGCAAAAGGTTCATCCATCAATATTAAATCTGACTGCACCAGAAAAGCTCTCAGCAAAGCTACTTTTTTTAAAGTGCCGCCTGAAAGTTCACAGGGATAAAGTTTCGCGACAGTGTCCAGTCGAAACTTCTCTAGATAGTCTTTTATTTCAACACTTCTCAGAGAAGAACACATTTGAAGATTTTTCTCAATCGTGAGCCACGGAAAGAGCTCCGCATTCTGAAAGACAAAACTTATTTTTTGCTGAGTTTTTTCAATGGTCCCTGATTGCAAAGTTTGAAGACCACTGATCAGCTTGAGCAAAAGAGTTTTGCCGGCACCGCTCATTCCAATCAGTGAGTGAAATGAACGGTCGGCAATAGAGAGATTTAAATTTTTTAAAACTTCGTTGGTATCGTAGGAAAATGAAAGATTTTTTATTTCAAGCATTATTTGCGTTTGTTTAACTCGGCAGAAGCCTGTTTTACTAAACTTGAATCCACAACATCTTCAGCCTTCAATGGTTTCTCAATGTATTTTTTCATGTAATACCAATTCACATCTTCCATGAGCGCCTGAACATTAATGGACCCATCATCGCTCAGGCCAATCGGATACATTCTGTCCCAAACTTTTTGATCATCAATTTTAATGTATTTTTTCAAGTCTGCTGTCATTTTGGTTTTGTCTGCTTTCCCGGCAATCGCAGCATTGTAGTCACGAATGCCTTTCAAATAGGCAATTAAAAACTTCTTAGCTTCAACTGATCTCTTTTCAAGAAAATCCGGTGAAAAGAAAATGGCGGCACTTTGCTGATGCGGATGAACTTCAACTGCACTCGCTACATTTTTTGCAATACCGTCAATCTCTGCTTTGGTTAAATAAGGTTCAAGTTGAATAGTTGCATCGATATTTTTCGTTTTCAAGGCAAGGTTCATTTCAGCATAAGAAAGTTTTATGAATTCAACATCTGCAGCTTTTAAGCCTGCTTTTTCCAGAAATCTTTCCGCGACAATTTGTTGTGAAACACCATCAAGCGCCGTCAGACCCATTTTGAATCCCTTGAGATCCTTCAATGTTTTGTATCTGCCTGAAGCGATATGATCCTGGCGCACGATAAGAGCAATGTAGTCTTTCCCTTTTTCCAAATGCCCTTTATCCGCTACAAGCTTAAATTTCTGACCTTTGGCAATGGCATTAAAAAGCCCCGACGTGAGATTGCCAGCACCGACATCAAGCTCTCCTTTTGAAAGAAGCAAAGTCATCTGGCCACCGGAACTATTAAAGTCATTTAAATCAACTTCCAGTCCTTCTTGTTTGAAATAATTTCTTTCCTGCGCCAGATAAATACCGGCGGAGCTGATGACAGGCGAAGATCCAATTTTAATCGGTGATGCTTTCACAGCAAATGAACTGAAAATTGCACTTAGTAAAATTAAGTTTTTCATTTGATGACCTGTTGAATTATTCATTATTGAGTAAATTTTGAGAGGATAATATAAGGAAGTAAAGGAAAAAAGTTTTCCGCTTTATTCTTCACTTATTTCGTTTGCAAGCGATTTAAGTGAAATCGTTCTTCCGGTGCGAACTGTTTCGGCAACTTTTTTTTGTTCTTCTGCAGACATTTCTTTTACTGAAGAAATACCAGTCACTCTTGCAAAAACTTTAGCACTATTCTCATTTTTAAAAACTTCCACAAATTTTGACGTCAGCATGGTTTTTGTTTGAGGGGTAAGATGGTCTGAAAGAAAATAGACACGGCATGGAAGCTGGTAGTGCGAAGACATCAATATTTTTATACTTGGCTGATTAACAAAAGTGTCAGATTTAACCATTCCAAATGGATTGTCTATCCTGCCATTGCTGTAGGTTAGGGCCCTGACAAATAAACCGTCTATCTCGCCCTTGAGAAGTTTCTCTTTTGCCTTGTTAAAATCTTTTAAAATAATAATTTTTCGAGGTTTGATGTTTTTTTTGCTTAATTCATTTAAGGCCAAAGTTGCTTCGAAAATAGTACGCTCTTCAATGCCAATAATATTATTTGCAATGCTGCTGGTTGAGTTGTGGGGAGAAATTAATTGCGTTTCATTAAAGCATTCGGATTTTGAATCATAGCTTGCTGTTAGAAATGGTGAGATAGTAGACCCATGTTCCCTTCTGATATAAAGTCTTAAAGCGCTCATCAATCCGGAATGCAGCTTATGATTTATGGCCAAATTCTTGAACTTCTGTGGAACATCTTTGGCTAGCGGGATAAATTTGAACCCTATGGCATGGGTGGAAATGGCGTTTTCCATAACTTGAACATCTGATTCTGCAATTTTATTTTCCTCCATCTCTTCTGGTATGTGCACGACGAAGTTCATCATTTTCTTTTTTATCTGGAGTTTATTGCCTGAGGTGTTTATAAATCTGGAAATGTCATTTCGTTGCTTCATTTTATTATTAAGCCTGGAGCCAATAACGATCCCCACGATTAAGGTAATAAGTGCACTGATGATGATGTATTTTTTAGTCACGTTAATTCCTGCGGTTCAATTGGCTCTTTTATCTAATCATATGGTTGTCAAAAAACCAACTAGCATTCATTTAGTGTTGCGTGACTTCCTCGGCCAGAGTTTTAAGCTCTATATTCTGACCTCTGGAGATAAGGTCAAAACTTTTGCTCCAATCTTGGGATAGGTAAGGTCTAAATGAAGCGCTGGATAGTACTTTTTGCGCAATTTCCTTTGTAGAAGGTCGAAACAAGACTTCGCTTAATTTGTTTTCAACTTCTTCTAATAAATCACGATTCATATTCTGATTGAAAAAGATTAAATGGCAGGGAATTTGATCAGCTGAATTATACATAATTTTTATGCTGGAAAAGTTCTGGCCAAGATTGCCCACAGAAGTACCGTTGGAAAAACTTTTGTAGCTGGTAAAATAAGCATCGACTTCTTTGTCCGAAAGTTTGGTGAAGGCTTTGTTGTTGTGTGAAAAGACTTTAATTTTTTTAGCAATAAGCTTTTTCTCAGAAAGAAATAATTTAGCCTGTACTAAGGCTTTTTCATCTATACCAATAATTTTTCCGTTCAAATCTTCAAGACTCTTAATTTCCTCGTTGGCAAGAACAGCTAGTTCCACTTCTTTATAGCATTCCGCTTTGGGATCCGTGGAAAAGGTAAACTTTGGCGCAAAGTAAGGAGCCGTCTTTGTCATATCTGTTAAAAGTTCAGCTGAAGCGATGCCAACAATGTTGCCTTTTGCTGTAAGCCTGGACTTTTGGTTGTCGGAAAAAGGAATAATTTTAGAAGTGAATTTTTTGGTTTGAAATACTTCTTCCAGTTTAACCCGATCAATTTCTTCACTTGGCGGGATATCTTCATCCAAAATGATAAAGTCAACAGCCTCTGCTTTTATGGGAGCGGCTAACGGGGGTTCTTGCTTGTTTGAAATGGAAGGAGGAACAGTGGTGACCGGAGGAGCTATTGCATTTTGTTCTTGCTTTGGAGAAAACAAGTATTGTCCAAGGAAAATACCCAAAGCTAAAAAAGGAATGATAATTAAAATAATCTTAAAATGTTTCAAGATGTCCTCTGAATTCCTTTTTCATAAACTAATCATTCAAATGTAGCTGAGTTATTGCATCATTGGAACTATTTGTTATGCTTAATCATGAGATTAAATAAAGCTTTCAGTTTCATTATCGCACTTATCGCTCTCATTTTTTTAATTAAAAGTTTACCAATTCACAGACAGTCTTGCTCGCGCTTTCAGAACCCAGTTTTTTCAAAGAGATTAAACTTTTTAAAGGGCGAGGGGCCGCTGGATACAGGAGTCGTTCTTCTCAATGACAAGCCCTATTTTGTTCTCGCTTACATGACTCCACCGGGCAGAAGGGGTAAGAGCAATCCTCTGTTTATCTATCCCATGAGTGAATCCGGAGAAATTTTATCAAATGTCTTTATGTTTGGTGAAACAGAACACATCCGAAGCATTAACAAAATTAAAACTCCGTGGGGCGATGGTCTGTTAATGGCAGACCATGGTGTAGATGGCGACGGTTATAAAGGAGGAAAACTTCTTCTTATAGTTGCCCAGGCCGACGGGACGTTGATTGATAAGAGCGATGTTTTACCGCGCGACCGCAATTTTGCCTTTAATGCGATTTCTGTCAGAAGATCCAACTCGCTGTACGACGATATATTAATTACTCCTTTTAACAGTGCTCATTCTAAAGTGATTTATCTAAAGGCTAACTCTCTTGGATATGCGGACGCCAGTTTTCTTTTGCCAAAAGAATGGGTTGAGAAAAAAGTCTGTTTCATGACAGCTATTCCTTTTGATGTAGAACGCGATGGCCATGATGAAATTGTTCTAGGCAGTTGTGATTTGAATCGCGATCAGTCTCCATTGGAAAACGATAAAATGCTTGTCTGGAAAAACAGTCACTGGGAATTTGCAAAGGAAAATGTTCTTCCACCACGAAAGCAGAATGCGACCTGGGGCACTGTTTATTGGTTGAAAAACGACCGCGAGCTAATTTCTCTGGTTCACAACAAGGGATTTACTAAAGCTGATGTCCAATATTTTTCCTACGATGAAAAGTTGAAAAAATTTACCGAAAACGCTGTTTTGTTGAATTCAAAAGAACGTGAAAAATTCTCGTATTATTTTCACAAAATTCAGAAATTTAAGGACACCTTTTATGGACTGATCAGATTTCAGAAGAATGGTTTTGTTAAGCCTAATGTATTCTCACTTGTTTTGAATAAAGAAGGGGGGCTGAAAGAGCAACCAGTATGCCTGGCCTTGCCTGAAAACGAAACTGTTTTGGGGCTTGATTCCTTTATCGATTCCCGAGGAGCGCCGGTTTTATTGCTCACCTATTACAGTGGGCGATATGACCTTTTCCGGTAGATGCCATGGATTCTAGGCACTGACTTATAAGCGGGGCAAGCTGCGTTAGGGATTTGGCGATTTTTGTAGATTTAAATCCAATATTGCCCTATAGTTTAATTAAGTTTAAGGGACAATTTATGAGTGAAAACCATAACGACAAATCGGCCGGCGGGGATACTTCTGCTGTTGACAAGCAGGGTGCTGAAGCATCCGAAAAAACTTCTGCCGTAAAGGCCGCTTTTGGTTCTTTAACACCATTAACGACCGCCCAAATCATTACTTTGCTCGTTGGTACTACAAGCAGCAATTCATCCTACGGTGGATATTAGTCAAAGGTGGAGTTCATGAATAAGCTCAAATTATTCCCACTCCTCACTGCTGACCCTATCCAGGATTACAATAAGAACAAATCTCAACTTTATATTTTCAGCAGCCGCACGAACCGTGGCTATTCGCTCGATGGGATTGCAGCCAATATATGCCATCGTTTTGATGGGACTAAAAACTTAGAAACTGTTATTCGCGAGGTTGAACGCGAAAATTCTCTCGAAGAAAATTACTATCAAAAAGAAATCGAAGCATTGCTTCTCGATTTACAAAATAATTCACTTATCGAATTTCTCGAACTCCCTAGAACAAAGGGGGAGTAATGTCTCCTAAGTCAGTGTGGAAAATTTCTTTGGAAGATGTTCCTTCCGGAATGGCCGTCCATCAATTTATTCTTGAAAATACCGATCTCGCTTATCAAATTAAGAAAATGGAGCACGCCCGCAAGTCAGAAACTCATATGAGTGTACCGCTCTCTTTTGATACATCTTCCCTAAAAAAAGATGTGCTTGAAGGAATTAAAAAGTTTGGTCAATACCAGTTCCAATATGGTTTCGAATCATCCTCAAGTGATGATGGAATCTATTTATCGACGTCTTTAACGTATAACCCTGAAGCCTACGATAAAATTTCTGAAGATCCTCATCAGGCGACTCTGGGGTCTACGACTTTAAAGTACAACTCAGCTTCGCGCTATGAGCAATTGTCAGAACACAGGCTGCGCAATTCTTATCACGATACTTTTGCTTTTATTGAGCGTACACCCTTTGCTAAATTTGGTGCTGTTGGTGATTTCTTGAATTCATTTTCAAGAACAATCGTTCGCTCAAGAGTGTCTTCTATTATTGCCAACAAAATAGAAACGACTAAGTTTGGCTTTAATTGGCACAATGATGAATCGATTTTTATTAATTTGAGAATAAATATTCCCATTCAGACGAATTCAAATTATGCCATTCAAATTATGAAAAGTGCTCCTGATGAGTTGCTTGAGATTGAAGAATTCAGCATGGAAGAAGGGAAAGCGTATGTGTATAACACCGAAAAATATCATCGGGCCCTTTGTAAAAAAGTAGAAGCCTTTGATCGCATTCATATGATTTGTGGAGTTTCTCCCTGGTTTGATCTGGATAGTAAAAACAAATGTTGGGTTTCCAATGAATATTATGGAGAAGTTCATCCTTTTGATATGCTCGCACAGGGATTCATCTCTTCATTTATTAAAATTAGGTAAGATCCTTTATGTCTGATGAAGTTTGGGTTCTGACTTACAATACAAATGACCTTCAGAGTGTTGAAAATATTTCTTCAGGCCTCGTTCGTTTGTATTCGAAGTCTTTCCGCGTTCGCATCATTGAACTTCAGGATCCTGAGCGGATGAACAGCGGGCATTTGAGAAAATGGTTAGATGATTATAAAGCAAACCCACCTGGGCATGTAGCTGTTGTCCATCCTTCTGTTAATCATCATCCTTTTTTTCAAGCGCTGCTGGTACTGAAGACAAATACTAAATTCCTCATCCATGTTTTTGGAAATTTTATCCGCAATGGTGAAAGTTGGAAAAAACAAGAGCATCTTTTCCTTGGTAGAAAGGTACATTTCATCAGTGCTTCGGAATGCTACGATCAAGTTGTTCAAAACTTTATCCCAGCAGCAAGCTGTGCTTTACTTCCTTTTCCGGTGATAGATTTTGCCATTTCGGAACGCAAGGAGAAGCCGAATGACTCGCTTCAGATTATATATACCGGAAGATACCACGAACAAAAAAATGTCTCGTTGATGATTGAAAAACTTAACGAAACAGCGGGAGCACTTAAAATCAAGGTTGAGTTGATTCTAGCCGTTGTGTTTGATGATTTTAATCCCACCACCATGAATAAGAAAAAACTTCTCGGTGAGCAGTTCAGCCATTTTCAAGACGTAAAAAGAAAAAGCGGAAATTTAACAATAACAATTATTCCTCATACAAGTTTAAGCCATCTCAAAACAATCTTGGCCTCCAGTGATCTTTTTATTTCCTTCAGTACGTTTCAGGATGAAGATTTTGGATGTTCTGTTCTGGAAGCCCTAGCTTGTGGTGTACCTTGCCTGGTGACAAAGTGGGGGGGCTTTAGAGATTTCATAGCGGCATTTCCTGATGCCTGCATTGGGATTGATGTTTTTCTTAAAGAGAACAGCCTGGTTGCGGATTTGAGTCATCTGCCTTCACAAATAGTAAAACTGGTATCTCTCAAAGACAAAAAATCACTTCAAGAAGATGTGAAGAAACAGTACTCCGACAATTCACTGATGCTGAAGCTAAAATTCATTGCTGAAAGAAATGAAGTGTTTTCAGGATTCACAGGAGAGTTGAAAAATATTATGACTGTTGATGAATTTAAAAAACTTTATCAGCCTTTCTGGAGTCCTGATGGAAAATAAGTTGACTAACCTCCATAGCATCAGTCACGAACCCATTCTCGCAGAGGACGATTGCCCTTTTTTTAAAACATATCTTTCTGATGAGAGTAGAAACCTAGAGCGCGAGGGGCTTTTTCACACCCTTCTCAATCGTCTGCATGGGCCGAAATCTGGACTTATACCGCATTTTTTACTGACGCAGTTTGAAGCTTTTAATGACCAGGAAGTGTTTTATCGAATACGGCCAAAGAATCTGATAAAGCCCGGCGAAGCAAAAGAAATTATTTTAATTTTTAATTTAAATCCTGAACTGAATTCACTTGAAATTCTCAGTGATTTTTTCAACTGGTTTAAGAGGCAGAAGTGCAGATCTTTGATCAAAGCGTTTTATCACTTTGACGTTGATATTAAAAATCCCTCTCATCAATTGTACATTTCGCAATTTTTTAAAATCATTGCAACTGAATTGGGGGAAGTACCGGAAACGTTGACTCTGCTTCAATTGGAAAAGCAAGCTTCCTTTGAAGGGGTCTTGGTTCTGGAGGCTGGCGCGCTGTGGAAATGCCTGGATAACTACCTTGTGCATCTGATACTATCAAAAGGCGGATCTTGTAATCTTGTAGAAACTGAAAAGGAATTTGAGCTCGTCAGTTCAAAAGAGCTTTCTCCCTATCATTCACTTCAGATTTTAAAACGTCTTAATCACGGCCTGGCAATATGTCCTCACTTAAAAGAGGCTGCCTCTTTAAACCTCTTTAAGAACCCGCAGGACCTTAAGCTTTTTACCTTTTTGATTTATAAAAACTTTTTAAAGAATGAATAATACACTCAGGCTTCTATTCACATTAACAGCTGCAAATCTCAAATCGAGATACAGAAACACATTTTATGGATTCTTGTGGGTGATTTTGAACCCGATTCTGATATTTGCTGTTCAGGCCTATGCCTTTAAGATTATTTTTAAAATTCAGTACATGAACTACACCACTTTTTTGTTGTCTGGACTTCTCCCGTGGTTGTTTATTGTTCAGTCTGTTGAAATGTGCACCAGTTTGTTTGTTAATTATGCAAATTTTATCCGCAATCTTCCAGTCGGGCCCTTAGTGCTTCTGTTTACGCAGGTCCTGGATAACTTCATCAATTTCTTGTTTTCATTTTTCATTCTTGTTGTTGTTTTCTTTTTCAGAGAGCCTGAACATTTTCGAATACTGTTTCTCATGCCTCTGGCGATAATACCTTTGGTGGTCGCAGTTGGTTCGCTATGTCTTATTTTTTCTTCTATTAATGTTGTTTTGCGGGATTTGAAATTTGTCACAAGTTTTCTTTTTTCATTGCTTTTTTATCTCACTCCCATTTTTTATCCACCGCAATTCATTCCTGCGGAATTTCAAATTCTCGTGACGGTTAATCCATTTTATCATGTGATTCATCCCTTTCAGATTTTGACAATGCAGGGATGGGGAACCGACTATTTATCAGCCTTGGGAATTTCTTTTGCAGTTTCAGCTGTGCTTGCAGCTGTGGCCTATACAGTTTGGAACAAAATGAAAGGATATTTGATTTTTTATGCCTGATAAAAAACTATTGATCGATATTCAGGATTTAAATTTGGCTTTTCCGCTGAGGTTAATTACGTCATCAAGTGTGCGCGATGTTTTTATAAGCACATTGGCGGGTCCATTTTCAAAAAAATACAACAGATCGACATTTCCAGTTCTTCAAAACATCAATCTGCAAATACGTGAAGGAGACCGCATTGGACTCATTGGCGTGAATGGAGCAGGCAAATCGACTTTGTGCCGCTGCCTTTCCGGATTTTACCAGCCAGGCAGTGGAAGAATCATTCGCAACGGTCAAATCAGAGCACTCTTTGAACCTGCGCTTGGCCTTTACCCCGAGCTTAGCGGAAGAGAAAACGCCAGAATTCTTGCTGAAATTTATTATCAGCAATACCGCAATGACATTGAAGCCATTGTCAAAGAAAGTCTGGAGTTCAGCGAGTTAAAAGATTTTATCGATGCACCTATTAAAACTTACAGTAAAGGAATGCTTGTTCGTCTGACTTTATCTGTTCTATCGGCAAGACCAGCTGACATTTTGATACTTGATGAGGTTTTTGACGGAGCTGATGAATTTTTTAGAGAAAAGCTTTCGGCAAGAGTGAGAAAGCTCATTGATCAATCCGGCGCAGTCATTTTTGTCAGCCACTACGAAGCGCAAATTTACGAAGTCAGCAATCGTGCAGTGGTCATGGGTGAGGGGAAAATCATTTACGATGGCGACATCACTGCAGCTTATGCTTTATACCGCGCTCTTAAGGGTGAGCTGAATTAAAAGCTTCAAATTTATCCGCAATGTCTTCAAGGCGTTTTAGTTCAAGAGTTTTTAGCGCTTTTTTTATATTCTTTAAATGCTGATGTCCGTGTCCGTCTTTAGCAAACAATTGAGGCTGGGCCATCATCGCCCATAATTCCCATTTTAGCTGAGCTTCCGCTATCGCATGCAGAGGAGAATTCTGTTCAGGTTTAAAATCTGAAAAGCAGAACTGGTGAGGAAGGAGCATGTACAGAGTTTTATGATCAGAGCTGCCTGCAAATTGATCGAAAAGTGGTGTTTGACTTTTAAAGTGATGAATCGATTCTTCAAGCACTTTGATGACTTCTTCTTTCTGATTTCTGCAAATAATCTTAAGCAAGTCTATTTTAGTCGAATGAGGGTTTATTAAGAGAGCGCCTTCATTGTCGCCGCATGTCTCGAAGTGAAACTTCCATTTTTTCACATCTCTCGAAGAAAGATCCTGTGAGTTTAAATTGGCAAAGAGCATTCTTATGAGATAGGTAAACTGATCGGCGGAGGTATTATTTTGAGACTGAATTCTGTCGGCCAGTTTTGGATCTTTTTTAAGCTCATAGGCATTTATCAGTTCATTGGCGAAGTGAATTGAAAACGGATAATAAGAATTAACTTCTTTTATCAGAGGGCAAAAATGTAGCGCGGATGACAGTTTCTCGACATCTGATCTTAATGTTTCATTAGAATGGTAAAAGGCGGTGACATCAATATCAGACTTTCCGAATTGAAAATAATCCAGATAGAGACTGTTGCGATACCAAAGCTCAGCAGAAACCCCGGTCGTCTTTGTGGCCAGCAGTTTATGAATGGCAAAGGCTGTTTTATATATGGCTTTTCCCGGGCTCACTTTTTTGATTCCGGTGGGAAGAGAGAATAAAACTTTTTCAAATAAAGCGGGTACCACGATTCCCAAAAAGGTGAAATGCGAATGGATTTTACCTGGCCATTGCAAACCTCTTTAAAATAAGCGAAGTAGTCACTTTTAAACGGATCTTTATAGACTGGGATATTCAACCAGTCTGGTTGAAAAATTTTCACAGAATGATGAGGGGAAAGCATGTAATGACTGATTTCTTTTTTGGGAATCAGGGTTTGTTCTTCAATCAAGCCGCCGCCCTTCGAAAGAATAAAGTGTTTCAGGTAACTGTCAGCTACAAAATATTTTTGATTAATTTCATAATAGAGACACTCTTTAAAGTCGTTCTCGTTTTTTAAGTCTTTCCATTCAACAAATGTGATATTCAGACCAGTTGTTTTTAAAATGGATTGCGCAATGGAAAAGGTTTCTTCATCGCAGCGTTTTCCCCAGAGATTATTTTTTTTGTAAGGAAAAAAAGCAGTGATCTTAGCTCTTGTAAGCGCCTCTTCGCCCAGTGAATTTTTAAGTTCAATCAGGCTTTTATTAAATTCATTGGTATCGGCGAAAACATTATTTTGCATTCCTGCCAAAAGTATTCTGGCCGGGGGATTCTGCAGGTTATATTTTTTTTGAGCCTGGACTTCATAAAAAAGAGTATTCTCTTTCCATTGTTCCGGGACAATGAACCAGAAATCTGAAGGAACGGCGAATTGAACTCCTTTTTCAGGAGAATGTTCACGGAAGAAAAAAGACTGTGTGATCAGTCCGTCCCGCAATGACCATAAATTTTTATTCAATAGCTTTTTTGTAATGGTGCCACCAAGAAGGACCGGACTGTGTGGGCCGACATAATCATTGGAAAAAGGTTTTAAGTAGAAATGGACAGGCCTGATCTTTTTCCCTGCTGGCATTGCCGCGTCCATTTGAGAGTTCAGGATATAGTCATAGGTCCAATTCACAACTTTGAAATGATCGCTAGAACCAGCCTCGCTTGAAATATAATTTCGGTAAACTTGGGCGTAAAAATTTTTGTCTGAAGGGCACGTGTTTGGATCAATACTCTGGCTGCGATGTTGTTTGCTGTAAATTTGAGAAAAGGGCGCAAGTGTCCAGTTGAAGCCTTTAAAATGCGAAACAGGTTTGGTTAACAGATCGGCAAGCACTTTAGAAGAAGAGGCTATGGAAAAGCTTTTGGCGAATTCTCCAGCCCATCTTTCTCTGTCAGCTTCACCGACATATGATTCCTTCTGTAGCGAAAAAAAGTCTTTTAAGGCTGATGTTTTTATCTGAAGGCCATACTCAGTGATCTTCACCGGTGCCAGTTTACAGCGCCATTTAGTCGACTCAAAAGATGAATAACCACCCCAATCTGATAGCAATGAAGGGAGTCCGCATGCCAGGGCTTCAGCTGGCGACATACCAAAATCTTCGTCATGGTACAGGCTGAAACTTGTAAATAAATCAGCCGCCGACTGCAACTCTCTCAATTGTGTTTTATTCAAGTTTCCCCAAAATTTGATATTTGCAGTGAAATGTTTCGGGTGGCGGTTAATGATGTTCTGGATTTTTGAGTAAAGATAGCCTTCTGTTGTTTTGAGACCCATGAATGGAGCTCCGAGATCATCAAAACCTCCGGCGATCCATAGATGAACTTTAACTGATTCATCTTTAATTAGTTCAAGATATTCCTGTAAAAGGAGATCAACATTTTTTTGCAAACTCACTCTGCCGGAATAAAGCAGAACCATGTCGCAATCTTCAATCTTCATTTCTTTGCGAAGTTTAGTTCGCGCCGACTGGTCGAAAAAATAGTCCTCAGTATTAACAGGGAAAAGAAACTGTTCAACATTAGATTTATCTTCACAAAAATAATCGACGAGTTTTTTTTGTGAATGAGACGCAGTAATGAAGCGGATAGGGTGGTTTAAAAAACGTGATGAAATTTCCAGCCAGTCTTTCGAAAAATAGGTGAAATCTCCATAAACGTGGACTGAAACTGGTGGCAATTTTGAAACTTCTAAAATCAGGCTCAGCTTGCTTAAGATTTCTGCCGGATGTGGTAGATGATCAATAAAAACCAATTGATCAGGTCTATCGGCAATGATTGTTTTTGCGAGGTCATGAATAAAATCGGAGCATGAATCCAATTCACTGCTCAGAAAGTCTGCAGGAAGATCAAACCACTTCACTTGATAAATTTCAGGAAGCAGCTCATAGGCTTTCTGCAAATTGGGAGAAATGACTTTACAACTTCCCCAGGTTGACGATTTAGATGAGCGTACGACCAGTAGTTTCATTTTATGTGCCTTCGTTCGCTTCAGCGGTCAACGCCTGACCAGCAAACCAAAGATTTTTATATTCAGGAAATGTTTTTAAAAATTGCGTATTTCTTCTTTTGTCGTATTCCGAAAAAAAGATGAAGAAATCTTTCAATTGCTCCTGCTGGAATTCTGACTTGGTTCCCTGAGAGGCCCAGTTGTATAGCCGAAGCATTTTATTTATTTCGAAGTCTGTAAATCCTATTGTGCCATCTCCTCTGTCGGGAGAATTGGCTGTCATGAAATTGAGGTCTGATTTCATTCTCTCAAGAAGATCTGCGGTTGCAATATTTGCACACATGAAATGCGGATCTTTGAGATAGGATATATCGAGTACAATCCGACTGTCGAAAGCCGAACCGGACTTTTTATACTTATTTTTTAAATCAAGAATAAACTCCAGGAACTCCCTAAATCGCGCAATCGATAAAAGATTATAAGTGCACATGAATGTGACATTCACTTCAGGAATTTTTTCCAAAACAGTGAACAGGTTTTGCCTGAAGAGCTCGAGGTCGAGTCCGAATCTGATATACTCCGCCTGGGAATCCCATGTATCCAGACTAGTATAAATAGTCATTTCTTTCAGATTGCCTTTCGCTCTGTTGATTTTTTCGACAGCCTTATCAATCAGATGTTTTTCAACACCTAAGTTCGAATTGATGGCAAGACTCAAATCTTTATTGGGATGATCAATGATATAGTCCAGGACTCGATAGGTGTCAGGCACCATGAAAGGTTCACCACCGGTAATTCGAAATGTTTTAAGATCTTTGTAAAGCGAAGGCCACCATTCCCAGAAAGCTTTAACGTACGGATTGGCAGCAGTATCCAGAATCGGCATTTTCCCGCTTTTTTCCAGATAATCATAAGCGTGATGTTTTGACTTGGTTTTATATTCACCATGCTGCTTTAATTCTTTCATCCAGCTGCTGGAAATATGAGGAAGGCAATAAGCACATTTAAAATTGCAAGAATTGCTGAAGCTCACTTCAAGATACTTCGGATTAACATTTTCTTTCGAGCCGGATTTCAAAGCTTCATCGAAAAAGGGAAGGGCCCATTCGTCGTTGCTTTTGATCGTTCTGTCGCTGAAATGATCGCCCGGGGTATCTTCGATTTTCCAGCAATACTCACATTCTTTTGGTCGAACTCCTTCCAGCATGAGCTGGCGGATCTGTTTTTTAAAGAGAGTGTTATGCAAGCTGCTTGGGTCGCGTTTTAGTTCGTCCAAAGAGGTTTGATGAGTGTTGGGGTGGTGGCACGAATGATTGTGTCCGTTTTGCAAGTGAAGAGTCACTTGATACCATTTGGCCAGACAGAAGGCCGGAGACACTTCATCCAGTTGCTTTTTGGTTTTTGAATACTGTGCCTTTAAATCATTTTTAGACATCAGCTTCTTACCTTGTTCAGCAATTTGTCAGCATGACGGTTTAAGGGAATGTGCGGACACATTTTGCAAAAGTTATAGCTTTCATCTTTTAAGTGAAAATGAGTTTCGTTAATTTGCAGAAATTTCTTTCGCCATTCCTCGTACTCTGAAGAGTTCCAGACATTGCCTAAGCTGGTTTGAAAAACATTGCCCATTGACTGAGGAGAAATGCAGCAAGGTCTCAAAGTTCCATCAACTTCAAATCGCGCATAAGTATAACCAACAGAACATGAAATCTTTTTATATAAATCTTCGTCGCCCTGAATGTGCTCATTGAGCATGTCTTCAAGGGCGAGCTCCACATTAAGCTCAACGGCTCGTTTAGCAGCGGCTTTTAAAATATCTCTATAATGGTCAATATCAGCAGATGGGATAGCGTATTTGTGGTGAATGTCGGAATGCAGTTCAACTGGCTTAAGCCAAAGTCCCACACCTAGAGCGTGCGCCAGTTCAACCATGGCAACAGCTTCTTTATAATTTTGAGAATTGATAATATTGACGATCGTCAAGGCCAGGCCATAACCGTCTCTGACTCTCAGCTTGTGTGCGTGTTGAATATTAGCTAAAACTTTTTTGAAAGTCTCTTCTGATTGACGGGGTCTGATCGTCTTGTAAACTTCTGCAGTGGCAGCCGAAACATTAATAAGGAAGCTGAAATTTTTTCTACCGCGAGACAGGGAGTGCAAGGCTTCGATTTCTTCAAATGAAGGGTATTCGAAGTTTGTAAGAACTTCGACAATTAGGCCTCGCTCTCTCCAGTTTTTAATAATGGAATACCATTGTGGATGGGTCAGAGGATCGCCCGCTCCACCAAACTGAACTTTTTGTACTGTTTCAGGAATGGAGTTGAGAATTTCTTCGGTTTTATCAAAGGGCATCTGTCTGTTGATGAAAGACTTGTATTGTTCTGTCAGCTGACCGTTGGATTGAGATTTCATTTCTTCTATAAAATCAGGCCCCCAGATACCGCAGAAAACACAGGAATGTGTGCATTTGTTGGAAAGATCCAGGTGTACGGTCGTCAAACCAGAAAAAATATTTTGTGATTTCAGATTCCATTCTTCCAGATAGGGATTATTGAAAGAAAAATAAATCTTTTGTCTGAAGTTGTTTTTTCGAAGAATGGAAAAAACTTTTTTTACCAGATCAATTCTGGCTTTATCCGGAGCCCCTTCAACGTCAAAAAAAACAAAAGGGAGAGAAAATTTTTGAAAAAGAGTTAATGTTGTCTCCGCTATTTTTTCGGCTGTTGAGTTCATGGAAATTTGCGGAATCCATTTTTCTGAATACCCGTTAAGCTCCTCAGCAGAAGAAAGAGCGAGTCCCGCCCACTTAAAATCGTACTTGTTAATCAAAGATTTTACAAAGGCTGACGAGTAGTTGGAAGAAGCAAGGAACACTTTTGAGCTTTGCTTCGTGAGAGCTTCGGCCATCTGTTCAATGGAGTTTTCCAGACCGCTTTCAGACGTTTCAGGTAATTTGAAATAAACGAACTCTTTCGACTGAATTTCATCAATGCGTAGATTGAATGGAGCGTTTAAATCAAAGCAATACATAGGCATAATTCTATACCCAGGCTTGCCTAAATTACAACAAAACGGCTAAGTCGCGGCTTATGGGCGTCCGACGATAATAGTGTTCCATTTTTGTGACAATATTTTTTTGATATTGCTCTGGAATGCCTCGTAAGTGAGATTCTGAATTTCCTCGTTATTCTCATGATAGTAATCCATCCCTTGCGACTGGAGAACCGGAACAGAATAAACTGAAGCAAAATCTTCATTCGTTTGAACATTGATCAGATTTTGGCCTTCGATCATCAATTTGATACGATTAAAATCCTCTTCAGTCAGACCGTTATCGCGAATTCTCCCAATAAGATCTCTGATGGCAGCAGTCGCGGCCGGAACTTTGTCATGACCGGAAGCCATGTAAATGCCAAAATATCCACCTTCGAGGGCGGCAAAGTGAACTGGTTGAGCTGAGTAGCATAGACCTTTTCTGTCACGAACATCGACGAACAACTCTGAGGACTGACCGGAAAGGTGAGTCGAGAGCATTTTTAAATAAATATTTTCAGAGGCTGAAGATTTTCCGCACGGAATACCGTAAAAAATTTGAGTTTGCTCTCTGTTAAATTCAATAAATTTTTCCACGCCCACAATCGGCTTATAAGCTTTGTACTTAACTTTTTCTGTTTTTCTCGGAGTGAGATTTTCAAGAAGCGGATGAAAGGTTTCAAGCACATCTTCCAGAGTCGCATCACCGCAGTAAGTGAATAGGATACTTTTAGTCTTTAAGTTTTTATTGTGCAGTTTTTTTAGTGACTGCGTGGTGTGTTTGTTCAGGGTTTCTTTCGTTCCAATAGGATTCAGTGCATAAGGATGTTTATTGAAAAACAATTGTTGAGCTTGTTTGAAACATTGCTTAACCGGATCTTCTTTTTGATTGGTCAGGGCCCGATTCGCCAGTTGCTTTTCATGGCGGAGGTATTTCTGAGGAAGGTCGGGATGAATTAAAGCTCCCATGAAATGTGGGAACAAATCTTGAAGATTATCGCTCAATCCATGCATCAACAGCCCATAAGCATTCTTGCCGGAAAATCCGCTCAAGCTGGATGAAGTTTCCTCAAGGCTTAATTTGATTTTTTCATAGGACAATCCCTTGTAGCCTTTTGTCATGAGTGAGCTGAGCAGATGATAAATACCGCTTGTGGCAGGAGTTTCTTCTGTTAAGCCACCACGTAAATAAGCCTGGAGAACGAACGTCGGCGTCATTGTGTTTTGGCGGTAAATCAACTGAACACCTGGCTTCAAATCAATGAGCTGGACCTGAGGGTCGTGTTTAGAAGTTTTAATCTTGTATTGAGACTTAGATTTTTCAATCTGAAGTTTCTTTTTAATTCCGTCCAGTTTCTGCTGAAACTTTTGAAGTTCTTTTTTCGCTTTTGCCTGATCAGCTTCATTGGGAAGTTGGAGGCTCAGATGAGCATTTTTGGCAAAAATATTTTTCAAGGCTTTATTAACAATACCGGGTGTTGTTGTTTTAATTCTTTCAATGAATTCTTCTTCGCACTTGATATCGCCGCTTTGAGCGAAACTATGCCCCATAGAGAAGGCGTACGATTCAATCGATTCCATTTCGAAAATTTTAGAAGAAAGGTATTGGTTTTTAATTTTTTGTACTTCAGCAAGGCTTAAACCGCTGTTTAATGTATTAGTAATTGTTTCTTCAAATCTCTCCAGAACCTCATTGAGATTTTTGTGAGGGAAAACAAGTCTGATGAAATGCGCTCCACCATCGGACATAAACATAGTCGAAGCAGAGGCGACGTTCGCCAGAGTTTTATGAAGAACAAGGGAATTATAGAGTCGTGATGATTCACCAAAACCTAGACAATTCATGGCAAGGTCTTCCCCGGCAGCTTCATGAGAGTTATAAGTTGGCGCTTCAACTACCATAGTGAGCGTTGCCATTCCTACAGCTTTCGGGTGCAGATCGACAGTAGGTTTATTTTTTAAATAGAACTTTGGAAATTTACTTTCAGGGCCGACAGGCAATTTATATTTCTCAATGGTCTTGGTCAATTCTTCTTTGTGTGTCATGTCGCCTGCGACAATGAGCATAGAGTTTGAAAGGTTATAAAAAGAATTGCGGAAAAAATGCAATTGCTCGCGCGAAAAATTTTTAATGGTGTCTTCTCTTCCAAGGATTGGATGAGCATAAGATCCTTCGAAAGCCGATTTTTGCAGCTTGCTGAAAGCGAACTGGCTTGGGCTATCGATAGATCTTCTATATTCTTCAAAAACAACATCTCTTTCCGGCAACAGGTCTTCCTGCTTGAATTCAGGATTTGAAACCATATCCAGCAAAATTTCGACTGAATTGTTTACATGATTGTTTGGTGTATTGATGTAATAGCAAGTGTAATCAAAAGACGTGAATGCGTTGATCTCTCCACCGAACGTTTCCACTTCATGGGCAATCTTTGCTCCCGGACGAGTTTGAGTCCCTTTGAAAAACATATGTTCCAGAAAGTGAGCAATTCCCTCGTTATCAGTTTGCTCAAGTGCACTCCCAGCTCTGAACCAGATTTGCACAGTTGCCGCAGTTGAACCAGGTGAATGAACGAAAAGAACGTTGAGGTCATTTTTTAATTTAGTCAGCTCGTACTTCATAAGATAATATTCCTTAGAGATAAACTCATTGTTAATCACGTGTAAGCCTTTCAATTATAATATAGTTGTTTTGAAAATTATGCCTAATTTACCAAAAATAATAGATTCGCTTTACATTCATTTTCCCTATTGTCGTCACTTGTGTAACTATTGCGATTTCTATAAAAAAATTCCCGACAATATTGAAACAGACGTTCATCAGTTTCATTCCTATCTGGAGCAGTCCTTTGAAGTTCATCAGAACCTGATGGAAACGCACGGCTATTCATGGGCTCCTTTGACGACTGTTTACATCGGCGGAGGAACACCTTCGCTCTGGGGAAGTGCTGGGAGTACTTTTTTAAAACAATATTTCGAAAAGCATCAATTGAAGTTGGCAGACAATTGCGAGTTCACCATTGAAGTTAACCCAGGCGGATGGACCGAAGAAGGCATGTCGTCCTGGCGAAGCATCGGAGCGAACAGATTTTCTCTTGGCGTTCAATCTCTGGATAAAAATATGATTGAGTTCCTTGATCGTGTTCACACCATTGATGATGTTTTTGAGACGCTCGACTATTTTCATAAAAATGATCTGAACTTCTCGATGGATTTCATGCTTGGTCTTCCTTCATCAGAAAAATTTAATCGGGACATCATCGGAGAATTGAAACAAGCGCTGCAATTTGAACCTGACCATTTCAGCGTTTATATTTTAACAGTAAAAGAAAATTACAAATTCTTTAAAAATCTTCCTTCGGAAGAATGGATTGAAAAAGAATTTTTGGAAGTTGCAACCTTTCTAAAAGATCAGGGCTACAAGCATTATGAAGTTTCCAACTTCGCCAAAACTGGCAGACGTTCACAGCACAATTTGAATTATTGGAAAAGCCATTCTGTTGCTGCTCTGGGACCGTCGGCTACAGGTTTTTTAAGTGAAGCGAAAGTCCGCTATAAATGGGCGACTTTAAAACCTGAAATGACTCTGGAGCATTTGACTGATAACGAGTTTAAACTTGAACGAGCTTACATGGCCTTGCGCTCAGATGTCGGTCTCAATCTCAAAGATTTTCCGGACGCCATAAGTGAGCTCGCAGAGAAATGGTCGGACAAAGGTTACATTACTCGCTCTGGCGAGATGATCTATCTCACTTCCCAAGGCTATCTTTTAATTGACTCGCTCATGGGCGATTTATTCTCTTTGAAACTGCTTTGAGCTGTAATAAAATTTATTCATGAAAAAAACAATGATCGCAATCTGCACGATTTGCCTGCTTTGGATTGGTATTGCGCTTGTTTTTATTTTTCAACGTTCTCAAAAAATTCTTACTCTCAATCAGCATAACCGCGAATGCAGAACTTTCAATGGCAGACTTGGCTTTCCCGTTATGGAACCTTTATGTACCGGAGCCAGAACAATTGCTGGCAAAACGATCAAGTTGAGATTTAATAATCTGGGTCTTCCCTCATCAGATATAACTGAAAAAAATCCTAAAAAAATTCGCGTCCTTTTTCTGGGGGGATCTACGACTGTAGGTCTTGGGGTAGACGAAAATAATTTTGTTCAACGGCAATTTCAAGGCGAGCTTCAAAAAAATCTAAATCCTCAAGTTGAATTTATCAATGCTTCGGTGGAAGGATTTACTACGGCTCAACATGCTTTAATGTTGAGACATTATTTACACAAAACGAATCCCGATATTGTTGTCGCCTACACTGCCTCTGGTTATAAGGTTTTTAAAGATGCTGTTCAATTTGGTTACCTTGAAAGGCAGGGCGCTTTTTATCGAAGGTTAAAAACGCTGGATAACATGCTACCTCGATGGTTGTATTTGACGGTTGAAAAATCTGAGGCGTTAACGAATTTGTTCAAAACCGTTTTGGAAAATATGCGCTATTTGCAAAAAGGCGAAGAGCTTATTCAAATTCAAGGTCGTGAGCAAATGACCGAAGCACTCTTGCAGCCAACTTACAAAATGATGACTCAAATGCAAAACACAGCAAATGAGTATCATGCTAAGTTTTATGTTCTTGTCGATAAGCTTGATGTTCAGAATCTTTATCCTGAAAAAATCTATGATGTTGAAACGATAGATCTGGTGTTTAGCCATTTTTCGCCAGAACTTATAGTCAAGAACGATGAAGTAAGACGTTCGTGGCAAAAGCAGCCCTTTAATGTCCTTTATCTCGATAGTGTTTTTACAAAAGACGATTATCAATCTGACACTATCTATTTTAATAAAAATGGTCTCAAAAAATTTGGCAATGCGCTTTCGTTGGAATTGGCCAGAGTTGAAAATAAAAAATGAAATTAAAGCCTACACATTTCTTTATTAAGTTCATTACCCCGCTTATCTGGAAGCTTTTTCCGCAGCGGAAAATCAATGCGATCACGCGTTTTTCTATGATTGAAAAAGACAGCGCGGTTCAGCTTCTGGAATGCATTCGCTTCACAAAAGATCCGAAAATTCAGGCTGATCTTTTTCAGCATGTGCTGGAAGAATTCAACCATGCTGACCTCTTTGAAAGCCTGGCCATGTCCTATTCGGACAAGCACTTGAACTTGAGCATCCCTTCGAGAGAAAATGTGATTACAGATACGACTACGATGGAAGATTTCCTGAAATTTTACGCCTATGTGCACACCGGGGAAAGCGACGTCAATGAAGACTTTGAGCTCTATGCTCACGCCTCTGATGATCAACTGCTGCGGAAAATTTTTTTACGTGTGGCCATGGATGAAACCCGTCACACCGTTGGAACTGATAAAATCTTGGTTGATCTTTGCGATGGAAACACCAGAAAAGCCAGGCAGTTGGAGATCTATTCTAAGATCCGTCGACAATACAAGATGTACACCATCGCCATGAAAAATATCGGACAGGTAGTCTTTAATTTCTACATGGCTGTTCTTTACTTTCTCATTGGACCGTTCGTTTTTCAAACAGCAAGAAAACAGTTTAGATGGAATAAGCGAGAGCACCTTCAATTTATGCAGGACCAGATCGCAGAGGCGAAAAACAAAATATGAATATTTTGGGCATATCTTCCAATTACCATGATTCATCTGCAGCGATCATTGTCGATGGAAAAGTCGTTGCTTCAAGCGCAGAAGAAAGATTTACATTGCAGAAGCACGATCCAAGCTTTCCGGAGAAAAGTATTAGTTTTTGCCTGGCCAAGGCAGGGATAAAAAAACATGAAATAGATCTGGTTGTTTATCATGAAGATCCTCATGTGAAGCTTTCTCGCACGCTAAGTTCTGCATTCAAGAATTTTCCCAAATCCTTATTTACCTTTATTAAGTCTGCCACAGAGGCATCTACTTCAACGTTCTGGTTAAAGTATGAAATCGCCAAGCATTTAGGAATAGACTCCAAAAAAATTAAATTCGTTCCACACCACTTGAGTCATAGCGCTCACGCATTTTTGACAAGTGGGTTTGATGAAGCTGCGGTCGTTACAATTGATGCCGTTGGAGAGTGGACTGCCAGCTGTATTTTTCACGGAAAGAAAACAGCCAGCGGATTTGAAATTGAGCCCGTAGAGCTTTTCCCTTTTCCCAATTCTTTGGGATTAGTTTATTCCGCTTTTACCGCTTACCTGGGCTTTAAGGTGAATGATGGTGAATGCAGCACAATGGCGCTTGCTGCTTTTGGAAAGCCACTTTATGTAGATCAAATGAGAAAAATCATTCAAGTGATCAATGAAGATGTGCAAATCGATTTGTCTTACTTCGATTTTACAACCGATGACAAACTACCTTTCAACGAGAAATTTTTTAGTGTTTTCAAAACAGCTCGAGGGGTAAAGGAAAAATATACTTTTGATTGCATGAACGACGACTGTTTAACAGTCAGCGAATCTGAACAGTATTATGCGGACATCGCTTGCAGCTTGCAGCAGGTTTTAGAAGAATCCATTTTGGTCATTATGAAAAAAGCCAAGCGCATGACCGGATCAGAAAATTTATGTTACGCTGGCGGCGTGGCCCTGAACTGTGTTGCCAATTCCAGAATTCTTGAAGAGAACATTTTTAAGAAAGTTTATATTCCGGCGGATCCGGGTGATGGAGGAGGGGCCATGGGGGCTGCTCTGGCCGGAATGCTTATGCATGATTGTAAAAAGGGAGAGCAAATTTCACCTTATTTAGGTCAAAAGTATGAAGTGGAAAGTTATCTTGAATTGATAAAAAATCTCGATCCATCCGAGTGGTATCGCTTTTCTAAAATCAATACTAAAAAATTACGTAAAGATCAGATCGAGGTAACAAGTTATTCCACTCAGGAAGAATTCCTTAATGCTGTTGCTGATCTCATTGCCAATAATCAGGTTGTTGGTTTTTTAAACGGCCGGTTTGAAAATGGACCAAGAGCTCTTGGAAATCGTTCCATTCTTTGCCGGGCCGATAATATTGAACTCGCTCAGCATATGAGCAAGATGATTAAACAAAGAGCGGGCTTTAGACCTTATGCTTGTGCCATGACTGAAGACTATGCCGATTTATGCCTGGAAACCAGATACGATGGGAATTTGAACAAACTGATGCAGGCTTCTTTTAAAGTAAAACCAGACTACGTCAAACATCTAAGGGCCGGGCTTCATATTGATCATACCACGCGGGCGCAAGTCGTCAGTGAATCTGATAATGAAACTTTTTTTAATCTGCTGAAGAAAATCGGGCAAAAAACAGGGCATGAAGTTCTTATCAATACATCTTTTAATGAGCAGGGTTTTCCGATCGTCGCTTCTCCGGTTGAAGCAATGATCATGTTTTCGCGAACCAATCTTCGTTATGTTGCCATGGGAAATGTCATTGTTTCAAAAAGGGAGAAAGATGTTTAATCCACTTAGACCAGCTATTGCTGTTTTTGAAAATACCAAAGAAATCTATATTGTATTCAAAAGACGAAAAATTCTTCCTTTGTTTTTTTTAACATTGATACTTATTTTGATTTCAGTTGTATTTGCCTTTCTGGTTTTTGTTCCGGTCCTTTCTCCATTCGTTTATCCACTCTTTTAATTACAGAGGAAGTTTTTCTTTAAATTGAGAAAGGAAAATTTCGACTGTTTTTTTAGTGAATTTTTCAACAGGTATAAAAACTTTAATGCTTACAAAAGTTTTCTTCGCGGGGCTGTAACCTAAAAAAACCAGGGTTTTTTTCTTGATAAGTGACTCCTGACAGACTCCCAGCGTGTTTCTTTCGGTGGCATTGAGGACAAGAACGTCGGCTTCTTTGCCCATGTAGTTTACCGGGTATAGGCCAGGGACATTGTCGCCAGTGCATGGGATGCTTGTCAGTGATTCTCCTGTATAAGGACTTCTGCGGTTCTTGTAAGTGCCAAGCATTTCGGTTCGGTACAGCTTGATCAGAGAATTTCCATAATCGGCTTCAACGTTATCTATCATTTCAACAGTCGCTGAAAAAAAAGATCCCGCATATTTTTTTTCCGTGAAATTTCTTTTTGCTCTTTCATCTCTTCGGACAATGGTTTTTTCAAGTTTCATTATTCCGAAGGGTTCCAGATTAATCTGAAAATCTTTACCGATTTCTACGAGGTCTTCGGCATGAAGGGTAAGAGCTAAAGCGAACAAAAAGAATAATTTCATTGGTCTCTCTTTTCTTGAATAAGCTTGTCTAACAAGAGCTTTTCAAGCTCTGCGCTTAAGTTTTTATTCTCATTAAGGACATTAGTTTTTTCATTCGGGTCTTTTTTCAGGTCGTACAATTCACGAACAGAATTTGATAATTCCAGGTGATATTTCCATTGATTGTTTAAGCGCAAAGCGACTTTGTCGGCGTTGTAGTTGGTTGAAAGAAGTTCTTCGTCGATGATAGTTTTAGGATCAGCTTGAGGATTTTCCAGAAGTTCGTAAATATATTTAGCAGCGGATTTTAAACTGGCCTGCTGAGGCACTATGGTCAGAGACTGATCGCCCGGCTTTTTAATAAAAAGATGAGTTCCTATAAACTCATCATAATTGGCCACTGAGTTGAATAGAAAATTATGCTCCATAAAGCCAAAGCCGAAATTCCCACAGACAACAAACAATGTATTGTCTTTGAGCTTTTGCTTCGTAAAGAAAGAAAAGAACATCTTCAATTTTTTATCTAATTCAGTCTGATTGATCCGATAAAGCTCTTTCAAGAGAAGCAGATCTTTATCGTAATCGGGAGATTTTTTCCAGAGATCAAGCATAAGAGGCATATCTGTCAAATTGACGAACTTAAGAAGATTTATTTCTCTGGGTAACTTTTGATTCTGAATAAGAGTGTTGAGAGCAGAAAGCACTTGCGGTGAATGATAAACCCTGAGCTCATCATCAAAAAGAACTGAAAACAGAACGGCTTTATCAGCATACTTTTCAGGATTCTGACTGTAGCGCTCGATCAATGCCCTTGATTGCAGGGAAAGTTGTTTATTCTCCGCACGATAAAGCGGAGGGTGAAGTTCTTTAAAATGAATCTGCAGAAAAAAGGGTTGAGTCTGTTTTTTGCTTAATTCCTGAAAAATGTACTTAACACCTCTGTGGAATTTTTTAGGGGAGACTGGCAAGAGAATGAAAAAAGGCACTGGAAAATCAGCAGTCTTGTTAAAACCAAACTTTCTAAGTGTCGGTATATTCCATTGAAGACCGGGAAAGCTATAGCCGCTTTTCTCGTAAACTTTTCTGGGTATCCTCAAAAGCCATGAGCCTATATTGGCCCAGGAATTAGCTGTGAAGGCATTTTTATAAAGAACACCTTCATTCATGAAATGGTTAAGTTCAGGCATTAAGATTGGATCAAAATTTTTTTCAAATTCGCTTTCCCTTCTGAAGCTGTCGAGAGAAAGAATGACGATATTTGGCTTCTGGCCATAAGTGTTTAATGAAAAAACCAGACAAAGGGCAAAAATAATTTTTTTCAGAAATCTTCCATCCGAGAGAGGAGTTCAGCATTCAGTTTAGAGGGAGTCCCAAGATTTTTCCAAACAGGTTTGGCTTTAGGTGATAGTGAGAAATTGTAAAGGGACATTCTCAAATGCTCACGAAAATATCTTTCCAGCTGCAACGCTTTTGCATCAGTTTGAGGATTGTGAGTTGTCAGGATAAGCAGTTCCGTATCCTGTAATTCATTTTGTTTTTTAACCTCATTCATTAAAACTTCAATGGATTTAAAAATGAGCATCTTTCTTTCCGTATAAAGCTTCTTAATAATCGCTGCATCCTCTTGCGCTTCCTTAGATTGAACTTCTTCGTCATAAGCCTTGATCCAGAAATCAGGTGCAATCGTGTCCGAATATGTTTTTAAAGCAACAGATTGAAGAGAAGTTGGTTTAAGAACTTTTAATTCATCAAAAAGAAGGCTGAATAAAAAAGTTTTTGACTTAAAGTTTTCCGGCTTCATGACGTAGCTGGAAAGCAAACTGTCTTTTGTTGTCTGGCTTAAATGAACGTCATAAAAAGGAGGAATGAGAAATTGATAATTGATAAGCAGAAAAAAAGCTTTCTGCGAATTTTCAGCAATTCTTTTAGCGAGAACGTCGTTGGCAAAATTCAATTCTGCCAGATTGTTTTTTAAATCGACATAATATTCAGATTGCCCGGCCGGTACAGTATTGTTCGCCGAATGAAGGTCCGAGCCGAGACCGATAGCCTTCACGTTTCTCTTCCAGACTTTGTCAGGCCAAAGACCGACAACAGACATCCAGTTGATGGGGACATCCACTTTTTGTGTTTCAAAGCGAAGATGAAGATTATTTTCTTTAGCCAAAGTGCTTAAGGCAGAATAAAGAGGATCCTGTTCAATCTTATTTTCAACATAAAAATTTTCAATTGAAACGACGATAAAATGTTTTCTGGTTTTGGTCTTACGAGTGGCGAAATCGAGCCCGAAGTAAACGAGCGGTAAAAGAATCAAAATGAGGAAAAATTTCTTTTTGTTGTCCTTAAACATAAATGTATTAGATCAACCGCAATTGGCCAAGTCAATTGTGAATTGATAAATTTATGTTTATGGCCATGTTTAAATATAAAGTCGTTTCAGATTCAATGACGCCACTGATTCCAGTGGGGGCCGAGCTGGAGCTCGAGAAGCTCGATGATAATGCGTCTTTGAAGCGATTTGATATTGTGGTTTTTGCCAATAACAATCAATTGATGTGCCATTATATCTGGCACGTTAACTCTCATTTTGATGCGGGATTGATAACGACGCGGTCTTTAAAAACCAATGAGGAAGACCAACCGTTTGAGCGCAAGATGCTGCACGGGCGGGTTCTTAATTTTAAAATAAGCTTTCCTTTAAAAGTTAAGCTTTTGCTTAAAAACTGGCGCGAATAAAAATGAAATTGAAAAAAACTATTCTTATTTCCCGTTACGAGCCATCAAGCTGGAAAAGTTGTCAATCCATTGTCGCCAATCTCAAATCGGCTTACACAGAACTTTTTGGTGCTGATGAACTGATTCATCTGAACGTTCCGTCCGAATTGAATTCTTATCAGGCATACAAGATCATTCAGCAATTAAACGAACATCAGCCCGAAGTCTTGATCTGGATTGATCATGCACCAAGCCCCGCCACCTTTCTTGCGGAATTGAATCGCTTTTACCAAGGGGAAAGGAAACCGGATCTTTTGATTCACTTGTTCGGTGATTTTGTCATCGATTGCCTGAAATGGAAGAAGGTGGAAAAAGAGTTAAAAGAATGGAAAGTGCATTTCATCACGGCTTCAGAAAGACAGCTAAGACTTGTGCAACAATTTGTTCGCACTCACGATCAGGTCAGCTGTATCCCTTTTCCCGTTGATACAAGTTTTTTCAATTCATCGGATCTTGAATCCAGAAGAGGAAAAATCAGATCCAGATTTAATGTCGGCAGTGATGAAAAAATGTTTCTTTATACCGGCAGAGTTTCCTTCCAAAAAAATATAGAACTTCTTATAAAATCATTCGCTTCTCTGGAAAAACTATGGAAAGGAAAAGCGACGCTTTGGATTTCGGGGCCATTGGACGATATACTCCTTCCGTATAAAGGAAAACATGGTTTGCCCGGATCGTTTTTTACTCACTTGTTTTACAATAGCGATTGCTTCAACGGGCAAATCCGCTACCTGGGCAATCTCAGCCCGGAAGAATTGAAAGATTTTTATTCGGCGGCAGATGTGTTTGTCAGTCCCAGCACATACAACGATGAAGATTTTGGAATGTCTCCGGCCGAAGCTCTTTGCATGGGCCTGGACTGCATTTTAAGCGACTGGGGAGGTTATACTTCTTTTAAAAACTATTGTGATGGTGTTGAATTGGTGAAAGTGCAGATGGACGAAGAACGTCCGAATGTCGACGGCAGAGAATGGCAAAAAACGCTCGCCAAAAAAATGTTCTCTCCGAATTCACCAGTTGAAGAAAGAGTGTTGCGCTCTCAAAAAGCAGCAGCTCATCTGTCCGTTGAAGCCATCGCTGAAAAAATCAAAATTTCAGAGAGACATTTTGCGCCGGTTTGTTTTACTGAAAAATTTCATGAAATGTGCGATAGTTTCACGAAGGACAAATTTGCACCGTTCAAAGAAGCATCGCTCTACAGGGAAGTTTACAGTGTCTACTGCGATTAATCTGTTAAAAACTATTTTAGCTGAAGGACCCACAGCTCCCCGGGTGAAGCTCGAGAAAATGAATTTCATGGCAGATTACTATGCAACGAAATTCCGTGAGTATCTTTCACCAGATTCTGAATCTTATAAGTCCGTCATTAATCCTGTTTTTTCTTATGATTTTGAAATCGGAGCGAAAGACTTTATCAGTGAATTAAAAGTTTTTTCATTGCGCGACGGTGTCATGCCGTTGATGCGTTTTTTTGCCATCAATCCATTGCCGTTAACTCACGTGCCTCTGCTGGTTATCGATGAGGGGTTATCGGCGCTCGTTCCACCAGAGTGGAGAGAAAAGATTGTTCTTCGTCATCTTTTTGTCAAAGAAGCAGAAGAGCGTGACAACAAAATTTTTCTTTTTTTGTCTGCTGATACTTATTCTCTTCCGTTAGCAATGCTGAATGAAGAATTAGAAAAGATTGAAAAACAGATAAAACCTTCTGATGAATTATTCCTGTTTTTTTCAAGCATGAGAATGAGAGGAGAAGGTGAAGCCATCAACGATCATGCCTGGGGGTACAAATGTCTCCAGAACTTTTTGGCGAAGTTTGATCAATCAAGAATTCACATTCTCAGCTTTTCAGAATTACTGAAAGCGGATGTCGCGAAAAGCAGATTTTACTCTATCAATCCGCTCAAGTTTTATTTTTCTGATTCATTTTTAATTCATGACATGTGTGCAAAAGGAGCGAAGCCTCTTCTTCCTTTACCTAAAGTAGAGTCAGATGTTCAACTTCAGCTGTCTTTCTATCATGGCTTTTCTTTTCATCAGAATTTCAGCAATTTCCCCGGAGAAAAGTATCTTCAGACTCAGAGGGATCTCTATTCGCAAATTGTTCCTTATTCGAAGAGCAGACATTACAGTGACATCCACGACAAGCTCTATCCCAAGGATTTCATGGATTGGGGGAGCGATGTTTCCCTGGCCCTCTATAGACAGTCTCTTTAAAGATACTGCCTCAATTCCTTGTAGGCCTTCCCTGGGAGGTGCCTTCTAAATGAAGGAATTTATGAGCACAAACGGTATCTGTTTGAAAAAAATGCGAAGGCACGCCATAATTGTAATTATAACAATTTAATCGATTTTTGGATTGAGATTTAAACTACCTATGAAGAAGCAATTTTTTAAGTCCGATGGTTTTACGCTCATTGAGGTAATGGTTGCAGCCGGCCTTGTGGGA
Organism: Bacteriovoracaceae bacterium UBA6261; assembly: GCA_002440825.1. Taxonomy (GTDB): domain Bacteria; phylum Bdellovibrionota; class Bacteriovoracia; order Bacteriovoracales; family Bacteriovoracaceae; genus Bacteriovorax. Next base: position 1,208 of record DJVH01000108.1, on the reverse strand, counting down.
ATTCTTGCGCTCGCTCTTTCTCAACAGTCTCAACTTGTGGGTAAATCCAAAAAACAAAATAATGAAATGGCCGTAATCAACAATCTTACGGACAGGTTGGCTGTAGAGCTTGCAAGAGAGCAAACTTGTAGAACCAATTTTGGTGGTAAAACAATTAACAATCCCAGTCCCGCTCCCACATATGTGACGGATTCAACTGGTGCGAAAATTATCGAGACGACAAAATATTACGGGAGAAAGGATCCTACCGCAGGCGCAATCAGCGCGGGGAGTGGAGATTTTATTCAGGTCTCTGGAATCACCACCAAAATTAATCCTGAAAACAACAGAGAAATGATTTTGGTTGTTTCATTCAAGAAGAAAACCTTTTTAAATTCTCTGCCCAATATCGAAATTCCTCTTAATATAATTCCAGATCCTCTAGACTCAACAAAAGTTAAAACATGTTATAACGATATTACCAATTCCATTGCTGCCGCTGTAAGACTTTCGTGCAACGGAAATGCAATGAAATACTATACTCCTGAACAAGATCCACCTTACGGTTCTTGCTATACAGATCAAGTTCAAAATCTTTGTCCAAATGCAGGAGAGTTCTTAAGTAAAATAGAAGTTGATCCTGTGACAAAGAAGCTGAAAGGAACGTGTACAAAATTTACAGTAGGAACATGTTCATCTGCCAATCAGGTTATTACGTCATTCAATTCTGATGGTTCCGTTAACTGTGGTGACCCACTCCCTTTTTGTCCAATGGGACAATTTTTAGTGAAGGCTTCTGGGGCAGGATATACATGTATTAACCTTGGTAATATTTGTCCAGTTAGGCAAGCTATTCAGAAATTCAATTCAAATGCAACAGTTTCGTGTGCTCAATATTATCCTCCCAAGACTTGTGCAACTTTTGTTCAATCAATTTCACCATCAGGCGTTGTTTGTCAGGGCGGATATATTCAACCGGTCACATGTCCTACAGGAAAATTCATTGTTTCGTTTGACGGCACCGGTAAAGCTGTTTGTGACTGGTGGACTCAAACACCCCAATCGTGTCCGGGAGGTTATGGGTTAACTGGCTTTGATGCAAATGGAATAAGAACTTGTCAGCCTCTTCTGCAAAGACTTTCTTGCGTCGGGGGTTATTCTCCTGGTGGAAGAACTTATACAGACTGCCGCAATGCCGGCGGTGCAGTTCAAAACCCAGGGACAACCAA
>DJVH01000101.1 GCA_002440825.1 Bacteriovoracaceae bacterium UBA6261 | reverse complement strand
TTCGTTTCCAGCTTCTTGGTGGACGTTTTGTAGGTGAGCCAGCTCTACTTCGTTTCTATATTCTTCACTGTGTATTCATCCCACTTGTCGTGGGTGTATTGATCGCAGTTCACTTCTGGAGAGTAAGAAAAGACGGTGGTATCTCAGCTCCACTTTAAGTTTAAAACCTATTTAAGGAAAAATAGAAATGTTAAGAGAACTCATTAACAGAATATCAGACCCGATCCTCTCGTTTCCTTTAGCGACGATGGCGTTTTATATGATGCTTAAGCATTATAAGACGGTTGGTACAAAAAAATTCGCTTACTGGTCACTTGCGATTTTAACTCCAGTAACAATCTGGTTCCTTTCTGATCCGAACTTTTTCTCGATCATCAAGACTCCAGATAATATTCCTATCATTATCCTTCTTGTCTTGGTTGGGTGGCTTACTTGGTACACAATCTACAGAATGGCCGAAAACGATACTCGTATCGATGCAGGACTAGGTCCTTTAGAAGCGACACCTGAAAACAGAGAAAAAGTCTGGTCATGGCCAAACCTTGTTTACGAAGAACTTTTCGCCATGATTGCCTGTACAGCTTTTCTTGTTGTTTGGGCGATTGTTTTTAAAGCTCCACTTGAAGAACCAGCTAACCCGACATGGGCACCAAACCCGGCGAAAGCTCCTTGGTACTTCCTTGGTCTTCAAGAAATGCTTGTTTACTTCGACCCGTGGATGGCCGGGGTTGTTCTTCCAGGTTTGATCGTTGCTGGTTTGATCGCTGTTCCTTATATTGATACAAACCCAAAAGGGAATGGTTACTTCACGTTTAAAGAAAGAGCGCTTGCGATTACAGCTTTCCTCTATGGGTGGCTTGTTCTTTGGGTTTACCTCATTATCGTAGGGGTTTTCCTTCGTGGTCCGAACTGGACATTTTACGGACCGTTTGAATATTGGGATCTCCACAAAGTTGTGGCCTCATTCAACGTTAACCTTTCAGAAATTATCTGGATTAAAATGCTTAACGTAGGTCTTCCTAAAAACCTTATCCTTAGAGAAATCTTCGGTATCGTTCTTTTCCTTGCCTACATTACAATTATCCCGGGCTGGGCAGCGAAAGCGACAAAGTACGGCCGAAAGCTTATCCAGGATATGGGATCAATCCGTTATTACATTTTCATGTTCTTGTTCCTTATGATGATGACACTTCCAATTAAGATGATTCTTCGTTGGTTGTTCAGTTTGAAATACATCATTGCCCTTCCAGAGTGGGAGCTTAACCTCTAATAAGTGGCAAACAACTTACTGTAATTGGAATTTATAATTTTGAGGATTGAGAGATAGATATGAGCGAAAATAAAGAACCAGGAATGGCGTATAGCATGCCAAAAATGCACAAGATCATGGCGGTCTTGTCATTTATCTTATTCATCACAACGATGTGGGTCTTCCTAGATGACTATATCAGACCTTGGAAAGCTATCCAGGTAGAAGCTCTTCAAATTAAGCGTCGTCATACTGAAGAAGAAATTAAAGCTGCGACAAAAGAAATCGATGCAAAAAAACTAGCTGAGCTTCAAGCTCAACTGAAGAAAGGCGAAGAAATCGTTGCTAGCCGTAAAAAAGATATCGACGCTGCAAATGATCAGTTGAAAACGGTTTTGAAAAAAATTAAAGCTCAAAATATCCAAAACGGTATTTTGAACGCTGACACTGCTGCAGTTAACTTTCAATATGAATCAGCTTCAGCTTCTCATAATCATAAAGTGATTGAAAAAAAGCTTGAAGAACTGACTCATCTTAAAAATCAATTTGCGCAAGGTAAGGATAATCTAAAAGCTTTCCAGGCTGAAGAAAAAGAAGTTCACGCCAAGCTTGATGATTTAAACAAAGAAGTTCTGGAAACAGAAAAGCAAATTAAAGACATCACGATGAAGCTCAGCCTTCTTGAAATGTCCAAAAAGCAAACTGAAATCAATCCTATCTTCGCTCTAAGAAATATGCCGTTTTTGGATTACCTTGATCCAACAATTAAAATTCGTCAGATCGTTATTAACAACGTGACTGATGACCGCTATTTCAGACAGGTTCCAAAAGTTGATCGTTGTATTACATGTCACACTTTCATCGATCAGCCTGGATACGAAAAAGAAAAGAATCCATTCAAGACTCACCCTAAGTTAGACTTGATGGTCAGTCTTGATTCTCCACACCCGATGAAACAAACGGGATGTACTTCATGTCACGGTGGTGAAGGACACAGAGTGAATGACTTCTCTTCAGTTGCTCACATGCCTGACAGTGAAAAACAAGAAAAAGAATGGATTCAAAAATATGGCTGGAAAGAGCCACATCACGTTGCCTCTCCAATGTTGAGACTTTCACAAACTGAAGCTGGATGTGTGAAATGTCACTCTGGTGTTGAACTTGTTAAAGGAGCAACAGCTCTTAACGAAGGCCGTATGGCTATCGAAAAATACGGCTGTTATGCTTGTCACAAGATTGAAGGCTGGGGAGAAAACAAAAGAAAACCAGGTCCATCACTTCTTAAAATTGCAAGCAAAGTTGATAAAGAATGGTTCAAATCATGGGTATGGGAACCACGCTCGTTCAATAAGCACTCAAGAATGCCTGCCTTTTTCAGACAATCAAATAACTCTAAGCCGGAATTTGTTCGCCTGAACATGGCAGAAGTTAACGCCATAACAGAATATATTTGGGACAAATCTAAGCCATATGCTCCAGTTGAAAAGTTCCGTACAGGAAATGCTGACAACGGTAAGAAATTAATTTCAGAAGTAGGATGTCTTGGCTGTCACGGTGTTGATGGTCTTGAAGATCAATCAAACAAAATTAAAGGCTACGCTGGTCCATGGCTAACTGGCCTTGGCTCGAAAGTTTCACCTGATTGGCTCGTGACTTGGTTGAAAAAACCAAACCATTACCAAGAAGATACGATCATGCCTTCGTTCCGTTTAACTGATAACGAAGCAAATGATATTGCGACTTATTTATTGTCTCTAAAAAATAAATCATTTGAAGGACTAAAATTCGCACCATTTGATCTAAAAGCGCGCGATGAACTTCTCGTTGATTACCTTTCAGCTTTTGACACTAATGCCTCAGCTGCTGCAAAAGTTGCTAAGATGGCTGACAGAGAAAAGACTCTTGATTTAGGTAAACGTTCAATTGGTAAATACGGATGTTTCTCTTGTCACAACATTGAAGGTTTCGATGGCTATGCTCCTATCGGACCTGAATTGACGAAAGAAGGATCTAAACCTTTGAGCCAGTTCTTCTTCGGAACTCAACATCAAGTTCCTCATGCAAGAGATGGATGGTTAACAGCACACTTACAAAATCCTCGTATGTGGGATATTGGAATTGATAAAGTTTTCCGCGATCTGAACAAAATGCCTAACTTCTATATGAGTGAAGGTGAAGCTAAGAAAATTACAACAGCTCTACTTGGCCAAACGACAGAAATCGTTCCTCTTTCTGGTGTAAAACGTTACACAGCTGGAGAAGATCTTTACAACAAAGCAATGAAAGTTGCCGGCAAATACAACTGTATGGGTTGTCACCAGATCGATACTCTTCGCGGTGACATCTTAAGAGGATACGCGGACGATATTAACCAAGGTCCACCAAGACTAGTTGAAGAAGGTCACCGTATTCAAACTGATTGGTTCTACTCATTCCTTGCAGGCCCAGGTCAAATCAGACCATGGCTTTCTGTGAGAATGCCAACGTTCAACCTTTCAACTGAAGAGAGAAACATTCTCGTAGCTGGTTTCCAACAAGGTGCTAAGCAACCAACATTTGAAGAACCAGCACAATTTGTGAAATGGGAAGCAGGCGAACGCGAAGGCGCTCAAAAACTTTGGTCATCTTATAACTGTGTTTCTTGTCACTCGATTGGATTCACAAAAGATACTCCACTTGCACCGGATCTTCACAAGGCTTCAACTAGACTACGTCCAAGCTGGATTAAGAAATGGCTGACAAACCCACAAGCAATTATGCCGGGTACAACAATGCCAGCGTTCTTTGGAGATGATGGAAAACAACCAATCGATCCATCAGTGTTCAATGGCGATGGTGAGAAACAGATCAATGCACTTACAAAACTAGTAATTGAATTTGGACTTAAGAAATAAGCTAAGGAGAGTAAAATGGCTCACGCTCATCACCACGATGGACCAGTAGAATATAACGACCCACAGTTTGGAAAAGCATCTCCGGGCAAAATCGGAATGTGGCTGTTCCTTGGAACAGATGCAATGTCATTTTCTGGTTTCTTAATTGCGTACGCGGCTTTAAGAGCAACAAAAGACTGGCCGACACCCTCTCAAGCATTGGGTGGAGTAGGTCTTTCAGGTTTCATGACATTTCTTCTTATCTGTTCATCAGTATCAATGGTTTTAGCAATTGATTCTTGTAAACGAAAAAACAGAACAGCAATGTTGAGATGGTTGGCGTTTACAATTTTCGGTGGAGCTTCGTTCCTTGGGATTCAGGCTTACGAGTACACTCACCTTATTGGACACATGGGAATGGGATTCGCTTCTTACGCTCATGGAACTTCTCTTTTTGCTTCGACATTCTTTTCAATTACAGGTTTCCACGGATTGCACGTTCTTTCCGGTGTTATCTACCTGACTGTTATGTTCACAAAAGCTTATAGAGGGGATTTTGATAACGGCGATTACAATCAGCTCGAAATTGCTGGTCTATTCTGGCACTTTGTCGACCTTGTTTGGATTCTCGTTTTTACTTTCGTTTACCTTCTCTAATTATGTTCAACAAAATCTTTACCGTATTATTTTTGACTTTCGTCACATCTGGCGAGCTTCTGGCTTGCCCGATGTGCTCTGGTCAAGATCCAAGAGATAATTATTATATTATCATTGTCGGCGTTTTCTGTATCGCTGTGTATATTCCGATGTTTTATCTGGCCAAGACATTCTTCAAATTAAGAAATATCAATAATCAAAATCAAGATAATGAATAATAACAAAATAGAGACCATCAGCGAATCCAACGACAGATTTGTTTTCGGTATCATCGGTGCTTTAAGCGTTATTGTTCTAAGTTTTCTTATCTGGTTAATTTATTTTAAATCAGGTGTGAATCCACAAGAAACAGGCTGGATTGGATCATTGTCTTCAATAAATGCTTTTTTCAATGCTCTTACTTCTGTGTTTTTAATTGTTGGTTATATTCATATTAAAAAGAACAACATTGAATGGCACAAGCGCTTTATGTATGCCGCAACGACAACCTCTGCGCTTTTTCTGGCGGGATATATTCTTTATCATCACTACCATGGCGACACAAAATTTGTAGCGACTGGTTTTATCCGCCCGGTGTATTTCTTTATTTTGATTTCACACATTCTTCTATCCGCAGTCCAGGTACCATTGATCCTTTCAACGCTCTACCTCGCGATGACGAAGAAATTTATCAAACACAAAAAAGTAGCAAAGATTACTTTTCCTATCTGGTTATATGTCTCCGTGACCGGAGTCATAGTTTATTTCTTTCTGAAGTTTCTTAATTTTTAAGAGCAGTCAGATCGATACAATCATTTTGATATAGACCAAAACCAAATCTCAAGCGAGCTCCACGGTAATCAGTCCAGATGTTATGAGCGCGAAGTTCGTCATGCAATTTTTTAGTATGCTCCGGAGAAGGCATGGCAAAAGTCAAAAAGTGTCCGTGATGATTATAGTCAACACTGAGAATGTTTTTTTCTACAAGAAAAGGATGATCTATTTTCAAAAGATGATCGCGGAAATTTTTTTGCAACTTCTGTACATGTTGATGAATTTTTTCGACACTTATTCCTTCCGATTTGAAGAGTCTTAAAACAGCATTCAATCTATAAAGTGCTGAGTAATCCATAGTTGATCCGGCAAATCTCATTCCATCATTGCTGTAGTTCACTTCGCCCTTATTGTTGGATAAATCTCCAAAACCAGCAAACCAGCCCGTATTAACAGGGCGAAGGGTTGAATTTTGAGGAACCACCATAAAGCAGCAGCCTTCTCCGCCCTGAGCGTACTTATACGAGCCCGCCAGATAAAAAATGCGAGATTCAATTGGGCTTAAATCAGTCGGAAGTGCCATAAAGCTGTGATAACCATCAATGACAATCATGGTGTGATCGTTTTTAACTGAATCAACAATAGTGTTTAAATTTTTCACGGCCATACCGGAATTAAAAAACACATGACTTAAAAAAATGACATCGTAATGTTGAGACTTAATCTTCTCGATAAAACGTTTTTCAAAATCATCAAAAGGTAGAGTGGCCACTTTATCTATGGCGACTAACTTTTCTTCGGCCAATCGGTTCGCTTGGCGGTCAAAGCTGTAAAATTCAGAATCCGTAGTAAGAACGAAAATTGTTTTTTTAGCAGAAAAACAACTGAAAAGCCGGTTTACAAATTCATGTGTGTTGGGAGCAAAGACAATCTGCTCAGGATGAGAAAGTTTTAAAACATCTGCCAACAGTGCACGCGTTTCGGGAACTTTCTTTCCAAAAATATAGTTCCATTTATCGTCGACAAATTTAGCCGAATCATCCCAATACTCCAGCATGGCTTCACGGGTAACGTCGGGCCAATAATGGTGACTGTGGCTGGCGTAATGTTGAATGCCTGAATTTTGTTCCAGAAACCTTTTGTAAAATTTTTTATACATAAAAATTCATCTGTTTTTTAATTTCTGCCGGGATAACTGGCAGACGCGATCTAGGAATTAAAAAAGTTGAAAGATTGAACAGGTCAATAAACACTCTGTTGTTATCTGCTGCTCTTTTTAAGTATTGATGGCCCGAAGATCCACCGGTGCCGATTTTAGTTCCAAGCATTCTTTGAGCAAGTAGAGCGTGTCTGTATCTCCAGGTCGTAAAGTTTTCATCTATGTCCATCATTGAAGTCAGGACCTGAAATGGTTGCGCCAGCATTGGTTCATCACGGTAAAGCATAATGAAGAGTGCATTTAAAATGGCTTTTTGAGACAATTTTCTTTGCTTACTTTCAATCAATTCTTCGTGAGCGCGTTCATCAAATAAACTTCTGAAAGTTGAACGCGTGACTTCAAGGTTTTCCAGTTGAGCCTTTTTTTGCAAATCACTCAAGCTGGCACTGTTCTGCATAATGGTCGCTTCATCGTCGCGCAGAATAGATTCAACTGCTTTTTGATATTCTTCCCAGAAGTTAAAGTTTTTTATTTGAGTAAAAGGAACTCGTTCAAGCCATTTTTCCACTAGTTTTAACAAAGAAGGTGCAGACTCGGGTTCACCCAATTTCGTTTTATCCTTTTCACTTAAGCGACCAAGAAAAAATTCTCGGTCAACATTCAAGCGATCACCTGTTCCTAATCCAAGTTTGATTTCTATTTCTCTGAACTGAACACTTTGAAACCCGGATGCCGGAATCAACAAATCCCGGAACTCAAGGAAATCCATTGGCGTCATCGTTTCCAGAACATCAAACTGACCGATCAGTAAAGGTTGAATTTTTTTAATTCGCGAAAGTTTTTGAACGACACTTGAAAGCGCCGATTCCGGTACATAATCCTGATTGAATGTTTCCAGAATTGAATTGAGATCGTGAAGGATTTGTTTAAACCAAAGTTCATACACTTGGTGAACAATTATGAACAACATTTCGTCGTGACATTCACCGTTAGTTTCATCAGCATGTTTTTTACTTAGAGGTTCCTGGCTGTCTAAAAGTTTAGAGAGCTGCAGATAATCACCATAATAAATCGGTCCTTTGTTCTTATGCACGAAAACCCCCTAAAAATAGACTTCAAAAATAGACTTTGTAGAGCACAAAATTATCCTCAATATCTGTATGACTTTGCAAGAAACATTTAGTATAAAAAAAGTCCCTTAACAGCCATTTTTAGAGCCAAAATATGCGAGTAAAAAATTTATCGCTTATCGCAGTTATCACAACTTTCGTTTTGATTCTGTGGGGAGCGGTCGTACACAATACAGAATCAAGCTTGGCCTGCCCTGACTGGCCACTTTGTTACAATCAATTTTTTCCTACGATGGAAGGATCAATCCTGATCGAGCACGGTCACAGGTTGCTTGCGACACTCGTAGGTCTTCTGACGATTTTTCTTGTTGTTTCTACAGCGAAGGAAAGAAAGGAATCATTGGAAAAAACTCATCTTTTTAAAATGAGTTGCTTTGCTCTTTTCCTGGTTATTGCTCAAGGAGCTCTCGGCGGTATTACTGTTATCTATAGATTGCCGACAATCGTTTCAACGTCTCATCTTGGGCTTTCTCTGATTTTCTTTTCCACGTTGATTTATATCAATCACAAAGCAAAATCGAATTCAGAAAGATTTATTAATATTTCAGATGAAACAAAAGCGAAGATTAAAAATGCCTGGAAGCCGATTACTCGTCACGGGATTCTCCTTGCGCTGGCCATGTTGTTTTTGCAAATTCTTCTTGGGGCTTTCATGCGTCACGCTGGAGCAGGGGCTGCATGCGGGTTAGGGGCGAGCAATTCACTTTTGTGTCGCGATTTTGAAACTCTTGCACTGACCGGCTGGCCACATATGCCTCAGGCGCAACTGCACATGATTCATCGTCTTTATGCAGTTGTGGTTTTTGTATTCGTAGCAATTTTTTCAATTAGAACCAGCCACATCTTCAAAGCTGAGAAAACAATTAAATGGGCGAGCTTGTCTCCCTTTATTTTTATTTCGTTTCAGGTATTCATTGGAATAATGACAATTGCTTTCAGTATGGCCGTTGTTCCGACCACACTTCACCTTGCAGGTGCAGCGCTTAGCCTCGGCTCTCTTTGGAAATTAAATCTTTATCTTAAAGACGCTGAAGATTCTTTTTTTGAAGGCAACCGCCATTCATTCTTTTCGGATCTGGTCGATCTGACAAAACCGAGACTGTCTCTTCTTGTTATGGTTACGGTTATGGTGGGCACTTTAATTGCTCCAGACAGAATCAATTTCTTTAAAGCTCTTTTTGCTTTTTTTCTGATTACTCTTGTTGTCATCGGATCAGCAGCACTCAATTGTTATATTGAACGAGACAGTGATGCGCTCATGATCAGAACAAGAGAACGTCCATTGCCTTCAAAAAGAATGAAACCACGGACAGCTCTATTGTTTGGATTTGGCTTAATTCTCTTTGCAGTTCCAATGCTGGCGTTGTTTATAAATTTGGTCACAGGAGTTCTTGCACTCGTAGCAGCAATTCTTTATGTTTACGCCTATACGCCGATGAAGAAAAAAAGCCCAACGGCAGTTTACGTTGGAGCCATTCCGGGAGCTATTCCACCAGTCATGGGATGGACGGCAGTGACAGGTAGAATCGATATTATGGCGGTTGCTCTGTTTTTGATCTTGTTTATCTGGCAATTGCCTCACTTTTTGGCAATTTCTCTTTACCACGCCGATGATTACAATGCCGCTAATATCAAAGTTTACCCAAACCTTAAAAAAGGATTGCAGATTACCAAGATAGGGATCTTCGTTTTCACGCTGGTCTTGTTTTTTGTCTCTTTACTACCGTCTTTTTTCGCGCAGGCTAGTTTTATTTACACTCGAGCAGCCTTTGTTTTGAGTGGTGCTTTTTTAATTTATGCAGCCCGCGGATTTTTTCTACGCCAGGATTTGGCAATGCACCGAGAGTGGGCCCGAAACTATTTCTATGGCTCGCTTTTTTACCTGCCACTTCTTCTTGCGGCCCTCATCTTCTTTAAGTAAGTTGAAAAATGCTCCTCTTGGAGCATTTTTCTTATTGAGATAGCTGTAAAAAGTCATGTCTCTTTTTACGAAATCCACCTACTTCCTTCTGGATAAATTCGAAATTTATGATTAATATTAGTTCGATAACTGATTTAACTTAACAAACTTTAACTTTGCCTTCAGGGATTGCTGAAATGAATCTTTACAGTCTTTACATGAAATTTTTCGTCATGAGCGCAAATGCTTCTGAAATGAGTCTATGGGAGAGAATGAAACCGCCTGTAGATATTTCGACTAATGGGCATTTGATCGATTCATTGTTTATTCTTACAACTAAACTGATTCTTTTCTTTTTCATTTTAGTTTGTATCGGATTGTTTGGTTTTAGTTGGCTTTACCGTCACAAAAAACACCCAAAACCACTTTATACTCACGGAACGAGCAAGAAACATGTAGCAATCGTGGCAGCTATTGGTGCGTTGGTTTTTATTGTTATCGATATGCAGATCACTGGTATTTCTAACCGTGACTACATGGAAGTTTACAACAACTGGCCGAAAGAATCTGAAGACATCGTTCGCGTCGAAGTTCTTGGTCAGCAATGGGCATGGAACTTCCGTTACGCTGGTAAAGATGGAATTTTCAACACTGAAGACGACATCGTGACTCTAAATGATCTTCGCCTTCCAATCGGAAAGAAAATCGTTTTCCAGGTTTCTGCTAAAGACGTTATTCACTCATTCTCACTTCCAAATACAAGACAAAAAATCGATGCAATGCCAGGTCGTATTCACAAAATGTGGGTAGAACTGACTAAGCCGGGTGTTTACGAAGTAGTGTGTGCTCAGATCTGCGGGACTTTCCACTACAGAATGAAAGCAACAATGACTGTTTACACTCAGGAAGATTTCAATAAGTGGCAGGATGAAATGCAACAAAGAACTTCATTCGCTATGGAAAAAGAATCGGCTGACCTTTATTGGGGCTGGAAGTGGATCGCAAATAACTAAGAATTTCTTTTACAAGATATAAGAGAGGATACTCATGGCATTTTTTGAACAACATATTCACGATGAGCCAAAAACATTTTTGTCGAAATATGTTTTCTCATTCGATCACAAAGTAATCGGTAAACAATTCCTTTGGTACGGAATCGCATTCCTAGGTATCGGCGGGATGATGGCCCTTCTTATTAGATGGACCCTGGCATTTCCTGGTGAACCATTCCCGGTTATCGGTCAGTTCCTTTTTCCTCATACAAACGGCGTAGTTCCACCAGATACGTACGCAATGCTTTTTACTCTTCACGGAACAATCATGATTTTCTACGCGATCACTCCGATCTTAATCGGCGCGTTCGGTAACTTCTGTATTCCGCTCATGATCGGTGCCCGCGATATGGTGTTTCCGACATTGAACATGCTTTCATTCTGGCTTGCATTTGTTTCAGCAATCCTTCTTCTTGCTTCACTCTTTACTCCACTTGGAGGAGCGGCCGGCGGATGGGTTTCTTATCCTACATTATCAACTTTGATTGGTTCACCTGGGATAGGACAAACACTTTGGTGTCTTGCTCTTTTTGTGCTTGGTGTTTCTTCAACAATGGGTGCGGTAAACTACATCGCCACAATCATTACTCTTCGTGCTCCAGGTATGGGCTATTTCGATATGCCACTTACAATCTGGGGTCTTTGGTTGACAGCAATCTTGAACGCTATCTTCCTTCCAGTTCTTGGAGCTGGTCTTCTTCTTCTTACTTTTGACCGTGTTTTCGGGACAACTTTCTTCCTGGCTGGAGCTGCTGCGACATCAGGATCAGGTGACCCGGTTCTTTTCCAACACGTTTTCTGGATTTTCGGTCACCCGGAAGTTTACATCCTTATTCTTCCAGCTTGGGGGATCGTTTCTGACCTTCTTTCATTCTTTGCAAGAAAGCCAGCATTCGGCGCAAAAGCAACTGCTTTAGCGATGACATCAATTACAATTTTGTCGACACTAGTTTATGGACACCATATGTACACGACTCAAATGAGTCCGTTACTTACTCAGTCGTTCATGATGTTAACGATGACTATTTCTATTCCTTCATCGGTTTTCTTCGCTAACTGGCTTGGAACTATCTGGAAAGGTTCAATCAGATTCCAGACACCAATGCTTTTCTCTCTTGGTGTAGTATTCGTTTTCGGTCTAGGCGGTTTAACTGGTCTTTATCTGGCAACTGTTTCAACTGACCTTTATCTTCACGATACATACTTTGTCGTAGGTCACTTCCACTACACAATGGCCGCTTCAGTTCTTCTCGGAGGATTTGCTGCGACTTATTTCTGGTTCCCGAAAATGTTCGGGCGCATGATGAATGAGACAATTGGTAAAATCCACTTCTGGATTACAATGCTCGGTCTGAATGGTGTTTTCATGGGTATGATGGTCGTTGGTTGGGCCGGTATGCACCGTCGTATTTACAACCCATTCGTTTATGAATTCCTTCAAAAGCTTATTCCGATCAACACTTTCATCACAGTTTCAGCTATCACGATGGGTGCTGCTCAACTTTTCTTTGTCTACAACTTCATCTATTCAATGGTGAAAGGACCGAAAGCAGAACAAAACCCATGGGGTGTCGGTACACTTGAATGGACGATTCCTTCTCCAGCACCACACTACAATTTTGCAGAAATCCCAGTTGTAAAATGTGGACCGCATGAACTTGGGAACCCTAATTTGAAAGGCGATAGAGACTTCCAATATCAAACAGAAGAATTAGTAGAGTGTAATTCATAATGACAACAACAGTAGTGAAGAAAACTTTAAGCAAAAACGATCAAGGTCAAGAAATCATCTCGTCTGTCGGAATGATCGTGGCACTTGTTTCATTTGCCATGCTTTTTGCCACTCTGATGATGGGCTTTGCCATGTTCCGTTTAACAGCGCCAGTCTGGCCTCCGGCGGGAATGACAAAACCTTCTCTGCTTTTGCCAAGTCTCTCTACACTTTGCATTTTTCTCAGCTCAGTTTGCTATATGAAATTTGAAAAGAATATGGCCGACAACCGAGGCCTCATCGCCACGATTGTTCTCGGCTTTATTTTCATGATCATTCAAACGTTGCTGTGGCATTCTCTGAAAACTCAGGGCATTTATGTTTCATCAGGCATTTTCCCTTCGATTATTTATGCATTCACATGGATTCACGCTGCTCATATCGTAGCCGCTCTGGCCATGTTGATATGGCTTTATAGAAATGTACAAAAAGGTGTCACTCCTACAACTCAGCGTCAGGCTGGGAACACAGGAAAATTCTGGCATTTTTTAGGTATTGTTTGGTTCATCATGTTTGTGACTATTTTTGTTATATAAGAGGATAAATATGAAAGGTTTGAATCTCGTTTTGGCCATCGCCGCCCTTACTACTTTGGTTTCATGTAGTGAGAGTCATTTTAAAGAAGATAAAATCTTCGCTGGCGGAGTGTATGCAACTGCAAAAGCACTTAACGATGGTAAATCAACTTATGCTGAATACTGTATGCCATGTCACGGAGTTAACGGTGACGGCAACGGTACATCTGCTAAAGGTCTGCAAGTTCCACCAAGAAACTTTAAACTTGGCCAATACAAATTTGGTAATGTTGTTTCAGGTGAGCTTCCGCATGATGAAGATTTCTACAAAATTCTTAGAGAAGGTCTAACTGGAACAGCGATGCTTCCATGGAAAGAACTATCTGATCAACAAATGTTCAACCTTGTTCAATATATCAAAACGTTCGCTCCAGCTAAGTGGGAAGGCGCTGATAAAAAACTTGGTGATAAAATTGTCATTACTAAAGATCCATACGGTGATGCTCATAAAGAATCAGCAATCCAAAGAGGTAAAGAAGTTTACCACGTAGTTGCTCAATGCTGGACATGTCACAGAGCTTACGTCAGCCACGCTGAATTTAATGAAATGTCTCAAAAAATTAATAATAAACCAGTGACTGAATTTGATCCTGAAATGTTTCACATTAAACTTCAGCCGAACGATTACGGATACTCTTCATTACCACCAGAATTCACATACGATGCTGTACGTTCTGCTAAAACAGTTGAAGAACTTTACGTTCGTTTAAGCGCAGGTGTTGGTGGTACAGCTATGCCATCTTGGAAAGGAACTCTTCAAGATGACGAAATCTGGGCCGTTGCTCACTACGTGAAATACTTGATGGATATGAAAACAAATACAGCTTCAAGAACTAAGCTTTTAGAAACAGCGCTTAAATAAGAAAAAAACTATGACGATAGCAACAGGTTATTACAGAGACGACAATTTTTTCCAAAAGATGATGAGAAGCAAAGTCTTCTGGCTGTCTTTTTGGGTTCTTATGTTTTCATACCCTGTTTACCGTTCTATCCATAGAGTTCTTCCGCCGCCTTTGCCTGTTTATTACAAAGTTCCAGAATTCTCTTTAACAAATGAATTCAACAAGCCATTTGGAACAAAAGATCTGCAGGGCAAATATTATATCGCCAATTTTATGTTCACATCATGTCCGACAACTTGTCCGGCCTTGATGGACAAGATGGATGTGATTCAAAAAAGAATCCGCGGTCTGGGCACAAAAGCAGCGATCGTTACTTTTACAGTAGATCCAAAAAACGATACTCCTGAAGTGTTGTTTAAATATGCTCGCAAGAGACATACAAACCCATACGTCTGGAATTTTCTCACTGGTACTGAAGCTGATCTCAAAAAAATTGTGATAGACGGCTACAAAGTTCCGATGGGAAATAAAGAAGCTGTGACAAAACAGGTCGATAATCAAAAAATTACTCTTTTCGATATCGTCCACACTGAAAAAGTAGTGTTGGTTGATGAAAAAGGACAAATTCGCGGCTACTACGGCACTGATAAAGTTGAAATGGACCGATTGATGATCGACATGGGACTTTTAGTGAACAATAGCTTTTCTTACCCTAAAGAAGATAAAAAGAAGGAGAATTAAAATATGGGCGGACACGGACACGAACACAAAAGTCACACAGTAGAATACGTAATCGTATTTTTCGTTCTCGCATTACTGACAGCACTTGAACTTGCTATCCCTGGACTCAACACAGAGTACAAATACAAAGCCATCGGCCTCATAAGCCTTGCTCTTGGTAAAGCTTTTGTCGTTGCTTATTTCTATATGCACTTAAAAGAAGAAAAAGGCTGGTTGAAGTTTATCGCTGCTGTTCCGATTTCGGCAGGTCTTTTCGCTATCGTTATTATCCTTGAATCAATGTATCGCTAATTTTCAAAAAAATATCGCTGGGAGAGTTTACTCTCTCAGCGAATCAAGCTCGATGTTTTGCACTTATATTCTTTGTAGTTTTCTGCTTCAAAATGATCCCCACAAATTTTTTTATTCAATCCATTTTTCTGAATTAGTTTTGCCATCGTTAAAAAAGATGGCGTAAGGCCATCACGTATTTTTGCCACAACATTCATCCCTTTTTTAGGATTTCCCGCTTCGTAGCCTTTTTCGCAAAGTTCGCTCACAAAAATTTCGTCTACAGATTTTTTTTCAGAATAAATCCGATAAAGGCCAGCAAGATAACCGGTGCGGTCTTCACCGACAGTACAATGAAAATACATTTTGCGGTTATTTTTTTCTGCATTTTCAATTTTTTTCAAAGCATCGATCGTCATTTCACATATGGCTCTGAAGTCGTTGATGTCTTTCCAGGGAAAATCATATTGAGAAATATTTTTTTTCAGTATGCCTTTTTGTAAGAGCAGATCCATTTCTTTCTGAACTTCACCATTTGTATCAACTTTAAAAATAAGAAATTCATTCACTCCAAGAGAAAGCAGTCTGTTGATATCAGCTTCGTTTCGCGGGGCCATTCCGCGTATAATATTTTTACTGACGAGATGAGAATTAGGGATGCCTGTTTCTTTGTAAGTTGCAGGCATATTGGAAATCATTCCTGCATAAGAATTAGCAATGAAAAAAGTCGCGATTATCAATCTGAACATAAAAAAACCTCTCGTTAAGTTTCACCTTATGCGAGAGGCTTATTCATTAAAAGACTTTTGAAAATTTTATATCTATTTGATGTTCAGTGTGATGGAGATAATTCTGTCTCCCTTAGACAATTTTGGTAATACATCCAACCCATCTACAACTTGTCCAAAGACAGTGTTTTTACCATCGAGATGTGAGAGAGTCGTGAGACAAATATAGAATTGTGAATCAGCAGAGTTTTTGTCCATTCCGCGGGCCATACCGATGGTGCCTTTAATATGCTGAAGCTCGTTGAACTCAGCCTTAATTTTAACTCCACTTCCACCATTGCCTGTTCCGGTAGGATCCCCAGTTTGAATGATAAAATTCGGAATCGCTCTATGGAAAACCAGACCGTCATAAAATTTCTGTTGAATCAGTTCCATGATACGCGCTGAAGTATGGGGTGCCGCCTTAGTATAGAAGCGAAAAACAATATCTCCGTGAACAGTCTTAATAGTAGCTGAAGTTGTAGAGAGACCACCGATGTCCGTTTGAAGCTTCTCCACTTCAATTTTTCCATTGATATTCTCTAATAGAGTGGAGCTTGAATTCTTAAACTCGCAAGCACTTAGTAATAGGAGAAAGAGGAGCGGGAAAATGCTAAAAAATTTCATGGTTAAACTTGGTATAAATAATTGTTATTAATAAAATTATAGCCTCAAAACAGTGTATCAGCAGAAAAAAAAAATTTTTAAAATATTTTACGAAATAGTGTTGACTTATTATTCATCGTTGATTAAATTCCTCTTCACCTTAACGAAATGAGAACTGATTACGAAGCACGAATTCTTGTAGCAATATAAAGATTTTTGGGCGTGTAGCTCAGCTGGGAGAGCATCTGCCTTGCACGCAGAGGGTCAACGGTTCGAATCCGTTATTCTCCACTTTGAAACAGGCCGTCTGGCTGCCGAAGAGGAGACCGGGGACCGGTAGGAAGAGTGATGTGAGCCTTGCCGGCAGGAGAGCCGCGGGCGTGAGATTTGAGGAAACATATTGAGGTTTGATGTCCGTCGGGGACAGTGTTCAACGGTTCGACTCCGTATCAGACGGCTATCGAAGGGTGTTCGCGTTAAGCGTTTCCCCTTGGAAGCGATCTTTGACATGATGAAGTAAAAGTAAAAAGAGCAAGAAAATAGTAAGTAACAAAAAGCTAAGTATTTATCAAGCCCTGCTACCGCTGGTTCGTTTTTTCCTTTGGGGAAATTCGGGCGGTGTGGTACAGACGGCACAAATAAAGAGAAAATAAAGTACATAAGGGCACATGGGGGATGCCTAG
>DJVH01000129.1 GCA_002440825.1 Bacteriovoracaceae bacterium UBA6261 | reverse complement strand
AAAAGGGACCTTCGGGTCCCTTTTTTTTAGGCTGATTTCGGAAATTTTAAAACGAATTTAGTAGCGGCTGATTCCGTATCCAGGACCAATTCCCCGCCGTGAGATTTCATAATTCCAGAAGAAATACTTAAACCAATGCCAGTTCCTTGCCCGACATCTTTTGTTGTAAAAAAAGGCTGCATGATCTTTGTTCTGATGTTTTCAGGAATGCCTTTACCACTATCCAACACCGAAATAGTAACGCTTCCTTTGTTTCTCTCGGCTATCACTTTTACCCAGGCTCCTGGAGACTGAGAGACAGCATCAAAGGCATTATTCAAAAGATTTAGCAGAACCTGCTCAATCTGAATTTGATTACAAAAAATCATTTCCGTCTCGGCGTCAGAAATATTAATGTACTCGAG
This sequence comes from Bacteriovoracaceae bacterium UBA6261, assembly GCA_002440825.1. Taxonomy (GTDB): domain Bacteria; phylum Bdellovibrionota; class Bacteriovoracia; order Bacteriovoracales; family Bacteriovoracaceae; genus Bacteriovorax. The sequence goes on along the minus strand of DJVH01000129.1, from coordinate 55,852 downwards.
AGAAAGTTTTATTCCGCTACTTTCAAAACGGGCACGACAGAAATCCAGAGTTTCATCCAGAATTAAGTACAAGGGAACTTCTAATTTGTCCTCAGGTGAACCTTCACGGGCAAAATGACGGAGACCGCGAACGATCTTGGCTATTCGATCAGCAGTTTTATATATCTTATCAGCTGCCGCCCCAATTAATTCAAATTCGGGCCCCATCGGAGCCAGTTGTTTTTTGATTTGTTGAGCCCGGTTTAATATGACCGTTAAAGGATTGTTGATTTCATGAGCAATACCCGAAGCCATTTCACCCAACGTCGCCATTTTTGATGCGTGAAAATTCCTCAGATGTTCTTCTTCCAGAGCTTTTTGCGTTCTTTTTTGTTCAGTCAAATCGTGCCACACAACGAGCAAAAGTTTTTTATTGGCGACTTCAACCGGATTGAGAGTTACTTCGACAGGAAATTCTTCGCCAGTGAGTTTTTTATGAATCCAGTCAAATCGATGAAATCCATTTGCGAGCGCCTGTGCAATCATCGCTTCGTTTTTTTTAACAGACTTCATCCCGCAAAGTTGATACTCAGGAGAAAAAGAAGCGGGTTGAGTTTTAAGCAGCTCTTCTTTTGAACTCGCACTCAAAAGTTGAACAGCTGCCGGATTACAGTCAAAAATGCCGTTTTCATCAAACAATAAGTAAGCATCAGTCGAATGATTAAACAGAACCGTAAAGCGTTCTTCCGCAATGATTTTTTCTGTCACATCGTTAAATATCCAGACTTCATGATTCTCAAACTGTTTCGCCTGAAAATCTATAATTTTGGATTCACCGTTTTTTGTCGGAAATGTCACTCTGGCCGTTTGCCCGAAATCTCTTTTTTTGGCATTGTTATAAATTTCGATATTTTCAACATAGGTGGATTTATAAACTTTGCGGAAATAATCATCCAGATTTTCAAAATCTGAACTGGAGTAGCCCGTTAATTCCTGTGCTTTTGTATTGAAGGAAACTTTATCGTTTACAATATATGCTGCCGCTATTGGCATCACATTCATAAACTCTTCAATCGAAAGTGATAGAGACTTCTTCATACGGAAAGCTTATCAAAAAACATGATAAATGCTATATTGGGAATTTTTTCACCCAATCACTTCGCCATCCATTTCTTTCTTTCAACAGGATTAAGTTTTTCTAAAGAATATCTCAATGAAGTCCTAGGCATCACGGCAGCGTGCTTTTTAAGAAAGCTTCTCAAGAGGGTAATATCTCTATTCCCGATTTCTCTGAGCATCCAGCCACACGCTTTATGCATGAGATCCTCTTTGTCGAATAAGCGCGTTTCAATGATCTCCAGAGGAATGTCAAAAGCCTTCTGACGGATAAAATAAAAACAGCTGAGAATCGCAATTCTTCTCTCCCACAGATTACTGGATTTGAGCAATTTATAAAGATCAGTATCGTCCTGATGGAAATAATAGTGTCCCGACAAATAAGGAGCAGACGAATCAACGAGATCCCAGTTATTCACTCTCTTGCGCCAGGAAAAATATTTTTTATAAAGGCGAGTTTGTGTTTTAAGGTCGTCCGACTTAACAGCTTTTTCATATTGCCGGTTAAGGATGGCAATCCCGATGGATCGCTCTTCGTGAATTTCAGAATGAAAAAGTTTTTTTACTTCGCTTAAATCCAGATCTTTAAACTCTTTTGAAAGCGCGCGGACTGTCGGTGTATTGATACCAATAAAGATATCTCCTTCTCCGTACTCGCCTTTGCCGGTTTTGAAAAAGCGGGCAGCTCCTTTGGCGCTCTCGGGAGTTCCCACGGTCAGACATCTTTTATGAATTTCATTGTAAGACATGCTTAATCTCTCAATTGATCGTTGTAGATTATTTTAATTCCACTGGCTGCAGCAATCTCAAGAAACTTCTTTTCGCGACCGTAGAACTGCTTGCGCATTAAATGTACTTTGAGTGGAATATTTTTTAATGAGATTCTGTAATAAGGAGGTTTCGGTCTGATAGTGAGTCCGCGCGCGGGCTCTACTTCTATCAGCTCAATCGAATCAAATCTCAAAAAGAGATATTCTTTGCGGGCCTTGCGGGCGATTTCCCGCCACACTCCTTCCAAAGGAGTGACGGGAAAAGCAAAGCCCGCTTCAGTGACAAACAATTCATGAGTCTGAATGTCTCTCAGCTCTTTATCCTGAAAAAACGTTTCAAAGGTCACCTTGGTAGTCATCGCGGACAATAAAATCAACATGGCCTCGCCGAGAAAACACATAAAGAAAAATTCGGCTTGATCCATGTTGGGCAAAGGCCTGCTCAGAACGTAAGAAAGAATCGCCAGCATGATCAAAGAAAGAGGAATGAGAAAAAAAGAAAGTGCATGTTCAACTTCAAATTTAAAAGTAGAATCCAGGATAATTTTTTCTTTGAATTTAAAAGCAGGAGCATCAATGAAGAATGAATAATATTTTTTATATTGATTGCCGTACTTGACCAGAACATAAGAAAAAACAAAAGACACAACGACATTAGCGACAAACACAGTCCAGAAATTCATGTTTCCCCTGAAATAAAAAAGGCCCCATTAATGGAGCCCTTTTAGTATAACAGAATTTTTATATTTCTTAGTAATTCAGAAGTTTCGTCAGTACTTCTTCCACATGGCCGATTTGCGGAAGGATCACATCTTCCAGCCCTGGATTGTAAGCACAGTGAACATCAAGAGCGGCAACTCTTAAAATAGGGGCATCTAATAATTCGAAACACTCTTCGTTCACTCTCGCCGCGATTTCGCCAGCAAAGCCTGAAGTCTTGTGTTCTTCGTGAGCAATCATCAAACGAGACGTTTTTGTAATCGATTTCTTGATTGCTTCAAAATCGTATGGTGCAAGAGTTCTAAGATCGATAACTTCAACCGTTTTTCCTGTTGCTGCTTCAAGTTTTTTAGCTGCTTCAATAGATTTCTGAACCAGAGCACCCCATGCAACAATCGTTGCATCTTTACCTTCGCGGACAACTTTCGCCTTCCCGAATGGAATCATGTATTCGTCACCTACGTCTTGAGCACGGTTGTATCCTTGATAGTAAAGGTGTTTGTGTTCAAGGAACATGACCGGATCGTCAGCGTGGATAGCTGTTCTTAAAAGTCCTGCAGCGTCTGCAGAGTTTGAAGGGAACGCTACCCTGATTCCTGGCACGTGAGTGAAAAGTGATTCACCTGATTGCGAGTGGTAGATCGCTCCACCTTTCAAGTAACCACCGATCGGAACACGAACGACCATTGGACATTTGAAATCGCCGCCTGAGCGGTAGCGAAGCGTCGCCATTTCGTTTTTCAATTGCATGTACGCTGTCCAGATGTAATCGAAGAACTGGATTTCAACAACCGGCTTGATTCCACGAATCGCCATACCGATCGCACGACCGATGACGTTTGCTTCAGCAAGTGGCGAGTTGAAAACCTGGCCGTCTTTTGATTCACGTTGAACGTTTGCAGTTAGTTTAAAGACCCCACCTTTTCCTTTCAGTTCAGGGTTGTTCAGTCTTTCTTTTTCAAAAAAATCTGCAACGTCTTCTCCCCACATTCTGAGAAGTGGATTTTTTGCAAATTCAGATCTTAGGACTTTATTGATCGATGCGGCCATCGGCACGTCATCTTTTCCTGTGAAGTTAGGGGCTTTATCGAATTCAGATCCATTGATTGGATGTTCTTCAGAGTAAAGGTGTTTTTCAACTGTATCTGTAGCGGGCCACTCAGTTGTGATCGCTTTATCCATTGCTGTTTTCACTTCAGCAGAAACTTTTTTCAAAACTTCTTCTCTTTCTGCTTCAGTGATGATTCCGGCTTCAACCAGAAATTTTGGATATGAATTGAAAACATCGATTTGCGCTTCAGCTGCAAGCTCTGCTTTCGTTCTGTACATACCGTGATCGTCTGAAAGAGAGTGAGAGTATGGTCTTGTTACAGACGCGTGTACAAGTGCAGGCTTTCTATTTTTTCTGATGTAATTTGCAGCTTCAGTCATTGTCGCGAATGATTCAACCGGACAGTTTCCGTCAGTTGTGAAAATTTTTAATCCCGGGAAATTCGCAAGCGTTTTTGAAATAGATCCTTCCGGATACTGAACGTATGTCGGAGTAGAAATGGCAAAACCATTGTCTTCAACCATAAAGAGAACAGGTAAAGAGTTTACACACGCAGTTGTTATTCCTTCCCAGAACTCACCTTGAGCAACAGTACCGTCTCCAGTTGAAACGTAAATGATCTCATCGTCTTTGTAGAGCGACTTCGTATCCATTTTGTGTTCTTTGTTCAATCGTTTGTACCAAAGACCTGCTTCAGCAAGACCACACGCTTGAAGGAACTGTGTTCCTGTACATGATGATTTGTTGACGATGTTATATTTTTTGTGGCCCCAGTGAGCTGGCATCATACGTCCGTATGAAGCTGTATCGCCCAGGTTACCGTTTGCCTGACAAAGCATTTCGTAAGGAGTGACACCTAGACCTAAGCAAAGGGCGCGGTCGCGGTAGTAACAAAGAAACCAGTCATATGTTGGTTTAAGAACCATCGAAGCTGCTGTCAGAATTCCTTCGTGACCAGCACCTGAAATCTGGAAGAACGCTTTTGATTGTTTCTTCATTGTGATTTCAGCGTCGTCAACTTTTCTTGAAGTGTAGACGTTGTGAAGGATCTCGAGCATTTCTTTTTTGCCAAGATTATATTTTTTCGCGAGATCTAATTTCTTTTGATAAGAAGGGCTCATTTTTGATGATCCTTTTGCAGCTGGTTTTGCATTTGCTTTTGATTTAGATGTCTTTTCCAACATGTACCTTTTCCTTAAAAATTGTATTGGGAAGACTCTACCTAAGAGCAGTGAAAATGTCTAAGATTCCGCCTGGCGGCAAAGAGGAAAAGATGGATTAAAATCCGGAAGAAACTCCAAGAGCAAACCTGCGGTCTTCATGCCCGCGGAATGTGGATGTGGTCGTGTCGACTGCATAAGTTGTCAGGTCAAATTCCAATTTTCTTGATTTAATGCCAAGCCCGGCCGATCCAAATCCATCCCCGTAGCCGAGACGGAAAAAGAAGACGCGGGAGAAATCAAGTTCAAGTCCAAAAACCAGCTTTCTGGTCGAAGAAATATCGCTGTATTCCTGACTTAGGTCTTTAATATTTGCTTCGAGATGGACGCGAGTGTTCGTTCCGATTTGTGGTGTCAGTGAAAAACCAACATCGTAGCTTCGGGGAATTTTTGCTGGCGCAGCCCCATTTCCAGTTCGTGCAAAATGCGTGTCGCCGAAATTGTGAACAGTGATTGCAAATGTCGGGAGAAAAGTAAAAGGCAGAGTCAACTTCGCTCCGCCCGTAACGACAAATGTCGTTCCGCTGTTGTAAGTATTGTCAGCTATAACAATCGTTGCATTGGGATCAGCCGTGGAATTTAATTCTTTTCTTTTTAAATATAAACCCGAAGCGCCAAATTTTAAAATCCCGCCAAAAAGAGAAACGTTTAAAGCAGCATAAGGTCCGTGGTCAAATCGATCAGCAAATTCATACCCGGTTGCTGAAGTTGTATCTGTCACAATCGCGCGCGATCTTTTGGCCAGCATATAACCCATGCTGAAATATCTGCTGGTGAAATTAGGCAAAGCCTGAACTCTCGAATGAGCAATATTTCCAGGACTCTTTAATAAGACCTGTCTCATTCCATCAATGCTGAACATTTTAGGAGAATTGGTGAAAATATCTCCAATAGCATTTCCAGAGACTGCATTAATTGAACCTTTATTTGTTTCGAAAGAAAAATTCGACAAGTGCAAATGTGGATAACGAACACTTCCCAATCCAGCTGGATTATAAAAAGCAGCCGAAGCATCGTCGACTTTTGCGATAAAGGCATTTCCCATCGCAAGAGCTCTGGTTGAAGTTACGACTTCAGGAAAAACTCCATCCTCAAACGTAATAGCGTTTGCTGAAAAAGTGAAAAGAATAAGAGTGAGGCTTAGCAAGCTCTTCATGCTTCTATTTTAAATTTTCTCAAGGGGGAAAGATAGCGAGTCAAAGAATGCCTCTTAAACTTGAGTGTTTTACTCGTTTCCATCAAGTTTTATTTGATCCACTTCACAGGGAGCGGCTCCGTTGGCGTCGCTCTTTAAAATTCCTCTGACATAGACGGTATCAGAAACAGTGTTGCTCGCGGACAGGTAAGTCGCTAATCCATTTTGCAACTGAGCCGCTGTACTTGCGGTAGCAAACGTTGTCCCGGTCGCCCATGCGCTTCCGTTATAATAAGACCAGTTGATTTTATCTTTCGACAATTGATAATGAACTCCTCCTCCTGAACACCCCAGTCCTCCCAGAGTTTCTGCAAAAGCAGTTAACGTTTTAAAAGTGAGTCCTTCTTGAGTGACGAATTCTTCATCGGCAGCAGAGTAGTAAGTGTGAGCAGCTCCAATAACCACACTGGAAAGATCAGGGGCGCTTGAAGTTGGCACGACATCCGTTTCAAATGTTGTTCTATATTGGAAATATCTTTGGTTCGTTGTGGAAATATTAAAATAAGGCCCTGTGGCCAGAGCCTCTCCGCCCGAGACGTTATTTAATTCTGAAATTCCACTCGACCAGGCTGGATTTGTGGAACAAGTAGCATCAGGGCAAGTGCGATAGAAAAGTTTTAACCTGTTCACTCCACGGCGATAAAGTTCGGTCACTTCAGTTCCCGAAAGAACTCTATTCCACATGGCCGTTTCATCAATCGTTCCATTGAACTCAGGACTAGAGCCGCTGACTCCACCGAAATAAACATTGCCTGTGCTTGTTGAGAAATTCGCAGGGGAACCGGTGATTGATTCCGCAACTCCATCGACGTAAGCCTTGATCAGTCCTGCACTGCTGTCGCTGATGACAACTACATGGTGCCAAAGTCCGTCATTGATTGTTGTGGAGGCGCCATAGTTTGTTCCGGATACGCGCACTCGAAGAGTTGTCGAAATTCTTATCGGACAATCAGCTGCAGTTGTCGCATCACTCGTCGTCCAGAAACAAATCACACCCTCTGTCGGTGAGGTTGTTTTTTTTACCCATGTTGAAACAGTAAATGATCCAGGAGTCACTGCTGCACTCAATGCACTTTTAAGAACAGATCCACCCGCGAATGTGAGTGCGGAATTAAATTTTCCTGCAACACCTGCACTAGCGGCAGGAGAATTCGTTAAAAATGAATCATTGTTTGTGCTTTTACTATTGAGAACGGTTGTCGATCCGGTAATTTCATTGAAATGCCATAGACCAATTAAGCTGTTTGCAAAAGCTCCGGAGGTTGAAGCGTAATCAGCTGGGGATTCATTTGTTAAAGGCAATTCTTTTCCATACGGAAGGACTGTTTTCCAGCCCAAAGTCGTCCACGCAACAGTTTGTCTGGCGTCCATGACTCTAGAGCTGTAAGTCGTACTGTAAACACCAGAGGCCAGAGTCCATGCACCAATCGCATGATTTTGAGAGACAAGAGAATTGATGTTATCCCATTTAAGTGTCGAAGGAAGCGCAGTAAAACCTGTCGCCGTATTGTCATCATCAGTCTGGTCTACAAGCAATGGAGTTAAACGAATCACTCCTGGGGCAACACTTTCAATATTAGAGGAGCCAAAGGAATAAGTGTTAGTATCCCCCACATCCCCTAACAACCATGTCTTTGAGACTGCTTGTCTTACTGTGTGGATGAAGGAAGTGGTGCTATTAGCACCTGAGCCATCGGTCACTTTAAAAGAAAGACTGCTTGATCCGAAGTTTGAATTTGTCGGAGAAATGGTGGCAGTACAATTTGGATATGTTCCGCCGAAAGAAATATTTGCTACAGGAATTAAAATTGTATTGGAAGAAGTTGCTGTGACTGAACCGTTGCACGCCAGAGGTCCATCCACATCATTAATGGTGAAATTGACAACATATCCTGTATTCATATTTCCGTAAGAATCAGCAATCGCAGCTATTGTTGGAGCCGTATTCACAGGGTTAATTGTAAAATTTGAAGTCGCTGAATTTGAAACAACAGAATTAGCCGTCACAGTATAAGTAAAGCTCGCAGTTCCGTTGTAATTGTTCGTTCCGGTTATTCCTACAGTACAAACACCTGCACCGTCGCACGCACAAGCCTGGGTCTCTGTAACGTTTGTCAGTCCTGCCACTGTACAAGAAGTTGCTTTATCAGAATCGGGATCACTATAAGAAAGTGTAATTATCGATTGTGTGTTCTGATCAAAAGATGGTGGAGTAATATTAGAGGCAACTGGAGCATCATCAACATTGTTGATTGTAAAATCCGCAATAGAAATATTGGAAGCAGCTCCGTTGGCTGTCACTGTGTAGTAAAAATTAGCAGCCCCGGCGAAATCAGGTGTACCCTTTACTCCGACAGTGCAGACACCGGATCCATTGCATGCACAAGCTTGTGTCACAGTGACATTACCCAAAGAGGTTAAAGCACAGCTTGTTGCTTTATCGTTGTCAGTATCTGTGTAGGATAAAGTAATGATTGACTGAGTGTCTTCATTAAACGCAACAGGTGTGATGTTACTGCTTACCGGAGCATGATCCTGATGAATAATTGTCAGTGAAGCTGTTGCTAAATTCGATGTTAAAGTTGTCGTTTTAATTTTGTAATCAAAACTTGCTGATCCGTAGTAATGAAGCGTGCCGGTTATTTTTAAATTACAGGTTCCAAGAATGACGTCACATGAACATGGTGTCGTCACACTTAAATTAGTAGCATTAGATATTGTACAATCTGAAACTCCCGCGCGATCCCCGTCGACATCGGTGTAGTTCAACGTCAGGTATCCGCTTTGAGTATCTTCAAAGATTAAATCTGTGAGAAGGGCGTTTGCCACTGTCGGAGCATCATCAACAGCATTAATTGTTAAGCTCGCAGTAGCTGTATTCGAGGTCTGACTTCCGGCGGTTACTGTGTAAGTAAAGCTTGCAGCTCCGTTGTAATTGGGAGTTCCTTTTACGCCGACAGTACAAATACCTGCGAGATCGCAGGCACAGGCCTGAAGAACTGTTACGTTAGTTAATCCTGCGACTGAGCAGGCAGTCGCTTTACGGGATAGTGGATCTGTATAGCTTAAGGTGATAATTGATTGCAGATCTTCATTGAAAGCCACAGGCGAAATATTATTGGCCACCGGAGTGGAAGCTGTAATGGTTAAATTTGCTTGGGCCGAATTGGAGGTCTGCCCGGCCGCAGTGACTGTGTAATTAAACTTTGCAGTCCCGACATAATTCGCATTACTTGTGACTCCGACAGTGCAGGTTCCGGCAAGACAAGCACAGGGACGAGAGATAAAAACATTTGTTGTGCCAGAGACAGAACACGAGGAAGCTTGATCATTTTGAGCATCTGTATAGCTCAAAGTAATGATCGATTGTGTTCCTGTGGTAAACGAAGGAGGAGTAATCGTATTTGCGACTGGTGGATCGCCAAAAATCGTCAGGCTTACTGTTGAGCTATTGGAGACCACGCTGTTTGCTGTAACAGTGTAAGCAAAACTTGCACTGCCGATATAATTTGAAGTTCCTGTTACCCCTACTCTGCAAACTCCACCTGCGCAGGCACAAGCTTGTGTGACGGTGACATTGCTGAGAGAAGAAATGGCACAGCTGGTAGCTGAGTCATTGTCTGCATCAGTGTACGCCAGAGTGATAATTGATTGAGTGTTGTATTTAAATGATCCTGGAGAAATCGTTGTCGTCACAGGAGCATCATCAACCGGTGTGATTGTAAAACTGGCCGCAGCAGAAGCTGAAACTTCAGTGCCGATTGAAACATTGTAACGAAAGCTTGCAGCGCCACTGTAATTACTTGCGCCTTTGACTGTCACAGTACAAACACCTGCACTACACGCACAGGCATTGGTGACGGTGACGCCAGAAAGTGAAATTAAAGAACAGCTTTGAGCAAGTCGTGAAGTGACATCCGTGTAGCTCAAAGTGATTGTTGATGATGTATCTTCCGCAAAAGAAGCGGGAGTTATATTAACTGCTTTGAGTGGATTGACTGTGTTGGTGGGGGTTGAACTTCCGGACTCAGCACCCTTTTTATTTGCATCCTGTACGCACGATGAAAGCATCGTTGTGAGCGTAAGAATTAAAATGAAGAGAACTGTTTTTCCCATACAAACCCTAGGTCAATTTTAGCAAATTTTCATAGGGGAAACGGGACCCGGCACTATGTGCTCAGTTCAAATAAAAAAGGCCCGTTTCCGGGCCTTCTAATTAACGTTTAATTAACTAATTAATGGCGAGCTTTTCTACCTGGGAATCTGTGGTGAAGATTTCCAAGATATTTTCCGCGAATGTTTTTGATAGACGCGATTCTTTGCTCTGCCATTAAATCTGTAGCTTTATAGACCGGAATATTTTGCTCATCTGCAAGCTTGTAGATTTTAAGAGTTGTATCGAAAATTTTGTCGACCATTTTTGTCGCTTTCTCAGCTGACCAGCCTTCGAATTCGATTGATACGTTCATTACACCACCAGCGTTGATCAGGTAGTCTGGAGCGTACAGGATTCCTTTTTCTTTTAGCATGTCACCGTGACGTGGTTCAAGAAGTTGGTTGTTAGCAGCACCACAAATGATTTTTGCTTTAATTCTGTCGATTGTTTGATCGTTGATAGTTGCACCAAGAGCACATGGAGCGTAGATATCAGCTTTCACATCGTAGATATCGTTAAGGCCTACTAATTCAGCATTTGGAACTGCTTCTTTGAAACGAGCGATATTTGCTTCGTTCATATCAGTGAAAAGAACTTTTGCACCTGATTCGAAAAGATGACGACCAAGGTGTGTTCCAACTGAACCAGCGCCTTGAAGAGCAACAACTTTTCCTTTAAGAGATCTGTCGCCCCAGACTTTAAGAGCTGAAGCTTCCATTCCGCGGAAAACACCACGTGCTGTCCATGGAGACGGGTTTCCAGATCCACCGTTGATTTCAGCAACACCTGTTACGTTGTTTGTTTCAGCGAAGATGTATTCCATGTCATCAACAGTTGTGTTCACGTCTTCAGCTGTGATGTAACGGCCGTTGAGTGATTCAACGAAACGTCCGTATGATCTGAAAAGAGCTTCTGATTTATCTTTCTTTGGATCGCCGATGATAACAGCTTTACCACCACCAAGGTGAAGACCAGAGATAGCGTTTTTATAAGTCATCCCGCGAGACAAGCGAAGAGCATCTTCGATGGCTTCGTCGATAGTAGCGTATGGCCACATTCTTGTACCACCAAGAGCTGGTCCAAGAGTTGTATTGTGAATCGCTACGATTGCTTTCAAGTTACAAGTTGGGTCTGAGAAAAAAACAACTTCTTCATGTCCCATTGAGTATAATTTTTCGAAGGTAAACATTTCATTCCTCACTTTGAGTTAGCTATTTATTGCATCGTGTTTTATAATGGTGAAGATATTATTCTTACCCGGATGAAAGTAATATGCCCACCGTGTTAGTGAAAGCTCTTTCCCCCAATGAAAAAGACCAAAAATATGAAGTGGAAGCGGGCCGTTTACTGTATGACGAATTAGAGCGCCAGGGCCTAATATTACCCCATGGTTGCCTCGCTGGTTCGTGTGGCTCGTGCCGGATAGAAATCCTGGAGGGCGCCGAAAATTTGTCCAATCCTGGCGCTGTCGAAAGCGATACGATTTCTCACATAAAATCTAATTACTCCCCAAACAAAATTATTCGACTTTCATGTCGCGCTAAGGTGAATGGGGATATTGTCATCAGTGTTTTGAAATAACTACGCGCCTTTGATGATATCTCTCAAATTCGTAAAGGCTTTCATTTTAGATTTCACTTCCAGGATAAAATCTTTGAACAACGGCGATTTCTCAATCGCTTTCATGATCTCTTCATTTTTCCCTTCGTATCGTGGAATCAGATAAGATTTTCCTTTAGATGTGTGTCTGATGACTGGAACGTTGACGAGCTTTTCGTTGTTGCCTTCTTTTACTTTGATTGCGATGACGAAAGATTGCTCGATGTCGACTCCTAGTTTTTGAAGTTCTTCTTCTTTTAATGTTTTCAATTTATCTGGTGTGACGATGACTCCGTCCCCACTCGCTGCCACAGAAGCAGGCACTCTATTTTTATTGGCAAGATCAGCTTTTAAAATATCCGCTTCTTTTTTGTACGCTTTCGCCTGTGCCACTTCTTTAGGTTCCGTGGCGTTTTTCATCTCAGCTTGTTTGCGCTCAAGATCTGCAATTTTTCTTTCCATTTCAGCACGCTGGCTGGCCATATCTTGTTGTGTGCGTGCGAGCTCGTTGCTGACAGAACTCAGCTTGTTTCTGTTTGCTGCCAATTCACGATCGACATTGCGTTTATATTCCTCAAATTCATTTTTGTTGAAAGAGGATTCATTGTTCGCAACGGGTTTAACAGATTCTTCTTTCTTTGCGTCTTTTGAATCAACTTCATCTTTCTTCGCAACCACGTCCGGAATATCATCCATCCAATAGCTGCTATCGACTTTTTTCTTTTTGTTACTGCGAATACCTTCGATGCGGCCGGAGTGTTCAGTTGAGACTGATGGCGTGTACGAATTATTTGTATTCGTCGCAACCCGCGCATTGACCATCTCATTGGCAGCTATGGTTGAAAATTCATTATTCGATTGCGTCTGATTATTATTTGCGTACTCTATTTTATTTGGAGTTGGCGGTTGATACTTAGGTGCATCAGTATTTAAATTTCTTTCTTTAAAATCTTCTTTCTTTTCAGCAAGCGTGATAGGTGTGACTGGTTTTCCGAGAGCGATGAGTGAACCTTCTAAGCCGAGGTAGTTTTCTGCGAAGTCCGGGAGTTCGCTTTTTGATTTTTTGATTTGGTCTGGGGTTGATGTTGTATTGTCTGCGAGAGATGGAGACATTTTTGACTGAATTTTCTCCAGACTTTCCAGATAGTCGATAGCCTTAAGTGCATTGGAATTACAACTTATACCAGCAGGACATTCACTTAAAACATAGAAATCTTTGGACGAAAGTGGACCGCCGTTTTTACAAGAAGGTGCCTTTTGAGCCTCTGGCGAACCACAAGTATACTTTTCACAAAATTTTGCATTATGATCCGACTTTTTATCCTCACTTACAATAGGGCGAATATTACTTGTGAAATCTTCAAACCAATCATCAAGCTTATACTCTTTTTTTCTCTCTTTTTCCGAAAGGAGCTTGTTCTTAGCTTGAGATAAACACTGGAAGCCATATGCACGAAGGGCCACTGGATCATTCTGAAAATCGATTTCATATTGATCGTCCATTGGGGCTACATCTAATTTATTAAATAGCTCCATGGAAACTTTGCTGTTTAAACTTCCTAAATCATCCAGGTCTGCGCACAGAAAATTATTAATGTTTCTATTAACAGATTCACATTCATTGGCCAGGGTTGGTGCAAAGAATTTTTTCTGATTCTCTTTGTCCTTGAAAAATTTTGCGATGTATTCTTTTGGAGAAGTATTTTTTGGAATATTAAGTAAATAATTTCTAAACTTCTCTAGCGCTTCTGGTCCCGCATCTTTAATTAATTTCAATTGCGCATAAGAATCAAATCTACTTTCAAACTTTTCCTTGGAACCTTTTGCTCCATCAACTATATCTAAAGCTGATAAATCATCAATTTGGCTTTCTAAAATAAACCCAGAAACTTCTCCGTCAAGAGGACAGCTATTGCTCTTTAACGTTTGATTTATACCCATGTTTTTAACGAATTTATTTGCTAATATCCCATACAAATCATTTCCGAAATGAGAAGCACTTCCTTGAGGGTTAAGTTTCTTCTTAAGCAAATTTATTTTTAAATCGTAAAATTGACCTTTTCTACCAGTCCCGCATTTTTCCGTTTCTTTAATAGCAGATAAAGAACATTGCTTTTTTATTCTTTCAGATGAAACTGAATCTTTCATCATTAAATCTTCGCCATTCGCATTAAAATAATTTGTAAGCAGCGCTGTTTCTTCTGAGTTTTGAATTAATTTGGTCGCAAGTTTTTCTGCAAGTTTTTCATAAATGTATTTTCTCTGATCATCCTGGTTTTTTTCAAGTTCAGCTAATCCTTTATTATAACCACAAGAAGTAATTTCTTTATTAAGTGAAGCTATTTGTCCACTAAGTGTACTCAGCCCATGAAAACAATTAGGCATGGCTTCGTTAGCCCAAACACCATAGGAATGAACGACAACAAATAGACTCAAAAGACTTATTTTCATAATTACTTCTCTTGGATAAGTATCACGGACATTTTTTATTTGTATGTTTTGAATAAACGGCACCATGCGAACAGGCACTAGCAATGATTTTTGCAGTGGATGCTTTGGAGCCCTCACTTGGATACTCACCTCTGTTGATCATTGTTTCTAAATAATCAAGCAGCGTTTCACCCTCTGTGTTCTTGGCGTTTACAAAATCTAAAAATTTTGCCGGCTCCTTTCTTTTTTTACTGTAATAAAGCCAAAAGCTCTCAATCCACCCAACACGTTTTGATGGATCATCTGCTATGATATGAGACATTGGTGACTTAACTGCCGCTGAATATTTTTCTGGCTGACAAACTGGAGCATTTAAAATTTCTTCAACTGAATAATTGGTCGCTTCGATTTCCTTAAGCGTGTAGCCTACTAAGTTGGCATCAATTTGAGAAAATCGATGACAGAAAATATCTTGATAATCTTCTTTGCTAATTTTCTCTCCCGCCGGCGCTCTCGACACTCCATTACTATTCAAAATCAGCGGACCTTTCGTCGCCAAAGCAACAGGCTTCGCCAAATCTTCTTTTAATTTCATCGCTTCTGCCTTATCCGGCTGAACTGAATCGCTTACTTTTTTCATTTCACATGAAACGCAGTCTTTAGAAGTTGCAGTTGTGCACGCCGTGCTTAGACCAACAGTGATCGAAACTACAAAAAGCGCCTTAAAATTCATTTTCATGAAATTTCCTCGATAGACATTTTTTAACCTATCGTTCTTATCGGTCATCAATTGAGGTTTCCTTAAATAGTTTTTGTCAATTTTCATTAACACTCGAAATTCACACAGTTTTGTTTCAGATTAGAAATTTGAAAGCACTTATGCCCATTTTTGTTGGCAAATTTTGGCCCTATAGAGCAACAAGGTCGAAGGTCTAATTGTAAAAAAACACCTACAGGTGTACAATCCAGAGGGAGCCATGCCGATTAGTGGAAAAGAGATGCTGCGATTATTTCTGGCTAAGGGATGGAAGAAGTTGAGACAAAGTGGCAGCCATGTTTTTTTAGCCAAAGGTGAAAAAAGAGAAACAATACCAGTGCATGGTAATAAAGACCTCAAAAAGGGTCTCGAAAAAAAATTATTGAAACGACTTGAAGAAGAATAACAATACAGAAGAGGACTAAATCAAATGTTTTATCATTTTAAAATTCACAAAGAGTCTGATGGATTTTGGGCCGAATGTATTGAGCTTCATGGATGCAACACTCAAGGCGATACATTCGAAGAACTGAAATCAAACATGGAAGATGCATTAAACTTATATCTTTCAGAACCGCAAAGTTCGAAATTAGTTTTCCCGCTTCCTCAAAAAAATCTTAATGGTCGCAATATTGAAAAAGTAAAAGTAGATCCTTCCGTGGCTTTTTCAACCATACTTAGAATGATCCGATTAAAAAACAAATTAACCATTCGACAAATGGCAAAGTTTTTAGATTATTCCAATACCAATGCCTACGCAAAACTAGAAAAGCCAAAGAGCGCTAACCCTCAGCTGAAAACTTTAAGTAATATTGCTGAGAAATTTCCGGACTTTCCTATGAATTTAATTTTTTCACAAGAAAAAGGTGTCTAACTAATTAGCTCAATTGTGCAATTGCTGAAAATTAATTTCTACTGAATTGGACGAAGCGTTCTCACCGTCTGATCAAGATTCTTCATAGAAGAAATTTTATCAAGCACACTCTCGTAGCTTGCTTCCATCTCTACTTTCACAATCAAGTCTGACTCGAAAGGATCCGCGTCCACTTTGGAGAGAACGATTAACTCAGGATCAATTTCTTTTAATCCTGCGATGACTTTAATAAACTGGCCTTCGTTGGCCGATTCGAATTGGAATTTACTCATAGGGATATTTTAAGATTAAGAAGTGCGAGAAGTCTAGTGGCACCTTTTGGCGTTAAAAACAAAGGCCCGACAGAAAGCCGGGCCTAATGAAACATCCGAAGCGTACTTATTGAAGAGAGGGCTAAGTCGCCGGATGAAACTCATTTAAAAAATATTTAATAGGCAGGATGCCAATTATCTGGTTGTACCGATTCATGTGTAACACGTTTTCTTGCGAGCTGTGCTTTAATCGCTCTCATGGCCTTGTTAAAACTTCTATAGAGGAACATATCTTCTTTTTTCGAGAAGTATGTATGATGTCCTCCTTGCACAAGAATATGTGTTGCAAAATTTCCTACAGGATCTTCCCTCACCTCAATATCTATTTTCGCATTTCTCGGAGCATATCTTTTAAGTTCATCCACAGCTCCTTGGATCATTTCTTGAGTGTTGAGAGTTTTCATTTTTCTTCCTCCATGTGGTTAAGAAAAAGATAGTAGCAAAAATGCTTCTCGCAAGTGTGCAGCTAGCTTTTACTCTTTAATTTTATGAAGAGATTGATAGGAAGAAACTATGATAATTTCGAATGCTCACTTCGCTTTTTACGACGAATGTGGATATTGATTTCGTCAGCTGAATCCACAGCATGGTCCCACGCTGTGTAAATCTGCTTTTTTGCATTAGCTCTTAAGTCTCCGGCGACATAGAGCCCATCAACCGAACTTTTTCCTTTCGCATCGGTTAATACAAAACCTCTTTGGTCAAGTTCTGCACCCAGCATTCTCGCCAAATCGTTGTAGACAATCATCCCCAGTGAAACAAAAGCGAAGTCGGCAGGAATAATGTGATTGGCGGTTTTAAAGCCATCGAGTTTTTTTGCTTTGGCATTTCCCAGAATCGTTTCGATTTTTTCTGTGCAGACATTGAAGTTGTAACGATTCATGAGCTCTGATGTTTCAACATCAAAGAGTGGCGATTCACCATTGGTCAGAATGTATACGCTTGGACAATTGTATCGTTCAAACAACATAATACCGGCCCATGCAGCTGCACTGGAGTGACCAATGATGGCGATTTTTTTATTAAGCACATGATGACCATCACAGCGGATACAATAATCTATCAACTGAGCATTGGCGTATTCGAAGATTGGCTCTATTGAACCATTAATGTGAGGCTGAATGTCCATTACACCTGTACAGAGAATGACGTATTGAGCGAGATAAGTGAAATCTTTGTCATCAGTTAGATGAAACAAACCATCGATAGCCTTTTCAATTTTCACGACTCCGCGATTTTTTTGCCAGTTAAATTTTGAAGCAAACGATCCCTGCGCCAGCCAGTCAAGTGACATTTTATTCGGCTCTTCAATTCCTTTTTTGTAAGGCAAATGCGCCGGCATATTTTCAACAGTCGTCACCCAGAAAGCGCGCGATCGTTTTTTATGTTTGGGAGTTCCTGGAAAGAAAATGCATTCATCGTTATTGAGAACAGTTCTCATCACGGCCATGACTCCGGCCGAACCACCACCTATAACTGCGACGTCATACACTTTCACTTTTTTGAATCCTACTTCTCTGAATAATCTTTGTCGTGGATCTGCATTGAAGCTTCAAGATCACTTTGTTCTACAAGTTCAGCATGTTGTTTTTTGGAGAAGATATGTTTTTCTCCGCCAACATCTTTAATATGCACTTGTTTGATAACATGATCTTCAACTACTTCCAAATCAAAAGAAAGACCTTCCCAGACAATAATCTGACCTTGCTCCGGAAAAGTATTGCCCAGCATGTCCAGCAAAAATCCGGAAAGCGTTGAGTAGTTGTCATTTAAAGGAATTTTAATATCGTAATCGTTGTAAAGTTCGCGCAAAGAAATGTCGCCTTCGACAACAATTCCTTCTTCAAGATTTGCTTCGTTTAAAAGCTTCTCTCTTTCATCAACATCATCGTGCTCGTCGTTGATTTCACCGAAAATTTCCTCAATGATATCTTCCAAGGTCACAATACCGACGACAGTCCCGTTTTCGTCTTTAACCAGGGCCAGGTGCACTTTCTTTTTATTCATGTGATCGAACACGGCTTGAATTTTCATGTGCTCGTAAACGAAGAAAGGTGGTTTTAAGAGTTTTTGAATATTAAATTTTTTCTTTTGTTCATCGGTGAGAAAAGCTAAATCTTTCACGTGAAGAAAGCCCACTATATCTTCCAGCTCGCCATCGCAGACAGGGTAACGGCTGTTACCAGTTTCGCGAATATAATCCATAATCTGATTGAATGACCACGTACTCTCGATGTAATTGACGTGCATTCTTGCAATCATAATGTCTTTAACTTTAATCATCGGAAATTCAAGAATGCTGGACAGAAGATCGATTTGCTTTGAATCCATCGTCTTTTCTTTTTCAGCTTTTGAAATCATGAATTCAATATCATCTTTCGTTACCATTCTTCCTGTCGCATCCGCATTGTCGCCAAGAATTGTGCTGATAAACCAGACGATTGATTTAATAACCGGATACATCAGATAGAAAAGAACTTGCAGCGTTCGGATAGCAATGACAGACAAGCGTTCCGCGTGATTGCGTCCAACAGTTTTCGGCATGATTTCACCGAAAATAATAATAATAACGGTCGTTGCTCCCAGAGCGAGACCCACAATATTGCTTCCAGTGTATTCAGCTGTGATGGCCGTCGTTAATGAACCCGCGAGAATGTTGGCGATACTGTTTCCCACCAGAATTGTTGAAAGCAATTCCGAAGGGCGAAGAATCATGAAGGCCATCGCCTTCCCTTTTGATCCACCTTCTTCGATCAACTGTCGTGCGCGGTCGGCGCCGATTGAAAGTAAGGCAGCTTCAGCGGCCGAGAAAAAGGCGGTCGCGATAAAACAAATAATGAGAAGAATAATTTCTAAAGTGGTGCTGGAGAGCTGAAGGGGGGGTTCTATGTTAGAATTCCTTGTTTAGTTAATAGCAAAATACGTGATATTTTAATCACTTGGATATTCTACACGACTCCCGGATTTTTGTCCATTGACCTTAGATTATCAGGATCTTACCTAGTGGTGATCCAGCGGTTTTCCTTCAAAATTGTGGTCAGAGTAAACGATGCGGTCATGCATTTCGTGGTTAAATCCGTGAATTTCGTTAATATTCTTCACATTGCGAAAAATCGTGTCGCACTTATAGCAGATGGCCACGACATTCAATCTTCTGAATAAAAAGAAATCCAAGGCATAAAGAACGATAAAAGTACTAAGGTACCACTCTGGTCCAAGACCCACATAAAGCATGATCGTTGAAATAATCGCCGCGACGATAAAGAGCGCCACACCGATCTGACGATTGAAATCTTTTTGAGAGTAAAAATCTTTTCTTCCGCAACCAGGGCAGTCTTTCAAAATGCTGTTCATGTGGTTTTGGTCGAACTTCACAGGCTGTTCATGTTTGCAGACATCACACTGAATGCGAGTCGCTTCAAGATCCGGATAAACGTGAATGCCTGAACCGCATTGTTTGCATGTAAAGTGAACTGTCATCATATGCGTAATCCATAGTTGAAGAAGAGAAACATTGAGATAAGCTCGCCGATGAAAACAAAAAAGGTCATCGCATAAAGAATACCTGTCGCGCTCTGAGTGGATCTCATCTTCACCAACTTCCAGTTAAAGATGCTCATTCCCAGAATCACCAGATAACCAAACGACATTCTCATTGTCAAAAGCAGCCAGTTAAAAGCGTAGCCAGACCCCAAAGTCGTTTGCGCTTCGAAGAAATCGACATTTTTATAAGTGTAATAAAAACTTGAAACGATTTTTAAGCCAAGAACAATCCATAAAATAATTCCAGCAGTGACCAGAGGCTGCACACTTATCTTAGGAGTGACGAGATACCAATGTCCCAAAGTCATCGAATAAGTGATAATTCCCAAAAGCATGGCAGAAGAAAATAAAAAAAGAACACTCGGCACAACCGGAGAATAAGCCGCGATATGAATTCCTAAAACAGAAACAACAATGGCATAAAGAAGCCACATCAAAGCGCTTTTTTCTTCCTGGTGGAAAACCGAAATCAAAATAAGTGAGATCAGTGGAATTATTTTTAAGACAAAGCCGGTCTCATTAACGTGCCCGCCTTCGACGAAAAAGATCACAATGCTGATCATGATGGCACCAATCGACAGATTGGAAATGAGTTTAATAAATCCTTCGCCAGTAAGTTTGGACGGTGCGATTGGTGAAAAAAGCGTGTATGTCCATGCCAGCGAGAGGAGAAAAAATTCCGCAATAATTTTTACATTTGCCATAAAAACTTGATCAATCCTGCATTAAATTGTGCCTGAATATATACCGTTAATTCATCAATAAAGACATGGTTTATAGGCGGAATTTTGCCTTTATACGGAGCGGATTTCTCGCCGTAATCAATGGTCAACCAGACCCCTTTTTCTTTTGGCAATTGGTCGTAATCGGACAAAAAGACAAATAAACAAATATTTTTAAGATCTGTGCTGTAATCCTGATACTTAAACAGCTTGAGGGCCGAGCTCGCCGGGATTTCAATGCCGACCTCTTCCAGAACTTCTCTTCTGGCTGCAGATTCAGGCGTTTCGCCATCCTCAATTTTGCCGCCGGGAAACTCAAGCATGCCGAACAAAGGACCCTGCTCCATTCGCGGCTGCACCCAGACTTTAAACGAGTCTGCTTGTATTTCTTTCAAAAAAAGCACGACTGAGACAATGAGGTTTTTTTTCGTCATATTTTTTGATACTAACACGGGCTATGTCTAATTTCGATGTGTTTAAGAAGAATTCGTTGCTGTTTGCGCCGATGGAAGGGATCACTGATGAGCCTTATCGACTGGCCATGCTCAAAACTTTCCCTGAGTGGGATCAGTTTTTCACTGACTTTCTTCGCGTTCCCACTGTTGGTAAAATCAACGAGAAGTTAGTTCACGAACACTATGGGCTGCGCATCCATGCCAATCCTGAATGGCGAAAGAAAAATTCTTTTCAGATCTTAACGACACCTCGAGCACAGACTCTTGCTGTTGTCGAAATTCTGGAAGACATGAAAATGCATCATCTCGATCTCAATCTTGGATGCCCTTCTAAAAAAGTTAACTCACACCTGGGAGGAGCTTATCTACTCTCCGATCATAAAGCACTCCGCGAAGTTTTAAAAACCATCAGAGACAATTTCACCGGCCACTTCACTGTGAAAATGCGAATCGGCTATCGCGACGATAAAACGTTCAGTGAAACACTGAAATTAATCGAAGGCGAAGGAGTGGAAGCTATAACATTGCACGCGAGAACCCGCGATCAGCTCTACAAAGGAGTAGCTGACTGGAGCTATATCACTGAAGCTGTCAAACAAGTACAAGTCCCTTTAATCGGCAACGGCGATATCTGGATCGTTGAAGATATTGAGAAAATTTTCAACGAAACAAAATGCCACTCGGTTATGTTCGGACGAAGCGCTCTTAAAACTCCCTGGCTGGCAAAACTTTATAAAGAATACATAGAAGAAGATGCTCACATCGATGAAACATTTCTCCTTATTGAAAGAAAAAATTATCTCGATCAATATTTTGATGCTCTTTACAGAGAATACAAAGAAGTCGGATGGGAAGATAATTTGATTCTCAAAAGATTTAAATCTTTCTCACGCAATCTGTTTGATGACTATGAAGATTTCGAGACTATTCGCGGGAGATTTCTGCGTTCGGAATCGCTGGCGGAGTTTCAGGATCACCTGGCGGCATTGAAGTAGTTTTTCTGTCGAAGAAAAAATGAACCGCTTCAAAAGCAGCACATCCAAAAACAGCAAAAAGAAAATTTCCACTTCCACCGACAACAAGTAAAAAGAAAATGAACAGCAGCGGGGCAATGGACCGAACCATCGCCGGGCCTAGACCAAAGGGAATGCGATTGGATTTAATGAAAAGCTGCAGGTAATAATTAACTCTCACGATGATATTGAGAAAAGAGAAACGCTGTTTTTTTATCAGCATTTTTTCTTTTACCCCTGGAGTCATCAATGTGAAATGCCAGATATAACCAACCATAAAGAAAAGCTGATTGTTGTAAATGACGTTTAGTAAATTGAGCAGACCAAAAAAAACAAAGAAGCTGGAAATATACTTTACGTAGTATTGAGCTAATGGCGAAAGTTTATTCCAGAACAGTTTCATTTAATCATTCCTCTCTTATGCAGAAAAGTAATTTCCGGAAATTGAATATGAGACGGACTCGTCACGACCATTTGAAAAATATGCATGAAGTCTGCAATCTCCATCATCTGATCGCGAGGAAGATCTTCATTTTCTTCATCCCAGATAGGAGTGATGATTGCTCCAGGCATGAGGGTAGAGAATCTTACACCGAGATGTTCCCATTCATCTCTCACAGATTCAATTAAACCATTGAGAGCAAACTTCGAGGCACTGTAAGCTGAAATATTCGACAGACCTTTTTTCGCTGCAATTGAAGAGACTGTGACAATATGAGTTTCATCTTCGACGATAAAATCGACACCGTGTTTTAAAATATGAAAGGGACCTGTGACATTTGTTGCCAGATGATCGTTGAATTCATTGGTGGACGTTTCCACAAGAGGCGCCATTTCAAAAATGCCTGCGTTTAAAACAATCAGATGTAGCGCATCTGTGTTTTCTCCCACGAGCTCGAACATTTCTTCAACGGCTGCTTCATCGCGGATGTCGCAAATAATATCGATGAAATTGGGATGATCGATTTCGGTTCCGCTTCGGGAAAGTCCGATAACCGAATAGCCTTCTTCAAGAAGAAAGCTGGCCATTTCAAAACCAAGTCCGGAAGAAGTTCCGGTGACTAATGCGTATTGTGTTTCGTCCATATAAACATCATAGCAAAAAAAAAGCGGCCTAAGCCGCTTTTTTTTCTACTTCGCTATTCCGACTGCTTTAGTCTCTCTTAATACTGTAATCTTGATTGTTCCAGGGTAAGACATTTCTTCCTCGATCTTCTTAGCAATGTCACGAGAAAGCATGACTGTTTCTTCGTCGTTAACTCTGTCGTTTTCAACAAAGACTCTGACTTCACGACCACCAGAGATCGCGTATGATTTAGAAACACCTTCGAATGAGTTAACGATTTCTTCGATGTCTGTCAGACGAGAGACGTAAGATTCCATCATCGCTTTGCGGGCACCCGGACGAGCTCCAGAGAGAGCATCGGCTGCGGCCACAAGGTGAGCGAGAACTGATTCAGGTTTTTCATCGTCGTGGTGAGCGCGGATCGCATGAACGATGTCTGCAGACTCTCCGTATTTTTTTGCGAAGTCTGCACCAATAACCGCGTGTGAGCCTTCCGCAGAAGCATCGATAACTTTACCGATGTCGTGAAGAAGAGCAGCTCTGCGGGCTTGCTTCACATTGAGACCAAGCTCAGCGGCCATAGCGCCACAAATGAAGGCAGCTTCAATCGCGTGTTGATATTGGTTTTGAGTGTACGAAGTTCTCCATTGAAGAGCTCCGATAAGTTTAAGAATTTCAGGGTGAATCCCGTGAACGCCGATTTCCATCTGCGCTTTTTCACCAAGGTCGCGGAGTTGTCTTTCCATTTCAGCTTTCGATTTGTCATGGAATTCTTCAATCTTAGCAGGGTGAATACGTCCATCGGCGATTAGCTTCTGGATAACCATTCTTGCGATTTCTTTTCTGACAACGTTGAAAGACGAGATAACGACAACTTCAGGTGTATCGTCGATGATAAGGTCGACACCACAGATTTGTTCGAACGCGCGGATGTTACGTCCTTCGCGACCGATCAAGCGACCTTTAACGTCGTCTGATGGAAGTTCAACCGAACCGATCGTTTTTTCACCAACGTATTCTCCGGCAAAACGTTGAATCGCGATTCCCACGATTCTCTTAGCTTTTGCTTCTGCTTCTTCTTTTGTTTCTTCTTCAAGTCTACGAAGAGTTTTAGAGAAGTCGACGCGTGCTTCTTCTTCCATAGCACGAAGAAGTTCTTGTTTCGCTTCTTCTTTTGTCATCTGAGCAACTTGCGCCAGAGCATCATTGAATTCGTCTTGTTTCTTTTTAAGCTTATTAGCTTCTTCTTCATGAAGTTTCTTAGAAACTTCAAAAGCAATTTCTTTTTCTTTAAGAACTTTTACTTCTTTATCGTGATCTTCGATTTTGCGATCAAGAGTGGCTTCTTTTTTTGCAATTTCTCTTTCTTGATTTTTGATTTCGTTAGTACGGTTAGCAATTTCGCGATCCGATCTTTCTTTTTCTTCGCGGGCAACTTCTTTAGCTTCTTGTCTTGCCTTGTACTTGATTTCGTCGGCGTATTTTTTCGCCTTTTCAACAATGTCGTTACCTTTGGCTTCTTTTTCTGCCACGTCTTTTTTGACTTGGTTGTTTTTTACCATGAAACCGATCAGCGCACCGATCACCACAGCAAAAAGAACCGAGACCAGTAATACTGCTATATTCATTTATGGGCTCCCTTATTCCTTTTTATATATTTATGCACGTATGCATTTTATTATTCTTTTTTCAGTCACGATAAAATCCAGCAAGACATCGTGAGGTTCAACCGGAAGGCTTTCATCAAGTTGCACTTCCAGACAAATTCCTATTTTCATTCCATGAAAGTTTTCTAAATAACGATCATAGAATCCTTTTCCTCTTCCCAGCCTTTCGCCTTTTGAGCTCATGCTTAAACCTGGTATGAGAATCAGGCCTGGCCTTATTTCTTCAGCATCATCTTTCGGTCCAGGAATCTTTGAACCGAATTCATTTTTTAAAACAAGATCTTTAAACGACGCTTTTTTGAAAACCATTCCAGACTTTTTGTCGAAAGCTGGAAATGAAGTGAGCTTATCAAACTCCTCCGGTAGTTCCGCGTGCCAATAAGGTTCGCGGTCAAACGGAGCAAAGGCACCGATCAAAATGTCATTTTGAATAACGAGATGGTCACTGAGAAGCTGAAGCAGGTTCTTTGAAAGCTGCGAACTTTTTGTTTTGAGGTCAGCTTCGTCGAGTAACGAAAGCTTAGCTTTCATTATTTTTCGACGTTCGTGCTTACTCATCACGATCAGCGAGTCGTTGGAGAGACTTCTTCGATGTATTGAAGAGCATCTGCTGCTGTTGTACGCAGAAGATGTATATTTTCGCGATACTCTTTTTCAAGCGCTAGCTTCTCACCGGCAAATTTAAGCGCTAATAAAACAGCAGCCTGAGATTGGCTCAGACCCGGTGATGAACTAATTAATTTGAGAGTTTCGGATTGAACATATCCGACGATATCACTTGGCTCGATACCTTCAAGCTTTTCATCTTTTTTGAGCTTGAGTTTCATGCCTAAAACTTCAAAAACTGCGGAGTCTTCTCTTTCGTTATTCATTGGATTTAAGAGTAAACGATGGGGGCATTTTCGTCAAATAAAATGCCTTGCGTGAAAGGCTACATTCCCAATAGGGCCTTCAAGTAATCGTCCACTTTAAAGACATCCAGATCTGCAGCTGTTTCACCAACTCCGATGTAAGCAATCGGCAATTTTAGTTGTTCGACAATTGAGACGGCACTACCCGCTTTTGAAGAGCCGTCGCACTTCGTGAAAATAAGGCCGGTTAAATCCAGAGTCTTGTGAAACTCTTCAGCTTGTCTCATCGCATTTTGTCCGGTGATCGCGTCAATTACCAATAGAATCTGATGAGGTGCTGTGGGATCGAGTTTCTTTAAAACATTTTTACTCTTCGCGAGTTCGTCCATGAGATTTTCTTTAGTGTGCAAACGTCCTGCTGTGTCGAGAATGCAATAGTCGGCTTTTTGATTGAGGGCCGCTTGAAGAGCATCGTATCCAACACCTGAAGGATTGCTGCCCTCTTTAGCACGAATCATGGTCGCACCCGCGCGGTCGCACCAAACCTGAAGCTGATCAACGGCCGCTGCACGGAATGTATCGCATGCACCAACAACCACACTCGCACCTTGCGAACGAAGTTTCGTCGCCAGTTTGCCAATCGTGGTCGTTTTGCCGGCACCGTTAACTCCGACAATCATGATAACTTTTGTTTTTCCTCTGTCTGCTTCATTAAACTCATAGAGAGAATGATCGACATTCTCCTGAATAGGGCCCATTTTTCCTTTGAGAAAATCAAAAAGAAACTGCTTGAAAGATTCTTCAGTCAGGTTCCCCTCTTTTGCTTTTTTATGAACTTCCTTCATCAATTCCGAAACAGTCGCCGTTCCAATATCTGCTCCATAAAGCAGCTCTTCAAGCGATTCCATTTTCTCGTCATCAAGTCCGCCTGAGAATAATCCAGTGAGTTTTCCCCAGACTTCCTGACGCGATCGCGAGAGACCCGTTTTTAACCTGTCGGCAAAACTGATTTTTGGCGCTTCGACGACCGGGGCCGGGACCGGTTTTTCTTCCTTTACTTCAACATGATGAGGCTTCAGCAACTCTGCTTTTGGCAGTTCTTCCAGATGTTTTTCTTCCTTCTTCTGTTCAGTTTTGCGCTTAGAAAGAGAAAGTAAGTAAACAGCGATGCCGATAACTGCGATAGCAATGAGAATATAGGTGAAGTTCATTAAGTCCCCGTGAGTTAAAAAGTCTGTCACAAGATAAGTCATCTGGACGGTTTTTTCAACTTGCCCACACCTTTTCCGCTCTGCTAATGTGCGCTTTATGCAGGCAGATATAAATTACCGTCCAACTAAATTGCGGGCCCAGTTTGAATTGCTTCAGGCCATTAGAACTTTTTTCACTTCCAGAGGGTTTCTGGATGTGTTGACGCCACCGATGGTGAAAAATCCAGGCATGGAAACCCACATTCATCCTTTTCAGATGGCCCATGCACAAACGAACAGCCTGGCCCCCTGGTATCTTCAAACGTCTCCCGAATTTCATATGAAAGAGCTCCTTTCATTGGGATTTGAGAACATCTTTTCTGTTTCCTATGCTTTTCGTGATGAACCCAATGCCACGAATCACCGTCCACAATTTTTAATGCTCGAGTGGTATCGCAAGAACGCTCATTACACAAAAATCATGCAGGATTGCGAAGAGCTTTTTCTTTCCTGTCTCGATACGCTTCAACAAAAGACTATTTCCATTGATGATTCGATGAAGGGAGCGAAATTTGAACGCGCCACAATTCAGGAATTGTTCCTGGATATGCTCAATGTTGATATTTTAAACTATTTAGATAAAAAAGATCTTAAGGAACTGATCGAAAAGAATTTCAAAGACGTTCCTCTTCCGGTGCAAGGAGAAACTTTATCCTGGGATGATTATTATTTTCTTTTGTTTTTAAATAAAATTGAACCGCATCTGGTTAATTATCCTTTTTTGCTTCTTTATGAATTTCCTCATCACCTCAGTGCACTTTCGACTTTAAAGAAAGAAGATCCTCGTGTCTGTGAACGCTTCGAGATCTACAGCAAAGGCGTTGAACTCTGCAATTGCTTTAACGAACTCACTGATCTGAAAGTTCAAAAAGAAAGATTTAAAATGCAGGCGGAAGAAAAACAGAGCTTGTATCATTACTCATTGCCCGAACCAACTGTTCTTTACAATGCGATGGAAAGAGGTCTGCCGACTTCTTCAGGTATCGCTTTAGGAGTTGAACGCTTTTTAAAAATTCTTACCGGTGTAGAAAATCCATTCTGGGAATAATCTACATCATACTGTTCATGGCCATATGAAGCTTGATCAAAACCTCAGATTTAATATGGGCTACCGGAACTTTACTTGCCCAATTTTTATGCTTGAACGAGTCTGTTTCTTTTCTTAATTTTGAAGTCCAGACTTGAGGAAACTTACTTGCTAAATCTGCAGAAAGAACTGCATACCAGTTTTCCAGATCTTCGCGTTTATCACCAAAGGCATCGATAACATCCAGTGCCTTATCCGCAATTATTCTTTTTGCTGAATACACATTCATGCCTTTCAGATTTTCTTTAGCAATTTTTTTATTCAGATAACGCTGATAAAAATAAACCATGAAGTCAGCACCATTGCTCTTGATATATTTTTCGTAATTCTCCATTCCACCATACACGGAATCAAGAACGATCATGTGATAAACACCTTCGCGCGTTCCACCTTGAGCGAGAATGTTGCTCATTTTGCCGATTTCATCATCATTAGGTTTTTGAAGTCTTGCTGCCTCGTACATTTCTTTAACAAAAGCGACGTAATATTTTTCTTCCTGCTCTTTAGGCAGCTTCACTTTGTCTGCCTTTTTGTCATAAACAGCTGTTGATCTTGCATCTTCTGAAACTTTTGGAATGGGAGGAAGAACCACTCCTGTCTCTGCTGTTTTTTCAACCGGAGCATCACCAATAAGTTTCACAGTCCATTCTTCACCGAGAACCTTCATCAATGTGGGACGCATTTTTTCCGCTAACGAAGCTGGCTTACGTTTAACTTCCTGGGCGTGCATGATGTTGATTGAAAGGGCGAGAACGAAAAGAAGAATTAATCTCAAGGTCAAACTCCATTAAACAAAGATATTGGTAGTTTAATGGGGTTCTCGATTCTTTAAAAGCAGGAAAAATCAGGAATGATTGTTTCGATAATTCTCAAGCTGCATATTGAGTTCATGCAGTTTATCCACTGTCAGTGGAAGAATTTTGTCAACTAATTGAGGATTGCTCTGCCATTCGTCCTTCATCACTTCAACAGCGCCCATCAGCGCCTGCAGCGAAGAATTAATGTCATGAATTACCTGAGCAGTTTGTTTGTTACTCTCTGACATGTTCGCCTCCTTTTGATTTCAAGTTGTCCATAATCCGATAAAAGGAATTATTGGATAGCTTGAGATCAGCGAGAGTTTTTCTGACTTTAGCGTTGTTGGCCTTCAAGGCCATTTCAAGAATCGCACTTTCAATCGATTCAATATAATTTTTTAGTCCAATACGCTTCACTTCCTCGAGATCAATTTGAGGTGAGTTAGTTCTGGAAGTTGGTTTATTGAGAAGAACGGCGAGGTCTGAAGCCGTCACGATTCCATTTTCTCTGGTTTGCAGGACTTCGATTGTGCGCTCAAGTTCGCGAACATTTCCAGGCCAGCCGTAATCTTTCATTACTTGCTTTGCCATTGAATCAAAGACAATTCTTCGTTCACCATTTTTTACAAAATGCTGGATCAGCGTATTTAAATCATCCTGTCGCGCCTTTAATGGTTTTAATGTGACGTTGAATCCTTCAATTCTGTAATAGAAATCAGCTCTGAACTCTTCTTTTTCGATTTTGACTTTGAGATCCTCGCAAGTGGCACTCACAAGTCTGAATTCGCTGTGTACAAGTTTTTCAGAGCCCAATGGATAAAAAGATTTTTCTTCGATTGCTTTGAGCAGCTTCTTTTGAATGGCCAGTGGCATTGTTGCAATTTCATCAAGGAAAAGTATTCCCCCGTGGGCAAGCTCAAGCATTCCTTTTTTGGTTTTAACGGCGCCGGTGAAAGCTCCTTTCTCATAGCCGAACAATTCAGATTCAATCAGACTCTCAGAGATCTCGGCACAGTTGAGGTGAATAAAAGGCACTTTTACATCGATCAGTTCATGAATAAACTTTGCCAGAAATGTTTTACCTGTTCCAGACTCTCCCGTAATGAGAATGGGACGTTTTGAGAGTAAGGCTCTGTCGATGATTTCCAGTTCTTTGATCATGGAATCATCGCTGGTCATAAAAATGTCTTTTAGTTTCTGCAGTGTTTGATTTTTATTTTTTTCAGCTGAGAATTTTTTAAAGATTAATTCAATGCTTGTTTTGGTAAAAGGCTTGGCCAGATAATCGCGGCAGCCTTTTAAATACGCCTGCTCAATGACGCCTTCATCGTCGCGTCCGCTGAGAACGACGGAATAAATATTCTTTTCTTTTAAACGCTCAATAATATCCAGACCTGCCAGCTCTGCCTCTAAATCAAGATCAACGAAGGCCAGATCGAAATCGCGTTCCTTCAAAAGAATCAGAGCATCTTTTTTAGAGGGAGCATCCAGCACTTCGCCGAGCAAATCTAGTCTGCTTTTCAGGCTCAAGCGCGAAAGGAGATCATCTTCTACGAGGAGAATTCTGGGCTTTATTGTGTTCATAGGGTGATCATAAGGAAGATCGGGATAGCGTTCAATAACTCCTTAATAACCATATAAACATTACTTATCTGCCAACCAGAAGACACACTTTCTAACCCCAGTAAAATGGTCAACTTAGAGTAACTTTTTGGAATCTAGACGTTTTTGGCTAAACCTAAATATTTCCAAAAAATTCACGATAATAGAGATATGAAAAAGTTTAATTTAAAACTCCACCCGTCTTTTCTATTAACCATTCTGATTCTTCAGGGTTGTATGCCTGATAGCTTAACGAAGTTTAAGAAGGATGCACCCAAGAAGACAACAGCTGCGCCTGTAACGAACGCCAGCGGTGGTACAGTAAACACAACCATAATCAATGAGCCAACATACATTTATTTTGGCAACACCAACAACGATATTGTTTTAGAGTATGAAAAGGAAGCAGCGATTGAGCTTTCAGGAGATAATGATTTTTCAAGTGAAACATCGATGAAGAATATTCTTCTCGGTTGTACCATTACTCCAGCATTCCCGACAGGACATGGAGTTGTCTTTGATCCTACAACTTGTAAGATCACAGGAACACCGACTCAGGTTTATACAAACACAAGCTACACTGCGACTAAAGGGAAACAAGATTTTACAATCACGGCAAGATTTGCCAACGCTTCAGGTGGCGTTTCATCACTATCCCGTGCATTCAAATTTCAAATCCTGGCTAAACCGACTACCATTCTTTACTCTCAAACTAAAAACGTAAAACTGGAAGTCACAGGAACTGGAATTGCTTCTTTCAGTGATAGCAACGGAAAACTTACCACGGATGATGGTAAACCGACTTCGGATACAACTAAAAACATTATCCGCGGAGTCGTAAAAACAGTCGACACGACCAATGGTCTCATCGGTGTTTCAAACAGTGCATATTATGACAACGACTTTCCTGCTGGCCGAACCTATACGGACGCGAACAACAATTCAACGCCAGATTCAGATGCATCCAATGCTCATTACTACTTTACTGTTGGTGATAAGCTGGACAGCGATGATGACTTCTTTCAACTTCGAGCCAGTGTAACTGGAGTTCGCAATATTATCGCATCTGTTGGTTCTGCTCCTGCAAGCTGCCCATCTGCAACTGAAACGGCAAACTGTACAATGTTTTTACCTTTATCTAATCCAGAAAAAGGTATCAACCTTGACGATGCAACAACAAAAAGAAATTATCTTGAATTTACAGTTTCGCCTAAACTACCTGTTGATACAAGTACTCCTCAACGATACAGCTTCAGCCTGGATAAATTAACCGGGAGAATTAGTGGTTATTCCACTATTCCACTTACAGGTGGTGAATATACTATTACTGCTTCAAACACTCTTGGATCTGCTTCAACTGTAGTGAAATTTTCGGTTATCGAAGCCCCAAGCCACGTGAGCTATTCTAACAGACAACTGCTCAGTCTCAGTGCTCTTGCTTTCAGTTATGTTAAAGAAGGAGACACGATTGTTGCTCCTATTACACCTCCCAAAACTTTTTCAGTGAAAGGAATCATCACTAAAGCGTTAAGCGCAACCAATGAAATAGAAGTACAAACAACAAACGGAACTTTTGAAAAAGATACTCCAATTGACATTGGACCAACATACCATGCTTCCATTGGTTCAGTCTTAACTGCTCCGCTCAATTTCACACTAGCTCTTGTTATGAATGCACCGGTCACGATTCCTGCAGGCGGTACAATTGAGGGAGATCTTTTCCTTCAAAACCCAACCGCTTTGCCGGTTGTGACTTCGCGTCTTTATGTAAACACAACAAATACATCCAGTGTTTCAATTGATGATGCCATTTTGACATCAACTGTTGCTGAAATTGACTCAACTTCATTGAAGCTAAAGTTGTCGGGTAGTGCTGGATCCATTGTAGGTTACGATGTTGTCTCTTCTACCGCTAAGTCCAGTGGATACGTATATGATCAAACGACGTCGGCACCTTACTATGCTTACGTGAGTGATTTATTCAGATCAGTAAACACTAGCGATACTACTTCAAGATTTTTACGAGAAGGAGATACGGTTTATTTCAACGAAAGAGCTGGAACCGGTACTTCTCAGACTATTGCTGCCGCAGGAACTGGTAACGTTACTTACGATAACTACTTTTCTGCAGAAAGAAATATTTACTTTGAAATTCAATCTAACTTAAAAGCAGGTACGGGGCTAACTTATACAGTAACTCCAACTCTTCCACGTGGTCTTTCGCTCGATCAGACGACAGGTTTAATTTCAGGAACACCGCTGGAAGCAACTGCTTTAAATACTTATACAATTACCGCGAAGAACTTAATAAACTCTTCTACAGTACTCCTTAAACTGGAAGTCAGAGATTACTTTACTCTTACCGAAGTTTCTGGCGCTCCTTCTTATCGCACTCACAAAGTGGGTGATTATCAAAATGGAGCTGGCTGCCGTATTAATGGAACTGATATCTATAACCAAAGAGGTAATTTAGATATTCGATGTGAAATTGATGGAGAAGAAGAAGATATTCACTTCTTTGGTTTACAACTACAAAGTGCTGTTGGGCCTGGTATTTGTCAATTCGTACAGATTACTCCATACCATTTTTGGAAATGGGCCCCTAAGCAAACCAACGGGACAATTCTTCGCTGGGATAACTCAGTTGGCGTAATCCCTTCAGACCGAACTGTAACTTCTGAACTCGATTGCGATGGTAACTATACAAGTGAAGGAGGCCCGAACTGTGATGAAGGTACCTTGACAGTTTTAAACTACGTGAACGATTCGAATGGACAAAGATACAACTCAACATCAACTATTTCATGCGGCGGTAAAATTTCAAACTGTATGGATGGTCCAATTACAGACTTACTAAATACTACGCAAATACAATCAGGAATGCGTGGACTGATTTATAGTTCAGCTGCTGGTTTAACACAACAATGGAAATTCAGTTCGCCTAGCTCAAAAGGTGATTTAACTAACCTTCGAATTGCAAACAATACTTACGTTCATGGAACTGCAGGTTCAAAGGGATCAAAACAAGGTGATACTCCTACTGAAGTAGATGAATGGTCATCAATGAATTACACGGGGTCTATTCCTCTAACTACAATTTTAAGTACGAGTTTTTATTCTGGTGGTGTAGGAAATAAAAATTTCTATTCGACTGCTCAGTACAATATTAATGGCGTACCTCGCGGAGCTTTTATTACAGAAAACGATGGTAAAGGCGTTGCTCCATATAAAACTGTGACGGTAAGAAGTACACTTGGCCCATTTCAAGGGAACTATCCTTATTATCAAATTGCTTGTCTGGACGCTGCAAAAGAATCAAAAGCGACAATTACAGTCATCGTCCGCGACTGGAACAAATCTTTCAAACTACAAAGTGAAATCGATAAAGCAGAGCCGATTGGTATGAGGGAAGGTATTTGTTCAAACTCTACTTATACAACCAGCGCAGGCTGTACTGGAGCTGGAGCAACATGGAGAGACTACTCTGACTTTGGTACATGTAGCGATGGAGTTTCAACTACAAAAGCTGCCTGTCTTGCAGTTCCTGCAACGTGGACTACTTCACAAGGTATGTGTTCAGATGCTACCAGCAGAACAAAATCTGCATGTACAACGGCTAGTGCAGTATGGTTTGATAACTTAATGAGACCTATTGGTGGAACTTTGTTGAATCCGACAAACTTCTTTGAAGATTGGAGTGACGATTTCACCGGAAATGGAGCTGCAAGCTACAACGTTTCTTGTAGCAATGGAACTTCAACAACAAGATCTACTTGTGAAGCGCTTGGGGCTACCTGGACGGTAACGCGACCAACTTATACTGCACCAGCAATTGAAGGTGATGTTCCTACGATGGTCTTCCCTGCGGCAACTGAGTTCCAATTCCCTGAAGACGGCATCTAGTTAATTGATACGATTCTTCCGACTAAATCATAATCTAAGACTTCGGTGATCTCGACTTGTACGAGATCACCGATTTCTACGTTCTGGCCGTTTAAATCGTTAATGATCACTTTACCGTCGATATCCGGAGCCTGACCTTCGTGACGGCCTTGAATCAGAAGTTCTGTTTCTTCGTGCTCGCCTTCGATGAGAACCGGGATGATTTTCCCCACGTATTCGCTGTTGATTTCACGCACGATCTCTCTTTGAGTTTCAAAAAGCATGTCAAAGCGCTCGTCAATGACGTCCTGAGGGACTTTAGGCTGAAGTTTGAAGGCCGGAGTGCCTTCTTCGTCTGAGTATCTGAAAATACCAAGGTGGTTAAAGCGCGCTTTCTTCACGCCTTCAAGAAGAAGCTGGAAATCCTCTTCTGTTTCGCCAGGGAAACCAACAATGATAGATGTTCTTAAAACGATTCCTGGAATACGTTCTCTCAACTTTTCAATTCTGTTGTGAATTCTGTCACCGGTGATTTGTCTGTTCATGCGCTTAAGCACATTGTCTGCAAAATGCTGAACCGGCATATCGAGGTACTTATTGATCTTTGCTGAAGTAGCCATTTTCTCAATAACTTCATCAGTAAGTTCATCAGGGTAAAAATAAAACAATCTGATCCAGTCAATGTTCTCTACTTTTTCAAGTCCAGACAGCAAATGGAAAAGGTTGTTGTTTTCATCAAGATCCACACCATAATCAGAAAGATCCTGTGAAATAAGGTTGAGCTCTCGTACCCCTGTAGAAGCTAAATTCTCAGCTTCTTTTACGAGAGACTCAACCGAACGGGAACGAAGTTTCCCGCGAAGTTTTGGAATAATACAGAACGTACAATTTCTGTTACAGCCTTCTGAGATTTTCAACCACGCTGTGTAGAATGGCGAAGTATTCAGACGAGGATCGTATTCAGTGTGAATAAATTTTGGAATTTCAACAAAGGATTTTTGCTCCAGCTTTCCGTCTTCCAAAGCGCGAAGAAGCATTGTGATCTTGTTGTACTCACCAGTTCCGATAATCAGATCGGCTTCAGGAATTTCAGTTTCAAGTTGCTGAGCATATCTTTGGGCCATACAACCTGAAATAACCAGCGCTTTACACTGACCATTTTCAGGATTTTTGTAATCGGCCATATCTAAAATCGTTTCAACTGATTCTTTTTTTGAAGCTTCAATGAATGAACAAGTGTTAACGACGATAACTTCGGCGTTCTCAGGCTCTTCAGCGATCGTAAAACCATCTAATCCCATATAGCCAAGCATGACTTGAGAATCGACGAGGTTCTTAGAACACCCCAAAGAAGTAAAAAAGACAGTTTTTTCGTTGAATAATTTCGTAACGTTTTCCACAGTGAACCTTAGTTTTTTGTAAATTGAAAATACCTCTAAATAGTATAGAATTGACGAATAATCAAAGCCCTTGGTGGTAACGTGAAAAAAATTCTGCCTTCAACAATACTTCTCGCCTTTTTACTCTCAAGCTGTGCTTCGAAGCCAGTGAAATTAGTGAGTGCTCCATCGGCCGACAGAATGGAAGCTATCAGGAACCTGGTGACTGGAAAGGAAGCGGGGAAGCTTCTAAACAGCTCTGAAGAGCTAGCAAAAGCTTATTTAGAGGCCCTTCAGGAAGAAAAGGCTGGGCACGCCAAGCAGGCTTGCGAGCAATTTGAAAAGCTGTCTTCTGAAAATGATCTTCCTATTCAGGATGCAGCTCTTATTCATTCTTTAAAAAACTGCGATTACTCACAAGGGGATCTCAAAGATATCTGGGCCGAGAAAAAAGTTTCAAAATATCTTCAGGAATTTTTTTTCGATATCTCCCGCGAGTTGGCGGCAAAAAACAAAATGGATGATTACGAAGCAGAATTTTCTTTTGCCCTCATCCCCTATAAACAAGTTCACAACGACAAACTGAAACTCATCAAAAGAGCCATGCAGATTGCGGAAAAAAAAGAAGATTCAGAAAAGCTGAAACTGTACAAAGAAAAACTTGTAGAACTTTCTCCTATGCATGCTGAAGAAATTACTCCGCTGAATATTTATTCAGTGGCCAGAGATTTCGAAACAAACAGAAAATTCCAAAAAGCCCGCGAGCTTTATGAACAGATTATTGCCGGCGACTTTACATTAGATGAGAAAGTGAAAGCTTTTAATTCATACCGGATGAGCTATAAAGTTGCTCGTGATTTAAAGACATTTCTTGAAAAAACTTTTGAAATGGAAAAGTTTTTAAAAGCAGAAATGGAGAAAATTCCGAATGAGAAGAATGCTCTTGAGAAAATTGAGCAAGCCTGGGTTGAATCCAGAATAACTCTGGTCCGTGCGGTCTGGACTGATCATCGCAACAAAGAAGCGCGCGAATTGCTTGATGAATTGATTGAGTCAAAAAAAGGAACAGTCAATCAACAGGCGCAAGCCCAATATTTATACGGGGCTCTTCATCTTGAAAACAAAGAGAATAAAGAAGCCTTAAAACGTTTTGAAAAAGCCTCTGCGTTTAAAGTAACAGATACGTCTTTGCTGGAAAATATTCAATGGTCTGTTATCTGGAACAGCTGGCTTTTAAAAGAAGACGCTAAAATCCAGAAAGCCGTTGAACAATTTGCCAAGAAATCATCCAATCAGGCCTTCATTTCCAAGCTCACTTACTGGAAAGCTAAATCGCTTCAGCGGATGGGAAAGAGGGATGAAGCCGCCGCCATTTTTACGGCACTCAACGTGACTGACCCTTTTGGTTATTATGGCATTATTTCTTCCATTGAAGTGGATAAACCTCTTGCTCCTCTTTCAGCATCGGTCATCAACAAAGATCCTTCCGGTAACTTATCTCTGGACTGGCTTATTGCCGTTGAGGAAAAAGATTTTTCACAAAAGTTGTTGAAAGAAATAAATCCGCAATTCAGAAAAAATGAAGAGCGCGAAAAAGCAATGTCTCTTTATTACCAGACGGAATGGTATCAAGGCGGGATGAGACAAATTTATAGCTTTAAGGAAAGTGGAAGAAACATGATGACTGAAAAATATGTCAACGTTGTTTTTCCTACCCCCTACTTAACCATCGTAGAAAGTCTCGCTTCAAAATACTCAGTTCCCAAAGAGCTTATTTACGCTATTACCAGACAGGAATCTGCTTTCGTGGCCAGTGAAAGATCATGGGCCGATGCTTTCGGATTGATGCAAATGATTCCTGAGAAAGCAGAAGAGCTCTCTAAAAAATATAAAATCCCTTACAAAGAATTTAATGATCTGTATGAACCGGAAATAAACCTTGAAATGGGCACTGCTCTTCTGAAAGATCTTCGCAAGAAGTTTGATGCGAAATTTGCACAGACGGTTGCAGCTTACAATGCCAGCGAGTCAGCCATTAAAGTGTGGGAGAAAGAGCGATTTCATGGCAATTATTTCGAATTCATTGAAATGATTCCCTATGAAGAAACCCGTAATTATATCAAATTGGTTTTCCGCAATTTCATTACCTACAAGCGGATTACAACCAAAGAAGAATTTAAGCTAGACAAAGATTTTTTTGCAAAACCGTTTAACTAGTCTAGTTTGTCTTTTTAGTGTGAGGCGGGGCTACGAAATTAAATCGTGAAGCATCAAACCCGGGGTTCACTTTGAGATTCACAAAGCGAAGTGTTGATTTTTTTCCATCCGGAAAAAGCAGATCTATTTTCTTCAACTCAGAAAAGTCTTTGTCTTTGGCTGAATTAAAAGTCAGCACAGCTTCTTTAATTCCAAAATCTTTTGCAACCTTTGGTTTAAAAGTCATGACATGCATTCCATCTCCTGCATTCTTTACATCATAAAGCGCATTGGACGAGAGACCGTTCTTGAGCGAATCAAAAAATTTAATGTAAACGCTGTTGCCTTCTTTAGCAGAAGTTTCTGTGACCTCGCCTTCTTCGCCTTCGATGAAAGGCGCGCGATAATACCAGGCCTTCACACCATTGCTGACATAAACCACCTGGCTTGGAGTTGTTGTTTCAAAACGAATATTGCCAGGATATTTATATTCAACTGAGCCTTCACCTTTTTTGGTATTTCCCTTCAGTATACTGACGTACTCTTGCTCAAATTTAGCAGAAAACGATTGAGGCAGAAATTCTGCATGAACTGTTGAGGCGAAAAAACTAAATAAGATCACAGAGGCAAATTTCACACAGGCTCCTGGAAAACTGAAAATAGACTGCCTTGATAATACACCAGGGAAAAAATGATGGTCAAAATGGCCCTCAAAATATTTCTCATCCGGTTCTGCGCTGTAAGAAGAAACAAAAGTCTGACATGCAACTGCCGTTAGTTGACCTCAAACCTCACTCTTTTATAAGTTCTCCGGATATTGTTTTTTGAATGAGGTTTTTCCCAATGAAGACATTAATTGTTTTCTTCACAGTGACAGCCGTGTTTTTGGTAGCTGCCATCTATCTGAAGTAGAGGGCATACAAAACACTCAAGTTTTCTTTCTTTGACTCAGATCAGGCCTGCTCTTAAAATTTAAGCATGCAATCAAAATACAAATACCTTATCGGCGTTGATGGTGGTGGTACCGGGACCCGTATTATTGTGGCCAGTCCCGATCAACAAATTCTTGCTCAAGCCGAAGGTGCACCCTCCGCTCTCGGTCAGGGAATTGAAAAAGCCTGGCGGGCCATCATGGATACCCTGGCACTGGCTTTCGCCAAAAGCAACATCACTGTTCCGATGTTAAGTGAGTGTGCAATTGGGCTTGGGCTTTCAGGTGCTAATAATATCATCTGGAAAAATGAATTTTATCTTCGCAATCCTGGATTTAAAAAAATTCTCATCGATACTGATGGCTTCACAACTTTAATGGGTGCTCACGGTGGAAAACCCGGAGTCATCGTTGCTGTAGGAACCGGAAGCGTTGGGATGGTTTTAAAAACCAACGGTGATCGCGAAAGTGTATCCGGTTGGGGATTCCCCGCTGGTGATGAAGCTAGCGGTGCCTGGCTCGGACTCAGAGCTGCTTCACTCACTCAAAAAGCTATGGATGGAAGAAGAAAGAATTCAACACTGACTGATTCGGTGACAAAATTCTGTGGTAAAACTCCTGATGAATTTCTTGGATGGTTAGGAGAGGCAAAGCAAAATGCCTTCGCAAAACTTGCTCCCCTTGTTTTTCAATCAGCTGACAGCGATCCTGATGCCAAAAAACTTCTGATCAAGGCCGGCGAAGAGATCGCCATGATGGTTCGCACACTTGATCCAAAAAATGAATACCCTCTTTCCATTTGCGGAAGATTGGGAGAAGCGCTTATCCCGTTTCTTCCTGAAGACATCAAAGCCCGCAATCAGAAAGCCCAGGGTGATTCAACTATCGGAGCGCTGACACTCATCGCGCAGCAGTTAAAATGAAAAAAATTATTCAGGCAAATTTTTTGATTGAAGGAACCTTCAAGCACGCCGAAGTGAGCTTTGGTGAACGAATTGAACAAATAAGAATTCTCGGACCTAAAAAATCCGGATTGCCGCTTATCATTCCCGGCTTCATTGATCTCCATGTCCATGGAGGTGGTGGCGCAGATATCATGGAAGGTTCGTCTGCTGCACAGACTGTGGCCCGGACTCATTTAAAGCATGGAACGACTTCATTTCTTGCAACGACAATGACTGCTCCTCATGAAGATTTAAAAAATGCCTTTGAAGGAATGAAAGCTTCTTATCAAAAAAAGAATAAAAACGAAGCGCGTCTTCTCGGAGTCCATCTCGAAGGACCGTTTATTTCTAAAGACAAGCTGGGAGCCCAGCCTGACCATGTCCGTGAAGCCACTCTAAATGAAATAAAAGAATTGAATTCTATTGTACCAATTAAAACGCTGACGCTCGCACCGGAAGTGTTCGAGCATATGCAGTTGATTGCAGAACTGAACAGACTAAATGTCATGGTTCAAATCGGTCACTCCAACGGCACGTATGAAGAAGGGACAAAAGCTCTGGAACTGGGAGCAAAAAGTTTTACTCATCTCTTTAATGCCATGTCGACTTTTCATCACAGAGCACCTGGGATGGTGGGCGCGGCGCTGGCCCATGCTGATCATGCTGAATTGATTCCGGATTTACTGCATGTTCATCCCGGCGCTATCAAAACAGCGTTGAGATGTATTCCCCATTTATATTTTGTGACGGACGCCACTGCAGCTACGGGAATGCCTGATGGTGATTACAAGCTTGGATCTCACACCGTTCACAAATGCCTCGGAGGAGTGAGATTAAAAGATGGCACACTTGCAGGATCTTCTCTGACAATGGATCAGGCTTTAAGGAATCTTGTGTCGATAGGTTTAACTCTAGAAGAAGCCAGCAGACGATTGTCGCAAATTCCTGCTGAACTTATTCACATCAACGATCGCGGAGAAATCAAGGTTGAAGCTTACGCTGATCTTCTTGTACTCAATGACGATCTTTCATTAAAAGAAATTTACAGCGAAGGGGAACTAGTTTGAATACTCTCATGAAAAAAGAAGCTCTCGAGGCAGCAAGTGTTGTTGAACATCAATTCAGTGAGAATGTGCAGATGCTCGATGAAGTGGCTCAACATCTCAATCAAAAAAATCCCTACTCGCTCGTCAGTGTGGCACGTGGCAGTTCTGATCATGCCGCTCAATACTTAAATTTTCTCACAACAGCTAAAATGGAAAAACTCACAACGTCACTTTCAATGTCTGCCATTACTTTGTATCAGGCAGAACTTGATGTAAGTCAGTCAGTCGGCTGTGCCATTTCCCAATCAGGGCAAAGTCCCGATGTCATCAAACCGACTGAATACATGAGAAGCCATGGAGCGACTACTATTGCGATGGTAAACGACACGACTTCTCCTCTTGCCAATGCCGCTGAATGGCTTTTACCACTCCATGCCGGACCGGAAAAAGCGGTTGCCGCAACCAAAAGTTTTATTGCTTCGTTATCAGCAAGCGCCAGTTTAATCGCCACCTGGAAAAATGATCTGGAACTTACCAGAGGCCTTCACCATCTTCCTGATGATTTATTGAAGGCGCAGAAATTGGATTGGACCGGGGCCATCCCCGTTTTAAAAGATGCCAAAAGAATTATGACAGTCGGAAGAGGCTATGGATTATCTCTCGCTCTTGAAGCTGCTCTTAAGTTAAAAGAAACCTGCTCTATTCAAGCTGAAGCTTTTTCTGCAGCAGAGATCAAGCATGGCCCTCAAGCTTTGATTGAAGAGGGCTACCCTCTTATCATTTTTGCCAATAGAGGTCCGGCCTTAGTCAGTATGCTGGATCTTGCTCAGGACATGCGTGCCAGAGGTGCGAAAGTCCTGCTGGCAGCTCCCCCCTTTGTGAAAGAAAGAGATCTTGAGATTCAAACAACTCATGCTGAAGAACTGGATGTCATTTCAGCTGTTCAGTCTTTTTATCTGATGATTGAAGAGCTTTCCAGAACTCTTGGCCTCAACCCGGACGCTCCAAAAAACTTGTCCAAGATAACAAAGACAGAATAGTCGGTTAAATTTACAATTTAAAACCCAAACGGCCTAAAGTTTTTTCATCGATCGGCGAACAGTAGTTCATGGCGAACCATTTCGACGATCTTAACAGAACTCAAGAAATCATTAAGGGCAGGCTGTTTTTTTTCAGCGCATTTTTATGCAGTTTTATTTTTTATTATTTTATGACCAGGATTAATCCTGTACATGTGGATTTTTTTGAAGGCAGATTAATTCTTGCAGCTTTAGCCTTCCTTGGTTTACTGAGTACATTTAAAAAAGATCTCAACATTCGCACTCTCCGTTTATGGCTCAATTCGGTCACTCTTGGTTATCTCTTTTTGTATCTTTATCTTTTACATTTAAACAACTGGTCCGTTTTTCATCGCTGGTCCTATTTTGTTGTGGCTTCAATTGTTTGCAGTGCTGCCCTCACCTGGAAAGAATATGTTGCAAATACAATTGTAGGATTGGCAACGCCACTGCTTTTCTCCCTTCATACGCCCTTAACTTCTCTCGAACTGATTCATTTTCATTCAGCGAATTTTGTAACTATTTTGCTTATAGGTTATTCAGTTCGACTGCATTTCATTTACAAAAAAGAAGTTGATATTCTCTCCAGCATCTTAATAGATCAGTCAAAGATGAAAGCTTTGGGAGAAATGTCTGCGGGACTATGCCATGAAGTTAACAACCCACTGACCGTTCTGACGACTTCAAATGAACAGTTAAGGCGAATGATAGAATCAAATAACTTTGAAAAAACAAAGGCCATGGATCTTTTAGATAAGACCCATCGAATGACCCGCAGGATTTCACGCATCGTGACCGGTCTGAAAGACTTCTCCAGCAAAAATGAAACAGATAAAATTGAAAGCGTAGATTTAAATGAAATCATCAGAACTTCTCTTTCACATATCGAAGGTCACTCTTCCAGATATAACGTCCAGATTCAAATGGCGTTGCCAACATCAAAAATAACCTGCACATGCGAGAAAAGGCTCATCATAGAAGCCATTCTAAATCTTTTGAATAATGCGATTGAAGCCTGCAAGGAAGAAGAAAAACCTCTTATAAATATCACTCTCAGCCACTATCAAAACTATGGCAAAATCACAGTGACGGACAATGGGCCAGGTGTCCCTCTCGAGTTTACAGATAAGATCATGCAGCCTTTCTTTACAACTAAAGAATTAGGAACAGGCCCGGGACTGGGGCTTAGTATAGCTTTAGGAATAGCTCAAAGAAATAAAGGGAAGCTTTATCTGGATAGAAGTATTTCAATGTCGACTTTTACTTTGCTGCTTCCAAAGACGATCAAATAATTAATTCGCGGCTAGAAGCTCATTGAGAAGATTGGTTTTGAATTGATCTATGGTTTCTTTTTCCGTTAAATCTTTCAGGTACTCAATTGTTAAAGTTTCCGCTCCTGTTACACCCGTAAAAATAACTCCCACACCAGGCGATTTGAGCATTGTTCCTCTCGCCCAGACGCTGATATCACTCCATCCTTCAGGAAATGTATATGAACGGGGAACACGCCCGGCACTTATCAGTAGCGAGCTGGTGATCGATTTCGGATTCTGATCAAATTCGCGATACACTTTTTTCAGTACCTTTGGTCTAAAAAATGAATTTATCCATAGCGAACCATAAATGAATTTCGCTGCTTTATCCATTTTGTGCGAATTGATTATACTTTTTACTTTAGAAAGAAATTTACTATCATGGAGCTCTTCACGCTTTCCTACAATCCAGACCGTAGAAAGAATATTTTGTAATGAGTAGCGGATCTTTAAAAGAGGTCTCAAGGTTTTGGGAAGATAGACCATGATAGGTGTTTTGAAATCACCTCGGGCCTTTAAGCTGGTGTCGAGCGCTTTAAAACAACAGTAAGTCAGATACTCTGTAATTGAAATATCAAATTTTTTACAACTTTCTCTGATTTTCTCCTGCTGTTCAGATTGCAAATGCAAAGTCATAGAAGTCACAAAGCGCTGTGGCTTTTCATGATGATCAATAAGAGTCGCCATCATGTATTGTCTCTGCTTGGATATTGGTCTGAGATGTATTTTTAATTGTTCAAAAACCCACTTCCATCCCATATATTTGTAGAGATCCCGGTAACGAAAAACTTTATCCGTTTTTGCCCCTTCTCTTATTTCCATACCGTTCATTACACGAAAAATTTCTTCCAGCAGATGAAATTGTCCCGCGGCATCGCAAAGAGTGTGGTGCACGTTGAAGATTAAAATATTTTTACCCGCTTCAGTCTTTCCAATAAGAAAACGAAAAGCAGGAGAAAGCTGCAGGTTGAATTTTTTTTGAGAAAATTCATCGATCGATTCCTGAGAAAGGACTTCATCTCGTAATTCGACAACATCAAAGGAAGTGAGATCCGCCTGAGTAAGATAGTAGCGGTTCCAGNNTTCTTTAATCTTTGATCGTAAAAGCGGAATTTCCTTAATGGCCAGATCAATGGCCGCTCTTAAATCCTGAAGGCGAACATCTCCCTTGAATTCCACCATGAGCTGGCTGTTATAGGAAACGTATTCCGATTCGTGCGCCAGCATGAACTTCTCAAGAGAATTAAGTGGGATAGACCGTCTTTTTGACATGCACTCAAGGTAACACGCTCCCAGCCCCCCCCGTGGAGATCTGTAAAATTTCCAGATCGCTCCAATCGGCCGCCCAAGGAATGGACAATTGATCTATACTTGAATTCATGAGTACTTACAGCGAAAAGCGAAGCCCTGGCTTAATTAACACCATGAGGAGAACCCTCTGGCCGGTTCTGCGTTTTTTGTTCCGTTTTAAAATTGAAGGACTTGAGAATGTCCCGCCCAACGGGCCATTGCTTTTTATTGCTAACCACAATGTAGGCGCCCTGCTGGAGAGCCATTCTTCACTTTTTACACTTCAGAAGCTGCTGCCCGATTCGACTATTTATGGATTCA
Organism: Bacteriovoracaceae bacterium UBA6261; assembly: GCA_002440825.1. Lineage (GTDB taxonomy): Bacteria > Bdellovibrionota > Bacteriovoracia > Bacteriovoracales > Bacteriovoracaceae > Bacteriovorax. The sequence goes on along the minus strand of DJVH01000129.1, from coordinate 11,261 downwards.
CTCATCCCGCCATATTTAAAGTTACAGGTATAAAGCACTACTTTGAAAAAATCGGAGCTGTACCAGCGACCTATGAAGTGGCCGAAGAAGTTTTTAAAAAAGGTGATTCTCTGATGATTTTTCCAGGGGGAAACCGCCAGGCACTGAGATCTATATGGGATTACAAAAAAACAACTTTTGAAGATTCACACGGATGGGCAAAAATCGCTCGATTGCATAATGTGCAGGTAATACCCATAACATTTAAAGGATCTCATTTTGTGAATCCCATTCTCTTCAGTGGTGAATGGGTTTCTAAAATTCTGATTCTTCCATGGTTATTAGGATTGAAATGGCTGTCCGTATCGCTGGGCCAAGTTCTGCTTTCCATTCTTGCTTATGCACTTTTAAAAAATCATACACCTTTGGTACTGAATTTTTTTATTTCTTATCTGGTTTTTATTTTTACACCACTAGCGCTGTTGATTCCTTTTCCTGTGCTCATGCGCATTCATCCTGCGCTTTGTCCTTCTGATTTCAAAACGCAGGAAGAGCTTGAAAAAAAGATGGCCGATATTATGGGATCTATTTATTCCTGAAGTTCCTGGAGAACGAGTTCTTTAAAGCGAGCAATCGTTTCTTTTTTAAATGAATCGCGCAAATATTCAATGCAGATAAAATCCTTTTGCTTAAAGCTTGTCACAAGCAGTCCGATTCCCGGTGAGCGATGCATACTTCCCTTGGCGTAAAGACGGTTAATCTTCCACTCTTCAGGAAAAACAATTTCGGCAGGAGTTCTTCCACTACTGACTAGAAGTGTGCAGTCGTGCACACGTTCTTCTTTTTTGCGCAGTATTTTTTTAAGCTCTGCGAACAATTTAAGTTTAACCAGCAGCGCCCCCAATAAAAGTGTTTTTCTCACTTCATCTTCACCGCTCCGGAATTTATAAGTGTCTCTGAACTTAACTCCGAAATCAGACTTTCCGATTTCGGACCGCTCGATTTTCATCCAGATAAAACCGAGAAGATTTTGATATGCTCGCATAACTTTAAATTCAAAACGCATGCTTTTGGTGATGTACAAAACAATTGGATTTTCCTCATCCCCTCTCTCACGCAGAAGTTTATCCATTGCTTTAGCCCCTACGAGAGAAATAAAAGCGCTTGAGGACAGAGCCTTTTTTCTCGCAGCCTGATCCATGACCTTACGATCTAATTCGATAAGTTCCATATCCACTTTGCGTGAAGCTGGTTCGCTGTCATAAAGCCTGGCAATCCGGGTCTTACCTTTTTTCTTTTGTACTTTAAACAGAGGTAAAAGATTTCTGAAATACCAGGATGGCTTCGTTTCCAGAAAATATTTTCTGAACTTATACACATCTTTTTCAAGTGTGCGGGACTGATAACTTTTTCCTAAGTAAACCGTGAGAAAATCCTGAAGGAAATTAAACTGCGCGTGTCCATCATAAATGGCATGATGAAATGAAAAAATTATTTTCTTTTCACAAATCCCCATTCTCACTGCAAGCTCATCAGGAAAAAGAAATTTTTTCTCCCAAAAATCTTCCAGCTCATTTTCCTTTAATGTGAAAAATTGTGATTCACCGTCATCACCTTCAACCAATCGAAATCTCCCGGTTTCTAAATCCGGAATGATGCGTGCAAAGGGCTCTAATTCAATGAGTTTTTTAAAAGCGTTTTTTACTTTCTGCACATCAACTTCGCCTTCACAATCCAAAACAAGATGAGAGTTAAAAGGAAGATCTTCTCTTTCAAACGCGAGAATATACTTGTCTTGAAAAGAGAGATTGAATGGAGCCGATATTTGACGAGTGTGCATACTCAACTATAACATTAAGCATGGCCAATACAAAAGCAGTGACAAAAGAGCCTTTCAAAGTGCCGGGAAATTTTCTGGTTGGTCATCTTCTCAGTGCAAAGAACGAAGGTGTTTATTTTTACCTGAGAATGGGAAAAGAACATGGCGATGCTTTGCAACTTCGCTTTGCTCATCTCAATCTTTATCTTTTTCTTCATCCTGATCATTATCGTGAAATCTTAGTTGATAAAGCTGATCAATTTATCAAAGGCAAGCAATACGATTCTCTTCGAATGCTTATGGGAAACGGACTTCTCACTTCCACCGGAAAAGACTGGGCCCTTCAGAGAAAACTCATGAATCCTCTATTTGGAAAAGAAGGAATGGATGTTCTTCTCGGGCATATCAATCGCATTACAAAAAAATATGCGGATCATGTAACAGTCAATCATGAAATAGACTGGACCAAATACATGTTTGATCTCACTCTTGAAGTAGCCTTTGCTTCTTTTTTCGGAAAAAGTTTTGCCGATAAAGATCTCGACAAGCTGGTTTCTGCCAGCTTCGATTGTATCCGCTTTGTTTCACGGCGAATGAGCAATATTGTAAATCCTCCGGTTTTTCTTCCTTTAAAAGACAATCAGGATTTCAAAAAATCTTATCACTACCTAAACAGCACAGTGAGTTCGATATACAACGCCAGACTGCTCGCCGAAGATGCTCCTCCTCGTGACCTTCTCGATCTTCTTATGAAGGCTGAAGACAACGGATTAAAACTTTCAAAAAGCCAGATTTGGGATCAAATCCTCTCGTTTATGATGGCCGGACACGAGACGACGGCCCTCACGATGAGCTGGTTATTTTACTATCTCGCCCAACATCCTGAGGCGCAGGAAAAAATTGCAGATGAATGCAAACGCAACGATTACAAGTTTGATAACTCGCTCGCTATCAACCAATACCCTTATCTCAATGCCGTTCTCAATGAAACAATGAGGTTAAATCCAGCAGGCTGGATCATCTCCCGTGAAGCAGCTGAAGATTCCAGCATCGGTGAATTTAAAATTAAAAAGGGCCAGGTGATTGCGGTCTCCCCTCTGGTTACTCATCGTGATCCCAGATGGTGGTCAGACCCTAATACGTTTATTCCCGAAAGATTTCTGGAAGGTCACGAACTTTACAACAAAGCTCCAAAAAACGCCTTTCTTCCTTTTTCACTGGGAAAACGCAATTGTATAGGAGCGCGCTTCGCCGTTCTTGAAATGGCCCTTCTCTGTATACATTTTTTCAAAGAACACAGAGTTCAGACGACTCAAACAAACATCCGTATGAAAGGATATGTGACTTTGAAGCCGGACAAAAACATCCGGGTGACAGTCAAGAGAGTTTAAGAATTCGGATCGAAATTATTTTCAATCGTATTCGGCCAGTAATTCTTCTCACAATAATGAGGAGCATAGACCACTTCCAGCTTGATACGATCAGGATCTTCAAAATAGACTGAATAATAATCTTTATCGCCGGCCGGACCGTTATAAAGAACAGGAACTTCATTCGCGACTAAAATCTCATTATGAAATTCATCAACGATTTCTTTTGTTGGGGCATAGATGGCAAGGTGGTTTAAACCCACTTGTTTGCGGTGGAAACCATGTCCTTTGAATTTATCGTCAACAGGGTTAATGATAATTTTCAAAGTGCCGTCAGTGTAAGCTGTGTGCTCAATACGTGAAACGATTTTATCCCATCCCAGAGAAAGCAAAATCAAATCATAAAAAAGAACACTTTTTTTGTAATCGGTTACATTGATATCAATATGAGAGAGCTTGGTTGTTTTAAGTCCCCATTGCCAGCGAGGCTTTTCGCCGTAGCGAAGACAAACGACAGTGAGCCCAACCAGGACAAGCGGCAATGTCGAAAGCATTGCAAAGTTCTGTACGTGTTTTGGATAATCCAGAGTCTTAACGAGGAGCTTTACAATAAGAGGAATGGCCACGAAGACAAACGTTACTGTCCATCCTTGCCAGGTAATCGGGGTCCAACCCCATCCATATGTTTTTCTTCTGAACCAAAGCTTATTTTTCATAGTGAAGTATCAATTAAATTTTCGTTTATCCCAAAGAAGAAAAGTCTTCTTGTATTGTAGCTAGAAAGATACGCCTGATTTCCCTGCATGGAAAGATAGGCACTATCAATAAAATACTGATTCAGCTTAGCTGCAATCGCGCCTTCGGCCTTGAAAACCATCTTATCGCCGATCTTTTGAAACTGCGACCATGGAAAAAGTAAAATACATTTACCAAACATATCTCCCAATCGCGAAGGAACCGCCTGGCAATCAAGCTGCATTTCTTTTTCATTGATCCATTTGCGAGACCAGTCACCTTTGACAATCTTCCACAGTTCACCTGCTTCAAAAGGCGGAACAAAACTTTCGTCAACCATTTCGATATAAAGATAAGTTTTATTGCGAATCAAAGTCGCATTCATGATCGTGCTCGCAGACAACGTCTGTGAAAGAATCAATCCTAATAAAAGAACCAGCAATTTCATTTGAGGCCTCCAGAAATAAAAAAGGGCCCGCTTTTACTGAGCGGGCCCTTATTATTTTGTTTGAAATTAGTGAAGCTGTACAGAGACTGCTTTAGAAACTCCCGGCTCTTGCATTGTAACGCCGTAAAGTGTGTCGTTAAGCTCCATAGTCTTCTTATTGTGAGTGATCAAGATGAACTGGGAGTCTGAACTCATCTCTCTTAAAAGCTCGTTAAAACGTCCTACGTTAGCGTCATCAAGAGGAGCATCAACCTCATCCAGAAGACAGAACGGAGACGGTTTAACCAGGAAGATTGAGAAAATTAAGCTGACCGCAGTCATAGCTTTTTCCCCACCCGACATTAGGTTAATGTTCTGCATTTTCTTGCCTGGTGGCTGAGCAACGATTTCAATCCCGCATTCAGCATCATTGATATCGCCGACAATCTTAAGATCAGCAGATCCACCACCGAAGATGATAGGGAAAACTTTCTGGAAGCGAGAGTTAACTTCTTCGTAAGCAGCCTGGAAGCGCGCTTTAGATTTTTCATCAATGTGAGCAATCGCTTTTTGAAGATCTTCGAGAGAAGACTTAAGCTCCACTTCCTGAACTTTAAGGAAGTCAGCGCGAAGTTTTTGTCTTTCGTAATCTTCAATCGCCTGCCAGTTAATATCGCCTAAGCGACCGAACTCAAGCTTGTAGTTTTTAAGTTTATCTGAACATTCTTTAAGATCCTGTCCGTAACGGCGAACAAATTCGAAATCTTTGCGGTCGATTTCTTTTGGTCCTTCTTCCGTTTCCATCCAGAACATAGAGTTAACATCTTTGAGGTCAGTATAGTCTGATTCCGTGTATTCAAGGAAACGACCAAGAACATGGCGAAGATCGATCTGATATTTTTCAAAGATATTGCGAACGTTTTGCTCTTCTTCAATGATGTATTGTGAAAGCTTCACTTCAAGTTCTGCGATTTCGCGCTGGTGCTTGTTCACTGTTGAAGTGATGTTTTTCACTTCGTCTTCTCTGTCTTTCATAGAAAGGAGAAGTTGTCCGAGTGAGTCTTTAAGAAGGTTGAGAACGTCTTCTTTATCAGAAAGAACAAGAGATGTTTCTTTATTGCTTGCTTCAAGTTCTTCAAGCTCAGCAATGATCTGATCGATTTCAGTATTGTATTGAGCAACAAGATTTTTGTTGTTTTCAAGACGCTGATTCAGTCTTTCAATCTGACCATTTAAATCTTCAATCTGAGAATTCAAACTCTTGATCGTAGACTCGAAAGATTTTGCTTCAACTTGTTTTTGAAGGAAAACTGATCTTTCATCTTCATAAGCCTGGCGTTGAAGTTCAACTTCCTCTGATAGTTCTTCGAAACGCGATTGCTTTTCAGCAAGCTCGGTTTGAAGTTCTTCTTTTTTGCGGGAAAGCTTTTCTTCAGACTCGATCATATCGAGACGTGACTTAGAAATTTCCTGCTTTCTGTTTTTTAAGATTTCGAGACGTGTAAACCCTGATTCAAAACTCGACAGTTTTGCATCCAGTGCTGATTTCTTAGAAGAGAATTGAGCACGGGCTTCTGCTGCCTGATCGCGAAGAGTATCAAATTCAGATCTTTGCGCTTCCAGTTTTTCGCGTTCAGCTTGTGAGCGCGACTCTAGCTCAGCAACTTCAGTCTGAAGATTTGCGACAACAACTTTAAGCTCTTCAATCATATTGTTTCTAGCAACAAAACCTTGAGCTTCGTCAGTAGCAACAGTTGTTGAAATAAGTTTAGCACCGCCAAGATTTGCGACTTTTCTTGAACCATCAAGAGTTGCAATCGCCTTGAAACGAATGTCGGCAGAGATTGAAGACATGACGTCAGTTGAAAGTTCAGAAGCAATGAAGTAACCATCAAGGAAAGAAGACATTTTTTCTTTTAACTCTCCCTCCATTTCCAGGATGTCGGTTAACGAAACAAGATCATCACCAAGAGTTAATTTTAAACGGGCCACAGTTTCAGAAGATAATTTTTCTGAAGAAGCCATTTTTAAGTAATCAAAATTTTTTTGGTTAGCTTCGATCCATGAGAAAAGCGATGAATCAACAGTCGCTGTTGAAACAAGCGTTTCCATGAATTCTGAAAGCAATGCTTGAACGGCTTTTGTGTATTTCTCTTCACACTTGATAAGTGTTCCAAGAAGAGCAAAGCCTTCTTCGTTTTCTTTAAGGAAAGCAGAAATTCCTTCTTTCTTCCCTTCAAGAGATTTATTTACTTCAATCAATGAGTGAAGTTTAGATTCTGTCTGAATAAGTGTTTTCGATTTAGCTGTGAAGTTTAATTCAAGTTCGCGAACAGCAACTTGTGCTTCATCGATCTGGGCGCGAAGGACTGTTTCTTTTTCTTTCAGGTCTGCTGCATTTTTTTCAGCGACTGCGACAGCTTCTCTCTCTGCTACGATCTGAGTGTTTACACCAGAGTATTGTGATTCAAGAGCTTCGATTTCTTTTGTTAAATCCTGAAGTGAGGCTGCGTATTCTTCAAGGCGGGAAGTGTTTCTAAAAAGCTCCTGATCGATTTTATTGAAAGAGTCTTTTTCACTTTCAATTTCATCTTTCAGGTCGTTCCAGCTTTGCGTTTTAAACTCGAGTTCTTCTTTTAAGTTTTCAACTCTTTCTTCCAGCATTGCAAAGTCGTTATCTTCTTCGCCTTTCTTTTCCCAAGACTCAAGTTCTGTTTTTAAAGTCTCAAGCTTCTGCTCTCTTCCCTCAAGCTCAGTATTAACTGAAGCGATTTCTGCTTCACGAGTCTCGATAAGTTTTTCTTTTTCAGATTGAGTTTTGCAAAGGTAAACAAGTCTTTCTTCAGCAGCTGCAAGCTCTTTAGAAATCTGGTTGTATTCTTTTTGAAGTTCTTCGATCTTTGCTGTCTCTTCATCTTTTCTGTAACGTTCTTCTTCAAGACCGATTTCCAGAACGCTTTTTCTCGCTGAAAGATTTTCAATTTCTTCCGTGCGTGCGTCGACAACAATTTTACTTTCTTTGTAATTTTTAAGAAGGTCGAATTCTTTGTGAGAATGAACCACAAGATCGTATCTTTCAACTTTATGCTTTAGCTCACGAGCGCGTTCCGCTTTTTCAGCTTGCTTCTCAAGGGCCTTAAGGTTTTTTTCAATTTCTGACTGAAGATCATTTAAACGCGCAAGGTTCTGCTCAGTTTGCTCGATCTTTTTCAAAGATTCTTTTTTGCGAACTTTGAATTTTGTGATCCCTGCAACTTCTTCGATCATCACTCGACGTTCTTCAGGTTTCTGATTTACGAGACGGTGGATCTCACCTTGAGCGATAATCGAGTATGACTTCGCGCCCGCCCCTGTATCCATGAACACTTCCTGAATGTCACGTAAGCGACAAGGAATATCGTTTATCCGGTATTCAGTTTCACCGTTTCTATACAGCTTTCTTGTAAGCTGGATTTCAGTTGGAGATGAAACCTGGTTTCCAATGTGGATATGTTTTCCGTCGTCGTTTTCAAGGACGAGAGAAACTTCCGCAAAAGAACCTGGTTGATATTTCGATGAACCGGCGAAGATAACGTCTTTCATCGAGTTACCGCGTAAGTGTTTCGCTGATTGTTCACCCATAACCCAGAAGAGGGCATCTACGACGTTGGATTTACCACAACCGTTAGGGCCTACGATCCCAGTGATCCCTTCATCGAAATGAATGATCTGGCGATCTTTGAAAGATTTAAAACCTTGTAAAATAAGTCTCTTTAACTTCACAAGCGCGTCCTTTGCTGTGTGTTGTTTATATTGTGTGTGTCTCTAATTTGAGCCTAACAAATGTGTCATAAAGTGTCTAAATAGTACACGAGAAAAAGCCACAGATAGAGTTTGTAAGAGTCCACTTTTCAGAGGGAAAACGGTGAATTTTAGAGGATTTATCCTTAGCGAAATTTGGCCAGCCCGTAGGAGACGTACGGACGAAAGGAAATCAGGCCGTCTTCCCTGGCAAAATAGGGCAAATCCCGAGTGAAAAATGTGCTCGAATCGGAGCGCACAATGGATTCGGTTCCTTCGGTTCCTTCCCGGAGGATCTGCAGGCCATACTTTTGAGCAATTCCTGGAAGGACCCCCTCTGTCGTTACGACGGTGAGCTCCAGAGTGAGAACGCCGTACTGACGCTTTTCATCGTCGTAAACGATATTGTGAAGTTCGTCCTGCGAGGTTTTATAAATATAATATTGGTTGAGCCGGGCCACTTCTTTGACGCCTTCACGTTTTTTGATGGTCGCCGTAAGCCCTTGTAAAATCCACAGGTGTGATTTTTTAAAATTCATTTTTTTCTGGGGATAATACCCCAGAGGTAATTCCCATTTTTTCTTCTTGGCCAGGTGAGGTTTGGCGCTTTCATCGTGTTTGCGGACAATCAGCGGAACCTCTGGTGCCAAAGGTATTTTCACGAGTTCATTTTTATTAATCTGCATTTCAACAGGCCGTGGTTTTTTCCACTGCCAATAAAGAAAGAGAGCAAGACAAATGAGAAAAAAACCAATGATTCTTTTCACGGTGCTGTCCAGGAAACAGTCTGCTCGGCTGAGACATTTTCAGAGGTATCAACAGCTCGCACATGAGCTGTATAAGTAGATCCTGAGAGAAGAATTTTTTTAGTCCCGTTGTTGATAAACGATGTGATCGTAGAGCTTGTATTATTTTTTAGATTGCGAAAGTCTCCTTCACCGCAAGAACTCGTGTCGGTAGAAATGCAGACTTCATAACGGGCGATATCATTATCGGCCGGAGGAGAAAAACTCAGTGTATTTCCATTCATGGCCAAAGCGGAAACGGCTGCCGGGGGAATAAGATCTCCAGAAGAATCGCCCTTATTTCCTATCAGAGATAATTTCCATGAAACTAATTTTCCTACATCTTCAGCTGCTCCATCAATTGCCTTCAACGTCCAATTTCCCGCCGATCGCTCTCCGTAAAATGCATTTGATCCAAAAGTCACATTCACAAAATTCTGAGGAAGAATGTTGTTGTTGATCATCATCAATTTACTCTTCGTACCGGCTGGAGAAGTGAGTTCCAGACCAACATCTCCAACATAAGGATGATCAATGGAAACTGTGACAAGAACATGTTCCAGGACAATATTGTGCCGGTTCACTGAAAGTGTGGAGGTCATTCCGGCAGCGGATTTATCCGGAATGGAGACATTGATTTTTCCACTGTCATAGGAAGGAGAATCATCCAAAGCATCGGTGTTTATTAATTCATAGAGATTGAAATTGATATTTTTTGCCACCGAAACAGCACTTTCAATATCGAGCTGACCAAAACCGTAAAGATTATGAAAATTAAATCCTGCCGCATTTGTTCTCCAGCCATAACTATAAGTATGGCCGGCGAGATCATCACCGAGCGGATGGCCTTTGTCGCCTTCATTTGGATTAAGTTTTTTTGCGGTTTTTGCAAGTATATATTTAATTTGTCGCCAGCCGAGGTCTGGACTGGCTTCTTTTAAAAGTGCAATGGCACCGCTGACTATCGGGCCGGAGAAAGAGGTTCCCATAAACGAAGCGGTGTAAGAACAGAATGGATTCAATCCATTTTCATTATTATCAAACGGCCCGGGTGAACTTGTTTGTCCCCAGCCGCGGGTGCAGCCGACGAGATCATCGAGAATCATTCCCGCTTTTGAATCTCCACCGGGCGCTGAAATCCAGTTATTGGAACTTGGTGTAGAATAGCTCGCCATTTTTCCTGTTGAAGTTGTCGCTCCAACCATGATCACGTAAGGATAACTTTGAATTTGATCAAGATTTCCGTTTCCAGTGTAAATTTCATTGGAGGATCCACCGCAACTTTCCAACGTATCTAAAAAATCATTGCCACCGGAAATCACATAAATATTTTTTCTGGAAACAGAGTTCGATCGCAAGTCGTTCAAACCTTCGACTGGATTGACGAAACACGTACTCGTTCCGTAACTATAATTAAAAACTTCTCCACCAGTGAGTGACATCTGATCAATGTATTTTGCAAGCGTCTGATCACTGCTGATGAAATTGAACCCCACAAGAGTAGCATTTGGGGCAACTCCAAACGTTCCGATGCCATTATTTTTTTCAGCACCGATCAAACCGGAAGTTGCTGTTCCATGAGAATCTGAATCGTCAGTCGTATTGGGATTTCCCAGATAAGGTGGTGAAGTGTGAACGTAATTTCGTGAACGGGAGAGATCTGCATTGGTTGCCAGATCAGGATGAGAGAAATCAATTCGACCGTCTGAAATGACAACAGTCACTCCGCGGCCTGTGACGATATCATGAGCATTTCCCAAATGAGCATCAGCACCAGGTGTTCCATGATAAGAATTAAAAATACTCTGGCCGGTATTGAGGAGATACCACATATAAGAAGACAGAGCATCGACCGTATTTGGCCGGGGAGTCTCGGCCTGATAATTGGAATAATTGCCTGGTGAATTGCCGGAACCACCGTCACTGCAAGAAAAGAATAAACAAAGAATGAGAATCAAATTTATTCGCATCATGCTTAACCATACAACGAGAGCGAATTCTTTTGGTGAGCTTATCGAAAATAAATAATCGAAGTTATTTATAATAAAAATTTAATTGATAAGAGAGAAAAGGGAAGGGATTTGAAAAGTGGTCGGAGCGAGAGGATTTGAACCTCCGACCCTCTGNNAGATGCGCTACCAACTGCGCTACGCTCCGACATCACGTGATCTAAAAGATAGGTGACTTTTATATTAAAAAAATGACACTCTGGCAATGAATTTTAGCTTCTTTGTGCGAAAAACTTTTGGGCAAACTGAACGGCCAGGGCCCGGTGTGAGTTCTTGTTTTTCCATTCGCCAAGTTCGGCCACAGTCAGGTCGCCCCCTGCTTCAGTTGGAATAAAAACAGGATCGTAGCCAAAACCA